>JBBRXM010000029.1:0-58039 GCA_038248405.1 Burkholderiales bacterium
CCCAGCGTATTGGCCCTGCACAGCGTCAAGTGTTCGCTTCGCCGGGCTGCGCTTCGCTCACCCCGCCCTTGACCCTGTTCCGAGCCTCGTCGCACCGACCTACAGCGCAAAGCGCGGTCACGAAGAATCAGGCATTCACAGCGGTAGCTGACATGGTAGCCGAAGTCAACTTCCACTCAAAACGGCATTGGGCCTATCTTTGGATCTGATAGGAACTGGGGCATATCTTTACAAAATATTTGAACGGCTGTAATTACGAGGATCTTCAAAATGCATTGCCCAATCGAAAAATCCGTTTTTCCGATCGATTCGCCAACATCGAAGGAATTTATAGAATGCAAAACACCTCATACGGCATAGCGCTGCCGAAAAAATTATTCTTAGGAATAGTCAGCCTTTTTTTGTATTGCAACTTTATTGCCGCGTCAGCTCAGGCAATTTCGTCTATCAAACTACCTGGGACCACTGGAATGAAAACGATGGGGTCAATTAATGAACGAGGCGCTTCACTGCGCAAAGATATTAAAGATGTCTACAGAATCTGGGAACGCGAAAACAGAATACGGAGTATGGGTAACGGTCGCAACGATATATCTAGTATCGTAATCAAACAAATACCGATCGGAAGCTCGTTCGAGGACGCAACGAAAATATTGCAAGCAGCGGGTTTTACGCTCAAATCAAGAGGCGAAAGCAAGACTCTGCCCGGGCATTACGGTATTACGGCGGAAATTGATGAATATAAACGAATAGCTTTTGGAAAGATAACTATTTTTGTTTGAATCGAGTCCGCGAGTAATGATGACTGGTCTAGCGTTTCGAACGTTTCCGCCGATATCTTGAAGCAGTCACTTTAATTTTAAGGAGTAAAATGCCAACCGAAACCATTCAGATCGTTTCTCGATCCATCGAATCACCATACGACCGTTGCGACAGGGTCCACTGCCGGTTCGCTAAGCAGCGCGTGGGCGGCTATTACTACGGCGGAAGCTGAGATTTCCAATCACGGATTCAATTACTCTCCTTTAACGCTAAATTCTAACTCGGCTGCTACAACTGCGTTGAGAGCTGCCCTTATCGCTGTCCCCGTAGACAATACCGCGTCTGGCGCGCACTGGGCGCCTGCGGCAGGAGTCGTTCTCCCAACCTCTAAGACGACATCCAACAATAACGAACCGACAATACAGTATTCTGATCCCATGACTGGGTTTACAGTTACACAGATCACTGAGCAAACCGTTAGCGGAGCCGTCTCTGCAGTAATTAAAATCAAGCCTAGCTCAACCGATATTGATATTGCTGCATATAACCAGTCCGGTGCGGCGGCTTTTAATGTTGATACGTTTACAGAGTCGAGCGGACTTGTTCATGCACTGGTTTATGGCTCGGGCGCAACTATCGATATAGACTATGCAAAAATTGTTGTTTATGACGGAACTTCTGTTACCATACTTAGCGATGGGAGCGATATTCAAGCTGGCGATAATGTCAATTTGAACTATATTGGATCTGAAAATGAAATCGCTGTTCAGGATAATGTTATTATTAATGGCTTGGGGGCTCGGAATAACATAGATTTCTGGGGGCACACCGAAACCATTTCAATGAACTATTTCCAGATTCCATACCAGTCGAACGATTCAATTTACGATACGGCTGAAGACATTTTAAATGGCGTTAATTACCTCGTGTTTAACGATTTCAAGAACCCGCGTGCTCCCACTCAAGGTTTGGTAATTGAGAATCCCCCTGCGACTCAGAGCGTTACGACAGTGGGGACCCCAGACTTAGCCGTGCATTCTTGGGCTTAGCAATCGGCGCTTTGAGTTCTGTCAGTGAGACGTAGCTCAAAGCACGAGAATCGCTAGGACGCGACGAGTTGCGGGCGCCGTCTACCCAATTTGACTAGATCGCGTGTTTGCATCGGGGCGCCGGCTGCCGCCAACCAAGCGCCCTTTGACCAGCGTAGGAGGCCTACTCTCTCTCTCTTGGCGCTACCTGATTATGTTCGTTCGTCAGAACTCAGCCGCTCCTGTTGAGTCAAACCCTTCAGGATGGCGGAGTTACTGACGGGGGACGATGATGGCAATCAATGGAATTCAGTTTCAGAAGGGATTGTCGTTGCCTGCTTTTCTGCGGGAATACGGCACCGAGGGACAGTGCGAGGCCGCGTTCATCAAGGCGCGATGGCCGCGCGGGTTCGTTTGTCCGTGCTGCGGCCATAGCGCCGCCTACGAATTCAAACGGAGGGAACTGCGCTACTGGCAATGTGGCGCCTGCCGGCATCAAACCAGCCTGCGCGCGGGGACAGTGATGGAGCATGGGCGCTTGCCAATGACGAAGTGGTATTTGGCGATCTACCTGGTGACGCAGTCCAAGACGAATATCGCAGCGCTGGCGCTGATGCGGCAGCTGGGTGTCTCCTGGAAGGCCGCCTGGCTGCTCAAACACAAGCTGATGGAGGTGATGGCCCAGCGCGAGGCCGATCGTCCGCTGCAGGGCGATATCAGTGTCGATGACGCGTATTTGGGCGGCGAGCGCACCGGCGGCGGACCGGGACGCGGATCGTCGAACAAGGTGGCCTTTGTTGCCGCGGTTGAGATGCGCGAGGGGCGGCCGCAGCGGGTGCGTTTCGACCCGGTTGCCGGATTCTCGTTCGCGGCCCTGAGACCTTGGGCGAAGCTGGCCGTAGCGCCGGGCAGTTGCGTGACGTCCGACGGGCTGTTGGGTTTTGAAGTGCTCGAGCGGCTGGGCTACGCCCACAAAGTAGTGCTGGCCCCGCGCGGCAAAGCGGGAACGGAAATCGAGCCCTTCAAATGGCTCAACGTCTTGCTCGGAAATCTGAAAACCGCTTTGTCGGGAACCCATCACGCGTTCAAGTTTGCGAAGTACGCGCGGCGCTACTTGGCCGAAGTCCAGTACCGGTTCAACCGGCGCGCTGACATGGCTGCCATGGTGCCGCGACTGGCGGTCGCGGTGGCACAGACGAGGCCGTGTCCGAAACGGATGGTGCTGGGAAAGGCTGAGGTAAGAACATAATCAGGTGGCGCTAAGTATGCCGTTCGTGTCAGCATCGTGGGCGACGACTTCGGACCCCATGCGCTCAGGGCGACTGCAGCGACCAATGCGCTTGAACACGAAGATATCGCCAAGGTCCAGCTGTGGCTCGGGCACGCGAACATCGCCACGCGCATGTATGACCGCCATAAGCACCGCGCCTAAAAGACAGCCCGACTTTGAAGGTGGTCTACTAGCCAGGCCCGGTCGACGCGCCCGTGTGCCGGGAGGCCGTATCTGCCCGTTCATTTGGCCGACGCTACCCCGTGGTGTCACTCTCAAAAAATATGCGATGGAGTCTTCACGCAGTCAATCGCGAGGGCCGTGCCAAGCGCATACTAGGCGATGGCCGCCTGAAGAGCCTGGTTCTGGCCGCGCTGGGCGCTTCCCCGCTACGATTCTCGACATGACGCCGGCAGGCGTGCTTGCAACGTCTTGAGGTATGGGCGGTTGCCGGCGATCGTAAACCGGCCCCGCCCGGCTACGCCAGTTGCGGCGGCAGCGCCCGCAGCGCCGCCGACTGCGCCCCCAGCTCGCGCACCAGCGCCTGCGCCAGGCATGCCGAGTGCGCCCTCACCATGTCCATGTCGAGCGGCCCGTCGTGGTTGCTGAACAGGCCCGCTTCGGCCACCTGGCTCACCCGCACCGCCGCAACGATGCCGCGCGGGCGCGCCGGCGCCACGCTGACAAAGCGCAGGCGGAACCGCTTGTCGAGCACGAAGGTGCCGCCCACCAGCGTCTCGATGCCGACGTCGAAAATAACGTGGTCGATCACCGCCGCCGCGCGGCCGACGATGTGGGCCTGGCACTTCGGCTTCGGGGCGAACAGGCGCTTCAACATTCTCATCAACAATTCCCTCAGGATCCGCGATTGCGTTTATTTTTGACAACTTTAGCGCATCCGCCCTTCCGCCTCCAGCAATATCTTTATTTCTTGATCACTCTGTTGTCAACTTGCAGTAAATGAACAACAACGCCCGTTAATTTACATTGTGCAACCTCCTAACACCTTTCCTTGTGGCACGAAATAGCAGGTTGTCCATCCTGCACACTCAAATTGAAACAAGCTGTAAAACCCAGAAAGACGACACGGCTGTGGCCGGTATGTTGCAACGCTGACTTGCCCAAAGAAAATAGTTCACAGGATTGTTTTTAAAGGGAAATTTTGAACGGCGCCGCCCGCGGCCAGGTTCCTCATCATCCTCAGGAGTTGTAACAGCATGAAATCGTCCTACTTGCGTCTCGCCGTCATTTCCACCTTCATGCTCGCCGGTGCCGCCCGCGCCGACTGGGCCCAGTCGACCGATGCCCTGGTCGTGCACGTGCGGCCCGGCAACGGCGACAGCCAGCCGCAGAACCCGCCGAGTTTTACCTGGGCCCGCCACCCGACCGGCCCGGCCACCTATGAAGTCGAGATCCTGCTGGCCGGCTCGGCCGCGCCGGTCCGCGCCACCGTCGACCGCAACTGGTACCTGCCGACCACCGCCCTGCCGAACGGCAGTTACACCTGGCGCGTGCGCCCGTCGGCCTCGAGCGACTGGTCGGCGGCGCGCGCGTTCACCATCAACGCCAACTCGGTGCGCTTCGAAGTGCCCGACAACGCCACCCTGCGCGCCCGCATCAGCGCCAAGGCGCGCCCGCGCTCGCTGCACGCCTCGTTCGTGCCGATGGCGCAGTGGGACCTGGCGCGCAAGACCCAGCTCGAGCCGTTCGTCAGCCGCATGGGCAATGAAGTGAAGGCGCAGATCACGGCCCTGCCGGTGCTGTCGGACTCGCTCTGGACGGTGACGATCGCGTCGCCGCTGACCACCGCCATGGTCAACCAGCAGAACAACATCCGTTCCAAGATCAACGAGGCGAGCCGCCAGCTCAAGGCCGCCGCCATGATGTACCGTCTCAAGGGCGAGGCAGTCTACCTGACCGAAGCGCTGCGCAAGGGCGACCAGCTGGCCGCGCTCAGCCCGACCGGCCCGACCAGCTACGCCAACCAGGACCAGGCCACCCGCGAGATCGCGCTGGCGCTGATCACCGCCGTCGATACGCTCTCGACCAACCTCGACGCCGCCCGCAAGACGCGCTGGCTCGCTTCGGTCCGGACCCGTACCAACGAAATCTACGCCAACCTGGCCGGCAACAATGGCCGCATGGACCAGTTCCCGTTCGATTCGCACGGCAACACCGACCTGCTGTTCATGGTGCTGATCTCGACGCTCTCGCTGGGCGACATCGCCGACGCCCCGAAATGGTTCGACTTCTCGTTCCGCGCGCACGCCAGTTCGCCGTCGCCATGGAGCGGCCCGGAAGGCGGCTACGCCAACGGCACCGCCTACGCCGAGTACACCGCCGGCTACAACGTGGCGCTGTGGGATCCGCTGGTCAACGCCGCCGGCGTCAACTTCTACGCCAAGCCGTGGACGCTGGGCTTTCTCGATTTCGCTACCCAGTTCAACCCGCCCGGCACCAGGAAGCACCTGTTCGGCGACGGCGACGACACCACCCCGGATCCGCGCGTGTGGAACGCCTTCGCCTCGCGCATGACATCGCCGCGCGCGGCCTGGTACAAGCGCAACCTGGGCGGCAACGAAGACGTCCTGACCCTGCTGCAGGCGCCATACCCGATGCCGGTCGCCAGCGCCCCGTACGAATCGGCGCCGCCGAACGCGGCCTACTTCCCCAGCATCGGCTGGACCGCGATGCACAGCGACGTCAAGTCGCCGGCGCGCACCTCGCTGTACTTCAAGTCCAGCCCGTACGGCTCGTTCAACCACAGCCACGCCGACCAGAACACCATCATGCTGTCGGTGGCCGGCCAGCCTTTGCTGACCAAGGCCGGCTGGTACGACTGGTTCGGTTCGGCGAACTGGAAAAGCTGGTACAGCCAGACCAAGTCGACCAACTCGCTCACGTTCGACAACGGCATCGGCCAGGACAACAGCGGCTACCGCGAGCAGCTGCAGCGCAACGGCAGGATCACCGGTTTCTCGACGACGGCAAACCTGGACTACGCCGAAGGCGACGCCACGCCGTCGTATGCCGGCAAGCTCAGTGCGGCCAAGCGCCAGGTGTGGTACATGCGCGGCCAGAACGCGATGCTGGTGCGCGACAAGCTGGCGGCATCGGTGGCGCACACGTATGAGTTCAACCTGCACGCCCCGGCCAGCATCGTGGCAAGCAATACGACCAGCGTGAGCATCACCGCCGGCGGCCAGACCGTCTGCATCCGCTCGCTCGGCGCCGGCGCCACGTATGCGCCGCGCACCGGCCTGGCGCCGAAGTCGGGTACTGTCGAAGGACACGGCGCCTTCACGCTGCGCAGCGACGGCAGCAACAACGCCGAATTCCTGGTGCTGCTCGACGTCGGCTGCAAGCGTCCGCTGGTCACCATCACCCCGAGCGGCACCGGCCGCACGGTGACGGTCGGCACGCAGTCGGTGACGGTCAACTAAGCAGCAAGCGCTGACGCAAAAGCCGCCATGCCTGCAGTTGCAGGGATGGCGGCTTTTTTACGTCGGCCTGCGCGGCCGCGCAGACACTTGCGCAGATGCGGGCTGCGCGCGGCGACCCTAGTTGTTCTCCGGTGGCGGCGGTGGCGGCTGGTACTGGCGATCCTGCTGCTCGCGATCCATCTGGTACTGGCGCTCCTGCTGCCGGCGGTCGCGCTGGATCTGGCGGTCCACTTCGACGTCGCGGTCGCGCGCCTGGCGGTCCTGCTGGTACTGGCGCTCGTCCTGCAACTGACGGTCCTGCTGGCGCCTGTCCGGCGGCGGCGCTTCATCGTCCGGCTCCGGCTCCGGCTCCGGCATCACCGGCTCCGGCGGCGGCGGCACGCCCTCCTGGCGCATCTCGCCGCCCTCCTCCATCACTTCTTCGACCGGCGCCGCGGATCGCTGCGGCGCCAGGATCGGCCCGCCCGGGAACACCGCCGCCTTGTCGACCTTGCCGCTGTCCTGCGCCGCCTTGAAAAAGTCGCCCACCAGCAGGATCGCATTGTGGCCGCCCTGCCCCCAGTAGGAACTGCGCATGCTGACGCGGTTGTCGTTAAAGCCCACCCAGGCTCCGGCCACCAGGTTCGGGTGCATCATGATGAACCACCCGTCGGCATTGTTCTGGGTGGTGCCGGTCTTGCCGGCGACGTCGCCGGCGATGCCAAAGCGCGTGCGCACGGCGGTGCCGGTGCCGCGGTTGATCACGCCGCGCATCATGTCGATCAGCATCGCCGCCGATTCGGCCTTCATCGCGCGCTGCGGCGCCGCGCTGTCGAAGCGCGCCACCACCTTGCCCGCGCGGTCGGTGATGTGGGTGACGAACACCGGCTTGCGGTACTCGCCCTGCGCCGCGATGGTGGCGTAGGCGTTGACCATCTCGAGCAGCGTCACCGGGCTCGTGCCCAGCGCCAGCGACGGCACCGGCTGCAGCTTGCTCTGGTTGATGCCGAGCGCCTTGGCCAGGCTGACGATGCTGGGCACGCCGACGTCCTGCATCACCTGCGCGGTGATGGTGTTCTTGGAGAACACCAGGCCGTCGCGCATCGTCATCTGCGCGCCGGTGGTGCCGTTCATGTCGGTCGGGCGCCACATCTTGCCGTCGCCGGCCTTGATGCTCATCACCGCGTCGACGTAAGGACGTTCTGGCAGCAGGCCCTTTTCCAGCGCCGCGCCGTACACCACCGGCTTGAAGGTGGAACCGGGCTGGCGCTCGGCCTTGACGACGTGGTCGAACTGCTCGCGGCCGAAGTCGCGGCTGCCGACCCACGCCTTGACGGCGCCGGTGGCCGGATCGAGCGCGACGAAGCCGGCCTCGAGGCGCGTCTTGGCCGCGCGCAGCCCGGCGATGAAGGCGCGGTCGGCCTTCAGGCGCTTGAGCGCGGCGCCGGCCGCTTCGCCGTCTTCGACCGCCTTGCGGTACTCAGGCGTCTCGCGCACGAAGGCGTCGGCCAGCGCGGCGTGCGACTGCCAGAAGTACTGGAACGGCTTGACCGAGCCGTGCATCGCCGTATAGGCGGCGGTGGAACCGGTCGCGCCCACCGAGGCGCCGCTCCACTCGACGTCGGCGACCGCCTGCAGCGCGTTGGCCTGGCGATCGACCGCC
Organism: Burkholderiales bacterium; assembly: GCA_038248405.1. Classification (GTDB taxonomy): domain Bacteria; phylum Pseudomonadota; class Gammaproteobacteria; order Burkholderiales; family Burkholderiaceae_D; genus JAFCUW01. The sequence goes on from JBBRXM010000029.1 coordinate 8,146, forward strand.
TGCAGCGCCGCCTGCTGCAGCGCGAAGTCCAGCGTGGTGTGCACCACCAGGCCGTCGAGCTGCAGGTTGTAGTCGTTTTCGTCGGCCCAGTCGATCAGCCACTTGCGCACGTAGGCGGTGAAGTGGGTGTCGGTGCCGGCGCGCTCGGACTGGCGCGCGAAATGCACCCGCAGCGGGCGCTTCTTGAGCGCATTGAAGCGGGCCTGGTCGACCAGCCCGTGCTTGAGCATCTGCCCCAGCACCACGTTGCGCCGCTCCAGCGAGCGCGCCGGATTCGACACCGGGTTGTAGTAGTTGGTCCCCTTCAGCATGCCCACCAGCGTCGCGCTCTCGAGGATGTCGAGGCGCGCGGCCGGCTTGTCGAAGTAGGTGCGCGCAGCCATCTCGATGCCGAAGGTGTTGTACAGGAACGGCACCGTGTTCAGGTAGGCTTCGAGGATCTCGGTCTTGCTGTAGGTCGCCTCGATCTTGAGCGCCGTGATCAGTTCCTTGAGCTTGCGGTTCAGGTTGCGCGAGCGCCCGATCTCTTCCGGGAACATGTTGCGCGCCAGCTGCTGGGTGATGGTCGAGCCGCCCTGGGCGTCGCCTTTCAGGCTGTAGAAGATGGCGCCCAAGGTGCGTTTGATATCGATGCCGTGGTGCTGGTAGAAGCGGTGGTCCTCGGTGGCCACCAGCGCGCTGACGACGAACGGCGACACTTGGCCGAGCTTGACGCGTTCCTGCAGCCCCTGGTCGAAGTCGGCCAGCACCTTGCCGTCGGTCGACACCAGCGTCGTCGCCCGCGCCGCGCGCGCCTGCTTGAGGTCCTTGATGCCGGGGGTGACCGGAATGAGGATCAGCACGTACGCCAGCAGCAGCGCCGTCAGCGCCGCGCAGCCCCACAGCATCACCAGCACCGCGCGTTGCAGCGGCGGCTTGGCGCCGAGGTAGGCGTAAAATTGGGCGAACAGCGCCTGCGCCCTCATCTTGGTGACGCCTGCTGCCTGCGCAAGACGTTCCTGCGCGCGTTTCCGATGCTCGTTCACTATGGTTATTCCGCTATTGGTTGATCCCAACGGGCAAGTATATCTGACGATGGCCAAAAACCCTCGTGCGAGCGTGCAGTCTCTCGCAACAACGGCAGCGCCGCGCGGTTATGGTAGATTGCAGCCTTTTGTCCGCCGGATCGTCGATGCCCTCATTCTTCCAAGCCGCCCGCGCCGTGGGCGTATTCACCGCCGCCGCCGCCGTCGCCGGCTGCGCCGCGCCGGGACGCGCGCCGGAGCTGTCGTCGTTCGTCGTCCTTGGCGACGATGGCGCCGCGGTGGCGCGCGTGCTGACCGCCGCCGCGCTGTGTCCCGCCATCTCGCTCGACGGCCGCGACGTCGCCATGACGGTGCGCGCGCCGGCGCAGACCATCGCGCAGCGCCCGACGGTGTCGGCGCCGGCCGACTCCAGGGCGGCCGCGTTCCCGGTGCTCGCCTGCGAGGCCGCGATCCCGGCCGGCACCGTGCGCGCCGCGGTCGGCGGCTTCGCGCTGCCGCTGCCGCGTGCGCGCCTGGACCGCCTGGTCGTCATCGGCGACACTGGCTGCCGCCTTAAAAAGAGCGACAGCGACTACCAGGCGTGCAATTCGAAACACGCCTATCCGTTCGAACGCATCGCCGCGCTGGCGGCGGCGTGGCGGCCGGACCTGGTGGTGCACGTGGGCGACTACCACTATCGCGAGAACGCCTGTCCGCCTGGCCGCGCCGGCTGCGAAGGCAGCCCGTGGGGCTACGGCTGGGACGCCTGGAACGCCGACTTCTTCGCCCCCGGGCGCCAGTTGCTGGCGGCGGCGCCGTGGGTGATGGCGCGCGGGAACCACGAATCGTGCGCGCGCGGCGGCCAGGGCTACTGGCGCTTCCTCGATCCGCGCCCGTTGCTGCCGGGACGCGACTGCAACGACGCCGCCGGCGACGCGGTGGGCGACTTCAGCGACCCGTATGCGGTGCCGCTGGGTGACGGTGCCCAGCTGATCGTGCTCGACACCTCCAGCACCACCTACAAGGGCCTGGCGGCGGACGACCCGCGCATGGCGAAATTCGCCGACAGCTACCGCAAGATGGCAGCGCTGGCGCGCAAAGCCCCGTACAGCATGGTCGCCATGCACCATCCGATCCTCGCCTTCGGCGCCACCCGCGACAAGGCCGGCGCCGTCTCGCTGTTCAAGGGCGACAAAGGCCTGCAGGACGCCTTCGGCGCGATCGACGCGGGTTTGATGCCGAAGGGCGTCAAGGCGCTGCTGTCGGGCCACGTGCACCTGTGGGAGCAGGTCAGCTTTGCCAGCGATCATCCGACCCAGCTGGTGAGCGGCTTTTCCGGCACCGCGGAGGACACGGTGCCGCTGCCGGCGGTCCTGCCGCCGGGCGCGCAGCCGGCGCCGGGCGCGGTGGTGGACCAGTTCAGTTCCTGGGTCGGCGGCTTCGGCTTCATGACGATGGAGCGCACCGGCGCCGAGCAGTGGGACGTCAAGGTGTGGGACGCCGCCGGCGTGGTGCGCAATACCTGCACCATCCGCGGCAGCAAATCGGTGTGCGCGACGCCGCAGATCCACTAGGCACTACACCGAGATCGCTGGTGTCAGGTCTGACATTAAGACATTCAGCCGCGAATGTCTTAATGTCAGACCTGACACCAGCTTTTGCGGCGCTGGCGAACCGGGCCCTGCCCGGCGGCCGCCGCCGCCTTCATATAAGATATCGTCCTGTGCCCACATCCGACGAGAACCGCATGCAGAACATCCCCACCAACCCCGAGCTGCAGGCCGCCCGCGCGCTGCAGGTGGCGCAGCGCGTCCACGCGATCGAGCCCTTCCACGTGATGGAAGTGGTCAAGGCGGCCAGTGCGCTGGCGCGCGCCGGTACCGACGTCATCAGCATGAGCGTCGGCGAGCCGGACTTCACCGCCACCGAGCTGGTGGCGCAGGCGGCCATCGCCGCCATCCGCAGCGGCACCACCCAGTACACCGACGCCCTCGGCCTGGCGCCGCTGCGCGAGGCGATCGCCGCCCACTACGCCGTCGCCTACGGCATCGAGCTCGATGCGCGCCGCGTGGTCGTCACCGCCGGCGCCTCGGCCGGCCTGCTGCTGGCCTGCGCCGCGCTGGTCGGCGTCGGCGACGAGGTGCTCATGCCGGACCCCTGCTATCCCTGCAACCGCCACTTCGTCTCCGCCTTCGGCGGCGCACCGGTGCTGGTGCCGTCCAGCGCCGAACAGCGCTACCAGCTCACCGCCCTCGATGTCGAACAGCGCTGGAGCGAGCGCACCCGCGGCGTCATCGTCGCCTCGCCGTCGAACCCGACCGGCACCTCGATGACTGCGCCGCAGATGCAGCAGATGCTGGCGGCGGTGCGCGCGCGCGCCGGCTTTGCCATCGTCGACGAGATCTACCAGGGCCTGTCGTACGACCATGCGCCCGTCAGCGCCCTGCAGTTCGACGCCGACGTCATCACCGTCAACAGCTTCTCCAAGTACTTCAACATGACCGGCTGGCGCCTGGGCTGGCTGGTGGTGCCGGAGTCGCTGGTGCCGGTGTTCGAAAAGCTGGCGCAGAACCTGTTCATCTGCCCCTCGACCATCGCCCAGCACGCGGCGCTGGCGTGCTTTCATCCCGACTCGATCGCCGTCTACGAACAGCGCCGCCGCGAGTTCCAGCGCCGCCGCGACTTCCTGGTGCCGGCCCTGCGCGAACTGGGCTTCAGGGTGCCGGTGATGCCCGACGGCGCCTTCTACGTCTACGCCGACATCAGCGGCCTGGCGCACGCGGCCAGCAACGACAGCGCCGCCTTCTGCATGGACGTGCTGGCAAAAACCGGCGTGGCGATCGTGCCCGGCGCCGACTTCGGCTTCGCCGCGCCCGAGCGCCACGTACGACTGTCGTACGCGACCAGCCTGGCGCGCATCGAGGAAGCGGTGCAGCGGCTGGCGAAACTGCTGCGCTGAGCGCTCACACCGCCGCGCGCCCCAGCGCGTGCAGGCGGTCGAGCCAGCGCGCCGCCTGGCGCGGCTTCAGGTTGCCGGTCATGCCGATCAGCGTGTCGCCGACCGGCCCGATGCCAACAAAACCGAGCACATTGCGCCGCAGCGACTTGACGCTGTGGGCGCGGAAGAATACGCGGTAAACGATCGCCGGCATGCCCATGGTGACCACCAGCCGCGCCGACCGTCCGGTCAGGCCCTTTTTCGAGAACGGATGGCTGGCGTCGCCGGAAAATGCGAACCCGGGCCGCGCGACCTGCTCGAGGAAGCCCTTGAGCAGCGCCGGCAGGTCGCCCAGCCACAGCGGAAAGAAAAACACCATGTGCTGCGACCAGCGGATGTCTTCCTGTGCCTGGCGCAGCGCCGCCGGCACCGCGCCGTGCTCCCATTCGTCCTGGCTTTTGAGCAGTGGAAAGTCGAGCGTGGCGACATCGATGCGGCGCAGCTCGTGGCCGCCCTCGGCCGCGCCGGCCGCGTAGGCGTCCTCCAGCGCGCGGCACAGATGGCCGGCGGTGTCGGGATGCCCCTGGATTAACAGCACGCGCTTTCCCATGCCTCCACTGTCATGGCGCGCGCGCCGGCCACTTTGATGTGCATCAAGGCCGCCGTCGCCCGCGCGCACAGACTGGAAGCTGCGTTCCAGGCCGCGCCGCGCCTTTACCGCAGAGGAGCCACGCATGTTCAAACGCATTCTGTTGCCCACCGACGGCTCCGAGCATTCCGAACGGGCCATCCTCGCCGCCGTCATGTTCGCCAAGGAAATCGGCGCGGAAGTGCTGGGCCTGACGGTGATCCCGAAATTCCACACGCTGACGTTCAAGGCTGAAATGGTGGAGGACACCTCGGCCGAGTTCGCGCTGCAGACCCAGCAGCGGGCCAACACCTATCTCGAATTTGTCCGCGGCGCCGCGCGCGAGGCCGGCGTTGCCTGCACCTGCGAGCAGGTGGTGTCGGACGACCCGTGGAAAGTCATCGTCGACACTGCCGCCCATCGCCAGTGCGACCTGATCGCGATGGGCTCGCACGGGCGGCGCGGCATCGGCGCGGTCCTGCTCGGCAGCGAAACGCAGAAGGTGCTGGTGCACAGTCCCGTGCCGGTGCTGGTGTACCGCTAGCAAAAATGGCGCCGCGCTGCGGCGCGTCTTCATGCATTTTTGATTTGCATCAAACAGCCCTCGTGTCGTCGTGTACACACTGGCAAACCGGGCGAGCGATGTTCCGGCCGCGTCCGCTTTTGCAAGAGGCTTTATCATGAATTTCAGTACAACGAGTTGGATGGCACGAAATGCTGCCGGGATGATGGCGGAGGCGCGCGGCGAGACGGCCGAGCGCATGGCGCGCCTGTCCCGCACTTCGGACGATCAGTTCGCCGAGGGTTTCAACGCCCTGGTCGCCTACTTCGAAACCAGTTTCCGCGACGAGGAAGCGGTGATGGAAGCGCTCAGTTATCCGGCCCTGCGCAGCCACCGCGAGCAGCACGCGCGCGCCCTTGCCGCCCTGCACCATGCCCAGCCGCAGGTCGAGGGCGGCGACATCGCGCTGGGGCGCGAAGCGCTCGACCTGCTGCCGAAGTGGCTGCTGCTGCACCGCTCGACGATGGACCTGGCGCTGGCCCACGCCGCGCGCACGCCGGCCCTGCGTTCGCGCCGGCACTCCAGCGCCGCGCGCGCCGGCGCCCTGCCCGACCGCCGCGCCCGTTATCCGGGAGGACACGCCAGTGTTTAAGCATATCCTGCTGCCCACCGACGGCACCGCCGACGCCGAAGCGGCCATCGAAGCCTGCCTGCGCTTCGCGCACGAGATCGGCGCGGCCGTCACCGGCGTGCACGTGATGCCGGTGACGCACCTGTTCACCTACGAGCCGGGGGTGACCGAATCGGTGCACCAGCAGGTGCGCACCGAGCAGAAGGACCACGCCAGGCGCTACCTCGAGCACATCGAGCAGCAGGCCGGCGCCGCCGGCGTTCCCTGCAACACGGTGCTGGTGACGTCGGACTATCCGTACGAAGCGATCATCGACACCGCCCGCAACGCCCACTGCGACCTGATCGCGATGGCCTCGCACGGTCGCAAGGGCATCAAGGCCCTGCTGCTGGGCAGCGAAACGCACAAGGTGCTGACCCACAGCGCCGTGCCGGTGATGGTGTTCCCGCATCCGCAGCCGGTCGCCGCAGCGGCCGAGATCACCAGCTAGGCCGCAGGGGTCTGACCCGTTTTTTCCTTTGGGGTCAGACCCCGGAGTTGCCGGCGTCAACGACACCGGGGTAGTTTGTCCGCAAGCAGACCCCGGAGTTGCCGGTGTCAACGGCACCGGGGTCAGACCCCAAAAGAAAAACCGGGTCGGACCCCTAGGTCAGCGCCTGAAGTTGCCGGTGTCAACGGCACCGGGGTCAGACCCCAACAGAAGAACCGGGTCAGACCCCTAGTGACCCCCTGAGAAGAACCGCGTCGCCCCCCCTAAGCCACCACCTGCTCGGTGTGGCCGAAGCCCTTGGTATAGTCGAGGATCGAGATCACCTGCGGCGTGATCTTCAGGAAGGCGACGTCCTGGGCGCCATCGGCGCCCCACTCGGCGATCTGCGGAAAACGCTTGAGCAGGCAGGCCTTTGCCAGGTCTTCGTCGCGGCTGTCCTGCAGCAATTCGGCCAGCGCGCTCATCGACAGGCCCTGGATCTCGCGCCAGTCCTGGTACGGCAAGTTGATGGTCAGCGACACCTTGTTGTTGTGGCGAACGTTGTGCGCCTTCTGGCTGTGCTTGCCGATGCCGACATACAGATTGAGCCCGTCGTGGGCATAGCTGACCGTGGTCGCCTGCGGATAGCCGTCCGGGCGCACCGTCGCCAAGGTCAGGTCGTTGGCGCCGTCAATCACCTTCAGTACAAAATCCTTGAACGATTGGTCCATGTGCTCCCCCAGGTTGATGGCTCGGGCTTCGATCATAGGAGCCTCCACGGCCCTGCGACTTTGATATATATCAAGGTAACCGGAAGGCCGCTCCCTACACTGGCAGGTCTGTCAGGAGCGGCCATGTTCATCCCCACGCCCGGCCCGGTGATCCTGGCGATCAACGCCGGGGCGGCGTCCATCAAATTTGCCCTGTTCCGGGCGGACGGCGAGACGGCGCGCCTGCTCGAGGGCGGCGTCGCCGGCATCGGCGGCGCCCGCGGCCATTTCAGCGTGCGCGGCGCTAATGTCGAACCCGTCTCGCGCGAGTTCGACGCACCCGAACGGGTCGGCGCCGCCCACCTGTTGATGGACTGGCTGGGCGAGCGCATCGACCCGGCCGCGCTTGCCGCCATCGGCCACCGCGTCGTCCACGGCGGCCCCGGTTACTGGGAGCCGCAGGAGCTGACGGTGGCAATGCGCCAGGACCTGCACCGGCTCAGCTCCTTCGATCCCGAGCACCTGCCGCTCGAACTGCTGATGGTCGACGCCCTGCACCTGCGCTACCCCAACACGCCGCAGATCGCCTGCTTCGATACCGCCTTCCACCACGCCATGCCGCGGGTGGCGCGGCTGGTGCCGATCCCGCGCCGCTACGAAGCGCACGGGGTGCGCCGCTACGGCTTCCATGGCCTGTCGTGCGCCTTCCTGGTCGACGAACTCGAGCGCATTGCCGGCAGGGTCGCCGCGCACGGTCGCGTGCTGCTGGCCCACCTGGGCGGCGGCGCCAGCATCACCGCCGTGCGCGAAGGCAAAAGCGTCGACACCAGCATGGGCCTGACGCCGGCAGGCGGCCTGCCGATGGGCAGCCGCGCGGGCGACCTCGACCCCGGGCTGGCGTGGTACCTGGCGCGCAACGAACAAATGACGCCGGCCAAGTTCAACCACATGGTCAACCACGAATCGGGCCTGCTGGGCATGTCGGAGACAAGCGCCGACATGCGCGAACTGCTCGCCGCCCAGGCCGACGACGTCCGCGCCGCCGAGGCGGTCACGCTGTTCTGCTACCAGGCCAGCAAGGCCATCGCCGCGATGTGCGCCGCGCTGGAAGGACTCGACACGCTGGTGTTTGCCGGCGGCATCGGCGAACACGCACCGGAAGTGCGCCAGCGCATCTGCGCGCCGCTGGCCTTCCTCGGCGTCGGACTCGATCCGGTGCGCAACGGCCAGGGCGCGCCGCTCATCTCGGCCGATGGGGCCGCGGTCACGGTGCGCGTCATCAATACCGACGAGCAGCGCGTGATCGCCCATCACGTGCGCCAGGTACTGGCCCGCCCGCATCCGTAGGCCGGGGCTGGCGAGCGCTGACTGCCGGCAGCGCCAAAACGCGCTACCATTGCGCCATGTGCGCCAACTACACCCCCAGCCGCCTTGACGCGATCAGCCAGCATCACGGGCTCGAACGCGCCCTGTTCAATTTCCCGCCGGAAGCGTTTCCCGGCTACCTGGCGCCGATCCTGCGCCAGTCGCACGAGCTGGCCGGCCAGGTCGAGGTGGTGCCGGCCATGTTCGGCATGGTGCCGCACTGGGCCGACACCAAGCTGGCGCGCCAGACCTACAACGCGCGCACCGAGACGGTGGCCAGCAAGCCGTCGTTTCGCAACGCCTGGAAGCGCAACCAGTTCTGCGTCATCCCGGCGGACAATTTCTACGAGCCGTGCTACGAGACGGGCAAGCCGGTGCGCTGGCGCATCGCCGCGGCCGGCCAGCAGCCGCTGGGCATCGCCGGCATCTGGGAGTGGCGCGCGGCCGGCCCCGACGGCCTGCCGCTGCTGTCGTTCTCGATGCTCACCATTAACGCCGACGGCCACCCGCTGATGGACCGCTTCCACAAGCCGGGCGACGAAAAGCGCATGCTGGTGCTGCTCGAGCCGGGCCAGTACCAGGGCTGGCTGGAAGGCGCGCTGGTCAACGATGCCGACGTCTACCGGCCCTGGGACGCCGACCGGCTGGTGGCGGCGCCGGCGCCGCTGCCGCCGCGCGGCAAGGCAGTGGCGCAGGCCGAGGCAAGCCTGTTTTAAAGGGGGGAATTCATTTCCGCAGCGCAGCATTTGATGTAAAATGGCAACCAACGCCCAACGCTCGCGTGTATCGAATTCCACTCCTCCCTTGATTTCGGTTGCACCGAGAAGATTCCCATGACCTCCCGCCGTTTGCCTGCCAAGGCGGCGCTGCCGTTTACCGGCCGCCGCTCGCTGCCCCGCCTTGCCATGGCGTTTTTGGCGCTGGTGTGCCTGTCGCTGCTGGCAGTCGAGGGCTGGAGCAGCTACAGCGCCCGCCGCACCTACCTCGACGCCGCCAACACCTCCACCGTCAACATGGCGCGCGCGCTGGCAGACCACGCCGAGGCATCGGTCAACCTGGTCGACACCATGCTGTTCGGCATCGTCGAGCGGGTCCAGAATGGCGAACTGGCAAACGAGCCGGAGCGGATGCATGCCCTGCTCGCCGGCCTGGTCGGCAAGACGCCGTCGGTGCAGGGCATGTTCGTGTTCGGCGCCGACGGCCGCTGGCTGCTCACTTCGCTGGCGCGCACGCCTGCCAACCTCAACAATGCCGACCGCGAGTATTTCGCCTGGCACCGCACCCATCCGGACCTCGGCGCGCACGTCGGCAATCCGGTGCGCAGCCGTTCGAGCGGCGCATGGGTGCTGCCGGTGTCGCGCCGCATCAGCCGGGCCGACGGCAGTTTCGACGGCGTCGCGCTGGCCACCATCAAGCTCGATTTCTTCAAGGCGTATTACGACAGCTTCGACGTCGGCAACAAGGGCACCATCCTGCTGGCCACCGACAGCGGCCGCTTCGTCCTGCGGCGCCCGTTCAACGAGAAGGACATGGCCGCCGACGTCAGCCGCGGCCCGCTGTTTCGCCTCTGGCAGCAAAGCCGGCAGGCCTCCGGCAGCGCCATCCTGACCGCCAACATCGACAAGGTCGAGCGCCTCTACGCCTACCGCCACCTGCGCAACTATCCGTTGCTGGTCGCCGTCGCCGTCGCCAAGGACGAGGTGCTCGAGCGCTGGCGCACCAGCACCATCGCCGCCATGGCCGGCACGCTGTGCCTGATCGCGCTGCTGCTGTGGCTGGGCGCGCGCATGATCGGCCAGCTGTTCGAACGCGACCGCCTGCAGCGCCAGCTGCGCGCGGCCAAGAGTGCGCTGGAAGCGACCAACGCCTCGCTGCGGCTGCTGGCGATGAGCGACGGCCTGACCGGGCTGGCCAACCGGCGCCACTTCGACGAGCGCCTCGCTGCCGAGTTCCGGCGCGCCATCCGCGAGCGCACCCCGATCGCGCTGGTGATCCTCGACATCGACTATTTCAAGCTCTTCAACGACCGCCAGGGCCACGTCGCCGGCGACGCCTGCCTGCAGGCGGTGGCGCAGGCGCTGCTGGCGCTGCAGCGGCGCCCGGCCGACATTGCCGCCCGCTTCGGCGGCGAGGAATTCACCGTGCTGCTGCCCGATACCGACCTGGCCGGCGCGCTGCTGGTGGCCGAAAACATCCGCGCCGCCATCGCCGCGCTGCAGCGCGCGCACGACGCCAGCCCGTTCCACGTCGTCACCGCCAGCGTCGGCGTGCATGCCTGCGTGCCGGTGCGCGGGCAGGCGCCGGGCACCCTGCTGGAGGCGGCCGACCGCGCGCTGTACCGGGCCAAGGCCGCAGGCCGCAACCGCGTCTGCAGCGCGGCAGCCGGCTAGGCCGCCACCGCGCGGTTGCGCTCGCACAGCAGCGCCATCGCCGCCGCGCCCACCGGCCGGCTGAACAAAAAGCCCTGGTATTCGTCGCAGCCCATCGCCCGCAGGATCTCCAGCTGCTGCGCCGTCTCGACGCCTTCGGCCACCACCTGCAGCTTGAGCCCGCGCGCCAGGTTGACGATCGAACGGACGATGGCAGCGCTGTCGCTGTCGACGCCGAGGTCGCCGATGAAGGCGCGGTCGATCTTCAGGCGCTGCACCGGGAAGCGCTTCAGGTAGGCCAGGCTCGAATAGCCGGTGCCGAAGTCGTCGATCGACAGTTCGACGCCGAGCGCGCGGATCTCGTGCATCAGGACGTCGACCTCCTGCTCGCGGCTCATCAGGGCGCTTTCGGTGATTTCCAGTTCCAGGCTGCCCGGCCGAATCGCGTTGCGTTCGACGCCGTCGCGGATCATCGGCAACAGGTCCTTCTGGTAGAACTGGCGCGGCGACAGGTTGACGGCGACCTTGACGCCGATGCCGGCCTCGTTCCACAGGCGCAGCTGGCGGCACGCTTCCTGCAGCGCCCAGGCGCCGATCGGGATGATCAGGCCGGTGCGCTCGGCGATCGCGATGAAGGCGTCCGGCGACACCTCGCCCAGCAGCGCGTTCGACCAGCGCAGCAGCGCCTCGACGCCGGCGATGCGGCCCGAGCCGATCGCCACCTTCGGCTGGTACAGCAGCCGGAATTCGCCGCGCTCGAGCGCGCGCCGCAGCTGCGCCTCCATCGTCAGGCGCTCGTCGAGGTCGGTCTGCGCGCGGTGCGAGAAGAAATGGATGGTGTCGTCGATGCCGTCGCCGCCGCGCTTCAAGGCGCTGTCGGCGCGCCGGAACAGCTCGTCGCCGCTGTCAGCGTCCTCCGGATAGATCGACACCCCGATCACCGGCGCCAGGTAGAACTCGCGGCCCTCGACCGGCAGCGCCGCCGACAGCCGCTGGTGCAGCTCGACTGCGTACTGCTCGACGACCTCGCGGCGGCCGCCGGCGTCGATCAGCACGGCAAATTCGTCGCTCTTGATGCGCGCCACCGCCTGCGCCCGCGGCAGCAGCGAGCGGAATACGTCGCCGATCTGCACCAGCGCGCCGTCGCCGGCCTCGTGGCCGAGCAGGTCGGTGATTTCCTGCACCCGCTGCAGGGCCACCACCAGCGTGCCGAGGCAGCTGCCGGGGCCGGCGGCGGCCACCGCGGCGTCGAGCTGGCGGCGGAACTGGCCCTGGTTGGGCAGCCCCGTCAGCAGGTCGTAGTTGGCCACCCAGGTCAGGCGCCGCTCGGCCTTCTGGCGCTCGGTGATGTCGGTCAGCACGCTGACGACCTGGGCCTTGCCGGCGGCGTCGAGCAGCTTCGAACTGAGCTGGATGGCGGTGCGCAGCTCGCCGTTGCCGTCTTCGATCTCGGTGATCGCCTCGCTGCTGGCGGCGCTGCCGAGCACGTCCTGGTAGCGGCGCTCGCGCTCGGCGGCGCTGGCCGGATCGAGCACCTCGCATTCAGGACGGCCCACCAGCTCGGCGGCGCGGCGGCCGGCGAAGCGGCAGAACGCATCGTTGATCATGACGATGCGGCGCGCGCCGTCCAGCACCCAGATCGGGGTGCCGACCGAATTGAGGATGCTGGCGAGGTATTCGGCGCTTTTCTCGGCGCGCCCCTCGCTGGCAGCCAGCTGGCCGATCAGCGCGAACTGGCGGCGGGCGTCGCGCGCCACCCGCCAGGCCAGGAACACGACCGTCATGACGATCAGCGCCAGCGACAGCAGCGCCGTCCACAGCCGCCCGTACCAGCCGGCCAGCGCGTCGGCGCGGTCGGTGCCGGTGATGATCACCAGCGGATAGCCGTCGACGGCGTCGTAGCCGTACAGGCGCTGCTTGCCGTCGACCGGGCTGGTGGCGGCGAAGGCGCCGCGGCTGCTGACGGGCAGGTATTGCGTGAACAGGGGGGTGGCGGCGAAAGAACGGCCGATTCCAGCTGGAAAGGTGGGCCCGCGCACCAGCATGATGCCGTCGCGGCTGAGCAGCGTGACCGAGCCGCCCTTGCCCAGCTCGACCAGGCGGTAGATGCGCTCGAAGCGGTCCGAATCGGCCTGGGCGATGATGGCGCCGCTGCGCTTGCCGGCGGCATCGACCGTGGCGCGGGAGAAGCTGATGATGCCGCGCCCGGTGGCCGCGTCGACGTGCGCGATGGTCACCTGCAGCCGGCCTGGCGGGACCCGCCGCGCCGCCGCCGCTTACGCTGCCGACGGCGGCGGCGGCGCCGGCTGCCCGGCCGGCATGCCGCTGGCGGCCAGCCGGCCGTCGCCGTCGTAGACGTGGATGCCGACCAGGTAGTCCGGCCCCAGGCTGTGGGCGCCGAAACGCGCCAGCGCCGCCAGCGCCGGGCGCCCCGGTTCATCGGGGGCGGCGGCGCGCGCGGCCAGCTCCATGGCGCCGTCGACGGCCTGCACCACGCTCGCGGTCTGGGCGGAGAACGCGATGGCCAGGTTGCGCAGCGTCGTCTCCTGCTGGCGCAGGGCGTCCTGGTACGCCACGGTCAGCATGGCCGTGGTGGCGGCCACCAGCGTGGCGATCAGCAAGGCCGTCGCCACCAGCAGGCGCGCCAGCCGGTACGGGCGCGCGGGCACGCCGCCGGCGCCGTCGGCAGTCGTCGCGGTCATCGTGTTCCTGGTTAATTTGATCGCACGCTCTCCTTAATTGGTGCATGGTACACGCTTGGCGGCGCCGCTCCGGTACCGCTGGCTTCACGCCGCCGGCGACAGCAGCACGCTCTGGTTGGCGGCCGCCGCCTGCGGCACGGCGATGAAGTAGCCCTGCACCTCGTCGCAGCAAAGCGCGCGCAGGATCGCCAGCTGGCTGCCCGTTTCGACCCCTTCGGCCACCACCCGCATGCCCAGCGCGTGCGCCATCGTGATGATGGCGGCGAACAGGATCCTGCCCTGCTCGGTCTGCTCGATGCGGCTGGTAAACGCCTTGTCGACCTTGAGGATGTCGAAGTCGAGCAGCTGCAGCTGCGCCAGCGACGAGTAGCCGGTGCCGAAATCGTCGACCAGCAGCTTGATGCCCAGGCCCCGGATCTGCGACAGCGATTCGAGCGCGTGCTTGCCGCCGCCCATCATCGACGACTCGGTCAGTTCGATTTCGAGCAGGTCGGCGCCGACGCCGTGGCGCGCCATCGCCGTCCTGAACACGCGCGCGATATCGGTCTCGTTGAACTGGCGCGAAGAGATGTTGACCGACACCGGCACCAGCGCGGCCTCCCTGGCCGCCCACTGCGCCAGCTGGGCGCATACCTTGCCCAGCACCAGTTCGCCCAGGCGCACGATCAGCCCGGTCTTTTCGGCCAGCGCGATGAATTCCTTCGGCTCGAGCAGGCCGCGGGTGGGATGGACCCAGCGCACCAGCGCCTCCATGCTGGTGGTGCGGCTGCTGGCCAGGTCCATGCGCGGCTGGTAGTGCATGACGAACTCGTCGTGTTCGACGGCGCGCCGCAGCTCGTGCTCGAATTCGCGCTCCTTGCGCAGCGCCTCGTAGAATTGCGGATCGAAAAAGCGGAAGCTTCCCTTGCCGCTGGTCTTGACCGAATACATGGCGACGTCGGCGTTTTGCAGCAGCGAGGCGGCGTCGGCGCCGTCCTTCGGATAGCTGCTGATGCCGATCGAGGTGCCCAGCACGGCGGTGCCGGCGAGCAACTTGAACTTGGGCCGGAAGGCGGCGATGACGCGCTCGGCGACGATGGCCGCGTCCTCCACCCGCAGGTTGTTTTCGAGGATGACGACGAACTCGTCGCCGCCCAGGCGGATCACGTTGTCGTGCGGGCGCACCGCCTCCTTCAGGCGGTGCGCGGCGTGGCGCAGCAGCTCGTCGCCGGCAGCATGGCCCATGGTGTCGTTGGCCGCCTTGAAGCCGTCGAGGTCGATGAACAGCAGCGCCAGCGCCTGGCGGCTGTCGCTGGCGCGGCCGATCGCCTGCGGCAGGTACCACTGCAGCCAGTGGCGGTTGGGCAGCCCGGTCAGGGCGTCGTGGTTGCCGCGGTGTTCCAGCGCCGCCACCTGCGCCTTCGACTCGGAAATGTCGCGCAGCGTGACGGCCAGCTTGCTGCCCGAGCGCACCGCCTTGAGCTGCACGCAGCGGGTCTGGTCGGCGCCGTGCGGCAGGAACTCCAGCTCGGCCTCGTAGGCGCCGCTGTCGACGGCCAGCCGCAGCGCCTCGCGCATGCGGGCGGAGGTTTCGTCGCGGTACAGCCGCGAGAAGCGGCGCCCGATCAGCGTTTCGCGGCGCTGGTGGCAGAAGGTGGCGCCGTGGGCGTTGCAGTCGAGCACCTCGAAATCGTCGACGGCGCCAGCGGCGTTGAACAATATGGCGAGGATGAAGAAGCCGTCGCTGCTGCCCTCGGTCGCCATGCGGTAGGTTTCGCGGGTACGCTGGCTTTCGCGCTTGCGCCACGTCAGGCGCAGCAGGAAGCCCATCACCGCCAGCGCGGCGGCAAAAAAGGCGGCGCTGGCGGTGCCGGCGCGGGCGATGGCGGCCTGGCGCGCGGCCACGAACGGCGCCATCGCGGTCGCTTCGTCGACGGCGATGAACGCGATCAAAGGATGGCTGCCGGCCTGGTGCCAGCCGAAGTAGCGCGCGCGGCCGTCGCCGAACCAGGCGCCGCCGGCCAGCATGCTGCCGCCGGCCGGCAGCGGCGGCACTGCCAGCTGCGCCGGCAGGCCCTGGCCGCCGACGGCGATCAGCAGGCGGCCGTCGGCGCGCGCTAGGCCGGCCAGCGAGTCGGCCGCCAGCGCCGGCGGAAAGAAATTGAAGGCCAGCTCGTCCGCCGCCACCTGCAGCAGCACCACGCCGTCGAAGGCGCCGCCGGCGGCCAGGATCGGGCGCGAGAACTGCAGTGCGGCTGCGGCCCCGCTGCGGGCGGCCAGCGGGCTCACCACCAGCTGGTCGGCGCCGGCGGCGTGGATGCGGAAGTATGCGGCGCCGGCCGCGGCCTCCGGCGCGCCGTGCGGGCGCATCGCCGTCAGCAGGCGGCCATCCTTGCCGATGATGGCCAGGTTGGCGAAGCGGGCGCCGCGGAACAGCTCGGCCGCGCGCGCCGAATCGAGGTGCAGGCCCTGCTGCGACAGCTGCCAGCCGTAGCGCACCTGGCGCAGCACCAGGTCGTGCGAGTCGATCGCGCGGGCGACCCGATCGGCGTAGTCGACCGCCATCACGCGGGCCTGGTCGATGGCGTCGCGCTCGCCCTCGTCACGGTCGGCGGCGGCGCCGCCGAGCAGCATGGCCCAGGTCAGCAGGCTGAGCAACAGGGCAGCCAGCAGGCAGGCAGCGACGATGGGCACGTTCGCGGCAATGCTGCCGGCCAGGACCGACAAGGCCCTGGCGGCAGCGCGTTTCATGACGAGCCGGGAAGCCATACGGCACCCTCGCTATAAAGCAAGCTTGTTCCGCCGAGCGCAGCCAGGCAAAAAGATCACCCTGCCTTGCGACTGCTCGTAGATACTTCAGTATAAGACGACTGGCCAGGCGCGTCGCGCGGCAGGCCGGTTCGGAACGGCGGCCCGCTGCGGTACAATCGAGCATCCCCACCCGATTGAAACGCCATGCCCGACCAGCCAACCCCCGCCCGCCGCAGCCGATCGTTTGGCGCCACCATGAAAGCGATCGCCTGGTCGTTCGTCGGCCTGCGCCGCAAAAGCGACTTCGACCAGGACGCCGACGGCGGCATGAATCCGGTGTACGTCATCGTCGCCGCGCTGATCGGCGTGGCCGTCTTCATCGGCGCGCTGGTATTCGCGGTCAAGCTGGCGCTGTCCTGACAAATGCAACCGCTGCGGCGTGATGGTTGAATGACGCACAGACAACGTTTTCGCCAGGCCCCAGAGTGGAACCCAATGCTTCCTGATTCAGGCGCAGTCCACTCAAGACCCAAGGAGAACGACATGACCCAATCGACATCGAACGACAGCAAGAACAACCAGGCCGGCACCCCGCAATCGCAGACCGAAGCCGATGCGAAGTCCTCGGCCAATACGGACCAGAGCAGCCATGACCACATGAGCCGCGAAAAAGCCGGCAGCGACAAGGGCGCCGGCGGCGGCGCCAAGCAAGAGCAGAAACACTAAGCTCGCGATCCTTTTTTCCCGGACGGAGTCACGCCGCAGCAGCAGCGTGGCTCCGTTTGGCTATCCAGAATCCCATTGCAAGGAGTAAGCATGTTTCCGATCACGTTGCCGACCCGCCGCGCGAAACACTGGCGCACCCCCGCCCTGCTCGGCGCCGCCGGCCTCGCCGCCGCGTTCCTGTTTGTGCAGGCGAAGAAGAAATCCGCAGAACAGCAGAACCCGCCCGCCGGCAAGTTCATCGACGTCGACGGCGTGCGCCTGCATTACCTCGAACAAGGCGAAGGCCCGGCGCTGGTGCTGTTGCATGGCAATGGCCTGTTTGCCGACGATTTCGAACTGAGCGGCCTGCTGGCGCTTGCCGCGCGCAGCCACCGCGTGATCGCCTTCGACCGCCCCGGTTTCGGTTACAGCGAGCGCCCTGGCAACACCCGCTGGACGCCGGAAGCGCAGGCGCGCCTGTTCTACAACGCACTGCATGAACTGCGCGTGGAGCACCCGATCGTGGTCGGCCATTCGCTCGGCACCCAGGTCGCGCTGTCGATGGCGCTCGACTATCCGCGCTACGTGCGCGCCATCGCGCTGATCGGCGGCTACTTTTATCCCAGCGCCCGGCTCGACGCGCCGCTGGCCGCGCTGCCGGCCATCCCGGTCCTCGGCCAGCTGTACCGCTACACGGTGGCGCCGTTGCTGGGCCGCCTGATGTGGCCGGGCCTGGCCAGGCGCATGTTCACGCCGGAACACACGCCCGAGCGCTTCGAGCGCCTGCCCAAGTGGATGGCGCTGCGGCCCGGCCAGCTGGGCGCGGCCGCCGCCGAAAGCGGCATGATGATCCCGGCTGCCGCCCGCCTGTCGCAGCGCTACGCCGAACTGACCATGCCGGTGGCGCTGATCGCCGGCGGCGGCGACCTGGTCGCCAACGCCGAGTATCACTCGGTGCGCCTGCACCGAGAAATCTCGCACAGCGAGCTGACGTTGGAAGAAGGCGTCGGCCACATGGCGCACTACGCGGCGCCGGAGCGGATCATGGCGGCCGTGCAGAAGTTCAGTTCAGTTCCAAGGTGAAATATTGGCAGAATTGTCCTACGTCACATAGGCGAGTACGCTGACGGAAAATGCCGGGTGTTTTCTTTAGGATGGCTACATCTCATCCGCGCCGGCAAGCGCCGGCAGCGATGAGAACGACCTAAAACTATTCAGGAGAACATCATGGCAAACTCGAATCAAGGCGGCAACAACAAGGGCGGAAACCAGTCCGATTCCAAAGGCGGCAACAATCAGTCGGGCAACAAGGGCAGCGGCAGCAACGCCGGCGGCGGCAACAACCAGAGCGACACCAGCAACCGCGGCTTTGCCTCGATGGATCCGCAGCAGCAGCGTGAGATCGCCGCCGAGGGCGGCCGCGCCGCGCATGCGTCCGGTAACGCCCACGAGTTCACCTCGGAAGAAGCACGGCGCGCGGGCAGCATGAGCCACAAGAACGACGGCAACCAGCAGAGCGGTTCGGGCGCTGAATCCGGCGGCCGCGGCGGCAACCACTCGCAAAGCGGCGGCAAGGACTCCGGCGGCGGTTCGCGTCAGTCCGGCAGCGGCGGCTCCTCCGGCGGCTCTGGTTCCGGCGGCGGCCGCTCGAAGTAAGCAACGTTCAATAATCAGCGTTCAATAATATGTGTGTGGTGGCGGGTCGGCGGTAACGCCTTCCCGCCATATTTGCTTGTCGCGCTCGGCGCCTTCGGCCTGTGCGCCGCCCGCCGCCGCACCCGCAACCGCTAAGCATCACCAGGGGGCGGCGCAGCACCGCGCTGCACATTCGCCGTTGCAGCGATAATTCGATATCGTTTAGCCACGCGCCGACGCCGCCCCCGATGAATCCGAACCGCATCCTCGTCCAGTACGCCCATCCGGCGCCGCACCTGTCGCGCGTCAACCGCCGCATGGCCGACGCCGCCCGCCTGGTCGACGGCGTCTACGTCAACGACCTCTACGAGCGCTATCCCGACTTCTACATCGACGTCGCCCGCGAGCAGGCGCTGCTGGCGCAGGCCGAGGTGCTGGTGGTGCTGCACCCGATGCAGTGGTACAGCATGCCGGCCCTGATGAAGGAATGGATCGACGTCGTCCTCGAAGACGGCTGGGCCTATGGGCCGGAAGGCAGCGCCGTCAGGGGCAAGGGCTACTGGCTGGTGGCCACCACCGGCGGCGAAGCCGCCGAGTACGGGCCCGGCCAGCGCCATGGGCGTCCCTTCAGCGACTTCCTGGCGCCGTTCGAGCAGACCGCGCACCTGTGCGGGATGCGCTGGATCGCCCCCCACATCCTGCACGGCGCGCACGAAGTCGACGCCGGCGCCGTCGAGCGCCACATCGACGCCTTTTCCGCCGCCCTGGCGCAACTGGCCGGCGCCCCGGCGCTGCTGGCCGACCAAGGTCCGCGCCATGGAACATAGCCTGCTCGCCAACGCCGTCGTCTACCTCGCCGCCGCCGTGGTGGCGGTGCCGCTCGCCCGGCGGCTGGGCCTGGGCGCCGTGCTCGGCTACCTGCTGGCCGGCGTCATCATCGGCCCGTGGGGTCTGCGCCTGATCACCGAGGTCGAGGACATCCTGCACTTTTCCGAGTTCGGCGTCGTGCTGCTGCTGTTCATGATCGGCCTCGAACTGGAACCGGACCGCCTGTGGTCGCTGCGCCGGCCGATCTTCGGCTGGGGCGGCGCCCAGGTCGCCGCCGTCGGCGCCGCGCTGACCGCCGCCGCCATGCTCGCCGGCGTCCACTGGAAGGTGGCGCTGATCGCCGCGCTCGGCCTGTCGCTGTCCTCGACCGCCATCGTGCTGGCCACGCTGGAAGAGCGCAACCTGAAGGCGACGCCGATGGGCTCGGCGGCGTTCTCGATCCTGCTGTTCCAGGACATCGCCGCCATTCCGATGATCGCCATCGTGCCGGTGCTGGGGGTGGCGGCGGCCGAAGGCAGCAGCCAGGGCTGGCTGGGCGCGCTGCGGGTGGCGGCGGTACTGGTGGCGCTGGTACTGGGCGGGCGCTACCTGCTGCGCCCGCTCCTGCGCACCATCGCCAAGACCGGCATGCGCGAAATCTTCACCTCGTTCTCGCTGCTGCTGGTCATCTCCATCGCGCTCTTGATGCAGTGGATCGGCATGTCGTCGGCGCTGGGCGCCTTCATGGCCGGCGTGCTGCTGGCCGACTCCGAGTACCGCCACGCGCTGCAGACCGACCTGGAGCCGTTCAAGGGCTTGCTGCTGGGTCTGTTCTTCATCGCGGTCGGCATGTCGGTCGACTTCGGCGTGTTCGGCGCCCAGCCGGGGCTGATCCTGATGCTCGTCGCCGCCTTCCTGGCCATCAAGATGGCGGTGCTGTACGGCCTGGCCAGGGTGTTCGAGGTGCCGCGCAGCCAGCAGGCGCTGTTCGCCTTCCTGCTCTCGCAAGGCGGCGAATTCGCCTTCGTCGTGTTCGGCGCGGCCGCAACGGCGCGCGTATTCGGTCCCAGCGTGGCCTCGATCCTGGTGGTGGTGGTGGCGCTGTCGATGGTGGTCACGCCGCTGCTGCTGCTGGTGCACGACCGCATCCTGGCGCCGCGCTACCGCGACCGCAACGTCCGCGCCGCCGACATCATCGAAACCCAGGAAGACCACGTCATCATCGCCGGCTTCGGCCGCTTCGGGCAGATCGTCGGCCGCCTGCTGCGCGCCAACCAGATCGCGCTGACCGTGCTCGACCACGACCCCGAGCAGGTCGAACTGCTGCGCAAGTTCGGCATCAAGGTGTTCTACGGCGACGCCACCCGCGTCGACCTGCTGCACGCGGCGGGCGCGGCCAGGGCGCGCGCCATCGTCATCGCCGTCGACAGCATCGAGGACAGCCTCGAGCTGGTCGACGCCGTGCGGCGCGAATTTCCCGACCTCACCATCATGGCGCGCGCGCGCAACGTCACCCACCTGTACGACCTGATGGACCGCGGCGTCTCGATCATCGAGCGCGAGACGTTCGAGTCAGCGCTGCAGCTGGGGCAAAGCGTGCTGCGCCACCTGGGATTCGGCGCCTTCCGCGCGCGCCAGGCGGCGCAGAAATTCAAGCTGCACAACATCAAGAGCGTGCACGCGGTCTACCCGTATTACAAGGACCAGGAGCGCTACATTTCGATGGCGCGGCAGTCGCGCGACGAGCTCAACGAAATGTTCGCGCGCGACCTCGCCGCCCTCTCCGACGAGAAGAACATCGCCTGGCACGCCGCCGACGGCCACCCCTGACCCTGCTTGCATCCGTCCACCGCCCTCCTATTCTGAAGATTTGACCGACGCATAGGGAGGTGTGCGATGGATACCGTGACAAGAGGCGAGATCGATGCATTCAAGAGTACCTTGCGGGGCAGCGTGCTGCGCCCGGGCGAACCCGACTACGAGCAGGCGCGCAGCATCTGGAACGCCATGATCGACAAGCGCCCCGCCGCCATCGTGCGCTGCGCCGGCGCCGCCGACGTGCACGCGTCGCTCAACTTCGCGCGCGACCACGGCTGGCCGCTGGCGATCCGCGGCGGCGGCCACAACATCGCCGGCAGCGCGCTATGCGACGACGGCCTGGTGGTGGACCTGTCGGCCATGCGCGCGGTGCAGATCGACCCGCAGCGGCGCCGCGCCTACGTCGAGGGCGGCGCGACGCTGCGCGACTTCGACCATGAGGCGCAGGCGTACGGCCTGGCCACGCCGCTGGGCATCAACTCGACCACCGGGGTCGCCGGCCTGACGCTGGGCGGCGGCTTCGGCTGGCTCACGCGCACGCTCGGCATGACGGTCGACCACTTGCTGTCGGCCGACGTCGTCCTCGCCGACGGCCAGCGGCTGCACGTCAGCGCCAAGGATTATCCCGACCTGTTCTGGGCGCTGCGCGGCGGCGGCGGCAATTTCGGCATCGTCACCAATTTCGAATTCGCGCTGCACCCGGTGGGGCCGGAGATCACCGCCGGCCTGATCTTCTTCCCGCTGGCGCAGGCCAGGTCGGTGTTGATGCAATACCGCGACCTGGCCACCAGCCTGGGCGACAACATCACGGTCTGGAGCGTGCTGCGCAAGGCGCCGCCGCTGCCCTTCCTGCCGCCCGAGGTGCACGGCAGCGACGTGCTGGCGCTGGCGCCGTTCTCGCCGCTCAAACCGGACGCCGTGCAGGGCACCATCGACCGGCTGCGCGGGTTCGGCCAGCCGGTCGGCGAATTCGTCGGCGCCATGCCCTACACCGCCTGGCAGCAGATGTTCGATCCGCTGCTGGCGCCGGGCGCGCGCAACTACTGGAAGTCGCACAATTTCACCAGCCTGTCGGACGCGGCGATCGACGTCGTCATCGACCATGCGGCGCGGCTCCCGAGCCCGCAGTCCGAAATATTTCTTGCCATGCTGGGCGGGAAGGCAGGGGCGCGGCCGGCGGGCGACACCGCGTTCCCGCACCGCGCCGCGCGCTTCATCATGAACGTGCACACGCGCTGGGACAGCCCGGCCGACGACGCCGCCTGCATCGCCTGGGCGCGCGCGTTCTTCCAGGCGGCCGCGCCGTACGCGTCAGGCGGCGTGTACATGAACTTCATGCCGCAGGACGAGGCGGACCGGATCCCTGAGGCATACGGCGAGAACTACGTGCGGCTGGCGCAGATCAAGGCGAAGTACGATCCGCATAACCTGTTCCGCGCCAACCAGAACATCAAGCCGGCGGCGTAGGCAGGCGTTGTCACTGCTCGGCGAAATGGGGTCCCCGCGTGCGCGAGGACGACGGCTTCAAGACCGTCGTCCTCGCCCACGCGGGAACCCCATGTTGCGTGCAACGACGCGAGACTATTTCATTCAGCCGATCTTATCGAGCGCATGCGCAAACGTGCTCACCGTGCGCTCGAGGTTGTGCAGCTTGTCGAGCCCGAACAGCCCCACGCGAAAGCTCTTGAAGTCGGGCCCCTCGTCGCACTGCAGCGGCACGCCGGCGCCGATCTGCACGCCGGCCTGGGTGAATTTCTTGGCCGACGCGATGCCGTCGTCATCGGTGTAGCACACCACCACGCCGGGCGCCTCGAACCCTGGCGCCGCCACGCTGCGAAAGCCGCGCTCGGCCAATAGCGCGCGCACCCGCCGGCCCAGTTCCTGCTGCTCGGCGCGGACCTTGTCGAAGCCGTAGGCCGCCGTTTCCTGCATCACGTCGCGCAGCACCGCCAGCGCATCGGTGGGCAGCGTGGCGTGGTAGGCAAAGCCGCCCTGCTCGTACGCTTCCATGATCTGCAGCCATTTGCGCAGGTCGCAGGCGAAACTGCTGCTGGTGGTCGACTCGATCCGGTCGCGCGCGCGGGCACTGAGCATCACCAGCGCGCAGCACGGCGAACCGCTCCAGCCCTTCTGCGGCGCGCTGATCAGCACGTCGACGCCGGTCGCCTCCATGTCGACCCAGACCGTGCCGGAAGCGATGCAGTCGAGCACGAACATGCCGCCCACCGCGTGCACCGCGTCGGCCACCTGGCGCAGGTAGTCGTCCGGCAGGATGATGCCCGAGGCCGTCTCAACGTGCGGGGCGAACACCAGCGCCGGCTTGTCCGCATGGATCGCCGCCACCACTTCTTCGATCGGCGCCGGCGCGAACGGCGCCTGGCAGCCGTCGCCGGTGCGGCGCGCCTTCAGCACGGTCGATCCCGACGGGATCGCGCCCATGTCGAAAATCTGCGTCCAGCGGTAGCTGAACCAGCCGTTGCGAATCACCAGGCAATGCTTGCCGGCGGCGAACTGTCGCGCCACCGCTTCCATGCCGAAGGTCCCGCTGCCGGGCACCACGATGGCCGAATGCGCCTTGTAGACACTCTTGAGCGTGGCGGAGATATCGCGCATCACGCCCTGGAAGGCGGCCGACATGTGGTTGACGGCGCGGTCCGAGTAGACCACGGAGTATTCGAGAAGGCCGTCGGGATCGACGTCGGGAAGAAGAGCTGGCATGGTCGCCTCTTACGAGAATGGATGGGGTATGTGCAGGATAGCAGAAATGCGCTCGCATCATTTTGGGCGCTTCGCGGCCGAACCGGGTAGTCTGTCGACCATGAACGAACAGCAAACAAACCGGTCCGCCGCCCGCTGGGTGGTGATGGGGGTGAGCGGCTGCGGCAAGAGCGAGATCGGCAGGCGCCTGGCGGCAGCGCTGCAGCTGCCCTTCCTCGAAGGCGACGCCTTCCATTCTGCCGCCAACGTCGCCAAGATGGGCGCCGGCTTGCCGCTGGACGACAGCGACCGTGCCGAATGGCTGCTGCGCCTGCAGGGCGAAATCGCCGGCGCCAGGGCGCGCGGCGAAGGCCTGGTGCTGTCGTGCTCGGCGCTGAAGCGGCGCTACCGCGACCTGCTGCGCGCGGCCGACCCCGCGCTGCGCTTCATCCACCTGGCCGGCGAGCGCGCGCTGCTGGCCGCACGCATGCAGCAGCGCACCGACCACTTCATGCCCGCCGCGCTGCTCGAGAGCCAGCTGCGCGACCTCGAACCGCTGGCGCCGGACGAAGCGGGCATGTGCCTCGACATCGGCCGCCCGCCCGAGGCACTGATCGGCGATATCCTGCAAGCTGTTCAGGCAAATCGATAGACGGAGGCAGACATGGCGACCGCAACATCGGGCGGCGTCCCAAGGCGGCGCTGGGCGATCGGCGCGCTGCTCGGCGCCGGCGTGCTGGTCAACTACATCGACCGCATCGGCCTGTCGGTGGCGGCGCCGCAGATCAAGGACATGTTCAACCTCACGCCGGTCGAGCTGGGCCTGCTGTTTTCCGCCTTTGCCTGGTCGTATTCGCTGCTGCAGATCCCGGTGGGGATGGTGATCGACCGCTTCGGCCCCACCCGCGTCGGCCGCTGGAGCGCTTTCCTGTGGGGCGTGGCGGCCGTCATCACTGCCGTCTCGAGCGGCTTTGCCGGCATCTTCTTCGCGCGCATCTTGCTGGGGGTGGCGGAAGCGCCGGCGTTCCCGGTCAGCTCCAAGGCCACCGACTGGTTCCCGCGCAACGAACGCGCCCTTGCCACCGCCATCTTCGACGCCGCCGCCAAGTTTTCCAACGTCATCGGCGTGCCGCTGGTGGCGGTCACCGTCGTCGCCTTCGGCTGGCGCTGGGGTTTCGGGCTTACCGCCGTGCTCAGCTTTTCCTACTTCATCGCCTTCTACCTGCTGTACCGCGACCCCAGCGCCGATCCGAGGCTCGCGCGCGCCGAACTCGACTACATCCAGCAAGGCGGCGGTGCGCCGGAGGGCAAGTCGGAAGCCGGCGCCATGAATATGCTGGGCTACCTGCTGGGCCGCGCCAAGGTGTGGGGCCTGACCATCGGCTTTGCCGCCTACGGCTACACCTTCTACCTGTTCCTGACCTGGCTGCCCGGCTACCTGGTGCAGACCATGAACATGAGCGTCCTGAAGTCGGCCGGCTACGCCGCCATCCCGTGGGCCTTCGCCACCCTCACCGACCTGTTTGTCGGCGGCTGGCTGATCGACCACCTGGTCAGGCGCGGCCACGACGACTCCAGGGCGCGCAAGACGGTGCTGGTGACCGGCATGCTGTTCGGCCTGGCCGTATTCGGCGCCACCGGCACCACCGACCCGGCCTGGGCCATCTTCTGGATCTCGATCGCGCTCGGCGGCCTGGCCGCCGCCGCCCCGGTCGGCTGGTCGATCCCGTCGCTGATCGCACCCAAGGGCGGCGCCGGCACCATCGGCGGCATCATGAACTTCGCCAACAACCTGATGGGAGCGGCGGCGCCGATCGTCACCGGCTTCATCGTCGGCGCCACCAATTCCTTCGCTAACGCCTTTCCTGGTGGCCGGCGTCATCCTGGTGATCGGCATCGTCTCGTTCGTGTTCGTGCTCGGCCGCATCGAGCCGATCCCGGATCCGCCGCCGTCGCCGCAAGCGCCGCTGCATCCCGGCACGCTACGGCGCTGACGCCCGCTCGACCCAGGCGAAGGCGCACAGCGCGGCCACCAGCGACGCCAGGCCGGCCACCACCATGGCCCCGTGGAAGGCCGGCACCAGCGAAGCGCCGCGGGCCGACAACAGCTGGCCCAGCAGCGCGGTGGCGACCAGGCCGCCCAGGCGCGCCACCGCGCTGTTGAAACCGGAGGCGATGCCGGTGTGCGCCGGCGCCACGCCGGCCAGCACCGCGGTGGTGAGCGGCGCCACCGCCCCCGCCATGCCGGCGGACACCAGCAGCAGCGCCGGCAGCGTCGTCGTCCAGTACGAGCCGCCCGCATCGATCCGCAGCGCCAGGAAGAATCCGCCCGCCACGATCGCCGGCGCCACCGTCAGCGGCAGCCGCGCGCCGATCTTGCCGGCGACCCGCCCCATGCTGGCCGACCCCAGCGCGATGACCAGCGGCAGCGGCAGCAGCGCCGCCCCGGCCGCCGTCGCCGAATAGCCGCCCGCCTCGATCAGCACGAACGGCACCGCCACCAGCAGCGCGCTGAGCGCGCCGTACAGCAGCAAGGTCAGCAGATTCAGGCCGACGAAACTGGGCGAGGCGAACAGCGCCAGCGGCAGCATCGCGTCCGCGCCGGCGCCCTTCTCGACGGCGACCAGCAGCACCAGCACGGCGGCACCGGCGGCAATGGCCAGCATCGCCGCGCCGCCGGCGCCGCCCGCCGATGCGAGCGTCAGGCCCCAGGTGAAGCTGGCCAGCCCGGCGCCGGCCAGCGCTGCGCCCTTGACGTCGAGCCGGCGCGCCGCCGGCACCGGCCCGTCGCGCGGCAGCCGCGCGCCCAGCAGCAGCGCCAGCGCCGCCACCGGCAGGTTGATCAGGAATATCGTGCGCCAGCCGGCCAGGTCGATCAGTTCGCCGCCGGCCAGCGGCCCCAGCGCGCCGGCCACCGCGCCCACCGCGGCCCAGGTGCCGACCGCGCGGCCGCGCGCCTCGCCGTCGAAGCCGGCGCCGAGAATGGCCAGGCTGTTGGGCATCAGCAGCGCCGCCGCGCAGCCCTGCATCACGCGTCCGGCGATGAGCCAGCCCAGGCTGGGGGCGGCGGCGCACAGCAGCGAGGCCAGCGCGAACAGCGCCACGCCGGCCAGCAGCAGGCGGCGCCGCCCATAGCGGTCGCCGGCGGCGCCGCCCGGCAGCAGCAACGCCGACAGCGGCAGCAGATAGCCGTTGATCACCCACGACAGGCCGGCGCCGTCGGCGCCCAGGCTGCGCCCGATGGCCGGCAGGCCGACGTTGACCACCGAGCCGTCGATGAACGCCAGGCTGGAGGCGAGGATCGTGCTGGCCAGGATGACGCGCGGTGCGCCGCGCTGTTGCGGCGGCGCGCAGGCAACCGCGGCGGCGACGGCACGGTCACAGGAAAATGGCATGGAGCTCATGAATAATTAGAGCCGTCGGCAGCATGGTGGTTTGTCCGGCGCCTGTAGGACCGCAGCGCTTTTGCGCGTCAGACTGAACCGACGGCGCAGCCGCGCGCACGCCGTTGTCACTCTGGCGGGCGCGGCTTTGATGAATCCGATTGACCGGCACATGCACTGTGCCGTACGAGGCTATCGCGGCCGCTGTCTTAGAATATAAACAAGGCGGCCGATACCGTGGCCGCCACGACTTTACCCACAGGTGCTACAGATGGACGACCTTTCCGACCTCAAAATATCCCGGCGCGAGCTGCTCATCATGGGCGCGCTGTCGGCGTCCGCGGCGGCGGTGCCGGCCATGGCGGGCGCCGCCGACGCCGCGCCGCCGGAACCGCCGATGGCGCCGGTGACCGCCAAGGTGTCGTTCAACGTCAACGGCAAGATCGAGGCCCTCGAGCTCGACACCCGCACCACGCTGCTCGACGCGCTGCGCGAGCACCTGCGCCTGACCGGCACCAAGAAGGGCTGCGACCACGGCCAGTGCGGCGCCTGCACCGTCATCGTCGACGGCCGGCGCATCAACTCCTGCCTGACGCTGGCGGTGATGCACGAGGGCTCGAGCGTGACCACCATCGAGGGCCTCGGCTCCCCCGACAAGCTGCACCCGATGCAGGCCGCCTTCGTCAAGCACGACGGCTACCAGTGCGGCTACTGTACCCCCGGCCAGATCTGTTCGGCCGTGGCCGTGCTGGGCGAAATCGCGCAAGGCATCCCCAGCCACGTCAGCGCCGACCTCAACGCGCCGCCGCAGACCACCGGCGCCGAAATCCGTGAACGCATGAGCGGCAACATCTGCCGCTGCGGCGCCTATTCGAACATCGTCGACGCCATCACCGAAGTGGCCGGGAGGCCCGCATGAAGGCCTTTACCTACGAGCGCCCCGTCGCCGCGGCGGAAGCGGTCACGGCCGCGCGCACGCCCGGCGCCAGGTTCATCGCCGGCGGCACCAACCTGCTCGACCTGATGAAGCTGGAAATCGAAACGCCGGCCCACCTGGTCGACATCAACGGCCTGGGCCTGGACAAGATGGAAGCGACCGCCGACGGCGGCCTGCGCATCGGCGCGCTGGTGCGCAACACCGACCTGGCCTCCGACGCCCGCGTGCGGCGCGATTACGCGGTGCTGTCGCGCGCCCTGCTGTCGGGCGCGTCGGGCCAGCTGCGCAACAAGGCCACCACCTCGGGCAACCTGCTGCAGCGCACCCGCTGCCCCTATTTCTACGACACCAACCAGCCGTGCAACAAGCGCGTGCCCGGCAGCGGCTGTTCCGCCATCGGCGGCTTTTCCCGCCAGCACGCCATCGTCGGCGCCAGCGACGCCTGCATCGCCACCCATCCGAGCGATATGGCGGTGGCCATGCGCCTGCTCGACGCGCAAGTGGAAACCGTGCGCGTCGATGGCTCACCGCGCGTCATCCCGATCGCCGACTTCCACCGGCTGCCGGGCAATACGCCGCACATCGAAACCGTGCTCGAACCCGGCGAACTGATCACCGCGGTGACCCTGCCCCGCCCGCTCGGCGGCGTGCACATCTACCGCAAGGTACGCGACCGTTCGTCCTACGCGTTCGCGCTGGTGTCGGTGGCCGCCGTCGTCCAGCCTGACGGCAGCGGCCGCGTGGCGCTGGGCGGCGTCGCCCACAAGCCTTGGCGGGTCGAGGCGGCCGAAGCCGGCATGGCGCGCGGCGCCCGCGTCGTTGCCGACCAGTTGCTGGCAGGCGGCAAGCCGACCGCCCACAATGCATTCAAGATTCCCCTGGTCCAGCGCACGCTTGCGGCCGTACTCGCCGAAGCGAAGAAAGGCTGACGATGAAATTCCTCACACCCGCCGCCACCAACCCGATCGACCAGCTGAAAGTGATCGGCAAGCCGCATGACCGCATCGACGGCCCGATGAAAACCAGCGGCACCGCGCCGTACGCCTACGAACAGCATCGCGCCGCGCCGAACGCCGCGGTCGGCTACGTGGTCGGCGCGGCCATCGCCAAGGGGCGCATCACCGCCATCGACGTCGCCGAAGCACGCCGCGCCACCGGCGTGATCGCCATCGTCACCCATGAAACCGCCGGCAAGCTCGGCAAAGGCAAATTCAATACCGCCCATCTGCTGGCCGGACCCGCCGTCGAACACTATCACCAGGCCGTCGCGCTGGTGGTGGCGGAAACGTTCGAGCAGGCGCGCGCCGCCGCCAACCTGGTGCAAGTGAAGTACGCCAGGGAAAAAGGCGCCTTCGACCTGGCCAGGGAAAAGGAAGGCGCCGCCAAGCCGACCAAGGAACAGGAGAAGCAACCCGATAGCAAGTTCGGCAACTTCGCCCACGCTTTCACCGCAGCGCCCGTCAAGCTCGACGCCACCTACACCACCCCCGACCAGAGCCACGCGATGATGGAGCCGCACGCCTCGACCGCATCGTGGGACGGCGACAAGGTGACGATCTGGACCTCGAACCAGATGATCGACTGGAGCCGCGGCGACATGGCCAAGACGCTCGGCATTCCGAAAGAGAACGTGCGGCTGGTGTCGCCGTTCATCGGCGGCGGTTTCGGCGGCAAGCTGTTCATCCGCTCGGAAGCGGTGCTGGCCGCACTCGGCGCGCGCGTGGCCAGGCGTCCCGTGAAGGTGACGCTGCAGCGCCCGCTGATCATAAACAACACCACCCACCGTCCCGCCACCATCCAGCGCATCCGCCTCGGCGCCACGCGCGACGGCAAGATCACCGCGATCGGCCACGAATCCTGGTCCGGCGACCTGCCTGAAGGCAAGCCGGAAACTGCTGTCATGCAGACGCGCCTGCTCTACGCTGGCGAGCACCGCATGACGGCGATGCGCCTGGCCGTGCTCAATCTGCCCGAAGGCAACGCAATGCGCGCGCCCGGTGAAGCGCCCGGCCTGATGGCGCTGGAAATCGCGATGGACGAGATGGCCGAGAAGCTGAAGATGGACCCGATCGCGTTTCGCGTCCTCAACGACACCAAGGTCGATCCGGAGAAGCCGGACCGCCGCTTTTCGCAGCGCCGCCTGATCGACTGCCTGCGCACGGGCGCCGACAAATTCGGCTGGAACGCGCGCAACCCGCAGCCGGGCAAGACGCGCGACGGCCAGTGGCTGGTCGGCATCGGCGTCGCCGCCGCCTTCCGCAACAACCTGCTGACGAAGTCGGCGGCGCGGGTCCGCCTCGAGCAGGACGGCAGCGTGACGGTGGAAACGGACATGACCGACATCGGCACCGGCAGCTACACCATCATCGCCCAGACCGCGGCCGAGATGATGGGCGTGCCGCTCGACAAGGTCAGGGTCAGCCTGGGCGACTCCGACTTCCCGGTCTCGTCCGGTTCGGGCGGCCAGTGGGGCGCCAACAATTCCACCTCCGGCGTGTACGCCGCCTGCGTCAAGCTGCGCGCGATGGCGGCCGAAAAGCTGGGCTTCGCCGCCGACGGCGCCGAGTTTTCCGATGGCATGATCCGTTCGGGCGGCAAGGCCACGCCCCTGCGCCAGGCGGCGGAAGCGGGCGCGCTGGTGGCCGAAGACCATATCGAATACGGCGACCTCGACAAGAAGTTCCAGCAATCGACCTTCGGCGCGCATTTCGTCGAAGTGGCGGTCGACGCCTACACCGGCGAAACGCGGATCCGTCGCATGCTGGCCGTCTGCGCGGCCGGCCGCATCCTCAACCCGAAGTCGGCGCGCAGCCAGGTCATCGGCGCGATGACGATGGGCGCCGGCGCCGCGCTGATGGAAGAGCTGGTGGTCGACAAGCGCCAGGACTACGGTTATTTCGTCAACCACGACCTGGCCGGTTACGAGGTGCCGGTGCATGCCGACATTCCGCACCAGGACGTCATCTTCCTCGACGAGACCGACCCGATGTCGTCGCCGATGAAGGCCAAGGGCGTGGGCGAGCTGGGCATTTGCGGGGTGGCCGCGGCCATCGCCAACGCCATCTACAACGCCACCGGCGTGCGCGTGCGCGAGTATCCGATCACGCTCGACAAGCTGCTGCCGAAGCTGCCGGCGATCGCCTAGCTCAGCATGGTGCCGCGCACGCGTGGACCGGCGCAACGAGTCCGCCCGGCCCCGCGTATGCCGGCTTACTCTGCAAGCTTGATCATCTCGCGATACAGGTCCGCCTTGCCCTCGAAGCCGATGCCCGGCAGATCCGGCAACATGATGTGGCCGTTCTCCACCTTGACGCCATCCGGAAAGCCACCGTACGGCTGGAACAGGTCCGGATACGATTCGTTGCCGCCCAGCCCCAGGCCGGCCGCGATGTTGAGCGACATCTGGTGGCCGCCGTGCGGAATGCAGCGATTGGGCGACCAGCCGTGCTCGCGCAGCATGTCGAGCGTGCGCAGGTATTCGACCAGGCCGTAGCTGAGCGCGCAGTCGAATTGCAGCCAGTCGCGGTCGGCACGCATGCCGCCGTAACGGATCAGGTTGCGCGCATCCTGCATCGAGAACAGGTCCTCGCCGGTCGCCATCGGGTTCTTGTAATAGTTGCGCAAGGTGGCCTGCAGCTCGAAGTCGAGCGGATCGCCCGGTTCCTCGTACCAGAACAGGTCGTACTGCGACAGCGCTTTGGCGTAGGCGACCGCGGTGTCGAGGTCGAAGCGGCCGTTGGCGTCGACCGCCAGCTTCTGGCCGTCCTGCAGCACGCTGAGCACCGAATCGATGCGGCGCAGGTCCTCGTCGAGCGAGGCGCCGCCGATCTTTTTCTTCACCACCGTGTAGCCGCGGTCGATGTAGCTGCGCATCTCGTCCTTGAGCTTGTCGTGGCTCTGGACCGGATAGTAATAACCGCCGGCGGCGTAGACGAAAATGTTGCGGTCCGGCGTGCCGTTGCCGTAGCGGTCGGCCAGCAGCTGGAACAGCGGCTTGCCTTCGATCTTGGCCACCGCGTCCCACACCGCCATGTCGATGGTGCCGATCGCCACCGAGCGCTCGCCGTGGCCGCCCGGCTTCTCGTTGGTGAACATGCAGCTCCAGATCTTGTGCGGGTTGAGGTTGATGCCGGCGTCGTCGACCAGGCTGGCCGGGTCGGCTTCCAGCACGCGCGGGATGAAGCGTTCGCGCATCAGCTTGCCCTGGCCGTAGCGCCCGTTCGAATTGAAGCCGTAGCCGATCACCGGCTTGCCGTCGCGGATGACGTCGGTCACCACCGCGACCAGGCTCAGCGTCATTTTGCTGAAGTCGATGTAGGCGTTGCGGATGGGCGAGCTGATCGGGACGGTCTTTTCGCGGATTTCCACGATTCTCATGGGAAGTCTCCTAAGGGTTCCAGGTGGGATAAACGGCTGGTGTTCCAGCGCATGTGCACAGCTTAATATTCAAGCGCGCTGCTATAATTCACCTCAATTAAAACCATTATTAACTTCAAGTGAAGATCGAGACGGCACCCGACCTGGCTTTTTTCGTGCTGCTGGCAAAGCTCGGCAGCATGTCGGCCACCGCGCGCGAGCTGGGCGTGACGCCGCCGGCGGTGACCAAGCGCCTGATGATGCTCGAGCAGCGCCTGGGCGTGCGGCTGGTCAACCGCACCACCCGCCGCATCAGTCTCACCGCCGAGGGCGAGAGCTACCTGGCGCAGGCTGCGCAAATTCTCGCCAGCATCCGCGACATGGAAGAATCGGTGTCGAGCGGCCGCGCCGCGCCGAAAGGATTGCTGCGCGTGAACGGCACGCCCGGTTTCGGCCGCACCCGCATCGCACCGCTGGTGTCGCGCTTTGCCCACGCGCACCCCGACGTGGAAGTGGAACTGCAGCTGACCGACCGGCCGATCAGCCTGGTCGAAGAAGCGTTCGACCTGTCGATCCGCTTCGGCGAACTGCCCGACACGCGCTTATCGGCCCGCAAGCTGATGCCGAACCGGCGCTTCCTGTGCGCCTCGCCGGCGTACCTGAAAAAGGCGGGCGAGCCGCAGACGCCGGCCGACCTGCACCGCCACCGCTGCATATTGCACCGCCAGAACGACGACGTCTACGGCACCTGGCGGCTCGAAAAAGGGCGCAAGGTCGAACTGGTCAAGGTGCGCGGTGCGGTCTGGAGCAACGACGGCGACGTCGTCCTCAACTGGGCGCTCGACGGCCATGGCATCGTCCAGCGCTCCGAATGGGATGCGGCGAAGTACCTGGCCAGCGGCCGCCTGCGCGAAGTGATGCCGGCGTATGCGCTGCCCTCGGCCGACCTGTACGTGTACTACCTGAGCCGGCGCAACCTGCCGGCGAAGGTGCGCGCCTTCATCGATTTCCTGGCGGCCGAATTCGACCAGCCAACAGGCCTTCCTTAATCGCGCCCAAAGCGGCGTTCGATTCATCTGCTGCAATCGACGAACCGGGGAACTGTCGGCCGCGCGGGGCGGTCATACATATTGAACGCGCCCCCCCTCCCGGGAATCGGCCGCGCCAGCCACGCGGAGGCTTGCATGGAAGAGAATCTCGTACAAAAAATCGTAGCGAACCCGAGCTACCAGAAGCTGGTGCGCATACGCACCGTGTTCGGCTGGACGCTGACGGCCTTGATGATGATCGTCTACTACGGCTTCATCCTGCTGATCGCCTTCGACAAGGAAGTGCTGGCCGCCCGCATCGGCAGCGGCGTGCTGACCTGGGGCATCCCGGTGGGCCTGTTCGTCATCGTCTTCACGGTGGTGGTGACCGGCATTTACGTCTGGCGCGCCAATCAGCAGTTCGACGAATTGACCGAAACCATCCGCAGGGAGGTATTGTGATGACGCACTTAACACGGCGCGCCGGCGCCCTGCTCCTGCTGGCGGCGGCAGGAATGGCGGGTGCCGCCGATGTCATCGGCCCCACCGAGCAACAGCCGCGCAACTGGACCGCGATCGGCATGTTCGCCGCGTTCGTCGTCTTCACGCTGTTCATCACCAAGTGGGCGGCCAAGAAAACCAAGTCGGCGTCCGACTTCTACACCGCCGGCGGCGGCATCACCGGTTTCCAGAACGGCCTGGCGATCGCCGGCGACTACATGTCGGCCGCCTCCTTCCTCGGCATCTCGTCGGCCGTCTTCCTCAACGGCTACGACGGCCTGATCTACTCGATCGGCTTTCTGGTCGGCTGGCCCGTCATCACCTTCCTGATGGCCGAGCGACTGCGCAACCTGGGGCGCTTCACGTTTGCCGACGTTGCCGCCTACCGCTTCTCGCAAACGCCGATCCGCGCCTTTGCCGCCTCCGGCACGCTGGTCGTAGTCGCGTTCTACCTCATCGCCCAGATGGTCGGCGCCGGCCAGCTGATCAAGCTGCTGTTCGGCCTGCAATACTGGATCGCCGTCGTCATCGTCGGCACCCTGATGATGGTGTACGTGCTGTTCGGCGGCATGACGGCCACCACCTGGGTGCAGATCATCAAGGCCGGCATGCTGCTGTCGGGGGCGTCGTTCATGGCGCTTGCCGTGCTGGCGCAGTTCAATTTCAGCCCCGAGGCGCTGTTCGCCAAGGCGGTCGAAGTGCACCCGAAAAGCCAGGCCATCATGGGGCCGGGCACCTTCATCACCGATCCCATCTCCGCCATCTCGTTCGGCATGGCGCTCATGTTCGGCACCGCCGGCCTGCCGCACATCCTGATGCGCTTTTTCACCGTGCCCAGCGCCAAGGAGGCGCGCAAGTCGGTGTTCTGGGCCACCACCTGGATCGCCTACTTCTACGTGCTCACCTTCATCATCGGCTTCGGCGCCATTGTGCTGGTGAGCACCAACGCGGCCTTCATGGACGCTGCCGGCAAACTCCTAGGCGGCAACAACATGGCGGCGATCCACCTCGCCAACGCCGTCGGCGGCAACGTCTTCCTCGGCTTCATGTCGGCGGTGGCCTTCGCCACCATTCTGGCGGTGGTCGCCGGGCTCACCCTGTCGGGGGCGTCGGCGGTGTCGCACGACCTGTACGCCACGGTCTTCAAGAAAGGCAAGGCCACCAGCACCAACGAATTGCGCGTCTCGCGCCTGACGACGGTAGCGCTGGGAATCGTGGCGGTGGTGCTGGGCATCGTGTTCGAGAAGCAGAACATCGCCTTCATGGTGTCGCTGGCGTTCGCCATCGCCGCCTCCGCCAACTTCCCGGTGCTGTTCATGTCGGTGCTGTGGAAGGACTGCACCACGCGCGGCGCCACCATCGGCGGCTTTCTCGGCCTGTTTACCGCGGTGGGCCTGACCATCGTGTCGAAGTCGGTGTGGGTCGACGTGTTCGGCTACAAGAGCGCCATCTTCCCCTACCAGTCGCCGGCGCTGTTCTCGATGATCGCCGGCTTTGTCGGCATCTGGCTGTTCTCGGTCACCGACAAGAGCGAGCGCGCGCGCCTGGACCGGCTCGGCTACGAGGCGCAGGAAGTGCGCTCAGAAACGGGCATCGGCGCCGTCACCACCGCCGGCCACTAGGCGAACGGCTGCGGCGGGCTCGGCCGTGTTGTCGGGCCGCCCCCGTCGGCCGGCGCCGCCTTGGCGCCGGCGCCGCGCCAGCGCCCTATCGTGCACGCCCGCCACTGCTGGTAGAGTTCGCTGGTAGCCAGCGATCGACGTTCGGCTGTGTGCAGCAGAGGAACCGCGGGGAGGAGGAAACGAACACGGCGCCGTTTTGCATCGGCACGTGGCTCGACAGCAGCGACGATGCCTGCGCCGGGCCGGATGTCGATGCTGGCCGCGGCGGATCGACGCACTGCCTGCTGTTTCGTCCGCACACCCTGCGCGACGTCGGCCGGCACCATCCACATCAACGACAGGATCGCCAACATGCGGGCGGCCTGCCCTCCCGCGCCTCTACCTGTTTTGCCACGGTCACATATAATGAATGATTGAAAATGTTTCCGAAATGCTAGGTCGGTCGGATTTGCTCAATGAACCCCAACGCCCTTATCCTGACCGTTGACGACAACGATGGCGCCCGTCACGCCAAGACGCGCCTGTTGATGAACGCCGGCTTTCGCGTCAGCGAAGCGGCCGACGGCGCCACCGCGCTGGCGATGGTGTCGCGCGAACTGCCGGCGCTGGTGCTGCTGGACGTGAAACTGCCCGACATCAGGGGAACCGACGTGTGCCGCCTGATCAAGTCGGACCCGGCCGTCTGCGGCACGCTGCTGATCCTGACCTCCGCCGCCCTCATCAGCGACGCCGACCGGGAGCGCGCCATCGACAACGGCGCCGACGGCTACCTGGCGGCGCCCTTCACCCCCGCCGACCTGATCTCGACCGTCCGCGCGCTGCTGCTGCCGACGCCGGCCCACCACTGAGCACACCGAACGAGGCAGGCCCGGCCATGACCGCTCCCCCTTCCTTCGACGCCGAGGCCATCCGCGTCAACGACCGCGAACAGCTGATCTACCTGCTCACCGAGGCGGCCGAAATCGAGCACGGCCTGATGTGCTGCTACCTGTACGCCGCGTGGAGCCTGAAGCAGTCGGCCGACGAGGGCCTCTCCGCCGCCCAGCTGCAGCTGGTCGACCGTTGGCGCCGCCAGATTCATGCCGTCGCCATGGAGGAGATGCTGCACCTGGCGCTGGTCAACAACCTGTTGATGAGCATCGGCTCGCCGCCCCACTTCGCGCGCCAGAATTTCCCGGTCGCCCCCGGCTACCACCCGGCCAGCCTGGTGGTGCGGCTGGCCCCATGCACGCGCGAGACGATTTCCCACTTCATCTACCTGGAGCGTCCCGAAGGGATGCAGCTGCCGCAGGCGCCCGGCTTCGAGACCGCGGCCGGCTACCGCCGCAGCGCCGGCGCCGCCAAGCTCACCGCCAACGCCGAGGATTACGACACGGTCGGCCACTTGTACACCGGCATCGAGCAGGGCATCCGCCAGCTGGCCGGCGAACTGGGCGAAACGGCGCTGTTCATCGGCGCGCCGCAAGCGCAGATCGACACCGAACTGCTGTCGTTTCCGTCGATGCGCACCGTGGCCAACCTGGACGACGCGCTGGCGGCGATCGCCACCATCGTCGAACAGGGCGAAGGCGGCCGCCGCGATCACGAGAAGTCGCACTACGCGCAGTTCGTTACCATCGGCAAGGATTACGACGCCATGCTGGCCGCCGACCCCGGTTTCGCGCCGTACCGGACGCTGGCGCCGACGCCGCAGATGTTCCGTCCCATCCATCACGACGAGGCGACCCACGTGTCGGCGCCGGCTGCGGCCGGCCTGCTCGACCTGGCCAACGCTTGCTACGGCCTGATGCTGCGCCTGCTGGCCAGCGCCAGCGGCGCGCTGTACGACAAGCCGTATCGCGCCATCCAGATCGGCTGCGCGATCGAAATGATGTCGATCGTCAAGGCCTTGTCGATCCGGCTGACGACGCTGAGCGCCGCCGGCGGGCATGCGGCGGCGTCGATGAACTTTCACCTGCCGCGCACCACGCTGGCACTGCCGCAGCGCGACGCCGGCATGGCCCTGATGGCCGAGCGCGCCCACGAACTGGCCGGCGCCGCCCGTCAGCTGGCCGTCACGGCCGAGGACGCCGAAATTGCCGACAGGATCGGCGCCGTCGGCGTCCAGCTGGAACAGCCACTCTAGTCCTTCGCCGGCCGCGCCCGCGCACCGGTCGTTTCCCGCTGAACAAGGTGACGCACTCTCTGACCTCCCCATGATGTGCCTCAGTCCGGCCCCGCGCGCGTATCCGTATTGTCGGGTTCTGCGCCGCACGCGCCAACACCATCTTCACGGAGGCCCTATGCCACTAAGCAACCCCCTGTCGACACTCTCCCTGCTCGCCATCCTGGCAAGCCCGCTGGGGGCGCTCGCCGATCCGGTCTATACGATGACCTTCCTGCCGCCAAACGTCATCGAGACGGTCGGCATCGACAACCAGGGGCGCATCGCGCTCAGCTTCGAGGAGCCGACGATTGCCCAGGCCGGCCTGTGGTCCGGCGGCAGCATCATGGGCCTGGGCTTCCTCGGAACCGGCAGCGTCAGCGTCGCCTTCGGCATCAGCAAAAACAGCGGCATGGTGGCGGGATATTCCGAAATCAGTTCCGGCACCGACTTCGGCCCGCATGCCTTCCTCTACTCCAACGGCACCATCAACGATCTCGGCACGCTGGGCGGCATTCGCAGCGTCGCGCTGGCGGTCAACGACGCCGGCCAGGCTGCCGGCGACTCCGACCTGCCGGGCGGCGCCAATCACGCGTTCCGCTACAGCGGCGGCGTCATGCGCGACCTCGGCACGCTGGGCGGCGACAACTCGCATGCGAACGCGATCAACAATGCCGGCGTGGTGGTCGGCAACGCCAGCCTGGCGGAGAACGCCACCTGGCACGCCTACATGACCGGCGAGCTTGACGCGCTGATCGACCTTGGCACCTTGCCCGGAGGGACCTTTTCAGCCGCCGCGGCAATCAACGACGCCGGCCTGATCGCCGGCACCTCCAACGGCACCGGCTTCGAGGACGGCGCCCATGCCTTCCTTTACCAGCAAGGCGTGATGAGCGACATCGGCACCCTCGGCGGGCTGGCGACGGTCGAGGGCATCAACAACCTGGGACAGGTGGTCGGCCAATCCAACGGCGCCGGCTACTTGTATACCAACGGCCAGATGGTCGACCTGAACAGCCTGATCGACGGCGCGGACGGCTGGCGGGTGGTGGCAGCGTCAGGCATCAACGATGCGCAGCAGATCGTCTCCGAGGTCTTCAAGGAAGGGGTCGGCAACCGCTTCGTGCTGCTCGACCTGATCCCCGCCGTCCCCGAACCGAGCACCTATGCCTTGTTGCTGGCCGGGCTGGCCTGGCTGGGCGCGGGCGGGCGCGCGCGGATGCGCTCAGCTGCGTTGCAGGCCTGCCAGTAACGCGAGCAACTGCTCGGCATCGACCGGCTTGACGAAGTGGTGGTCGAAGCCGGCCGCCGCTGTCTGCTGGCGGTCCTGCTCCTGGCCGTAGCCGGTGACGGCGATCAGCACCGCGCGCTCGCCGCCGGGCTGGCCGCGCAGCTGGCGCGCCAGCTCGTTGCCGTCCATGTCGGGCAGGCCGATGTCGAGCAGGCATACGTCGGGCTCGTCGCGGTGGGCGCGTACCAGCGCGCCGCGGGCGTTGTGCTCGACCGACACCTGGTGGCCGGCCGATTCGAGGAACATGCCCAGCATCAGCGCGGCGTCGGCATTGTCGTCCACCACCAGCACCCGCAGCGGCCGCAGCGCCGGCGCCAGCGTGGCGCCGCCCAGGCGCTCGCCGGCCACCTGCGGCAAGCCGGCGCGCGGCAGCCGGATCGTGAATTCGCTGCCGAGGTCGGGGCCGCCGCTGGTGGCCGTGACCGTGCCCCCATGCAGGTCGACCAGGCTTTTTACCAGCGCCAGCCCGATCCCCAGGCCCCCTTGCGAGCGGTCCGACGTGCGCTCGGCCTGGGCGAACAGTTCGAACACGCGGCCCACCATGTCGGGCCCCATGCCGATGCCGTTGTCGGCCACGCTGATGACGACCTGTTCGGCGCTGGCATCCATCTTCAGCACGATGCGCCCGCCCTGCGGCGTGTACTTGGCCGCGTTGTTGAGCACATTGGTGACGACCTGGATCAGCCGCTTCTGGTCGCCCTCGACGAAGGCCGACGCCGGCGGCGTGTGCACCTCCAGCTTGTGGCCACGGGCGTCGATCAGCGGGCGCACCTGTTCGACGGCGTCGGCGACGATCTGGCGCGCGTCGAGCATGGTGTTGTCGAGCGTGATCAGGCCTCGGGTGACGCGCGAGACGTCCATCAGGTCGTCGACCAGGCTGGTCATGTGCTTGACCTGGCGCGAAATGAGTTCGCTGATCTGGCGCACCCGCTTCTCGTCGACGCGGGTGAGCCGCAGCACGTCGGCGCCGGCGCTGATGGGCGCGAGCGGATTGCGCAGCTCATGGGCGAGCATCGCCAGGAACTCGTCCTTGCGCAGGTCGGCCGAGCGCAGCGCCTCCTGGGTCAGTTTCTGGTCGTGGATGTCGGTCGCCGAGCCCATCCAGCGCACGATGGCGCCGGCGTCGTCGCGGATCGGCAGCGCCCGCGCCAGGATCCAGCGGTACTGGCCGCTGCGGTGGCAGACGCGCAATTCCATTTCGTAGGGCGCGCCGCTGGCCAGGCTGCGATGCCATTGCGCCAGCCCGCGCGCGCGGTCCTCCGGATGCAGCACCTCGGCCCAGCGCTCGCCGTTGGTGTCGCCGTCGGCGACGCCGGTAAATGCATACCACTGCTCGTTGAAGTAATCGTGGTCGCCGTTGGGCAAGGCCGAAAACACCATGTGCGGCATGGCGTTGGTAATGGTGCGAAATTTCGCCTCGCTCTCGCGCAGCGCCCGTTCGGCCGCCTCGCGGCCGGTGACGTCCATCTGCGCGACGACGCCGCCGACAATGCGCCCGCGCGCGTCGCGCACCGCCGCGCCCGACAGCACGATGGTGCGGCGGGTGCCGGGCGCGCCGAACGGCTCGATCTCGACGAGGTCGTCGTGCGCCTGTTCGCCGCGCAGCACCCGCGCCAGCGCCCACTCGTGCGGCGCCAGGCGCTGTCCATGGCGCGCGGAGCCGTCGGCCCACCAGCCTTTCCATTCGGCATAGGCGTCGACATCGTGCGACAGCGGCAGGGCCTCGCCCCACAGCTCGCGGTTGGCGCGGTTTACCCGCACCAGCTTGCCGGCGTTGTCGGACATGCCGATGCCCACCGGCACGGCGTCGAGCAGCGCGTCGAGCAGGCGCCGTTCGCTTTCGGCCTGTTCGGCGGCGTGGCGCGCGCTGCGCTCGCTGGCGACGAGGATTTCCTCCGAGTGCTTGCGCTCGGAAATGTCGCGCACGAACACGGCCAGGCCGCCGTCGAGCCAGGGATGGCAGCGCACCTCTACCCAGACCTGGCCGCCATCGGTGAAGCTGTGCTGGTACTCGAGCGTTTCGGCGGCGCCGGTACGCGCCACCCGCCGGTACAGCTGGTCCAGGCCCGAGTCGGCCACATTGGGCCACACTTCCAGGTGCGAGCGGCCCAGCACCTCCTGCTCGCTGCGCTGGCCGATCGCCAGCGCTTCGGCGTTGATCTGCGTTACCCGCCACGCGCTGTCGAGCAGGATGAAGCCCTCGATCATGTTCTCGAGGATGTGCTGGCTCTGGTCGCGCTCTTCCTTCAGGGCCGCGTGCGCGCGCGCGCTCTGCAGGGCGGCCCAGGTGCGCTCGGCGGTCTCGCGCACCAGTTCGACGTCGTTGGGGTCCCAGTCGCCGGGCGTGCCGCGGTGCAGGTTCAGCACCGCCACCAGCTGGCCCGACTTCACCAGCGGAATGCCGAGGTTGGCCGCCACTCCCATCGCCAGGTAGGAATCGGCGTGCTGCACCGTGCGCGGGTCAGTGCGTACATCGGCGTTGGCCGAGGTGCGCCCCGCGCCCAGCTCGGCGACCATCAGCGGGCCGAAATCGTCGAGCTGGCGCACGCCGGCCAACACCGGCGCCACGCCCTCCCTGACCCACTGCCGCGCCAGCACGAAGGTCTGCTGGTTCTCGCTGACTTCAGCGTAGACGACGCGATCGACGTTCAGCCGGCGCCCCAGCATTTCGCTGGCCGTCGCCGTGATCTGCTCGGGGTCGGCGAGGTCGCGGATGCGGTCGGCCAGTTCGAGCTGGAACGCCTGGCGCGATTCGATCTCTTCCAGGCGCCGCAGGTTCTGGGCCAGCTCCTGCTGCGCCAGGTACTGCTCGGTGACGTCGCTGCCTTCGACAAAAATGCCCGTCACGCTGCCGTCGGCGGCGACGATCGGCTGGTAGACGAAGTTGATGAACAGGTCTTCGAGCGCGGCGTCGGGCATGCGCTGCACGCGCGCCGGCATGCCGCGCGCCACATACGGCTCGCCGCTGGCATAGACGGTGTCGAGCAGCTCGAAGAACTGCTGGCCCTCCAGTTCCGGGATCGCCTGGCGGATCGGCTTGCCGATCAGGTCGCGAAAGCCTGCCACCCGTTGATAGGCGGTATTGGTCATCTCGAACACATGGTCCGGCCCGCGCAGCATCGCCATGAAGCCCGGCGCCTGCTGGAACAGCTGGCGCAGGCGGTCGGTCTCGTCGACGCGCTGGCGCTCCGCCACGACGGCGGCGGTGGTTTCCTGGCAAACGCAGAACATACCCTCGATGGCGCCGCTGTCGCCACGCACGCCCGAGTACGAGAAGGTGAAATAGGTCTGTTCCAGATAGCCGTTGCGCACCATCTGCAGGGGCCGGTCCTGGTAATACGAGGACTGGTTGGCGAAGGCGCGCTCGGCGACCGGCCCGACCTCGTCCCAGATCTCGTTCCACACCTGCCGGAACGGCGCGCCCAGCGCATCGGGGTGCTTGTTGCCCAGGATCAGGCTGTAGGCGTCGTTATAGATCAGGCAGCGCTGTTCGCCCCAGGCGACGAACATCGGGAACTGCGACGCCAGCATCAGGTCGACCGTGGTCTGCAGCGCCCGTGGCCACGAAGGCGGCGGCCCCAGCGGCGAACTGGCCCAGTCGTGCCGGCCAATCAGCTGCGCCATCTCGCCCGCCGGGGACGTATCCTCAATCAACGCAAAACCCTCGACAAGCATCGGTACTCCTTACACGGGCGCAAAAAAATGGTGCCTCATTTTACGCCGCTGCGCCGGCGGACGGCGCATGCTACGGGGCAAACAGAGGCGCAGATGCCGTCAAGCGGCAAGCGGCATGGCCAGCTGCGGGCCCTGGTTGCGCACGTTGCCGACCGCGCGGTCGACCTTGTGCCAGTCGAAGGACTGTGGCCCCAGCGCGACGGCGCGCAGGAACTGCTCAGCCTGTCCGGCCGGCAGGTCGAGCCACAGCGCCGCGTCCTCGGCGCTGAGCACCACCGGCCGGCGGTCGTGGACGTCGACCAGGCCGCCTTCGGCATCGGCGGTGACGATGGTATAGCCGTTGGCCGACTTGAATTCGCTGGCGGGCGCGACGTTGGCCAGCGCCGCCATGTAGATCGGTGCGCCATCGGCGCGGTGCAGGTGCCAGGGCTGCCTGGCGCCCTTCTCGCCGGTCCACTCGTACCAGCCGGCGGCCGGCACGATCGCGCGCCCGCGCTTGAGCAAGTGGCTCCAGTAGCGGTTGCCGATCTTCTCGAGCCGCGTATTGATGGTCACAGAAATCTTGCCGGACGCCTCGGCCCAGGCCGATCGGTAGCCCCAGTGCATGTCGTCGACGAACAGGGCATCGCCGTCGACGTGCATCACCGGCCGGTAGCTGCCGGGGGCGACGTTGTAGCTGTTTTCGGCCTCGCTGCGGATGGTGATCTCCTCGGCCCAGGCGAAGTCGGCGAGCAGGCGCGGGATGTCATTCTGGTCTAGTCGTCCACACATGGGCTGGTCTGCTTTAAAGACGGCAACATTGCAGACAGAACAATAGTGGCGTCGCGCTGAACCCGCAATCGGACAACGCGACCCTGCCGCGTAGTCTCAGGATTACGCGGCGCTGAAGCGGTAGCGCGATTCGGTGGCGTAGCGCTGGCCGGGCCGCAGTATCGTGTTCGGAAACGCCGGCCGGTTCGGCGAGTCGGGAAAGTGCTGGGGTTCCAGGCACAGGCCGCTGCGGTAGCTGTACACGCGCCCCTTGCCGGCCAGCGAACCGTCGAGGAAGTTGCCGCTGTAGAACTGCACGCCTGGCTCGACCGTGAACAGTTCGAGCACCCTGCCCGAACCCGGATCGCGCAGGCGCGCCGCCACGCCAGGCTGGTCGAGCACGAAATTGTGGTCGTAGCCGCCGGCGTAGCGCAGCTGCGGGTCGGGTGCGCCGATGCGTTCGCCAATCGGCCGCTGCGTGCGAAAGTCGAACGGGGTGCCGGCCACGGGCGCGATGGCGCCGGTGGGGATCAGCGTCTCGTCGACCGGTGTGTAGGCGCCGGCGAAAATGGTCAGTTCGTGTCCGAGGATGTCGCCCTCGCCGGACAGGTTGAAGTAGCTGTGCTGGGTCAGGTTGACCGGCGTGGCGGCATCGGTGGAGGCATCCATCCGCAGGATCAGCTCGTTGTCGTCGCTCAGCTGGTAGGTGGCGGTGACATCGAGCGTGCCGGGGTAGCCCTGCAGCCCGGCCGGGCAGCGCCGCCGCAGCACCAGCACGCGCCCTTCCACGGCGGCGTCCCACATGACGTTGTGCAGCCCTACCCGGCCGCCATGCAGGTGGTTGGGGCCGTTGTTGACGTCGAGCTGGTAGGTGGTGCCGTCGAGCGAAAAGCGGCCGCCGGCGATGCGGTTGGCGTAGCGCCCGATCAGCGCGCCGAAGTACGGCGGTTCGTCCAGATAGGGGGCGAGCTGGTCGAAACCGAGCACGATGTCGCCCAGCATGCCGTCGCGGTCGCGGGTGTGAAGTTCGGTGATGATGCCGCCGAAATCGCTGATCTTCGCGGTGAGGCCATCGGCGTTGGTGAGCGTGAACAGGCTGACCGGGGTGCCGTCGGCGAGCGCGCCGAACGGCGCCTGCGTGATTGCGGTATTGATCGTAGGCATAGGAAAAAACGCCCTCGTCGAAAACGTCCATTGTATGCCGTCGCGGCCGATGAGTGCGTACCTGGGAGCGGTGAAATGATCGGCGCCGATTAACGCCGCTGGGTTCTCGTCCATGCGCGCAGCGCGCCGGTCGCAGCATTATCGGGCCAAGCCTGAAGGTTATCGCAACAACGC
This sequence comes from Burkholderiales bacterium, assembly GCA_038248405.1. Taxonomy (GTDB): domain Bacteria; phylum Pseudomonadota; class Gammaproteobacteria; order Burkholderiales; family Burkholderiaceae_D; genus JAFCUW01. Next base: position 52,880 of record JBBRXM010000029.1, read on the forward strand.
GCAGCCAAGCCAGCCAGACGTTCACCTGCCAAATCGGACAAGAGCGTGTCCAGATCGCGCCAACCACATGCAGAACCAGGTTTGAAAGCCCTGAGGCGCGATCGAGTGGCGGGAAACAAAAATAATTGCGTGTCGGAAAAACTTACAGCCAACATCTCTAGTTCCAACTTAAAATTCCTAAGCCTTTGTTATTACAAGAAAATAAATATCTGGCGCGGTAATTGCTTAACATCAGTATTCGTTTAAATAACCTCAAAGGGATCGAGATGAAGCAAACTTTCAAGGTTGTCCTGGCGTGCCTCGCCGCCGTATTCCAGCTATCCGCCATGGCAGCGCCGATTATTGATCAGCAAAACCCGGAGTCTCTTGCAGGTTTTTGCTTCCTCAACGATCAATTTCATTGCGGGCAGTCGTTTCGACAGGATAATTCCAATATTTCCGGGGCCGGCTTTTTCGTTGATCCTGGTTACGGCGACGGCAGCAACGGAACGGTGACCCTGTCCATCTACAGTAACTACAACAACGGCGCCCCAACCGGATTGGTCGCGACGGGCACCGCCGCCAACATCAACCGCAATTCGGGATGGGTCGATGTCTTCTTCACCCCCGCGGCGCTGACGGCTGGCGATCAATATTTTTTGATTATCCAGGCGACCAACTCGGTCGTAGCCTCCTATGGCCGCAACAACTATGGCGATGGCAATACGCTGTATTTTGACTCGGAATCGGCGTATTCGTCGTTTGACTTGACGTTCCGCACTTACGCCGACAACGACGTCGTCCATGTACCGGAACCTGGCTCGTTCGCCCTGCTGGGTCTGGGAATTGTTGGACTCGGTTTCGCGCGCCGCAAGAAACGCGCCCAGTAACACAGTGCCGGCCTGGCCGGCAGACAGCCGACGCGACAACGAAGCGGCACCGGGAATCCACGGTGCCGTTTTCACATGAACAAGCCTGGGTCGCCAACAAATCATCGGGAACTGATGGTCATGCTTTAGTTCCACTTCGCCAAATCTTCTAACTCTCCCGCGCGCTGTGCTCGAGCATCAACAGAACATTGGGCTGACATCATCCGTGCCGAGGTACCACCGTTCGGGTCGTAGTAGAAGTCGCAATTCGCTTCCACATACTTGAGCCATAATCGCTGGGATTCCTGTAGTTGTTTCTTGCGCGGAGCGCCAATTTTCGCCATGAGGGCTTTATAGCTTGAGTTAAGCCTCCGGTCTTGCACTTCGTGTTCATTACCGATGCACTCCAGAACCGCCGGGTCAACAGCACCAGCTTTGGCAATGCACTTCTCAAAGGCTGCGCTCAGTTTAACCTCGACAGCAAGCGCGGACGGGATGTGCGATATCAGGCAAATTGCAATCAGAGCGGTTCGAGAAATCTTCATGTATTTCGACGCATAAGGTGTTCTAGGTCGCAAAATGCCAGGTTAATTGGTAGCGCCTATTCTAACCTCGTGGTCATAGCCCTTCGATTAATAAAACTTTTGCTCAGTTGCGTTGTTACCACCCCGAACAAGTGAAAAGGCCACCCGAAGGTGGCCCCATGCTGCATTAACGCCAGGTTACGACTCGGCTTTGGCCGGCGTGCGCGCCGCGCCGTTTTCCAGGATTTTCTCGGCGGCTTTTTTGCCCGCCAGGAAGGCGTGGTCGGAGTTGTAGTATTCCCACTCGCTGTAGCGGCCCGACAGCATGATGTCGTGCTGCGCCAGCCAGGCCTTGCAGGTCTCGACGTTCTTCGCGCGGGCATGGTCATACACCACGTACGCGTAAGGCATGTCGATTTCGTTGGCGGCCAGGATCTTGTCGTCCGGACGGATCATGCCGACCTTGATGCAATCGGCGATCGCCAGGCGGATCAGCTCGTCGTGGTCGACCGGCAGCGGCTTCCACGGCGAGTACGAGATCTCGCAGGTGAAACCGAAGCCACCCGGTGCGTTGCACTCCTTGCTGGCGTTGCCCTGCACGAAGATGCGGTGGAAGATCGAATCTTCCGGGTAGTAGATCCAGTGCTTGTCGGTGACGTTCTCGCGGTCGATACCGATGTTGACGTTGCGAATCGAGATGTGCTTCAGCCCACGGGCAGCTTCCTGCACGTAGTCCGGCGCGGCGTCGCCGATCAGCTTGATCAGCTCCGGCAGCGGCATCGTGCTGATCAGGTCGTCGTAGCGGAAGCGGCGGCCGTCGGCCAGCGCGATCAGGTGCTCCTGCGGCAGCAGCCCGACGACGTCGGCGTTCAGTTCGATCTTGCCCCGGATATGCGGCAGGAAGCCGTTCATCAGCGCCTGGAAGCCGCCCCTGATCGGATAACCGAAGCGCGCGTTCGGGCCCATCGGCTTGCCGACCGGCTCGAGCGCTCCTTCGATGATTTCTTCGAGGTCAGGCAGCGGCACGCGCCCGCCCAGCCACGACGTTTCCATTTCCGTCAGCGGCACCGTCCACAACTTTTTGTTGTACGGAATGGCAAAGTGCTTGGCAATGCCGGCGCCCCACACCTTGTAGATGAACTGTTCGAAGTTCTTCACTTCGCCCGGCTGCGCGGCCGCTCCATTGGCGATCTCGACAGTGCCGTCGGCGCAGCAGTCTTCCACCGCCGAGGGCTCGCACCTGGCGCCGTTGGCGGCAGCGGGTTTTTCCTGGCCGAGCGTGCCGAAGCGCGCTTCCATGGCGCCGACGATGCATTCCTTGATGACGTAGGGCGGCAGGCCATACAGCGCGCCCTGGAAGGGATAGCGGGTAAACACGTTCTTGCTGTAGACCCAGGCTTCGCGGTTCTGCCAGTGCATGTTGGTGCCGAGCAGCTTGTCGTACAGCTTGAGCACGTACGGGTCGTTGGAGAACATGATGTGGCCGGCGCAATCGAAGGTGAAACCGTTGTCTTCGATGGAACGGCACCAGCCGCCCACGGTCGGGTTACGCTCAAGCAGCAGCGCGTCCGCGCCCAGGTGGTAGGCGGCCGACAGGCCGGTCGGGCCGGCGCCGACGATGACGCACGACACCGTCTGCAGCGCAGCCTGCGAGCGCAGCGGATTGACCACGGCGCCGCCGGCGGCAAAGCTGTCCGGCGAAGCCGCCAGCGCCCGCACGGCCGAGGCGCGCGGCGTCGTCTCGATCAGCGCGCGCATGCGGTCGGCGGTGTTCTGCCACGAGGTGTTGGCGACGATGGCGCGCATCTCCTCGACCATCCTCGCTTTTTGTTCGGCCGTCATCGCCAGCGCGGCGTCGCAGGCGGCGATAAATGCTTCGGGCGTGTCGGCGATGGCCACCACGTGGCCGTACGGCACCACGACGTCGGTGATCGGGGTAGAGACGATCGGCAGTTCGGCCGCCATGTATTCGAGCACCTTGGTCGGGCTGATGAACCTGGTCGATTCGTTCAGTGCGAACGGCAGCAGGCAGACGTCCCAGCCGGCCAGGAACTGCGGCAAGTCGTCATAGGAGCGCTGGCCCAGATAGTGGATGTTGGCGCGTTGCGGCAGGCTGGCCGGATCGATCTTGACGACCGGGCCGACCATGACGAGCTGCCAGCTGGGACGGGCGTCGGCCAGCGCGGTCAGCATGTCGATGTCGAAACGCTCGTCGATGACGCCGAAAAAGCCCAGCCGCGGTCCGCCGGTGGCGTCCTGGGCCGGATGGCTGGTGGCGCGGTCGAGCGCCTTGCCGAAGTGGGCGGCGTCGACGCTGCTGGGGAAGCAGTGGGCGTTGCCGTGGCGCTCGCGCTTCGCTTCATACAGGCTCGGCCCGCCCGTGAAGACCAGGTCGGCCATGCCGAGCAAGGCCGTTTCGCGCTGCAGCAATTGCTTCGGCGAGTTCTTGAAGGCGGCCAGCTCGTCCATGCAGTCGTACACCACCAGCGCCGGGTGCAGGCCCTGTACCAGCGGCAGCGCCATCGGCGTGTACAGCCACACCACCGGATCTTCGCCGTCACTGGCCAGCTCGGCCAACAGGGGCTTGAGCAGCGGAATCTGGTCGTCGTGGAAACCGGCCGCGTGCGACGAGGTGTAGGGCTGGCACACCGTCACGTTCGGCGCGACCACCGTCTTCTTGAGGTAATTGCTGCCTTCGTGGAAGATCGGCTCTTCCACCATGATGATCTGGTAATGCTCGGCCAGACGGGTCAGCAGCTGCTGCGGACGTTGAAAGACGAAATCCCAGCGCAGGTGGCAAAACACAATAATCTTAGGCATCTATAATCCTTTCGGCCCTGGCGGGGCAAACTGTTGAGAAAGACATCACTCCTCGAGCCGGACATTGCGCGTCGCCGCGCTGATCTGTTCGAGTGGGATCTTGGGCGTCCGGTCGGCGCACAGCAGGCCATTGGCCTCCTGGAACGTGTCGGCGAACTGGGTGTAGCAAAAACCGCTGAACATGAAGGTGGTGTTGACGACCTCGAGCAGGCTGCGGTACAGCTTGTAAAAACTTTCTTCCGAATTGGCGCGCGAATAGCCCCAGGTGTGACCGTCCGGCGTCGACTTGTCGAAGGCGATGCCGCCGAACTCGGTGAGCACGATCGGCTGGCCGCGGTGCGGGAAGCCGTCCAGCGTCAGGATGCGTCCGCCCGGGCGGCGCTGGTCGAACAGCGTGCGTACCGGGTCGGTCACTTCGTAACGCGTGCGCAACCTGGCCGGGTCGCAGTCGTAGTCGTGGATGCCGAGGATGTCGGTGGCCGACGCTTCCCAGCCATCGTTGCCGATCACCGGCCGCGTCGAGTCGAGCGTCCTGGTCAGGTGGTACAGCGCCTCGACGGCGTTGCGGTGGGCCTGGATCGCGGTCAGGTTCGGCACGCCCCACGATTCGTTGAACGGCACCCAGACGATGATGCAGGGGTGGCTGTAGTCGCGCTCGATCGCTTCGGTCCATTCGCGCACCAGGCGCGTGATCGCCTGCGGGCTGAAGCGGTAGGCCGACGGCATCTCTTCCCATACCAGCAGGCCCAGCCTGTCGGCCCAGTACAGGTAGCGCGGATCCTCGATCTTCTGGTGTTTGCGCACGCCGTTAAAGCCCATCGCCTTGGCCAGCTCGACGTCGCGGCGCAGCGCCTCGTCCGACGGCGCCGTCATCAACGTTTCCGGCCAATAGCCCTGGTCGAGCACCATCCGCAGCGGATAGGGCCGGCCGTTGAGCATCAGGCGGTCGCGGTTGATGGCGAACTCGC
>JBBRXM010000030.1:0-55319 GCA_038248405.1 Burkholderiales bacterium
CGCCGGCTTAGCTTGCCAGTGTCACAAGCTGGTGTCAGGTCTGACATTCGGACAAATTGTCCGAATGTCAGACCTGACACCGGCGTTTGTACTTGCCGCGAGACAAAATGTCCGATTGTCGGCACTGACCCCGGGGCGACGGGTTAGAATTCAGCATTCTGTAATTCAATATTCGAAGCCCGGTACCGCGTGAAGTCTTTATTAGAAAACCGTTCCATGATGGTCGCCATCGCCTTTTCGGTGCTGGCCCATGCGGCATTGCTGGCGGTGCGGTTCGTTGCGCCCGATGCCTTCAAGCTCGAACCGGCCGATCCGGGCCTCGAGGTGATCCTCGTCAACGCCAAGCACGCCAAGCGGCCGATCAAGGCTGACGCGCTGGCCCAGGCCAATCTCGACGGCGGCGGCCAGCAGGAATCCGGCCGCGCACAGTCGCCCCTGCCGGACCTGCGCAAGATCGAGAACGGCGACAGCGTCAAGGCCGCCCAGCTGCGCATCGCCGAATTGCTGGCGCAGCAGGAAGCCATGCTCACGCAGGCGCGCAACGCCCACTACAAGGCGCCGCCCGTCACCGAAAAAGACAAGCCCGATCCGGCCCGCACCGGCACCGATGACCTCGCCGCGACCAAGGCATTGGCCCGCGCCACCGCCGAAATCAGTGCCCGCATTCAGGACGAGAACAAGCGCCCGAAGAAGACCTTCATCTCGCCGAGCACCCAGGAAGTGGGTTACGCGATCTATTACAAGACGATGCAGAAACGGGTCGAGGAAATCGGCACGCTCAATTTCCCGCAGGTCAACGGGAAAAAGCTGTACGGCGAACTGATCCTTGAAATCCCGATCTTCCAGGACGGCACCATCTACGTGAAGGACGAGGGCGTCAAGGTGCGCAAGAGCTCCGGCAACCCGGCACTCGACAAGGCCGCGCTGGCCATCGTGCGCCGCTCCGCGCCCTTCGGCCCCTTCCCGAAGAACATGCTGTCGTCCGACAAGGATGATGTCTGGGTCATCATCACCCGCTTTAACTTCACGCGCGAAGAAACCTTGAAGGCGAACCTGGGAGGCGCGCTGTGATCGACCGCTATTGTGTCATCGGCAACCCGATCGCGCACAGCAAGTCGCCCGCCATCCACGCCGAATTCGCCCGCCAGACCGGCCAGCAGCTCGACTACGAACGCTGCCTGGTGCCCCTCGGCGCCTTCACCGCCACCGTGCGCGAGCTCGTCGCCAAGGGGTATAAAGGCGCCAACGTCACCGTGCCCTTCAAGCTCGAGGCCGCCGCGCTGGCCGATACGCTCAGCGAGCGCGCGCGCGCCGCCGGCGCCGTCAATACCTTGAACTTCACCGCTGCCGGCATCGCCGGCGACAACACCGATGGCGCCGGCCTGGTGGCCGACATCACGCGCAACGCCGGCGTGCCGATTGCCGGCGCCCGCATCCTGCTCGTCGGCGCCGGCGGCGCCGCCCGCGGCGTCATCCTGCCGCTGCTGCAGCACGGCCCGCGCGAACTCGTCATCGCCAACCGCACCGCCGCCACCGCCCACGCGCTGGCGGCGACCTTCGGCAGCCACGGCGTGCCGGTGTCCGCCTGCGAATTTGCCGCGCTCGATGGCCGCTTCGACATCGTCGTCAACGCCACCTCGTCCAGCCTGGCCGGCGACCTGCCGCCGCTTCCCGCCGCCGTGTTCGGCCCGGGTACGCTGGCGCTCGACATGATGTACGCGGCCGACCCCACCCCCTTCATGCAGTTCGCAGCCAGCCTCGGCGCGACCACCCGTGACGGCCTCGGCATGCTCGTCGAGCAGGCCGCCGAAGCGTTCTTCGTCTGGCGCGGCGTGCGCCCGCAGACGGCCGCGCTGCTGGCAGCCATGCGCGCCGCATGAGGAAGGCCGGCAAAAAAGGCGGTCGCCGCTGGCTCAAATGGATCGTGCTCGGCCCGATCCTGCTGGTATTGCTGCTGCAGCTGTATTTCTTCGCGCAGATCTGCTGGTGGTCGCGCTTCAATCCGTCGATGACGAGCTTCATGGATGCACAGTTGAGTTCGCTGCGCGAAAAGAACCCGAAAGCGGTGCTCGAGCACAAGTGGGTGCCTTACGGCGCCATCTCCGCCAACCTCAAGCGCGCCGTGATCGCCTCCGAGGACGCCAACTTCATCGTCCACGACGGCGTCGACTGGCTGGCGCTGGAAAAAGCCTACGCCAAGAACAACAAGAAGCAGAAGGTGGTCGGCGGCGGCTCCACCATCACCCAGCAGCTGGCCAAGAACCTGTTCCTGTCGGGCTCGCGCAGCTACCTGCGCAAGGGCCAGGAGCTGGCGATCGCCTTCATGCTCGAGACCGTGATGAGCAAGGAGCGCATCCTTGAAATCTACCTCAACGTGGTCGAATTCGGCCGCGGCGTGTTCGGCGCCGAAGCGGCGGCGCGCCATTATTTCGGCGTGCCGGCCGCCGGCCTGAGCGCGGCGCAGGCCGCCCGCCTGGCGGTGATGCTGCCCAACCCGCGCTACTACGACCGCCATCGCGACACCAACTACCTGGCGCGCCGCACCACGCTGATCATGATGCGCATGAATTCGGCCGAGCTGCCGTGACGAATATGAAGGAGCCGACGATGATCGCACGCCAACGCGGGGTACTCAATCTGGTCTGGGTAGCCGTCGCCTCCGCCGCGCTGGCGGCGCTGGCCATGGCGGCGATCTGGTCGATGCGCTACGAGCGCAACCTCTTTGCCGAGGCGCTCGCCACGGTCACCGGCGCCGCCCCGGCCTCGATCGATGCGGCGCGCAAGGCGGTCGGCGCCGCGCCGGCAGGCGAGGGCGGCGGCGCGCTGCGCAAATGCGTCATCGCCGGCAAGACCGTTATCTCCAACACCGATTGCCTCGACAACAACAAGACCAGCAAGGCCATCCGCATCACCGACACCCGCGGCTTCGAGCCGCCGAAGGCGCCGGCTGCGGAGAAAGCCAGCGCGACCTCGGACCCTGCGATCGACAAAATCATCGAAAAACAGCTGCGCTGAGGTCAAATTGTTGTTTCCGAGGTGACTTGGGGCTGTCCTTGCGAGTACACTTGCGCTGTTTTGAATCCGGCCGAGAAAACGCATGATCAATGTATTTGTCCTACAAAATGGCCGGCTCAACCAGGTTCCCATCGAAACACGCGAGGATCTGGAAAACGTCGAGCCGGTCTGGGTCGACCTGACCGATCCCAACGACGACGAGCGCGCCTGGGTCAAGGCCATCTACGGCGTCATTTTGCCGGGCGAAGACGAAGTCAAGGACATCGAGGCATCGGCCCGCTATTACGAGGCGGAAAATGGCGACCTGCACCTGCGCACCGACTTCCTGCTCGAAGAAGACGACGGCCCGTCGCGCATCGTCACCGTCGCCTTCATCCTGGCGCGCAAGATGCTGTTCTCGGTGCACACCGACGACCTGCCGGTATTTCGCCTGGTGCGCATGCGCGCCCGTTCGCGGCCCGGCTCGATCGCCGACTACATGGACGTGCTGCTCGACCTGTACGCCACCGACGCCGAGTATTCCGCCGATGCGCTCGAAGGCATCTACCAGAATCTCGAGGAAGTGTCGGGCCGGGTGCTGCAGGAAGAATTCACCGACCAGGATGCAGCGGCGGCGCTGAACTCGATCGCCCACGAGGAAGACTTGAACGGCCGCATCCGCCGCAACATGATGGACACGCGCCGCGCGGTCAGCTTCCTGATGCGCGGCCGCCTGCTCAATGCCGAGCAGTTCGAGGAAGCGCGCCAGATCCTGCGCGACATCGAATCGCTCGACGGCCACACCTCTTTCCTGTTCGACAAGATCAACTTCCTGATGGACGCCACGGTCGGCTTCATCAACATCAACCAGAACAAGATCATCAAGATCTTCTCGGTGGCGTCGGTGGCCTTCCTGCCGCCGACCCTGATCGCCAGCATCTACGGCATGAACTTCAAGCACTGGTTCCCGGAGCTGGACTGGTCGTTCGGCTACCCGTTCGCCTTGGCCCTGATGATCACCAGCGCGATCGCCCCGTTCTGGTACTTCCGCCGCCGCGGCTGGCTCAAGTAGCCCCAAAGCTGGTGTCAGGTCTGACATTCGGACATTTCCACGGCAGAAAGCTGGTGTCAGGTCTGACATTCGGACATTTCATTTTTCAAATGTACGAATGTCAGACCTGACACCAGCTTTTCGTTTCTCGCCTACATCGTCGCGAACATCGCCACCACCGCGACGAGCATCACCGCCACCCCCAGCCAGCCGATGATCGTATGCCGGCGCGACAGCGTGAACTGCCCCATGATCTTGCGGTTGTGCGCCAGCATCATCATCACCGTCATGATCGGCACCGCGATCACGCCGTTGATCTGCGCCGACAGCACCAGCGCCTTGATCGGGTCGATCGGCGCGAAATTGAGCAGCATGCCGCCGATGGTCGCCAGCGCGATGATGCCGTAGAACTCCTGCGCCTCGATCGCCTTCAGGTCCAGCCCGTTTTTCAGGTGGAAGCTTTCGGTCACCGCGTAGGCGGCCGACCCGGCCAGCACCGGCACCGCCAGGAGGCCGGTGCCGATGATCCCCAGCCCGAACAGCAGGAAGGCGAATTCGCCGGCCACCGGCCGCAGCGCCTCGGCCGCCTGCGCCGACGTCTGGATCGTGGTGATGCCGTGCGCGCCCAGCGTCGCCGCCGTCGTCAGGATGATGAAGTAGGCCACCAGGTTGGAAAACCCCATGCCGATGAAGGTGTCCTTCTTGATCCGGCGCAGCTGCACCAGCGCGTCCTTCGGCCGCTTGCGCAGCGACCTGGCGCTGCCGTCGGCGCGGATCTCCTCGACTTCCTGCGAAGCCTGCCAGAAGAACAGGTAGGGCGAGATGGTGGTGCCGAAGATGGCCACGATCAGCGCCACCGACTCCTTGGTAAACGTGAAGTCCGGCCATACGGTGCGCCGCAGGATCTCCAGCCACGGCAGCTTGACCGCGAACGCGGTACCCACGTACGCCAGCAGGCCCAGGGTCAGCCACTTCAGGTAGCGCACGTAGGTCGCATACGGCATGAACACCTGCAGCGACAGGCACAACACGCCGAAGCCGAACGAGTACAGGTGGGCCGAGCCGACCCCCGTCACCAGCCGCGCCGCTTCGCCCATGGCCGCGATGTCGGCGGCGATGTTGATCACGTTCGCCACCAGCAGCAGCAGCACCACGCTGTAGAGCAGCCACGGCGAGTACGCGCGGCGGATGTTGGCCGCCAGCCCGCGCCCGGTAACGCGGCCGATGCGCGCCGACACCAGCTGGATGCCGACCATGAACGGGTACGTCAGCACCAGCGTCCACAAGGTATTGAAGCCGAATTGGGCGCCGGCCTGCGAGTAGGTGGCGATGCCGGACGGGTCGTCGTCGGCCGCGCCCGTGATCAGGCCCGGCCCGAGGGCTTTGAGGGTGGCGTTGTCCGTGAGGCGACTGATGAAATTCATGAATGGCTCGCGCGCGGCTGCGGCGCGGCCATCCCGGGAGGAGGGCTTAGCGCGGCGGCAGCAGTGTTATGTGGTCGGGGATGTTCATTTTGGGGCGCAGTGTATCACGGCCGGCGCATCGAAATGCCGGCCGTGGTCACTGTTAAGTTTCGCTTCAGGCCAGCTTGGCGAACACGCGCCGCGCCGCCGCCACCGTCTCTTCGATCACGGCGTCGTCGTGCATCGCCGAGACGAAGCCCGCTTCGAAGGCGGCCGGCGCGAAGTACACGCCTTCGTCGAGCATGCCGTGGAAAAAAGCGTTGAAGCGCGACTTATCGCCCGCCATCATCTGGCCGTAGCTGGCCGGGATGTTGTGGCTGAAGTACATGCCGAACATGCCGCCCACCGAATCGGCGCAGAAGGTGACGCCCGCTTCCTTGGCTGCGTCGGTGAGGCCCGCCACCAGCTTGGCCGCCTGGCTTGACAGGTTCTCGTAGAAGCCCGGTTCCTGCACCAGCGCCAGCGTGGCCATGCCGGCCGCCACCGCCACCGGGTTGCCCGACAGCGTGCCGGCCTGGTAGACCGCGCCGATCGGCGCCATGTTGTGCATCAGTTCCGCGCTGCCGCCGAACGCGGCGACCGGCATGCCGCCGCCGATCACCTTGCCCAGCGCCGTCAGGTCCGGCGTGATGCCGTACAGTTCCTGGGCGCCGCCCAGGCCGACCCGGAAGCCGCACATCACTTCGTCGAAAATGAGGATGGCGCCATGTTCGGTGCAAAGCTTGCGCATCGCGCCGAGGAATTCCGGCGTGGCGCGGATCAGGTTCATGTTGCCGGCCACCGGCTCGACGATCACGCAGGCGATGGTGTCGCCCATCGATTCGAAGGCGTCTTCGAGCTGCGCCACGTTGTTATAGTCGAGCACCAGCGTGTGCTTGACGAAGTCCTCCGGCACGCCGGCCGAGGTCGGGTTGCCGAAGGTGAGCAGGCCGCTGCCGGCCTTCACCAGCAGCGAATCGGCGTGGCCGTGGTAGCAGCCTTCGAACTTGACGATCTTGTCGCGGCCGGTGGCGCCGCGCGCCAGGCGCAGCGCGCTCATGGTCGCCTCGGTACCGGACGACACCAGCCGCACCTGCTCGATCGACGGCACCAGCTTGCAGATCTCCTCGGCCATCTCCACTTCGCCCAGGGTCGGCGCGCCGAACGACAGGCCGCGCGCGGCGGCGTCCTGCACCGCCTTGACCACCTTCGGGTGGGCGTGGCCGACGATCGCCGGGCCCCACGAGCCGATGTAGTCGATGTAGCGCTTGCCGTCGGCGTCCCAGAAGTACGGGCCCTCGGCGCGCGTGATGAAACGAGGCGTGCCGCCCACCGATTTGAACGCGCGCACGGGCGAATTGACCCCGCCCGGCGTGGTGAGTTGGGCGCGCGCGAACAGGATGTCGTTTTGGGAGCTGGAAGCAGTAGTCATGGTTGGGAGAGTCGAAAAGCGTGAGGAAGAATCGAGGCTCAGGCAGCGCCAAACGGCGCCGCCCGGAAGAATTTGTTCGGCACCAGCTTGCCCATGCCGAAGCGCTGCGCATTGGCCAGTGCGCCGTGGGTGTATTCCTGCGCCGCGCGTACCGCCTCCAGCGGCGCCAGGCCTTGCGCCAGCAGCGCTGCCAGCGCTGCCGACATGGTGCTGCCGGCGCCGACGAACGGCCCGGCGAAATGGGCGAAGCTGAACGACTCCACCACGCCGTTTTCGTCGAACAGTGTGTTGGTGATGGTTGCCGCATCGCCCTTGCCGGCCGCCCCCGTGCACGTCACCAGCACCAGCTGGCAGCCCATGCCGGTCAGTTCGGCCACGTCCGCGGCCAGCATGTCGCCGGCGCCGCCTTCGCGCCAGGTCTCGGCCATGCGCGCCAGTTCGACCTGCGACAGCAGCAGCACGGTCGCCTGCGGCACCAGGATCTGGCGGATCGCCATCAGCATGTCGTCGTCGGCCAGTCCCGAATCGGGAAGGCTGGACAGGAACGGGTCGACCACCAGCGGCACGTCCGGGTAGTCGGAGACGATTTCGGCGATCGCCGAGGCCTGTTCGATGCTGGCCAGTGCGCCGACCTTGAAGGCGGCCACCGGCATGTCCTCGAGCAGCACCCGGGCCTGGTCGACGACCGCGTCGGCGTCGATTTCATCGAGGTCTTCGACGCGCGCGGTATCAGCGATGAGCAGCCCTGTGATGGCCGACAGGCCATGGCAGCCGAACGCCGAAAATGCGGCCAGGTCGGCCTGGATGCCGGTCGCGCCGACCGGGTCGGAAACACCGAAGGTTAATATGAGGGGAGATGTTTGGTTTTGCACGGCGGGTAGATTAAGATACCTGATTCGGCATTTTACTAGATAGAAGGATTCACAACGTGAGCAGCAATGAAACGACGCAGGCGACAGTCCCCTTTCAAACCTGGATGTGCCTGATCTGCGGCTGGGTATACGACGAGGCGGCCGGCCTGCCCGACGAAGGCATCGCCCCCGGCACCCGCTGGGCCGACGTGCCGATGAACTGGACTTGCCCGGAGTGCGGCGCCCGCAAGGACGACTTCGAAATGACCACGATCTAACAGCGACGAAATAAGAGTTGACGTCGTAGTTGATTCACTGCAACATTTAACGCACACAAGTCTTGCCCTATGGTATCGTGCTGATTCATGTTGAAGTGAACTAACTATGACGAACCCGCAGCAATCCACCGGCTTGAAGATCATGGTGATCGACGATAGCAGCACCATTCGCCGCTCCGCCGAGATCTTCCTGACCCAGGCCGGCTACCAGGTCGTGCTGGCCGACGACGGCTTCGACGCGCTGGCAAAGATCAACGACCACCACCCGGCGTTGGTTTTTTGCGACATCCTGATGCCGCGCCTCGACGGCTACCAGACCTGCGCGCTGATCAAGAAAAGCGCGCGTTTCCACGCCACTCCCGTGCTGATGCTCTCGTCCAAGGACGGCCTGTTCGACCGCGCCCGCGGCGCCATGGTCGGTTCTTCCGCCTACCTCACTAAACCGTTCAGCAAGGACAGCCTGCTGGCGGCCGTGCGCGAACACACGGCCGCCCTGGCCTGACCCAGACAACAACCGGAGCGCCACGTGGCCATACAAAACATCCTCATCGTCGACGACTCCCCCACCGAGCGCTACTACCTTTCCGACATCCTGACCAGGAACGGCTTCTCCGTCACCACCGCCGAAAACGGCGAGGAGGCGCTGGCCCAGATCAAGGCCCAGAAGCCGCAGCTCATTCTGATGGACGTGGTGATGCCCGGCGCGAACGGCTTCCAGGTGACGCGCTCGATCGCGCGCGACCCTGAGCTGGCCAACGTCCCGATTATCATCTGCAGCAGCAAGAACCAGGAAACGGACCGCATCTGGGGCCTGCGCCAGGGCGCGCGCGGCTACCTGGTCAAGCCGGTCGATCCGGCCGCGCTGCTCGAAAAGATCGCCACCCTCGGCTTAGCCCTGGACGTCGCCTGACATGAGCCCCAGCTACTCCGCCGCCCCGGCCCCGGCGCGCATCGACGCCGCCGGCCGTCGCAGCCGCCTGCGCCAGTACCAGGTGCAGCTGCTCGAGCGGATGCAGGCGGCGCGCGCCAACAGCGGCGCCCGCGTCAACCAGCTGGGGGTGATGATCGGCGCCGAGCGCTACCTGCTCGACCTGACCCAGGCCGGCGAAATCGTCACCGTGCCGCCGGTGACCGCCGTGCCGCTGACGCAGCCCTGGTACCTGGGCCTGTCCAACATCCGCGGCAACCTGGTGGGCGTGATCGACCTGGCGCGCTACCTGGGCCTGGGCGACACGCCGGCCAGCGCCGACAGCCGCATCGTCACCTTTGCCGGCGGCCTCGGATTTAACTGCGGCCTGCTGGTGGCGCGCGTGTACGGCCTGCGCCACGCCGGCGCGATGGAAACAGCCGGCGAGTACCTGCGCGACGCCGACGGCAACGACTGGATCGCGCTCGACCTGGCTGCGCTGGTGGCCGACGAGCGCTTCCTCCACGTCGGCGCCTGAACAAACAAATCATCAAGTGGTCATACCTTAGGGACTGGGAGCTGGAATGGGATTCGCGTCGAAACTGTCAATGGGTTTTTCGCCGAAGGGCAAACCCGAGCACGAGGTCGCGCTGACTTCGCCCGATACCCAGTTCGGCCCGCGCCCGGTGGCCGCGCCGGCGCCGCTGCGGGCCGACGATGCGCCCGCGCCGCCGTCGGCCGGCGCCGACGATGCCGCCGGCCCGCTCAGCCTGGGCGGCATCATGGGCCGCAAGGGCGCGCCAGGCGGCGCCGCCCGGGAGGCGCAGGAACTGCAGCTGCCCCTGATCGGCCACCTGTCGCTGGCGCGCCAGCTGCGCATCCTGCTCGTCACCTTCGCCGTCGGCATCCTGCTCACCATCGTCGCGCTGTGGCAGAACGCCGCCACCAACGTGATGGCGTCGGCCCAGACCCAGATCGCCAGTGACGCCCTGATGCACTCGCAGCGGGTCGGCAAGGCGGCGCCGAACGCGATCCAGGGCAGCCCCGAAGCCTTCGTCCAGCTCGACGAGAGCCGCATCGCCCTCACCGGCGACCTCAATCTGCTCTCGCGCGGAGGCTATTCGTCCGGCCAGCGCATCCCGGCTCCGTCGGCCGGCATGGCCCGCGCGCTTGCCGACGCGCGCGCCAAGTGGGTCAGCTCGGACAACGCCGCCGGCACCATCCTCAAGATGAAGACCGAGCTGGTCGGCTTCAAGAGCACGCTGCGCCAGCTCGACACGCTCTCGCCCGAACTGCTCACCATGACCGACGAACTGCTGTCGCAAAAAGTGCAGCGCGGCGGCAGCGCCCGCGAACTGGCCGCGATCGGCCGCATGATGATGCTGACCCAGCGCCTCTCGCGCAGCGCCAGCGAGTTCCTCACCTCCGGCGGCATCCGCGCCGACACCGCCTTCCAGCTCGGACGCGACACCGGCACCGTGCGCACCACCATCGACGGCTTCCTCAACGGCAGCGCGGTGCTCGGCCTGACCGCCGCCAGCGATGCCGACACGCGCGCCCGGCTGGTCGCCATCAAGGCCCGCTTCGACGTCTACCAGAAGCTGGTCGCCTCGATCCTCGACAACCTGCCGCGCTTCACCGCCGCCAAGGGCGCCGAGCAGTCGATCTTCTTCGAGAACGAAGAGATCCGCAAGCTGCTCTCGGGCGTGCAGGCGAGCTACCGCAACAACCAGGACTCGACCGACTCGTGGTTCTGGCTGATGGTGGTGTCGTCCATCTTCACCCTCGCCGTGGCCGGCAGCATCAGCCGCGTGATGCTGCAGGATTCGCGCAACCGCACCCGCGGCGCCGACAGCCGCCGCGAAGAGGCCGAGGCGCTGCGCCTGCTGTCGCAGGCAAAGGAAGAAGAAGCCAAGGCCACCAACGACCAGAACCAGGCGGCGATTCTGCGCCTGATGAACGAACTGCAGGAAGTGGCCGACGGCGACCTGACGGTGCATGCCACCGTGTCCGAAGACATCACCGGCGCCATCGCCGACTCGGTCAACTACACGGTCGAAGAGCTGCGCGGGCTGGTCGAACGCGTCACCACTACCGCCGAGCAGGTGACGGCGGCCTCCACCCACGCCCAGAACATCTCCAGCGACCTGCTCACCGCCACCCAGCAGCAGTCGCGCGAGATCGAGGACGCCTCCGCCACGGTGCTCAAGATGGCCGGCGAAATCAACGACGTCTCGAAGTCGGCCAACGAATCGGCCGAAGTGGCGCGCCAGTCGGTGGCGGCGGCCCACCAGGGCTCGACCGCGGTGGAAAACGCCATCAAGGGCATGCACGAGATCCGCGAGCAGATCCAGGAAACCTCCAAGCGCATCAAGCGCCTCGGCGAATCATCGCAGGAGATCGGCGAGATCACCGAGCTCATTTCCGACATTACCGAGCAGACCAACGTGCTGGCGCTGAACGCGGCGATCCAGGCCGCGTCGGCCGGCGAAGCGGGACGCGGCTTCTCGGTGGTGGCCGAAGAGGTGCAGCGCCTGGCCGAACGCTCCGCCGAAGCGGCCAAGCAGATCGGCGCGCTGGTGCGCACCATTCAGACCGACACCCACGACGCCGTCGCCGCAATGGAAAAATCGACCCAGGGCGTGGTCGAGGGAGCGCGCCTGTCGGACGCCGCCGGCGCCGCGCTGTCGGACATCTCGGGTGTGTCGAACCGCCTGGCCGAGCTGATTCAGGGGATTTCGTTCGCCACCGAGCTGCAGGCGACGTCCGCCAACGGCGTGGCGCACAACATCCAGCACATCCTGTCGGTGACCGAGCATACCCAGGACGGCACCATGCAGACCGCTCAATCGATTCGCCAGCTGTCGATGCTGGCGCAGGAACTGAAAAACTCGGTGTCGCGCTTCCGCGTCGTCGCCTGAAGGACCGCCTGACATGACAGATTTTTCGCACGCAGCGCAATTCGATACCGGGCCGCTGTCCTGGGTGATCGGCGAAATCCGCGAAGCGCTGGGCCGTTCGCGCGCCGCGCTGGAGGACGCGGCCGGGCGCGGCCCCGACGCCCGCGCGACGTCGCTGCAGCATGCGAAAACCCACCTGCACCAGGCCCACGGCGCCCTGCAGATGGTCGATGTCGAAGGCGTCGGCCTGATGACGCAGGCGGCCGAGCAGGCCCTCGAGCGCATGCGCGACGGCAGCCTCGAATGCGACGCCGCCGGCTGCGCCGCGGTGGCCGAGCTGTACCAGGCCGTCATCGAATACCTCGACGAGCTGGTGGCCGGCGCCGCGCCGCAGCCGGCGCGCCTGTTCCCGTATTACCGCGCGCTGCAGGAAGTGCTGGGCGCGCCGCGCATCCATCCGTCCGACCTGCTGTTCGTCGACCTGTCCGTCAGCGTGCCGCTGCCGCCGCACGATGCGCCGGCGGCGCCCGACTACGCCGCTTGCCGCGCCCGCTTCGAAAAGTCGCTGCTGCCGTTCCTCAAAAGCGCCGAGCCGGAAGCGCAGCGCGGCCACGCGCTGGCGCTGGTGGACGCGATCGCGCTGGTCGAACAGGCGCAGCAGGATGCGCCCGCGCGCACCTTCTGGCTGGCCATGCGCAGCTTCGCCGAACTGGTCGCCGACGGCCAGCTCGCCAGCGACCTGTACGTCAAGCAGCTCTTCGGCCTGATCAACCTGCAGATCCGCCGCCTGTCGCAAGGGCAGGGCGGTTTGCCCGAAACGATGCTGCGCGATGCCTTGTTCTTCATCGCCGCCGCCACCAATCCGGGCGCCGGCGCCCAGCTGCTGCGCCGCGCCTACGGCCTGGCCGGCGTGGTGCCGCCCGATTACGACAGCCGCCGCTACGGCCGCATCGACCCGCTCGCGCTCAAGGCCGCCAAGGATGCGCTGGCCGAAACCAAGAGCGGCTGGGACCGTGTCTCGGCCGACACCGACGTCAAGCTCGAAGAAAGCTTCAACCAGGCGCTGGCGACGCTGGCCGGCGCCAGCGACCAGCTGGGCGCTCCGGCGCTGGCGCAGCTGCTGCGCGAACTTGGCCGCGCCGCCAGCGACTCGATCGCCTCGGGGCGCAGCGACCAGTTCAGCATGGAGATGGCGACCGCGATGCTGTTCGTCGAGCATGGCCTCGACCAGGTGCGCCAGCTGCCCGCCGACTTCGAGGAACACGCCGAAGTGGTAGGCGCCCGCCTGCTGGCGCTGGCCGCCGGCGAAACGCCGCCCGACGCGCCGCAATGGCAGGGCGACCTGTCGCGCCAGATCGAGCAGGGCCAGACCGTCGCCGTGCTGGCCGGCGAAATGAAGACCGGCCTGCGCCAGGTCGAGAAAGTGCTGGACGATTATTATGCCGATGCGGCCCGCCGTCCGGCGCTCGCGCAGATCGATCCGGTGCTGCACCAGCTGCAGGGCGCGCTGGCGATCCTCGACCAGGACGCGGCGATGCGCGCGGCGCGGCACGTGAAGGAAGCGGTACGCGCGCTGGCCGCGCAGGCCGGCACGCCCGATCACGACGCTAGCGCGCTGCAGAACATCGCGCAGAACGTCGGCGCGCTGGGCTTTTTCATCGACATGCTGGCGCAAAATTTCGAAGCCGCCAAGAACCGCTTCACGTTCGACCAGGCCGAGGGCATGTTCCGCGAGGTGCCGTTCGAAAAACTGGTGGCCGGCGACACCCCGTTCGACGTCGAACCGTCGGCGCCGGCGCCAGAGCCGGCGGCGCCCGAGCCTGTCGCGCCGCAAGTGCTGCAGGGCGAAGCGGCCATCGAAGCCGAGCTGCTCGAGATCTTCATCTCCGAAGCGCAGGAGGTGCTCGCCTTTGTCGCCGCCACGCTGCCGGCGGCAGTTGCCGAGCCGTCGAACCAGGAAACGCTGACGATGCTGCGGCGTTCCTTCCACACCCTCAAGGGCAGCGGCCGCATGGTCGGCCTGAACCAGTTCGCCGAAGGCGGCGCCGCCGTCGAGCGCGTGATGAATGCCTGGCTGGCCGAGTCGCGCGCGGCCAGCAGCGATTTGCTCGCGCTGCTGCAGTTCGCCGCCGCCGACATGGCTGCGTGGGTCGAGGAGCTGGTCGTCCACGGCGCCTCGCCGCGCACCAGCGACGCGCTGGTCGCCGCCGCCGCCGCGGTGCAGGACGGCGGCGCCTTCCGCATGCCGGCGCAGCAGCCGCAGGCAGAGGCGCCGGAAGTGATCGACATGATCCTGCCCGACGAGGCGCACGGCATTGCCGAACCGGTGGCGCCAGGCGGCGCCCAGGTGATCGGGTTTCCGGGCGCGCTGCCGCAAAGCGCGCCGCTGGACGACAACATGCGACGCTTCGGCGACCTCGAGATCGCGCTGCCGCTGTATAACATCTACCTGGCCGAAACCGATGAACTGATGCGCGTACTCACGCAGGACTTCGGCGAATGGCGCCACGAGCCGTTCCGTCCCGTCTCGCCGGCGGCCTTGAAGGCCTCGCACACGCTGGCCGGCACCTCGGCCACGGTGGGCTTCAAGGCGCTGCGCGAAGTGGCGTACGCGCTCGAAATGGCGCTGCTCACGCTGGTCGGCCCGGCGCCGCTGCTGGACGACTCGCAGCGCGACCTGCTCGACGCCTCGCTCGACGGCGCGCGCCAGATGCTGCAGCGCTTCGCGCTGGGCGAACTGCCGCCGCCCCAGCCGGAGCTGGTGGCGCAGCTGGTCGAACTGCGCGAGCAGCTCGGCGCGCTGGCCGATGCGGCCGATCCTTTTGATGAACAGATTGAAACGGCGGCGCTGCCCGCCGAGCCCGTCGACCACCTGTACGACCCCGGTTTCGACGACAGCTTCGACGAGCCGATGTTGCTGCAGGCGGCGCCCGACGGCGTGCTGTCCCTGCCGGAGGCGGACGACATCAGCGCCGACGAAGCCGAACTGGCGCCGGAGCTGATCGCGGAGCCTGAGCCTGAGGCTGAGCCTGAGCCTGAGCCGCAGCCGGTCCCCGCAGCCGCAGCCGCTCCGGCGCTGCCGGAAGTGGCGCACGCGCTGGAAGTGACCACCGCGCCGCTGGAGACGGTCTACAGCGACGACCTCGATCCAGACCTGCTGCCGGTTTTCCTGGAGGAGGCGGTCGACCTGATGCCGGCCATCGGCGACGGCCTGCGCAAGTGGCAGCAGAATCCGGCCGACAGCGCTCCCGCGCAGAACCTGCTGCGTACCCTGCACACCGTCAAGGGCAGCGCGCGCATGGCCGGCGCGATGCGCCTTGGCCAGCACACTCACGAGATCGAAACCCAGATCGAGAACATGGTGCACGCCGGGACCTCGACCCCGGCCGCCTTCGACGACCTGCTGGCCAACTACGACCACGCGCTGCTGCTGCTGGAACAATTGCAGCAGCCGGCCGCCGCCACGCCGGCCAGCGCGCCCGCAGCGCACGCCCCGGCGCCAGCGGCGGCGCCGGCGCGCACAGCGCTGGTGCGGGTACGCGCCGACATCCTCGACCGCCTGGTCAACCAGGCCGGCGAAGTGTCGATCACCCGCTCCAAGCTGGAAAACCAGGTCGGCACGCTGAAGTCGTCGCTGCACGACTTCTCCGACAACCTGGCGCGCCTGTCGCGCCAGCTGCGCGAAGTGGAGATGCAGGCCGAGTCGCAGATCGCCTCGCGCATGTCGATTTCCAGCGAACGCGAATTCGACCCGCTCGAATTCGACCGCTTCACGCGATTGCAGGAACTGACGCGCATGATGGCCGAAAGCGTCGGCGACGTCGCCTCGTTCCACGAAAGCCTCAGCCGCACGGTGGACGCCGCCAGCGCCGACCTGGTGCAGCAGTCGCGCCTGACGCGCGACCTGCAGCGCGACCTGATGCGGGTGCGCATGGTGCCGTTTTCCAGCCTGTCCGAGCGCCTGTTCCGGGTGGCCCGCCAGAGCGCGAAAGAACTCGACAAGCGGGTCAACCTCGACATCCGCGGCAGCGCGGTCGAAATCGACCGCAGCGTGCTGGAACAGATGGCGGCGCCGTTCGAACACCTGCTGCGCAACGCCATCGTGCACGGCATCGAGTCGCGCGAGCGGCGCGGCGCTTGCGGCAAGGCCGAAACGGGCGAGCTGCTGGTGCAGGTCAGCCAGCAGGGCAACGAAGTGGTGATCGATTTCACCGACGACGGCGCCGGCCTCGACCTGGCCAAGATCCGCGCCAAGGCGCGCGCCAACGGCTTGCTGGCCGACGGCATCGAGATCACCGACCACGAAGCGTCCGACCTGATTTTCGAGCCCGGCTTTTCCACCGCCGACAGCCTGACCGAACTGGCCGGCCGCGGCGTCGGCATGGACGTGGTGCGCTCCGAAGCGCAGGCGCTGGGCGGGCGGGTGGCGATCGCCTCCGAGCCGGGCAAGGGCGCGCGCTTTACCATCCACCTGCCGCTCACGCTGGCGGTGACCCAGGTGGTGCTGACCACCAGCGGCGGCAAGGCCTACGCGCTGCCGTCGATCCTGGTCGAACAGGTGCTGCAGATGAAGGAAGCGGCGCTGGCCGAGGCGCACGCCGCCGGTTCGGTGCAGTTCCAGGGCCAGGCGGTGGCGCTGCACTACCTGCCCGCGCTGCTGGGCGACGCCGGCGCGCGGCCGATCACGCAGCGCTCGGCGCCGGTGATGATTCTCAAGAGCGGCGTCGACCGCCTAGCCGTGCAGGTCGACGACGTGCTCGGCAACCGCGAGGTGGTCGTCAAGAACATCGGGCCGCAGCTCTCGCGCATGATCGGCATCGCCGGCGCCACCGTGCTCGGTTCCGGCGAGATCGTCCTGATCCTGAACCCGGTGGCACTGTCGCTGCACGGGGCGCACCAGGCGCACCAGCACGGCGCACAGCCGGCGCCGCCGGCCGTCGTGCCGGCCTCGCGTGCGGCGCTCATCATGGTGGTCGACGATTCGCTCACGGTGCGCAAGGTCACCCAGCGCCTGCTCGAGCGCGAAGGCTACCAGGTGGTGCTGGCCAAGGACGGCGTCGACGCCCTCGAACACCTGCAGGAGAGCATACCGGACCTGATGCTGGTCGATATCGAGATGCCGCGCATGGACGGCTTCGACCTGACCCGCAACATCCGCGGCAACGCCGGCACCGCGGCGGTCCCGATCATCATGATCACCTCGCGCACTGCCGACAAGCACCGCAACTACGCGCTCGACCTGGGGGTGAATGCCTACTTCGGCAAGCCCTTCCAGGAAGACATGCTGCTGGCGGCAATCGCCGGCCTGCTCAACCGGGAGATGCCGGCGCAGGCGCAGTCTTGACCACCGCGTAGCGCGCCAGCGTACGGGCGCGCGCCTCGGCGTGGTCGACGATCGGCGCCGGGTAGCCGGCCGGCCGCTTCGCCGCCAGCCACGGTGCATGGATCTCCTTGTCGCTCAATCGCGCAAGCTGCGGCAGGAAGTGGCGGATGAAGCGTCCCTGCGCATCGAACTTTTCCGACTGCGTCACCGGGTTGAAGATGCGGAACCAGGGCTGCGCATCGCAGCCGGTGGAGGCGGCCCATTGCCAGCCGCCGTTGTTGGACGCCAGGTCGTAGTCGTTGAGCTGCAGCGCGAAATAGCGTTCGCCGCGGCGCCAGTCGATGCCGAGGTCCTTGACCAGGAAGGAGGCGGTGACCATGCGCAGGCGGTTGTGCATGGTGCCGGTCCGGTTCAGCTGCGCCATCGCCGCATCCACCAGCGGATAGCCGGTGCGGCCCTCGCACCAGGCGGCGAACATCTCCTCGGCCTCTGCGCCGGTTTCCCATTGCACGGCGTCGTAGGCCGGCTTGAAGGCCTGTTCCACCACGCGCGGATGGTGGAACAGGATCATCGCGTAGAACTCGCGCCAGATCAATTCCGACAGCCACACCGGCGCGCCAGGCCCGCCGGCGCCGCTGGCGGACAGCTGGTTCACCGTGCGCACCAGGTGGCGGATCGACAGGGTGCCGAAGCGCAGGTGCATCGACAGGCCGGAGGTGCCGTTGACGGCCGGGTAGTTGCGCGCGTCGCCATAGTCGCCGATGCGGCCGACGAAGTCCTCGAACTGCGCCGCCGCGCCGGTCATGCCGGTGGAAAAACCCAGCTCGCGCAGGTCGGTGGCCTCGAAGCCGATGTCGGCCAGGCTTGGGATCGCGTGGCCGGCCGGCGCCGGCGCCAGGGCCGCCGCGTGCGGCTCGACCTGCCACGGCGCCAGGCACTGCGGCGCGGCCGCCATCCGCTTGAGCCAGGCGTTCTTGTACGGCGTAAACACCGAGAACGGCTGGCCGCCGAGCGTCAATACCTCGCTCTTTTCGAAGATGACCTGGTCCTTGAAGCTGGCGAACTGGCGGCCGTCCCGCGCCAGCTCGGCGGCGACGGCGGCGTCGCGCGCGATCGCCTGCGGCTCGTAATCGGCGTTGGCGAACACGGCGTCGACCCCGAGCTCGGCGGCGAGGGCGGGGATGTCCGTCTCGGCGCGGGCGTGGCGCACCAGCAGGTGGCCGCCAAGCTGGCGCAGCTCGAGTTCGAGTTCGGTTACGCTGGCGTGAATGAAATCGACGCGGCGGTCCGTGCGCGGCAGCGGCGCCAGGATGTCGGTATCGAAAATGAATACGCAGTAGACCTGGCGGGACGATGTCAGTGCGTGATGCAGGGCGGCGTGGTCCAATGCGCGCAGGTCGCGGCGGAACCAGACCAATGTTTTATTCAGTGTCATTCTCGTGTGTAAGGTCAAGCCGGTTGGAAATATTGCTGTCTACCATGGTTAAGATGCGCGCGGCAGGGCGCTTCCGATGGTGGCAGCGTCAAATCAGTGTAAACTATCGAAAAGTCCGAGTTGTTACCCGGATACTAGCAGTTAGGTCAAGAGAGCGAGCCGAGAGAGAGTGACGCGTATGAAGAAAAGCAAAGTCGACAAAACTCTACCGATGCCCGGCATGTCGCACGATCAGAACGGCGAACCAGGCAGCAGCAGCGCGACTTCCTCATCGGCCTTCAATCTTGCCAACCATTTCCTGATCGCAATGCCGTCGATGCAGGATCCGGTGTTCGGCGGCACCGTCGTCTACATTTGCGAGCACAACGACAACGGCGTGCTCGGCGTGGTGATCAACAAGCCGACCGACATGACGATGGAAGTGCTGTTCGAACGGATCGACCTCAAGCTCTCCGAAGGCTTGCGCACCACCGTCGTCAACGAGCCGATCATGTTCGGCGGCCCGGTGCAGGACGACCGCGGCTTCGTGCTGCACACGCCCGGCGCGCGCTACTCGTCGTCGCTGACGGTGACCGAGGAAGTGGCGTTTACCACCTCGATCGACGTGCTCGAGGCGGTCGCCGCCGGCGACGGCCCGCAGCGCATGCTGGTCTCGATCGGCTACTCGGGCTGGAGTCCGGGCCAGCTCGAAGACGAGATCGGCCGCAACGGCTGGCTCACGGTCGGCGCCGACGCCCACGTGCTGTTCGACCTGCCGATCGAGGAACGCTACAACGCCGCCATCAAACTGCTGGGCATCGATCCGATGATGCTCGCGCTCGAGGCCGGCCACGCCTGATGGTTGAACTCGTTTTCGGTTTCGACTTCGGCATCAAGCGCATCGGTATCGCAATGGGGAACACCCTGACCGCCCAGGCGCAGCCGCTGGCGGTGGTCAAGGCGATCGACAACGCCGCCCGCTTCGCGCAGATCGGCGCGCTGATCGCCGACTGGAAGCCGGCCCGGCTCATCGTCGGCGAGCCGTTCCATCCCGACGGCGCCGAGCACGAGATGACGCTGCGCTGCCGCCGCTTCGCCAACCAGCTCCATGGCCGCTTCAACCTGCCGGTGCAGCTGGTCGACGAGCGCTATTCGTCGGCCGTCATCGCCGCCAAGCGGGGCGAAGTCATCGACGCCAAGGCCGCCGCCATCATTTTGCAACAATACTTTGACGACCATGCCAACAACAACTAAGCAGTTCGACGCCGAAGCGCTGTACCAGGACCTGCTGCGCCAGGTGCGCGCGGGCGTCGCCGGCGCCACCGACGTCGCCATCGTCGGCATCCATTCGGGCGGCGCCTGGCTGGCCGAACGGCTCGCCGCCGACCTCGATCTGGCCGGCCGGCTCGGCTTCATCGACGTCTCCTTCTACCGCGACGACTACGCCAAGAAGGGCCTGCACCCGGACGTCAAGCCGACCCAGATCGGCTTCGACGTCGACCGCGCCACCATCCTGCTGGTCGACGACGTGCTCTACACCGGGCGCACCACGCGCGCGGCGATCAACGTGCTGTTCGATTACGGCCGCCCGGCGCGCATCGTGCTCGCCGCGCTGGCCGACCGCGGCGGGCGCGAGCTGCCGGTGGCGGCCGATTTCGTCGCCGCCAACGTGCCGCTCGAACCGCAGCAGGCGCTGGTGCTGCAGCGCGCAACCGACGGCACCCTCTCGCTCACGATAGAAGACGACAATGCTTAATCCGCAACTGAACAAGAACGGCGAACTGCAGCACCTGCTCACCATCGAAGGGCTGCCGAAGGCGATCGTCAACCACATCCTCGACACCGCCTCGTCCTTCGTCGGCATCTCCGACCGCGAAGTGAAGAAGGTGCCGCTGATGCGCGGCAAGAGCGTGTTCAACCTGTTTTTCGAAAACAGCACCCGCACCCGCACCACCTTCGAGATCGCCTCCAAGCGCCTCTCGGCCGACGTCATCAACCTGAACATCTCGGCCTCGTCGGCCAGCAAGGGCGAGTCGCTGCTCGACACCATCGACAACCTGGCCGCCATGCATGCCGACATGTTCGTGGTGCGCCACGCGCAGTCGGGCGCGCCCTACCTGATCGCCAAGCACCTGATCGATACGAAGCAGTCGCACGTCCACGTGGTCAATGCCGGCGACGGCCGCCACGCGCACCCGACCCAGGGCCTGCTCGACATGTACACCATCCGCCACTACAAGAAGGACTTCACCAACCTGACGGTGGCGATCGTCGGCGACATCCTGCACAGCCGGGTGGCGCGTTCGGACATCCATGCGCTCACCACGCTGGGGGTGCCGGAAGTGCGCGCGATCGGCCCGCATACGCTGCTGCCGGGCGGCCTCGAACAGATGGGCGTGCGGGTGTTTACCAACATGGACGAGGGCCTCAAAGGCGTCGACGTCATCATCATGCTGCGCCTGCAGAGCGAGCGCATGAGCGGCGCGCTGCTGCCTTCGGCGCAGGAGTATTTCAAGAGCTACGGCCTGACGCCCGAGCGCCTGGCGCTGGCGAAACCCGACGCGATCGTCATGCACCCGGGCCCGATGAACCGCGGCGTCGAGATCGACTCGGCGGTGGCTGACGGCGCCCAGGCAGTGATCCTGCCGCAGGTGACGTTCGGGATTGCGGTCCGCATGGCGGTGATGAGCATTTTGGCGGGAACCCACGGATGAAACTACATATCAAGAACGGCCGCCTGGTCGACCCGGCCAACCAGGTCGATGCGCTGCAGGACCTGTTTATCGACGACGGCAAGGTCGCCGCGGTCGGCGCCGCGCCGGCCGGCTTCGTCGCCGACCGCGTCATCGACGCCGCCGGCCTGGTGGTAGCGCCCGGCCTGGTCGACTTGTCGGCGCGCCTGCGTGAACCGGGCTACGAATACAAGGCTACGCTCGAGTCCGAGATGCAGGCGGCGATGCAGGGCGGCGTGACGAGCCTCGTGTGCCCGCCCGACACCGATCCGGTGCTCGACGAACCGGGCCTGGTCGAAATGCTCAAGCACCGCGCGCGCGGCCTGAACCAGGCCCACGTGCATCCGCTCGGCGCGCTGACGATGGGCCTGAAGGGCAAGGCGCTGACCGAGATGGCCGAGCTGACCGAAGCCGGCTGCATCGGCTTCGCCCAGGCCGAGATGCCGGTGGAGGACACCAACGTGCTGCTGCGCGCCCTGCAGTACGCCAAAACGTTCGAGTACACGGTCTGGCTGCGCCCGCAGGACGCGCACATCGGCCGCGGCGGCATCGCCCACAGCGGCCCGCTGGCCTCGCGCCTGGGCCTGGCCGGCGTGCCGGTGATGTCGGAGACGATCGCGCTGCACACCATTTTCGAACTGGTGCGCGCCACCGGCGCGCGCGTGCACCTGTGCCGGATGTCGTCGGCGGCCGGCATCGAGCTGGTGCGCGCGGCCAAGAAGGAGGGCCTGCCGGTCACCTGCGACGTCGGCGCCCACCACATCCACCTGACCGACGCCGACATCGGCTTCTTCGACTCCAACGCGCGCGTGACGCCGCCGTTTCGCAGCCAGCGCGACCGCGATGCGATCCGCGCGGGCCTCTACGACGGCGTCATCGACGCCATCTGCTCGGACCACACGCCGGTCGACGACGACGAGAAGCTGCTGCCGTTCGGCGAAGCCTCGCCGGGCGCCACCGGGCTCGAACTGCTGCTGTCGCTGGCGCTCAAGTGGGCCGACGACTATGCCGCCGGCCAGCACGGCGGCGACGGCGCGGCGCCGCTGTCGCGCGCGCTGGCCAAGGTCACCGTCGACGCCGCGCGCGTGGCAGGCCTGGCAGCGGGCCAGCTTGCGCCCGGCGCTGCCGCCGACATCGTGCTGTTCGACCCGGCGGCGCGCTGGAAGGTCGACGCGCGCGCGCTGGCCAGCCAGGGCAAGCACACGCCCTTCGTCGGCTACGAAATGCAGGGGCAGGTGATGGCCACCATCGTCGGCGGCCACGTCGCGTACGAGCGCCGCGAGCGCAACCTGCGCTAAAACACCACAGTCGGGCCGGCGCGCCGCGGTTTTATTCGCGCCGCGCCGCGCCGGACGGTAGAATCGTCGCTGCTGCGCAGCGCGATGACTGCACCAGCCGTTCTTTTTGGTGCCCTTTGAATTTCACAATAGCCGTCCGCCTGTTCCGCATCTTCCTCCACCTGGCCGAGGGGCTGGCCACCTGCGCGCTGGTGTTCCCGTGGGCCGGCAGCGCGCGGCGGCATGCCCGCATCCGCGGCTGGTCGCGCCGCCTGATCGGCATCTGCGGCGTCAGCGTCGAGCAGCAGGGCACCGCGCTGGCGCACGCTCTGGTGGTGGCCAACCACGTCTCCTGGCTCGATATCTTTGTCATCAATTCGCTGCAGCCCTGCCGCTTCGTCGCCAAGGCCGAGATCCGCCGCTGGCCCGCGCTCGGCTGGCTGGCCGCGCAGGCGGGTACGGTGTTCATCTCGCGCGGCAGCCGGCGCGACCTGCGCCACACCTTCAAGGGCATCGTCGCCAGCCTGGCGGCCGGCGAACGGGTGGCGCTGTTCCCGGAAGGGACCACCGGCGCCCAGGGCAGCCTGCTGCCCTTCCACGCCAACCTGTTCGAAGCGGCGATCGACGCCGGCGTGATGGTGCAGCCCTACGCGCTGGAGTACCTCGATGGCGGCGGCGCGCTGCACGCGGCGGTGGAGTACACCGGCGAGATGAGCTTCGGCGAAAGCATGATGGCGATCCTGGCCGGCGGCGCCGTCCGCGCGCGCCTGGTCTGCCTGGCGCCGGTCGATGCGACTGGCGCCCATCGGCGCGACCTGGCCGCCGGCGCCCGGCAGGCGATCGCGCAGGCGCTGGAAGCGCAGCCGGCCTAACGTTTCTTCTTGCCGCTGTGCGCCTTGTATTCGGGGCAGTCCACCTGCAGCAGCGCGCCGTCGTCCAGGCACACCGCGCTCAGTTTGCCGCCCCATACGCAGCCCGAATCGAGTCCCAGCACGTCCTCGCGCAGCAGCAGGCCGAGCGCCGACCAGTGGCCGAACACCACCGTCACTTCGGCGCGGGTGCGCCGGCCCGGCAGGTCGAACCACGGCAGCAGGCCCGCGCCCTTCACGGCGTCGGCTTCCTTCTGGCCGAAGTCCATGGCGCCGTCCGGCGTGCAGAAGCGCATGCGCGTGAGCGCATTGACGATGCAGCGCAGCCGCTCGGTGCCGGCCAGGCTGTCGTCCCAGCGGTTCGGCTGGTTGCCGTACATCTGGCCGAGGAAGTCCATCCAGCCGGGGCCGCGCAGCACCGCCTCCACTTCCGCCGCCAGCGCCACCGTCTGCTCGGCGCTCCACTGCGGGAACACGCCGGCATGGATCATCAGGTGGCGGCCGTGGCGGATCGCCAGCGGGCGCCGTCGCAGCCAGTCGATCAGCCGGGCGCGGTCGGGCGCGGCGAGGATCTCGTCGAGGGTGTCCGATTTCGACAGCGACTGCGCGCCGCAGGCCACCGCCAGCAGGTGCAGGTCGTGGTTGCCCAGCAGCGCCTGCACCCGGCCTGCGCTCGCTTCGCACAGCGCCATCACGCGCCGCAGCGACTCGAGCGAGGCCGGCCCGCGGTTGACCAGGTCGCCGACGAAGACGATGGCGCTGTCGCCGGCTTGCGCGGCGATGCGATCGAGCAGCAGATCGGCTTCGTGGATGCATCCCTGCAGGTCGCCGATGGCGTAGGTTTTCATGGGCGGTCGCGATAAAAGGGGGTGGGGCCGCAAGTTTCACATAGAATTGAGGTTTAGACCAAATGGCGCCGATAGTGACGCGTTGATCGTGCAGCCGGCGCCCGGCTGCAGGTCCTACCCGACAGGTACCCCGATGAAAGTCACTCCCACCGCAATCCCCGAAGTGCTGGTGTTCGAACCGCAGGTGTATGGCGACGAGCGCGGATTCTTCTATGAAAGTTTCAATGCCCGCCGCTTTCACGAACTGACCGGCCAGCGCGGCATTTTTGTGCAGGATAACCATACCCGCTCGGCCCGCAACGTGCTGCGCGGCCTGCACTACCAGATCAGCCAGCCACAGGGAAAGCTGGTGCGCGCGACCGTCGGCAGCGTGTTCGACGTCGTCGTCGACCTGCGCTCGGCGTCGCCGTTCTTCGGCCGCTGGGTCGGCGTCGAGCTGTCGGCCGAGAACCGCCGCCAGATCTGGGTGCCGCCCGGCTTCGCGCACGGCTTCGTCGTCACCAGCGACAGCGCCGAGTGCCTCTACAAGACGACCGACTACTGGGCGCCGGAACACGAACGCTCGATCCTGTGGAGCGACCCGGCGCTGGCGATCGAGTGGCCCGTCAGCGGCGCGCCGATCGTCTCGGCCAAGGACAGCGCCGGCACCCTGCTGGCCGACGCCGACGTGTTCCCATGAAGATACTGCTGACCGGCGCCAGCGGCCAGGTCGGCTACCAGCTCGAGCGCAGCCTGCAGGGCCTGGGCGAAGTCATCGCCCCGGGCCGCGCGCAGCTGGACCTGGCCGACCCGGTCGGCCTGCGCGAAGTGATGCGCGCGCTGCGCCCGGGCCTGGTGGTCAATGCCGCCGGCTACACCGCGGTCGACCGCGCCGAAAGCGACAGCGCGCTGGCCTTCCTCGTCAACGCCGAGGCGCCCGGCATCCTGGCGCGCGAGGCCGCCCTGCTGGGCGCGCCGATGGTGCACTATTCGACCGACTACGTGTTCGACGGCGAAAAGGCCGGCCCCTATGTCGAGGGCGACGCCGCCCGCCCGCTCAATGTGTATGGGCAGTCGAAGCTGGCCGGCGAGCACGCCGTCGCTGCCGCCGGCGGCGCCCACCTGATCCTGCGCACCAGCTGGGTGTACGGCACCCGCGGCGATAATTTCCTTACAACCATCCTGCGCCTGGCAGCGGAGCGCGCCGCGCTGCGCGTCGTCAGCGACCAGGTCGGCGCGCCCACCTGGAGCCGCACCGTGGCCGACGCCACCGCGCTGCTGCTGGCGCAGGCGCGCGGCGGCGGCGCGCAGTGGTGGCAAGAGCACGGCGGCGTCTATCACCTGGCCTGCCAGGGCCAGACCAGCTGGCACGGCTTCGCCGCGGCGATCCTGGCGGCGGCCGGCATCGACGGCGAAGTGGCGGCGATCGGCAGCGACCAGTGGCCGGCGGCGGCGCTGCGTCCGCGCAATTCACTGCTGCAGAGCGCCAGGCTGGAGCGCTTTTGCCGGCTGCCCGACTGGCAGGCGGCGCTGCGGCTGTGCCTCGCTTGAAGCGCTCAAGTATTGCCAATTGTAAATGCAGCGACGGCGCGGCGCAGTCTCCGCGACAATGCCGATTTGGCGCAATTGGCGCCAGCCGTGC
Source organism: Burkholderiales bacterium (assembly GCA_038248405.1). GTDB lineage: Bacteria > Pseudomonadota > Gammaproteobacteria > Burkholderiales > Burkholderiaceae_D > JAFCUW01. Next base: position 25,940 of record JBBRXM010000030.1, read on the forward strand.
GCCTTTACACTGGAATTGCCTGTAGGGAGGTGCCGCGGTAATCCGGTACAATCGCGCATTGCCAATTCCGCCAATCCGCCGCTTTTCCGGGCCCGGACACCACCCCGCCCGCGTCTTTGCATATATAGAATAATAATGTTTTCATTTCTCGTGAGCTTCGTTTCTTCGGCCTTGCTGACTTTGCTTGTTATCAAGCATGCCAGTTTGCATGGTCCCGCGCTGGATGCCGATTTCGCCGCGGTTCAGAAAGTCCACGCCCACAGCGTCGCCCGGATTGGCGGCCTGCCGATTTTCCTGGCGGTGGTGATCAGCTCGGCCATTTCAATCTGGCGGGTGCCGGCGATGGCCGGCTGGATGGTATCTCTGCTGATGTGCGCATCGATCGCTTTTTTGGGCGGCATACTGGAAGACTATACCGGCAATGTCAGCGCCACGCGGCGCCTGATATTAACCATGGCGGCGGCGCTGCTGGGTTATTTCCTCGTTGATGCCAAACTCGACCGTATTGACTTTCCGTTTGGTTCCTGGCCGCTCGAGCATGTGTGGGTGGTGCTGCCGCTGACGGTGCTGGCGGTGGCCGGCATTGCCAATGCCGTCAATATCATCGACGGTTTTAATGGGCTGGCCAGCGTGGTCACCATCTGCATGCTCGTTTCGCTCGCTTATGTCGCCGCCCAGGTCGGCGACGTATTCGTGCTGGTGACGGCGCTGATGGTGGCCGGCGCCACCGCCGGCTTCCTGATCTGGAATTATCCGGTGGGGCTGATATTCCTCGGCGATGGCGGCGCCTACTTCCTCGGCTTCATGCTGGCCGAGCTGGCGCTGCTGCTGGTGCTGCGCAATCCGCAGGTATCGACCTGGTACGCGGCGCTGCTGCTTATTTATCCCGCCTTCGAGACGGTGTTCTCCGCTTATCGGCGCATGTTCGTGCGCGGCAAATCGCCCGCAATGCCGGACGGTATTCACCTGCACAGCCTGATATTCCGGCGCATCGTGCAATGGGCGGTGGGGCGCAAGGAAGCGCGCGCGCTGATGCGCCGGAATGCGCTGACCTCGCCGTATCTGTGGCTGTTTTCGCTAATGGCGGTTATTCCCGCTACCGTATTCTGGAGAAATAGCGGAGTGTTGATATTTTTCTGTTTATTGTTTATTGTCAGCTACGTATGGTTGTATGCGCGTATCGTTCGGTTTAAGTCACCGCGCTGGCTCATTTGGCGCAAGAAGGACTAGTAAATAAATGCGGATGTAGTATATTGCGACAATTGGTGAGATTTCACTTATTCCGGTTTCAACCCACTTTTAAGGAACGATGATGGATCTGTCAAATATGTCGGTAGGTGATTTGCGTAATCTGCAGGAGAAGATCAAGCAGGAAATGAAGAAGCGCGAGCACCAGGAAGTGGCCAAGGCGCGCGAGCAGATCCTGGCGATTGCGCAGAGCGTCGGCGTGCCTTTGAAAGACCTGATGGGATCGGGCCAGCGCGTCAAGACCGGCACCGTCGCGGTACGTTTCCGCCATCCGGACAATTCGTCGCAGCAATGGACCGGCCGTGGCCGCCAGCCGAAATGGGTCAAGGAATGGGTCGAAGGCGGCAAGTCGATCGACAAGCTGCGCGTCTAGTCTGCCGCGGCTTTATCGAGCCGCTTCACGCAATTTCTGCCGGTAGCGGCAGGAACGGCGGGTACGCAATTCCCAACTACCCCGCTTGCCGCTACAATACCGATCCAGCTCCCCGCCGGCGCGCCGATTCCGCATTACCGCGGACGGCGCGCCTGTTCCGTTTCGCCACGTTCAATTCAAGGTAGATAATAATATGGTTGCGCTTTCCAGAACGATTTTCAAAGCCTATGATATTCGCGGCGTCATCGGCAAGACGCTCGACGCCGGCGTGGCGCATCAGATCGGCCTCGCATTCGGCGTGGCGGTACTGGCAAAGGGCGAGCGCCGCGTGGTCATCGGCCGCGACGGCCGCCTGTCCGGGCCGGAACTGGCCAGCGCGCTGGCGCGCGGCCTGCAGGCGGCCGGCGTCGACGTCATCGACCTGGGCGTGGTGGCCACGCCGATGGTCTACTACGGCACCAAGGTGCTCGATGCGCAGTCGGGCATCATGGTCACCGGCAGCCACAACCCGCCGGACTATAACGGCTTCAAGATGGTGCTGGCCGGCGAAGCGATCCACGGCGCCACCATCACCGCGCTGTATGACAGCATCGCCGCCCTCGACCACGCGCAGCACGGCCAGCAGGGCGGCTACAGCACCCACGACATCCGCGCCGACTACCTGCAGCGCATCATCGGCGACGTCAAGCTGGCGCGCCCGATCAAGATCGCGGTCGACTGCGGCAACGGCGTTGCCGGTGCCTTTGCCGGCGACCTGTTTCGCGGCATGGGCTGCGACGTCATCGAACTGTTCTGCGAAGTCGACGGCACCTTCCCGAACCACCACCCCGATCCGGCCCACCCTGAAAACCTGCAGGACCTGATCGCCTGCCTGGCCGCCACCGACGCCGAAATCGGCATCGCCTTCGACGGCGACGGCGACCGCCTCGGCGTGGTCACCAAGGACGGCCAGATCATCTATCCGGACCGCCAGATGATGCTGTTCGCCGCCGACGTGCTGACGCGCCATCCGGGCGCCCAGATCCTCTACGACGTCAAGTGCACGCGCCACCTGGCGCCGTGGATCTCCGAGCACGGCGGCGAGCCGCTGATGTGGAAGACCGGCCACTCGCTGGTCAAGGCCAAGCTGCGCGAAACGGGTGCCCCGCTGGGCGGCGAAATGAGCGGCCACATCTTCTTCTCGGACCGCTGGTACGGCTTCGACGACGGCCTGTATGCGGGCGCGCGCCTGCTCGAACTGCTCACCCGCGTGGCCGATCCCTCGGCGCTGCTGAACGCGCTGCCGCAATCGGACAGCACCCCCGAGCTGCACCTCGAGCTGGCCGAAGGCGAGAACGTCGCGCTGATCGACAAGCTTCGCGGCGACGCCTTCCCCGGCCACGAGCGCATCATCACCATCGACGGCCTGCGGGTCGAATACGCCGATGGCTTCGGCCTGGCGCGTTCGTCCAACACCACGCCGGTGGTGGTGATGCGCTTCGAGGCCGAAACGCCGGCCGCGCTGGCGCGCATCCAGGCCGAATTCAAGCGCGCCATCACCGCCGCCCGTCCAGACGTACAGCTGCCGTTCTGAAGCCGTTGAAGATTCTGCTGATCCGGGTGTCGTCGCTGGGTGACGTGCTGCACAACCTGCCCATCGTGGCGGACATCCTGCGCCACCATCCGGAGGCGGTCATCGACTGGGTGGTCGAAGAAGGCTATGTCAGCCTGGTGCGGCTCAACCCGCACGTGCGCACCATCATCCCGTTCGCGCTGCGGCGCTGGCGCAAGAGCATCACCGCCAAGGCGACCCGCGCCGAAATCGGCACCTTCCTGCGCACCCTGCGCGCCGAGCGCTACGACTACGTGTTCGATACCCAGGGCCTGCTCAAGACCGGCGTCATCATGGGCGCCGCGCGGCTCGCCCCCGGCGGGCGCAAGGTCGGCCTGGCCAACGGCAGCGAAGGCTCCGGTTACGAAGGCATCTCGCGCCTGTTCCATACCGACAGCGTGCCGCTCGATCCGCGCACCCACGCGGTCGCGCGCGGTCGCCTGGTGGCGGCCAAGGCGCTCGGCTACACGCTCGATTCGCCGCCCGACTTCGGCCTGCCGGCGCCGGCCGCGCACCGTCCCGGCTGGATGCCGGCCGCGCGCTACGCGGTTTTCTTCCACGGCACCGCGCGCGCCGCCAAGAAGTGGCCGGCCGCGAACTGGATCGCCACTGGCCAGGCGCTGGCGCCCATGCCGGTGCTGCTGGCGTGGGGTTCGCCGGCCGAGAAAAGCGAGGCCGAGACGATTGCCGCCGGCCTGCCCAACGCGGTGGTGCTGCCCAGGCTGTCGATGGACGAAGCGGTGACGCTGGCGCGCAACGCCGCCCTGGCGATCGGCGTCGACACCGGCCTGACGCACATCGCCGCCGCCTTCGTGCGCCCTACCATCGAACTGTATTGCGACTCGCCGAAGTGGAAGACCGAAGGCAACTGGTCGCCGCGCATCGTCAACCTGGGCGAACAGGGCGCGCCGCCGTCGGTGGCCGAAGTGACGGCGGCCGCGGCGCGCCTGATGGGTTCGCCATGAGGCGGTCGACGTATTCCGCGCTGTGGCGCCTGGCGCTGCCGCTGGTGCTGGTGCGGCTGTGGTGGCGCGGCCTGCGCGAGCCGGGCTACCGCCAGCACTGGGGCGAGCGGCTGGGCCGCTACGGCGAGCGCGGCGCCCTCTGGCACACCATCTGGATCCACGCGGTATCGGTCGGCGAAACGCGCGCCGCCGAACCGCTGGTGGACGCGCTGCTGGCGGCCTACCCGAACAGCCGCATCGTCATGACCCACATGACGCCGACCGGACGCGCGGCCGGCCAACAGCTGTACGCCCGCCATGGCGAGCGGCTGGTGCAATCCTACCTGCCGTACGACCTCGTGCCGATGGTGCGCCGCTTCATGCGCCACTTCACGCCGCGCATCTGCATCCTGATGGAGACCGAGGTGTGGCCGAACCTGATCGCGGTGTGCGCCGAGCGCGGCGTCGCCGTGGCGCTGGTGAACGCGCGCCTGTCGGAGCGCTCGCTGCACAGCGCCGGCCGCTTCGGCACCCTGATGACGGACGCCGCCCGCGCCATCTCGCTGGTGGCGGCGCAGACCGAGGCCGACGCCGCGCGCGTGCGTTCGCTCGGCGTGACGAAGGTCGAAGTCACCGGCAGCATCAAATTCGACGTCGTCGTGCCGGACAGCGCGCTGGCGGCCGGCGCCGCGCTGCGCGCGCGTATCGGCGCGCGGCCGGTGCTGCTGTGCGCCAGCACCCGCGAGGGCGAGGAGGCGCTGATCCTCGACGCCTTCAAGCGCATGGCCTCGCGGCCGGCCGGCATGCTGCTGCTGATCGTGCCGCGCCACCCGCAGCGCTTCGACGACGTCGCCGATCTGGCGCGGGCGCGCGGCCTGGCGCTGGCGCGCCGCTCCGACGGCGGCCAGGTGGCGTCGCACGTGGACGTCTTGCTGGGCGACTCGATGGGCGAGATGTTCGCCTATTACGCCGCCAGCGACTGCGCCTTCATCGGCGGCAGCCTGCTGCCGCTGGGCGGGCAGAACCTGATCGAAGCCTGCGCCCTCGGCAAACCCGTGCTCATTGGCGAGCACACCTTCAACTTCGCCCAGGCGACCGACGAAGCGGTGGCTGCCGGCGCCGCGCAGCGGGCGCACGACGCCGGCCACATGCTGCAGCAGGCGGCCGCCCTGCTGCGCGACGGCGCCGCCCGCGCGGCGATGGGAGCACGCGCGGCCGCTTTCGCCGCGCGCCATCGCGGCGCCACCGCGCGCACGCTTGAATTGCTGCAGCGTCTGATTTACTGACTATTTTGATACCATGTCTTTTTTAAGTCCTGCTAAAAGGGCGCACGGGGATACGCATGTTTTGGTTCAACCATCCAAAGCCAGTCGGGAGCCGGAAGCCGGTAGCCGTGCTGGTTCAGCAACATCGCGACGAGCACAATACGCGCACGCTCGAAATCCCGCCTGCCGATACACCCATGTTGCATAACGACGGCAACCTCGCCGTGCAGCCGCTGGAGTTCTCGGTGCGCTACACGCTCTCCGAATACGTCAGCTTCATGTGGCAGCACGCCCACCACCTGATCCGCCGGCGCCGCATCCAGGCGCCCGCCAGCTGGTACATGCTGGTCAAAAGCACCTGGTCGTCCGCCTTCCATTTCGTGCTGCAGGGGCGTTCGCGCCACACCTACGCATTTGCCATCGACCGCCACGGCATCGTGCGCACCGGTCCCGGCGGCGTGACGCTGATCGGCTGGGAGGACGTGGTGGCGATGCGCAGCTACTCGCGCGGGCGCCTGCTGGTGCTCAAGCGCGGCACGCTGCCGATTCCCGCGCGCTGCCTGTCGCGCGAACAGGCCGACAACCTGGCCGGCTATGCGGCCTGGATCCGCGAAGCGTCAGCGTCGCACTCCGTTTAGCCTGCTCTTGCAGCGCCGCTGCAAAAGCGCTGCCGGCAGGCGCCCGGGCTGGTCGGGACGAGCCGGCACCGGCTGGCTCGACGAAGGCTTCGCGCCGGAAGCTGCCTGACGCCGCCTAGTCCGGGAACAGCACCGGCAGCTCTTGCGAGCGCTTGCGCAGGGCCGCCTTGGCGCCGTCGTAATCGGGATACACCGATTCGACCGTCGCCCAGAAGCGCGCGCTGTGGTTCATCTCGCGCAGGTGCGCCAGTTCGTGCGCCACCACGTAATCGATCAGCGCCAGCGGGAAGTGGATCAGGCGCCAGTTCAGGCGGATGCTGCCGTCCACCGTGCACGAGCCCCAGCGCGTGCCGGCCGACGACAGCGTCATCGAGCTGTAGTGCACTCCCAGCCGCGGCGCATACAGCTCCATCCGTTCGGCGAAGACGCATCTGGCCTGCTCCTGCAGCCATAGCCGCACGCGCTCGCGCAGCTGCCACTCCGACAGGCCCGGCACCACGCCGATCGACAGTTCGCCGCGCTCGCCGTCGAACTCGCAGTGGCTGCGCGCGGCGCTTTGCAGCCGCAGCGTGATGTCGCCGCCCATGAAGGGCAGGCGGGCGCCGTCGATCCACTGCACCGGCGGTTTCTCCTGGCGCAGCGCGCGCCGCTCGCCCCGTTCGACCAGCTTGGTCAGGATCCAGCGCTGCTTGGCGCGGATGGCGTTGTCGATTTCGGCCAGCGTCACGCGCCGCGGCGCGGTCACGCGCAGGCCGTCGTCGTCGATCATGAAGCCGATCGAACGCCGCGACGAGCGGCGCAGCTGGTAGTCGAGCGCGTGCGCGCCGAGCTGGATGCGGCGCAGCGGCGGCGCATCGGGCAAGGCGGGAGGAGGAGTGGGGAGGGTGACGCGCGGCGCCGGCGGCGCCTTGAACAGCGCGCGCGGCGGCGAAGGCGGCGCGGCCGGCGTCGAAGGCTCGAGGGCGGCGAAAAAATCCTGCGCGAATAATTCGAGTTGCTGGTCGTCGATCTTGGATGACTTCATGTTCGGTTGCGGCGCATTGGCCCGGATAAGTGCGCCGACCCCGCTCAGCCAGCGCTGTAGGCGTGGGGCGAAATGACGCGCATTTCTGATTCTATCCAATTTTCTACCTCTTGCATCATGCTGTCGGGAGTGTGATTGTGCGGCGAAATCGGCTTGCCGATCGAGACCGTGATCACACCGGGACGTTTCAGAAACGAGTTTTTGGGCCAGCACTCCCCCGAATTATGCGCGATCGGCACCACCACGGTGTTCGTTTCGATGGCCAGGCGCGTACCGCCGCTTTTATATTTGCCCGCCTGCCCCACCGGGATCCGGGTCCCTTCGGGGAACATGATAATCCATTGGCCGTCGGCCAGCCGGCGCTTGCCCTGTTCGACGACGAACCTGAACGCGTTCTTGCCCTGCTTGCGGTCGATCGGGATCATGCGCAAGAGCGCCATGCCCCAACCGAAGAAGGGGATATACAGGATCTCCTTCTTGAAGACGTAGACCAGCGGGCGCTTCAGGTTCGGCAGCAGGAAAATGGTCTCCCATGCCGACTGGTGTTTCGACAGCACGATGGCGGGCGCATCGGGCTGGTTCTCGCGGCCCTTGAATTCGTAGCGGATGCCGCAAATGACCTTGGCCGCCCAGATCACGAACACGTTCCAGCGCGAGGTGACCCAGAACCGCTTGTTGTAGGGAAGCGGTGCCGCCAGCAGGCACACGCAGACCCAGATGACGGTGGCCACCACCATCACGATGGTAAACAGCAGGGAACGCAGGAACAGTCCTAGATTTCGCAAAATCGGTCTCCGAATAAATCAGTTGGTGCCGGCGGGGACCGGCGGCGGTGTCTTGAGCAGCATGCCGACCATCGCAGCGAGGTCGGGAAATACCTGGGTGCCGGGCGGCAGGCCGCCGGTCTCGAACGTCTTCTGGCCCTTGCCGGTCAGGACCAGGTAGGGCACGCAGCCGCTGATGAAGCCGGCCTGCAGGTCGCGCAGCGAGTCGCCCACGGTCGGAACGCCGCGCAGGCTCACCTTGAAGCGCTTGCCGATCTCCTCGAACATGCCCGACTTCGGTTTCCTGCAATCGCAGTTGTCGATCGCCGCGTGCGGGCAGAAGAAGATGGCGTCGATCGTCGCGCCCACCATCTGCGCATTGGCGTGCAGCTTCTGGTGGATGGCGTTGAGGATGGTCATGTCGAACAGCTCGCGCGCGATGCCGGACTGGTTCGACGCGATCACCACCCGGTAGCCGGCCTGGTTCAGGCGCGCGATCGCTTCGAGCGAACCGGGAATCGGCACCCACTCGGCCGGCGACTTGATGAAAGCGGGCGAATCCTGGTTGATGACGCCGTCGCGGTCGAGGATGATCATCTTCATGGCGCCATTCTCCTTTTACGCGGCCAGCTTCGAGATGTCGGCCACGCGGTTCATCATCGCGTGCAGCTGCGACAGCAGCGCCAGGCGGTTGTTGCGCAGCGCCGGGTCCTCGGCCATCACCATGACGTCGTTGAAGAAGGCGTCGACGTCGTCGCGCAGCTGCGCCAGCGTCTTGAGCGTGCCGGTGAAGTCGCCATCGCGGAACGCCGCATCGACTTCCGGGCCCACCCGCAGCACGCTGGCGGCCAGCTTGCGCTCGGCCTCTTCCTGCAGCAGGTCGGCCGAGACGGCGCCGATGGCCACGTCGGTCTTTTTCAGGATGTTGGTGATGCGCTTGTTGGCCGCTGCCAGCGACGCGCTCTCGGGCAGCGCGGCGAAGGCCTTGACGGCGTCGAGGCGCTGGACGATGTCGTCCAGGCGGTCGGGTTGTTGCGCCAGCACCGCCTCGACCTCGTTGGCCGAGAAGCCGCGCTCGCGCAGGATGCCGCGCAGGCGTTCGATGATGAAGGCGGCCACTTCGGCCGACGGATCCTTGAAGCCGGCGCGATAGTCGAACACCGAGGCGGCGTCGGCCAGCAGCTCGCTGATCGCCAGCGGCAGGCGTTTCTCGAGCAGCATGCGCAGCACGCCCAAAGCATGGCGGCGCAGTGCGAACGGGTCCTTGTCGCCGGTCGGCTGCAGGCCGATCGACCAGATGCCGACCAGCGTCTCGAGCTTGTCGGCCAGCGCCACGGCGGTGCCGGTGGCGGTGGACGGCAGGGCGTCGCCGGCAAAGCGCGGCTGGTAGTGTTCGGACGCGGCCAGCGCCACTTCCTCGTGCTCGCCGTCGTGGCGCGCGTAGTAGGTGCCCATGATGCCTTGCAGCTCGGGGAATTCGCCGACCATGTCGGTGAGCAGGTCGGCCTTGGCCAGCATGGCGCCGCGTTCGGCCAGCAGCACGTCGAAGCCGAGCCGCCTGGCGATGGCGCCGGCCAGGCGGGTGACGCGCTGGGTGCGCTCGGCCTGGGTCCCAAGCTTGTTGTGGTAGACCACGTTGGCCAGCAGCGGCAGGCGCGCTTCCAGCGTCTTCTTCTTGTCCTGCTCGAAGAAGAACTTGGCGTCCGACAGGCGCGGGCGCACCACGCGCTCGTTGCCGCCGATGATGTGCTGCGGGTCGTCGGTCGCGATATTCGACACGATCAGAAAGCGCGAGCGCAGCTTGCCGGCGGCGTCGGTCAGCGCGAAATACTTCTGGTTCGTCTGCATCGTCAGGATCAGGCATTCCTGCGGCACCGCGAGGAATTCGTCCTCGAAGCGGCACTCGTAGACCACCGGCCATTCGACCAGCGCGGCCACTTCGTCGAGCAGCGCTTCCGGCATCAAGACCTGGTCGGCGCCGGCCTTTTCCAGCAGCGCGGCGCGGATGGCTTCCTTGCGCTGCTGCGCGCTGGCGATGACCTTGCCCTCGTTTTCAAGCAGGCCGGCGTAATTGACCGGATGGGTGATGGCGATCTCGAGCCCGTTCGACAGGAACCGGTGGCCCAGCGTGGTGCGCCCGGCGGTCAGGCCCAGGCCCGTCAGCGGCACGATCGCTTCGCCCAGCAGCGCGATCAGCGAATGGGCGGGACGGACGAACTGCACGGTGGTGCCGTCCGGGCGCTGGTAGCTCATCAGCTTCGGGATCGGCAGCTTCGCCAGCGCTTCATCGAAGGCGGCCTGCAGGCCGGTCGCCAGCGCGCTGCCTTCGGCGGTGTAGGTGTAGAAAAAACTCTCGGCCTTGCCGTCGGCGGCGCGTTCGAGCTGGGCGACGGTGACGTCGGCGCGCCCCATCGCGGCCAGCTTCTTGGCCAGCGGGGCGGTCGGGTTGCCGTCGGCGTCGAGCGCGACCGACACCGGCAGCACTTTTTCGCGGATCGATTTGTCGGGCGAGACGGCGCGCACCTCGGTGATCGAGACGGCCAGCCGGCGCGGCGTGGCGAACACGGTGGTGACGCTGCCGGCGTCGATGAAATCGCGCGACTTGAGGCCGCCTTCGATGCCGGTGGCGAAGGCGGCGCCGAGTTTGACGAGCGCCTTGGGCGGCAGTTCTTCGGTCAGCAGTTCGACGAGTAGTGTCTGGTTCATGGTTCTTTTCTTATGTGTTCGGGGTCGCGGCGGATTCGAGGGCGAGGCCTGGCGCCATCGGGAAGCCCAGCTTTTCGCGCGAATCGTAGTAGGCCTGCGCGACCAGGCGCGAGAGCGTGCGCACGCGGCCGATGTAGGCGGCGCGCTCGGTGACCGAGATGGCGCCGCGGGCGTCGAGCATGTTGAAGCTGTGCGAGGCCTTCATGATCTGCTCGTAGGCCGGCAAGGTCAGCGCCAGTTCGACCAGGCGCTTCGCTTCGGCCTCGTGGTTGGCGAAGGCGGCAAACAGCAGCTCGGTGTTGGCGTGCTCGAAGTTGTAGGTCGACTGCTCGACCTCGTTCTGGTGGAAGACGTCGCCGTACGACAGCGTCTTCTTCACCCCGTTCTCTTCCCACTCGGTCCACACCAGGTCGTAGACGTTCTCGACGCCCTGCAGGTACATCGCCAGGCGCTCGATGCCGTAGGTGATTTCGCCCAGCACCGGCTTGCAGTCGAGCCCGCCGACCTGCTGGAAGTAGGTGAACTGGGTCACCTCCATGCCGTTGAGCCAGACTTCCCAGCCCAGGCCCCAGGCGCCCAGCGTCGGGCTTTCCCAGTCGTCCTCGACGAAGCGCACGTCGTTCTGCTTGAGGTCCAGGCCGAGCGCCTCGAGCGAGCCGAGATACAGGTCGAGGATGTTTTCCGGCGCCGGCTTGAGCACCACCTGGTACTGGTAGTAGTGCTGCAGGCGGTTCGGGTTCTCGCCGTAGCGGCCGTCCTTCGGGCGGCGCGACGGCTGCACGTAGGCGGCGCGCCAGGGTTCGGGCCCGATCGCGCGCAGGAAGGTGCCGGTGTGGAAGGTGCCGGCGCCGACTTCCTGGTCGTACGGCTGGAGCAGGGCGCAGCCTTGCTTGTCCCAGTAGGATTGCAAGGTCAGGATTATTTGTTGAAATGTGAGCATCGTGGCTTGGAGCCGCGCTTTCAGGCGCGATCGTTAGGTGAGTTTTAAGCTGTCAATTTTAGCGGTTTTGACGGGCCGCCGGGAGCGTATGTAGAGCAAGCGGCGTCAACCAGGGCGAACTAAGCGGCTTCGGCGGCTTTTTTGCTGAATTTCTGGCCGGAAATCCAGGCCGCCCCCAGCGCCAGCGCGCCCAGCAGCAGGAATCCCAGGTTGCCGAAGCGAATGTACGGCGTCATGCCTTCCATGCCCTGCACCGTGGCGGTCAGCACGCCGCGGGTGTAGGGCGGCAGCGAGGCCGTCACCTTGCCGTGGGCGTCGATGACGGCGGTGGCGCCGTTGTTGGTCGAGCGCAGCATCGGCCGCCCCGTCTCGAGCGAGCGCATGCGCGAAATCTGCAGGTGCTGCGGGATCGCCACCGACTCGCCGTACCAGGCCAGGTTCGATACGTTGAGCAGCATCGTCGCCGGCGCCGCCTGCGAGCGCAGCTGGTCGGCGATCTCTTCGCCGAAGGTGTCCTCGTAGCAGACGTTGGGCAGCACGCGCTGGTCCTTGACGGCGAAGGCCGGCTGGATCAGCGGCCCGCTCGTGAAGTCGCCCAGCGGGATGCTCATCAGGTCGACGAACCAGCGAAAGCCGGCCGGCACGAATTCGCCGAACGGCACCAGGTGCTGCTTGTCGAAGCGGTAGCCCTGGCCGTTCGGGCCGATGCCGACCACGCTGTTGGCGTAGCGCGTTGCGCTGTCGACCAGCGGGGTGCCATACAACACGCTGCTGCCGGTGTCGTGGGCGAAGGCGGCCAGGCCGGCCAGGTAGCCGGGCGGCAGTTGCTGCGGCGAGAGCACGATCGCCGTCTCCGGCGTGGCGATCAGGTCGGCCGGCGCCGCGGTGATCATGGAACGGTACAGTTCCAGCGCGCGGTTGATGTATTGGGCTTCGAATTTCTCGCCCTGCGCCACGTTGCCCTGCAACAGGCGCACCGAGATCGGCTGCCCGTGCGGGCGCGTCCAGTCGATGGTCGACAGGCCCCAGCCGGCCGCCAGCACCGCGGCCAGCAGGCCGAGCGAACGCCAGCGCGCGCGCTGCGTCAGCATCGCCAGGCAGGCGCCGCCGAACGCCACCAGCATGCCGATGCCGTACACGCCGACCAGCGGTGCGTAGCCCGACAGCGGGCTGGCGTGGTGGGCATAGCCGGAAGCGGCCCACGGAAAGCCGGTGAATACCCAGCCGCGCATCCATTCGGACACGGCCCAGGTGACGGGAAGGCACAGCATCAGGAAGCTGGCCACCGGCAGCGACCAGCGGCGCCGCAGCCAGGCCGCCGACGCCGTGGCGAAGGCGGCAAAGACGCCCATGTAGGCGCCCAGCAGCAGGATCGCCAGCGCCGCGAGCGGCGCGGCCAGGCCGCCGAAGCGGTTCATCGCGATGTACAACCAGTGCATGCCGGCCACCGACCAGCCAAGGCCGAAGGCCCAGCCGATCCAGCCGGCGCGGCGCACCGAGGTATCCATGCCGACCTGGTAGAACAGGAAGGCGAGCAGCAGGAACTGCAGCGGCCAGGCGCCGAACGGGGCGAAGGTGAACAGGCTGCAAAGGCCCGCGAGCGCCGCCCACAGCATCGGCCAGGCGGTGCCGCGCGGCGCTGTGCGCGCCACCTTGGCACCGGCGGGGACGCGTGTCCGGCCCAGCATCAGTCGCGTTCGTCCTCGGCCAGCGGCAAGCGCTCGACCAGCAGCACGTGGATCTGGCGGGCGTCGGCGCGCAGCACTTCGAAGCGCAGGTTGTCGATGTCGAACACCTCGCCCTTGTGCGGCATGCGCCCCAGGTGGTTGGCGACCAGGCCGCCGATGGTGTCGACGTCGTCGTCGACCAGGGCGGCACCGATCTCCTCGTTGAACTGCGCCAGTTCGGTCAGCGCCTTGACGCGCCAGCGCGGGCCGAGCTGGCCTTCCTTGATCGACAGGACGTTGTCTTCTTCCTCGTCGAAGTCGTACTCGTCCTCGATGTCGCCGACGATCTGCTCGAGCACGTCCTCGATGGTGATCAGGCCGGCCACGCCGCTGTATTCGTCGACCACGATCGCCATGTGATTATGGTTGGCGCGGAAGTCGCGCAGCAGCACGTTCAGGCGTTTCGATTCGGGGATGAAGATGGCCGGGCGCAGCATGTCGCGCACGTCGAAAGTCTCTTCGGCGTAGTAGCGCAGCAGGTCCTTGGCGAGCAGGATGCCGATCACCTTGTCGCGTTCGCCCTCGATGGCGGGAAAGCGCGAGTGTGCCGTTTGCAGCACGTCGGGCATCCATTCTTCGATCGGCTTGCTGATGTCGATGACGTCCATCTGCGAGCGCGGCACCATGATGTCGCGCGCGGACAGGTCCGAGACCTGGAACACGCCCTCGATCATCGACAAGGCGTCGGCATCGATCAGGCTGCGTTCGTGAGCGTCGTGCAGCACTTCGAGCAGCTCGGCGCGGTTTTCGGGCTCTGGGGAGATCAGTGCGGTCAGGCGTTCAAACAGTGACCGGTGGGGTTTGGCGTCCGTGCGGACGTCATTAGGGTGCTCTGGCATAGTTGGCGTGAGCCGTTGTTACGATGTGCATAGGATACACCAAATCCGAGTTTGCCCGGTTTTTAAGCAGAGCGGGCGCGCACCGCGTCCGCTCCCGCCTGCTCGCCGAACGCCTCCTCCAGCGACAGGATCTTGCCGGTGTCGGCAGCGTCGTAGCCGGTCAGTTCGTCGACGCTCTTGTGGTACTCGGGCAGCTGCAGCACGGCGATGAAGCGGCGCAGCAGCGGGTCGTCCACCGCGTCGTGGCGCAGCGCGAAGAAGTAGCGCTCGCGCACCAGCGGGATGAAGTCGAGCTTGAAGCGCTGCGCCGCCGTGCGCACGCCGATGCCGACGTCGGCCATGCCGCTGGCGATGTAGGCGGCCACCGCCGAATGGGTGAACTCGGCGCTGTTGGCGCCGTTGATGTCGTGCACGTTGATGCCGCGCTCCTGCAGCATCAGCTCGAGCAGCTTGCGGGTGCCCGAGCCGACCTGGCGGTTGACGAAGCGGACGTCGGGCCGCACCAGGTCTTCCAGCGTTTCGATGCCCAGCGGATTGCCCGGCGCGACGAACAGGCCCTGGTGGCGCACCGCCAGGTGCAGCAGGCAATGCTGGGCCGGATCGAGCCAGCGCGTGTACCAGTCCATCGCCGCCATCTGGAACGGCCCGGTCGGCACGTGGAAGCCGGCCAGGTCGCATTCGCGCCGCGACAGCGCCGCCACCGCGTCGGTGCTGTTGCGATAACGCAGCTCCAGCGGCATCTTCACCTGGTCCAGGTGCACCATCAGCGCCGCCACCGCGAAGCCGTGGCTGGCATCCATGCGGATCATGCGCAGCCGGTCCGGCGCCATCTTGCCCAGTTCAACTTCCAGTTCCGAGGCCAGGCTCTCTAACGTGGGCGAGAGCCGCGCGGCGATGCGGCGGTCGGCCCACACCAGCTTTTGCGCCAGCGGCGTCAACGTGGTGCCGCGCCCGCGCCCGGTCTGCAGCAGGCCGTCGCCGAACAGGCGCTCGGCGTCGCGCAGCAGACCCCAGGCGTAGCGGTAGGACAGCCCGACCGATTTGGACGCCTGGGCGATCGAACCGGTGTCCTGGACGGCCAGCAGCAGGCCCAGCAGGGCGGCGGTGTCGAGCGGGGCGTCGTCGCCAAACCGGATTTCCCAGTGCGGCCGGATGTGGACTTTGAGCATATGCTTAAAATAGCCTATTTTTATCCAAAAAGCATCGTGTTACTCTCCAAAAATAATAAAAGTGGTACGGGAAGTATGCTTAAAAAAGCATATACATAAAACGTAAAAAACGGAGTGAGACATGGCTTTATTGGATGTACTGGACAAGGAGCGTACCATCGCGGCTCCCAGTTTTAACCGCTGGCTGGTGCCGCCGGCGGCGCTGGCGATTCACCTGTGTATCGGCATGGCCTACGGCTTCTCGGTGTTCTGGCTGCCGCTGTCGCGCGCCATCGGCATCAAGGATCCGGTCGCCTGCGCCAAGGAAATGAGCCTGCTGGCGGAACTGTTCGCCACCAACTGCGACTGGAAGATTTCGTCGCTGGGCTGGATGTACACGCTGTTCTTCGTCTTCCTCGGTTCGTCCGCCGCCCTGTTCGGCGGCTGGCTCGAGCGCGCCGGCCCGCGCAAGGCCGGGGTGGTGTCGGCACTGTGCTGGTGCGGCGGCCTGGTCATCTCCGCGATCGGCGTCTACCAGCACCAGATGTGGATGATGTGGCTCGGCTCGGGCGTGATCGGCGGCATCGGCTTAGGGCTCGGCTACATTTCGCCCGTCTCTACGCTGATCAAATGGTTCCCGGACCGCCGCGGCATGGCCACCGGCATGGCCATCATGGGATTCGGCGGCGGCGCCGTCATCGGCGCGCCGATGGCCGCGGAACTGATGAAGCACTTCGCCACCCCGACCTCGGTCGGCGTCTGGCAGACCTTCCTGGCGATGGCCGTCATCTATTTCATCTTCATGATGGCTGGCGCCCTGTCGTACCGGGTACCTGCATCGGGCTGGAAGCCGGCCGGCTGGACGCCGCCTGCCAACGCCAAGGCCAACACCATGATCACCCAGCGCCACGTGCACGTCAAACGCGTGTGGGGCATTCCGCAATTCTGGCTGATCTGGTGGGTTCTGTGCCTGAACGTGACGGCCGGCATCGGCATTCTCGGCATGGCCTCGCCGCTGCTGCAGGAGATCTTCGCCGGCAAGCTGATTGGCGTGGACCTGGCCTTCAACGACCTGTCGGTGGCGCAGAAGGCGTCGATCGCGGCGGTCGGCGCCAGCTTCGCCGGCCTGCTGTCGCTGTTTAACATCGGTGGGCGCTTCGTCTGGGCGTCGTGCTCCGACTTCCTGGGCCGCAAGACGACCTACTCGATCTTCTTCATCCTCGGCTTCATCCTGTACGCGTCGATCCCGAGTTCGGCCCACGCCAACAACCTGTTCCTGTTCGTCACCGCGTTCTGCATCATCCTGTCGATGTACGGCGGCGGTTTTGCCACCGTGCCGGCCTACCTGGCCGACCTGTTCGGCACCCAGATGGTAGGCGCGATTCACGGCCGCCTGCTGACCGCATGGTCGGCGGCCGGCGTGTTCGGTCCGGTACTGGTGAACTACATCCGCGAATACCAGATCGCCAGCGGCGTGCCGAAGGCGCAGGCCTACGACGTGACGATGTACGTGCTGGCCGGGATGATCGCGCTGGGCCTGGTGTGCAACCTGATGGTGCGTCCGATCGCCGACAAGTACTTCATGACCGACGACGAACTGGCCGTCGAGAAGAAGCTGGCGCACGACCGCGACGTCAGCGCCAACATGGCAATCGCCGGCACCCGCAATCCCGGCCACCAGGCCGGCGGCGTGGTGGCGATCAACAGCAACCCGGCCGTGACGGGCTTTGCCTGGGCCGCGGTGGGCATTCCGCTGTCGATCGGCATCTGGCTGACCTTGCAGAAGGCGGCCGTGTTCTTCAAGTAAATCGCATCCTCGCCAGGGCAGGCCGCCGCGCCCGCCCTGGCTGTCGTTTCTCTCGTTCTACCGGACAAAGCAATGAACCACCCTATCATTCCCATCGCCGTGCAAGGCGCCTCGCGCGAGCGCAAACGCCAGGCGCCGAAAGGCCGCCGCGTCGACCCGCAGGCACTCGCCGACGTGCAGGCGCTGCTCGGCACCGAGTCGCGCCAGTCCGACCTGCTGATCGAACACCTGCACAAGATCCAGGACCGCTACGGCAGCCTGTCGGCGCAGCACCTGGCCGCGCTGGCGGCGGAAATGAAGCTGGCGCAGGCCGAAGTGTATGAGGTAGCCACCTTCTACCACCACTTCGACGTCGTCAAGGAAGGCGAGGCCGCGCCCGCCGCGCTGACGGTGCGCGTGTGCGACGGCCTGTCGTGCGAAATGGCCGGCGCCGCCGACCTGCTGGCGCGCCTGCCCGCCATCCTCGGCACCGACGTGCGCGTGCTGCACGCGCCGTGCATCGGCCGCTGCGAACAGGCCCCGGCGGTCGTCGTCGGCCAGCACCCGGTGGCCAACGCCACCTGCGAGAGCGTTCTCGCCAAGGTCGTCGCCGGCGAAACGACCGATACGCCGCAAGGCTTCATCGATTTCGACGCCTACCGCGCCGCCGGCGGCTACGCGCTGCTGCGCGACTGCGCGGAAGGGCGCCGCGATGCCGAAGCGGTGATCGGGGCGATGGAAGGCTCGGGCCTGCGTGGCCTGGGCGGCGCCGGCTTCCCGGCCGGGCGCAAGTGGCGCATCGTGCGCGCCGAACCCGGCCCACGCCTGATGGCCATTAACATCGACGAAGGCGAACCTGGCACCTTCAAGGACCGCTACTACCTCGAGCGCGACCCGCACCGTTTCCTCGAAGGCGCGCTGATCGCCGCCTGGGTCACCGACGTCGAGACCGTCTTCATCTACCTGCGCGACGAATACCACGGCTGCCGCGCGATGCTCGAAGCAGAGCTCGAGAAGCTGCGGCGCGACCCGCCGATGGCGCGCATGCCGAAACTGGTGCTGCGGCGCGGCGCCGGCGCCTACATCTGCGGCGAAGAGTCGGCCATGATCGAATCGATCGAAGGCAAGCGCGGCATGCCGCGCCTGCGCCCGCCCTACGTGGCCCAGGTCGGCCTGTTCGGGCTGCCGACGCTGGAGCACAACTTCGAAACGCTGCACTGGGTGCGCGAGATCATCGAGCAGGGCGCCGGCTGGTTCGGCGGCCATGGCCGCAACGGCCGCAAGGGCCTGCGCTCGTTCTCGGTGTCGGGGCGGGTCAAGGAACCGGGCGTCAAGCTGGCGCCGGCCGGCATCACGATCGCCCAGCTGATCGACGAATACTGCGGCGGCATGCTTGAGGGCCAGACTTTCTACGGCTACCTGCCGGGCGGCGCTTCGGGCGGCATCCTGCCGGCGTCGATGAACGACATCCCGCTCGACTTCGACACGCTGCAGCCGTATGGCTGCTTCATCGGCTCGGCCGCGGTGGTGGTGCTGTCGGACCGCGATACGGCCACGGATGCCGCGCGCAACACGATGCGCTTCTTCAAGGACGAGTCGTGCGGCCAGTGCACGCCGTGCCGGGTCGGCACCGCCAAGGCGCTGGCGCTGGTCGAGCAGCCGGTGTGGGACCTGGTGTTGCTCGATGAACTGTCGCAGGTGATGCGCGACGCCTCGATCTGCGGCCTGGGCCAGGCTGCGCCCAATCCTTTCGACTGCGTCGTCAAATATTTCCCGAACGAGTTGGTGAAACCATGAATGCGATAACCAGACTTAACCGGGTCGCGCTGCAAGGCGTGGCCGTCACCTTCGACATCAACGGCCGCAGCGTCCAGGGCCTGACGACCGAAACGCTGATCGAAGTGGCCGACCGCGAAGGGATCGAGATCCCGCGCCTGTGCTACCGCGAGGGCATGGAAGTGGTGGGCAACTGCCGCTCCTGCATGGTCGAGATCAACGGCGAGCGCGTGCTCGCGCCGTCGTGCTGCCGCTACGCCACCGAAGGCATGAAGGTCACCACCGACAGCCCGCGCGCCGTCGCCGCGCAAAAGATGGTGCTCGAACTGCTGCTCTCGGACATGCCGGAAACCGACTACACGCGCCACAACGAAGTGGACTTCTGGGCCCGCAAGCTGGCCGTCGGCAAGCCGCGCTTCGCCGCGCGCCGCCAGCCGCCGCGCGACGCCTCGCACGCGGCCATCACCGTCAACCTCGATGCCTGCATCCAGTGCACGCGCTGCGTGCGCGCCTGCCGCGACGAGCAGGTCAACGACGTCATCGGCCTGGCCTTTCGCGGCGAGGACGCCCAGATCGTGTTCGACATGGACGACCCGATGGGCAACTCCACCTGCGTGGCCTGCGGCGAATGCGTGCAGGCCTGCCCGACCGGCGCCCTGATGCCGGCGCGCGAAGTAGCGCTGACGGTACCGGACAAGAAGGTCGACTCGGTCTGCCCGTACTGCGGCGTCGGCTGCCAGCTGACCTACAACGTCAAGGACAACAAGATCCTGTTCGTCGAGGGCCGCGACGGCCCGGCCAACCACGAGCGCCTGTGCGTCAAGGGCCGCTACGGCTTCGACTACGCCCACCATCCGCACCGGCTGACGGTGCCGCTGATCCGCCGCGCCGACGCGCCCAAGACGGGCGACTTCGTGATGGACCCTGACCGCGTGCTCGACGTGTTCCGCGAAGCGAGCTGGGAAGAAGCGCTGGCGCTGGCCGGCGGCACCCTCTCGCGCCTGCGCGACACCCACGGCAAGAAGTCGCTGGCCGGCTTCGGCTCGGCCAAGGGCAGCAACGAGGAAGCCTACCTGTTCCAGAAGCTGGTGCGCACCGGCTTCGGCAGCAACAACGTCGACCACTGCACGCGCCTGTGCCACGCCTCGTCGGTGGCGGCGCTGTTGGAGGGGATCGGCTCGGGCGCGGTATCGAACCCGGTGATGGACGTGACCAAGGCCGAAGTGGTGATCGTCATCGGCGCCAACCCGACCGTCAACCACCCGGTGGCCGCCACCTGGATCAAGAACGCGGTCAAGAACGGCACCAAGCTGGTGGTGTGCGACCCGCGCCGCTCGGAGCTGGCGCGCATGTCGCACCGCTTCCTGCAGTTCAAGCCCGACACCGACGTCGCCATGCTCAACGCGATGATGCACGTGATCGTCCACGAGAACCTGATCGACCAGGCCTTCATCGACAGCCGCACCATCGGCTACGAAGAACTGAAGAAGAACGTCGAAGGCTACAGCCCGGAGCTGATGGCACCGATCTGCGGCATCGACGCCGAAACGCTGCGCTACGTCGCCCGCCTGTACGCCACCTCGAAGGGATCGATGATCCTGTGGGGGATGGGCATTTCGCAGCACGTGCACGGCACCGACAATGCGCGCTGCCTGATCGCGCTGGCGCTGATGACGGGCCAGATCGGCCGTCCCGGCACCGGCCTGCATCCGCTGCGCGGCCAGAACAACGTGCAGGGCGCGTCCGACGCCGGCCTGATCCCGATGATGTTCCCCGACTACCAGCGGGTCGACAATCCGGCCGTGCGCGCCAAGTTCGAAAAAGCCTGGAACACCACGCTCGACGACAAGCCGGGCCTGACCGTGGTCGAGATCGTGCATGCCATCAAGGCGGGCCAGATCCGCGGCATGTACATCATGGGCGAGAACCCGGCCATGTCCGACCCGGACGCCAACCACGCCCGCGAGTCGCTCGCCGCGCTCGAACACCTGGTGGTACAGGATATCTTCCTCACCGAGACCTGCTACCTGGCCGACGTGATTTTGCCGGCATCAGCCTTCCCGGAAAAAACCGGCAGCTTCACCAACACCGATCGCCTGGTGCAGATGGGCCGCCAGGCGATCGACCCGCCCGGAGAGGCAAAGCAGGACCTGTGGATCCTGCAGCAGCTGGCCAACCGCATGGGCCTGGACTGGAATTACCGGCACGTGTCGGAAGTGTTCGACGAGATGCGCCATACGATGCCCAGCATCGGCGGCATCACGTGGGAACGTCTCGAGCGCGAGCACTCGGTCACCTATCCGTGCACGGCGGAGGGCGACCCGGGCGAGCCGGTGGTGTTTACCGAGACCTTCCCGCGCGATTCGGGCAGGGCGCGCTTCGTCCCGGCCGACATCATCCCGGCCGACGAGCGCCCCGACACGGCCTACCCGATGGTGCTCATCACCGGGCGCCAGCTGGAACACTGGCACACCGGCAGCATGACGCGCCGCACCGCGGTGCTGGACGCCATCGAGCCCGATCCGGTGGCGCTGGTGCACCCGCTCGACCTGGCCGGCATGGGCGGCAAGCCGGGCGACGTCATCACCATCGAGTCGCGCCGCGGACGGGTAGCGCTGTATGCGCGCGCCGACGACAGTTCGCCGCGCGGCGCCATCTTCGTCCCGTTCTGCTACTACGAGGCGGCCATCAACAAGCTGACCAACGCCGCGCTGGACCCGTTCGGCAAGATCCCCGAGTTCAAGTACTGCGCGATCCGCGTGGCGCTGGGCGGCGAGGTGGAGGAGCAGGGCAGCTACGGCGGCGGCCAGGTGCTGCGTGGGATGGAGCGCGCGTAATCGGCTGGGCGACGACGCGCCTGCCGAACTTGTTTTATCATGTGAGTCAATTTTGACCATCCAGGAGTCCCGCCATGCCCTCGCTTACCATCAACGGCAGCGCCACCGAATTCGATGTCCCCGACGACATGCCGTTGCTGTGGGTGCTGCGCGACGTCGCCGGCCTGACCGGCACCAAGTTCGGCTGCGGCGTCTCGCTGTGCGGCGCCTGCACCATCCACCTCGACGGTGAAGCGGTGCGCTCCTGCGTGACGCCCGTTTCCAGCGCGATCGGCAAGAAGATCGTCACCATCGAGGCGGTCGGTCTGGATCCGGTCGGCGCCCGTGTGCAGGACGCTTGGCGGCAGGTCGACGTGGTGCAGTGCGGGTACTGCCAGTCCGGCCAGGTGATGTCGGCCACGGCGCTGCTGACGAAAACACCGAAGCCTTCGGACGCCGACATCGATACCGCGATGGCCGGCAACATCTGCCGCTGCGGCACCTACAACCGCATTCGCGCCGCGATCAAGATCGCCGCCGCCACGCCGGGGACGCCATCATGAGAATCGCCGACACCAAGCCAGCGACTTCGCGCCGCCGCTTCCTGCAGGTCGGCGCTGCCTCCGGCGGCGGCCTGCTGATCGGCTTTTCGCTGTTCGGCTGCGAACAGAAGAAACCGAGCGACCGCAAGGCGCCGCCGGCCGAGAAGGCGGTCGGCGCCGCGGCGACGGCCGAATCGAACCGCGCGCCGGGCCTCGCGCCCAACGCCTTCATCCGCATCGACCGCGACGGCCTGGTCACGCTGATCATGCACAAGGTCGAAATGGGGCAGGGCACCTTCACCTCGATGCCGATGCTGCTGGCCGAGGAACTGGGCGTGGATCTGGCCAAGGTCAAGCTTGAACAGGCGCCGGCCGACAATAACCTCTACAGCGACCCGATGCTGGGCGGCCAGGTGACCGGCGGCTCGACCTCGGTGCGGGCAGCCTGGAAGCCGCTGCGCGAAGCCGGCGCCGCCGCGCGCAGCGTGCTGGTCGCCGCTGCCGCGCAGACCTGGCAGGTCGACGCGGCCACGCTGCAGGCTGCCAACGGCGCGGTGACGCACCCGCCCACCGGGCGCACGCTCGGCTACGGCGAACTGGTCGACGCCGCGTCCAGGCTGCCGGCGCCGAAAGACGTCAAGCTCAAGGACGCCGCCGCCTTCACGCTGATCGGCAAGGCCCACAAGCGGCTCGACTCGCCCGACAAGGTCAACGGCAAGGCGCTGTTCGGCATCGACGCGCGCCTGCCCAACATGGGCATCGCCACGGTGGCGGCGTCGCCGGTCGCCGGCGGCAAGCTGCTAAGCGCCGACGACGCGAAGGCGATGGCCGTCAAGGGCATGCGCCAGGTACTCAAGATCGACGGCGCGGTAGCGGTCGTGGCCGACCACATGTGGGCGGCCAAGCAGGGCCTGGCGGCGCTGGCGCCGACCTGGGACGATGGTCCCAACAAGGCGATGGCCAGCAGCGCCATCGTGGCCGACATGATGGAGGCGTCGAAGAAGGCCGGCGCGGTGGCGCAGAACAAGGGCGACGCCGTCAAGTCGCTCGGCGAGGCCGGCCGCAAGATCGAGGCGGTGTACGAACTGCCCTACCTCGCGCACGCGACGATGGAACCGATGAACTGCACCGTCGACCTGCGCGCGGATGGCTGCGACCTGTGGGTCGGCACCCAGGTCCCGAGCCTGGCGCAAGGCGCCACCGCCAAGCTGACCGGCCTGCCGCTGGAGAAGGTCAAGGTCCACAATTTCTACCTGGGCGGCGGCTTCGGGCGCCGGCTGGAGGTCGATTACGTGACGCAGGCGGTGTCGTTCGCCAAGCTGATGAAAGGCCCCGTCAAGTTCATCTGGACGCGCGAGGAAGACATCCAGCACGACATGTACCGGCCATATTACGTCGACCGCCTGTCGGCGCGGCTCGACGCCAGGGGCATGCCCGCCGCCTGGTTCCACCGCGTGACCGGCTCGTCCATCATGGCGCGCTTCGCGCCGGCGGCAATGAAGGACGGCGTCGATCCCGACGCGGTCGAGGGCGCGCGCGAGCTGCAATACTCGATTCCCGACATGCGGGTCGAGTACGTGCGCCACGAAAGCCCGGTCGCCACCGCCTTCTGGCGCGGCGTCGGTCCCACCCACAACGTGTTCGTCGTCGAGAGCTTCGTCGATGAGCTGGCGTTCGCGGCCAAGCAGGATCCGCTGGCCTACCGCCGCCAGATGCTGCGCAAGTCGCCGCGCCTGCTGCGCGTGCTCGACCTGGTGGCCCAGAAATCGGGCTGGGGCCAGCCGCTCAAGCCGATCGCCGGCCGCCGCGTCGGCCGCGGCGTGTCGGCGCAGTTCGCGTTCGGCAGCTACATGGCGCAGGTGGCCGAGGTGTCGGTCGGCGCCGACGGCGAAGTGCGGGTGCACCGCGTGGTGTGCGCGCTCGATTGCGGCCAGGTGGTCAATCCCGACACCGTGGTGGCGCAGATGGAAGGCGGCATCGTGTTCGGCCTGACTGCGGCGCTGTGGGGCCAGGTCACGTTCGACAAGGGCCGCGTGCAGCAGTCCAACTTCGGCGACTACCGGATGATGCGCATCAACGAGGCGCCCAAGGTCGAGGTGCACATCGTGGCCAGCACGGACGAACCGGGCGGCATCGGCGAGCCGGGCACGGCGGCCATTTCGCCGGCGTTGACGAATGCGGTGTTCGCCGCTACCGGCAAGCGCATTCGCAAGCTGCCGATCGACCAGGCGGGCCTGAAGAAGGCATGACGCAGGACGGCGGCGTCAGTCGTCGTCGTCGTCGTACAGTTTGTCGAAACACGCCAATGCCGTCTCGTCCAGGCCCGTCACCACGAACGGGTCGTCGGGCGCGTACTTGCCGGCGTCGACCAGCATGCGCAGCTTGCTCAACCGGTCGGCCAGCGCCAGCGTCTGCGCCGGCAGCGGGGCGTCGGGCTGTCCGGCCAGTTCGATCGCGCTGGTCACCGCGGCGGGAAACTCCCACAAGGCGGCGATGCGCGCCGACAGCAGGCGCGACTGCGCGAACAGCCCGGCGATGAATTCGTCGGACTGCGGCAGCGGCGCTTCCGGCGCCATCTGGTCGACCAGGCGCAGGGCGACCACGAGGCCGACGTTGGCCATCAGGCCGGCGAGATAGACTTCGAAGGCGTTGGCGCGCATCGCCGGCGCCAGCAGGCTGGCCGCCAGCGCGCACTTTTCGGACTGGCTCCAGATCTGGCGCGCCGTGCGCCTGGCCACCGGCCCGCTTTGCATGATCATGATGGGACGGAAGGCGACGCGCGCGAGCAGCATGCGCATGCCGTTCTGCCCGAGCAGCATGATGGCGCTCTCGATGCTGTCGATCGGCGGCCCGGAGTGGTAGCGCGGGCGGTAGCAGGGCAGGTTCGCTTCGCGGTATACCTCTGCCACCAGCACCACGTCCTGCGCCAGCTGGCGCGACAGCACGGCGGCGTTCATGTCGTCGTCGCGCAGGGGGCGCATCAGTTGCGGGATCATCGCCGGTACGCGCGGCACCAGGGCGGCGCCGGCCATCGGGGCATTGGCCAGGCGCGCCAGTTCGGCCAGGATCGGATCCCCGCTGTCGGCCGGCGCCTGCTGCGCGCCGGCCGCCGCCAGCCAGCGGTAGTAGGCGGCGTCGATGTCGGCAGCGCTGGCCGGCTGCGCCGCGTCTTGCCCGGCGCCCGGCCCGACCGCGGCGGCCGGCTTGCCCCCTTCATCGCCGCTAAACAATTTGCCGATCCAGCCCATGGTGTTGTCTCGTTCCGGTAGGAAATAATTATTCCTCAGATTCTACAGGACGAAGACCGGGTGTGGCCGGCCGGCGGGCGGTTTGCCGGTTTTTTTCGGCGCGCGCGTCACACCTGGCACTGGCGCGCGCGCGCCAGTGCCCCGTGGAAGGGTTCGCGCGCCGGCGAATACAGTTCGCTCCAGCGGTTGGCGCGGCCGACGATCTGGTCGGTGACGAGCAGGGCGCCGGCGGTGCAGTGGGTCATGCCGTTGCCGGAGTCGCCGGTGATGATGAACACGTTGCCCTCGTCGAGCCGGTTGCGGCCCAGCAGCGCGATGCCGTCGTCCGGTTCCATCACCTGCCCCGACCAGCGGTAGTCGACCTGGCCGGCGGTGGGAAAGCGCGCCCGCGCCCACGCTTCGATTTCGTCGTAGCGCTGGCCGGCGCGCGCCTGCTGCCCGGCCTGGTGGTCCTGGCCGCCGACAATGAGCAGTTCGTAACTGGCGTCCGGCCTGGCCGAGGCGAGCCGCACGTAGTAGTACGGCTTGCCGGTGTCCCACAGCAGCGCGCGCGGCAGCGCATCCCTGGGCACGCGCAGGCCCACCACGTAGCTGCGGCAGGGCTGCTGCATGCCGCGCCTGGCGAAGCGCTCGATGAAGGGCACGTTGGTGGCGATGACGACGGCGCGCGCGCTGACGGCGCCGTGCTCGCAGCGCACCGTTTGCGTAACGGCGTTGCCGGCGACGGCGACGTCGACGTCGAGCGCGCGGGTGTGGCCGTGGATCTTGCCGCCCAGGGTGACGATGGCGCGCGCCAGGCCGGCGAGGTATTTGAGCGGATGGAACTGGGCCTGGCGGGCGAAGCGCAGGCACGGCCCGGTATCGAACTGCAGGCCGGGCACGCGTTCGAAGCGGCGCACGTCCAGGCCCAAGCGGCTCGTCACCGCATATTCGGCCTCGAGCACCGCGTCCCATGCGCCGTGCGGGTTGAACAGGTAGCCGTCGAGGCGCTCGAACTCGCAGTCGATCTGCTCGACGCGGATGATCGATTCGACGCAGTCGGTGGCGCGGCGGAAGCTGTCGGCCACCAGCGCGGCGCTGGCGGCGCCGAAGCCGCGTTCGAGTTCGGAGAAGCGCTCGTCGGGCGGGAACATGTGGGCAGTGGTGCGGCCGGTTTCGCCGGCGCCGATGCCGACGCTGTCGATGACGACCACCGATTTGCCTTCGCGCAGCAGCATGTAGGCGGTGGTCAGCCCGGCGATGCCGGCGCCGATCACGCAGACGTCGGCGCCGGCGTCGCCGTGCAGGGCGGCGAAGGCGGGCATGCTGGCGTTGTCGAGCCAGATCGAATGTTGGTCATTGTTTGCTGCTTGCATAGGCAGGCTCTCCTGTCTTCTGTCCCTGTGGGTAGGATTTCAGTAGACAAGATTTAACAAATGGCAACAGTGCGGGCGCGCACACAAGGCGGGCGGCCCGCGTAGGAAAATGACGCGTTTTCCAGTGGGTAAAATACTACTGGAGCATCACTGCGCCGTGTCAGCTGTGCGAATCGGCGTAGGGATCGGGATAGCCGAGCGATTCGAGGATGTCGCGTTCGAGCTGCTCCATTTCGCCCGCTTCTTCCTCGTGCTCGTGGTCGTAGCCTTGCGCGTGCAGCACGCCGTGCACCACCAGGTGGGCGGTGTGCTCCTCGACGGTTTTCTGCTGTTCGGCCGCTTCCTTTTCGAGCACGTCGGTGCAGAGGATGATGTCGGCGCGGGTCGGTTCGTCGGCGGCCAGTTCCTCGCCTTCGTTGTAGGCGAAGGTCAGCACGTTGGTGGCGTAGTCCTTGGCGCGGTAGTCGCGGTTGAGGGCGCGGCCTTCGTCGGCATCGACGAAGCGGACCGTCAGCTCGGCCGGCCCGAGCAGCGCCGCCTGCACCCAGCGCCGCACCTTCGGGCGCGGGATCGATGCTTCGAGGCGGGCATCGGGATACTGCACCGTCAGTGCGAGCTTATTTTTTGCGGACATTTTTCGCGGCCGGTTTGGGCAGGGCGATCAGCTCCTGGATCGAGGCGGCCGATTCGTAGGCGTCGACGATGCGCGCCACCAGCGGATGACGCACCACGTCGGCACTGGAGAACTGGGTGAAGGCGATGCCGCGCACGTCCTTGAGCACGTGGACGGCGTCGATCAGGCCGCTTCTCTGGGTCTTGTGCAGGTCGACCTGGGTGACGTCGCCGGTGACCACGGCCTTGCTGCCGAAGCCGATCCGGGTCAGGAACATCTTCATCTGTTCGACCGTCGTGTTCTGCGCCTCGTCGAGGATGACGAAGGCGTGGTTGAGCGTGCGCCCGCGCATGTAGGCCAGCGGCGCGATCTCGATGACCTGTTTTTCGAACATCTTCTGGGTGCGGTCGAAGCCGAGCAGGTCGTACAGCGCGTCGTACAGCGGGCGCAGATACGGGTCGACCTTGGAGGCCATGTCGCCGGGCAGGAAGCCGAGCCGCTCGCCCGCTTCCACCGCCGGGCGCGTGAGCACGATGCGCTTGACGGCGTCGCGCTCGAGGGCGTCGACCGCGCAGGCCACCGCCAGGTAGGTCTTGCCGGTGCCGGCCGGGCCGACGCCGAAGGCGATGTCGTGTTCGAGGATCGCGCGCAGATAGGCGATCTGGTGCGGGGTGCGCCCGCGCAGGTCGGAGCGGCGCGTCTTCAGTACCGGCGTGGTGGCGTCGTCGTCGTGCCGGGCGTCGTCGGCGACGGCGGCATCGGCAATGGCGATGGACGGCTTCAGGCCGGAGCGCTGTTCGACCAGCGCCAGCTGCACTTCCTCGATCGGCACGATCTTGTTGGCCACCGCGTAGAAGCGTTCGAGGATCTCGACGGCGATGTCGGCGTTGCTGCCGCTGACGATGAATTTTTCGCCGCGCCGGAAAATGGTGACGTCGAGCGCGGCCGAAATCTGGCGCAGGTTTTCGTCGAGCGGGCCGCACAGGTGCGCCAGCCTGGTGTTGTCGAGCGGCTCGGGAACGAAGTACGAGGGCTGGGTAGGGGTCTTGGTTTTCAACTGGCTTTCGCTATCAGGTCGGCGCTGGCGACGAGTTCGCCGCGCAAGGTGTAGTTAAAACTTTCGGTGATGCGCACGTCGACCATGCTGCCCACCAGCGCGTCGAAGCTGGCGCCGGCGGCAAAGTTGACGACGCGGTTGTTCTCGGTGCGGCCGGCAAGTTCGCCGGCGTCTTTCTTCGACGGGCCTTCGACCAGGATGCGCTGCACCGTGCCCACCATCGCCGCGCTGTACTTGCGCGTGTTGGCGTCGATCGCCGCCTGCAGGCGCTGCAGGCGCGCCAGCTTGACTTCGTGCGGCGTGTCGTCTTCCAGGCTGGCCGCCGGCGTGCCGGGGCGCTTGCTGAAGATGAAGCTGTAGCTGGTGTCGAAGCCGACGTCGGCGATGAGCTTCATCATCGCTTCGAAGTCGGCCTCGCTCTCGCCGGGAAAACCGACGATGAAGTCGGACGAAATCGACATGTTCGGCCGCACCGCGCGGATGCGGCGGATGATGGACTTGTATTCGAGCGCCGTGTAGCCGCGCTTCATGGCGCCCAATACGCGGTCCGAGCCGTGCTGCGCCGGCAGGTACAAGTGGTCGACCAGCTGCGGGATGGTGGCGTAGGCGTCGATCAGGCGCTGGGTGAATTCCTTCGGATGGCTGGTGACGAAGCGGATCCGCTCGACGCCGGGGATGGCGGCGACGTATTCGAGCAGCAGCGCGAAGTCGGCGGTTTCACCGGCGGCGCCGCCCTCCATCTCGCCGCGGAAGGCGTTCACGTTCTGGCCCAGCAGGGTGATCTCGCGCACGCCCTGCGCGGCCAGGCCGGCCACTTCGGCCAGCACGTCGTCGAAGCGGCGCGACACTTCCTCGCCGCGCGTGTACGGCACCACGCAGTAGCTGCAGTATTTGCTGCAGCCTTCCATGATCGACACGAAGGCCGAGGCGCCGTCGGTGCGCGCCGGCGGCAGGTGGTCGAATTTTTCGATTTCGGGAAA
>JBBRXM010000031.1:0-52864 GCA_038248405.1 Burkholderiales bacterium
GCGATCCTGCTGGTCGTCATCGTCGTCGTGATCTTCCTGCAGACCTGGCGCGCGTCGCTGATCCCGCTGCTGGCGGTGCCGGTGTCGATCGTCGGCACCTTCGGCGTGCTGCTGCTGCTCGGGTTTTCGATCAACACGCTCACGCTGTTCGGCATGGTGCTGGCGATCGGCATCGTCGTCGACGACGCCATCGTGGTGGTGGAAAACGTCGAGCGCAACATCGAGAACGGCCTGACGGCGCGCGCCGCCACCATCCGCGCGATGCAGGAGGTGAGCGGGCCGATCGTCGCCATCGCGCTGGTGCTGTGCGCCGTGTTCGTGCCGCTCACCTTCGTGCCGGGCCTGTCGGGCCAGTTCTACCGCCAGTTCGCCGTCACCATCACCATTTCCACCGTCATCTCGGCGTTCAACTCGCTGACCTTGTCGCCGTCGCTGGCGGCCATTCTGCTGCGCCCGCACGACGCCCCGAAGGACCGCCTCACGCGCGCCCTCGACCGCGTGCTGGGCCCTTTTTTTTCCTGGTTCAACCACCACTTCCATCGCGCCAGCGAGTCCTACCAGCACGGCGTCGGCCGCCTGCTCGGGCGCAAGGCACCGGTGCTGCTGGTATACGCGCTGCTGCTGGTGGCGACCGCCTTCCTGTTCGCGCGGGTGCCGACCGGCTTCGTGCCCTCGCCCGACAAGCAATACCTGATCGGCATCGCCCAGCTGCCGGCCGGCGCCTCGCTCGAACGCACCGACGCCGTGATCCGCCGCATGAGCGCGATCGCGCTGAAGGTGCCGGGCATCGTCGACGCCGTGGCCTTCCCCGGCCTGTCGATCGCCGGCTTTTCGGCCGCCCCCAACGAAGGCCTGGTGTTTTTCGGCCTGGCGCCATTCGAGAAGCGCACCAGCGCCGACCTGAGCAAGGAGGGCATCCTCGGCCGCGTCAACGGCGCCATCCAGCAGATCGAGGGCGCGCGCATGTTCGTGGTGCCGCCGCCGGCGGTCGAAGGCGTCGGCACCGCCGGCGGCTTCAAGCTGCAGGTGCAGGACCGCGCGGGCCTCGGCGAGCAGGCGCTGTACGGCGCCGTCTGGGGCACGCTCGGCCAGATCTACGGCAACCCGAATTCGCCCATC
The DNA here is from genome assembly GCA_038248405.1 of Burkholderiales bacterium. GTDB lineage: Bacteria > Pseudomonadota > Gammaproteobacteria > Burkholderiales > Burkholderiaceae_D > JAFCUW01. The sequence goes on from JBBRXM010000031.1 coordinate 1,120, forward strand.
GCCACGCCGTACTCGACCTACGACATCAATGTGCCGCAGCTGCTGGCCGACGTCGACCGTACCCGCGCCAAGCAGATGGGGGTGGCGCTGGGCGACATCTACGACGCCATGCAGGTCAACCTCGGTTCGCTCTACGTCAACGATTTCTCGCGCTTCGGCAAGACCTACCAGGTGATCGTGCAGGCCGACGCGCCGTACCGCGCCGACGCCGCTTCCATCACCCGCATCGAGACGCGCAACAGCGCCGGCGAGATGGTGCCGCTGGGCGCCCTGATGAAGGTCAGCGACACGTTCGGCCCCACCCGCGTGACCCGCTACAACGGCATCCCGTCGGCCGACCTGAACGGCGCGGCGCGGCCGGGCTTTTCCAGCGGCCAGGCCGAAGCCGAGATCGAACGCCTGCTGGCGGCCACGCTGCCGCGCGGCATGAGCTACGAGTGGAGCGAACTGACCTACCAGGACAAGCTCACGCGCGACGTCCGCATCCCCGGCGCCAACGTGTCCGTGCCGACGCTGGCGGCGGTGCTGGTGTTGTCGCTGGTGCTGGTGATCCTGGTGCTGGCGGCGCAGTACGAGAGCTGGACGCTGCCGCTGGCGATCGTGCTGATCGTGCCGATGTGCATCCTGTCGGCGCTGCTGGGCGTGTGGATCTCGAGCCTGCCCCTGTTCCACCAGCCGGGCGACCTCAACATCTTTACCCAGGTGGCGCTGGTGGTGCTGGTCGGGCTTGCCTGCAAGAACGCCATCCTGATCGTCGAATTCGCCAAGGACCTGGAAGAGCAGGGCAGGGACACGCTGGCGGCCACGATCGAGGCAGCGCGGCTGCGGCTGCGGCCCATCCTGATGACCTCGATCGCATTTTGCGCCGGCGTCACGCCGCTCATCGTCAGCAGCGGCGCCGGCGCCGAGATGCGGCGCGCGATGGGGGTGGCGGTGTTTTCCGGCATGCTCGGCGTGACCGCGTTCGGCATTTTCCTCACGCCCCTGTTCTACGTCCTGCTGCGCGGCAGCACGGCGCGCCGCCGCGCCCACGCGGCGCAGGTGCGCGCCGAAATCGACGCCTGCGCCCATCCTTACCATCCGGGCGAGGATCCGCCGCCGGCCGGCACCCCCGAGCAGCAGCGTCGATGATCGCGTCGGCCGGCGAAGACCGCCGGCGGCAGACCAGGCCGCGCAATGCCGTCATCCCCCATGCGGAAACCCGATTTGCCGGCAAACCGAGCGGTGCCTGCCGCCCTTCTTGAACACACCTGACCCAGCGCACGTCCCCGCCATGGTATTTCAACCATGATTGCAGCTATACCATCCCAGGGATATCCTATGTCCGTGCGAAAACTATCACTCAGGCTACTCCTGCTGCCCCTGCTCGGCGCGCCGCTGGCCGCGGTGGCCGATCCCATCTATTCGATGACCTTGCTGCCCGACGGCGTTGACACATCGGCCCTGAACAAGGCCGGCCAGCTGGCCGGCAGCGCCCGCGGCGGCGCGGCGGTGTGGAGCGCTACGTCGATCTCCGACTTCCTGCCCGGCGCCGAAGGGCTGGCCATCGACAGCCACGGTGACGTTGCCGGCCGCTTCGGCAGCCGTGGCGTCGTTTATTCCGGCGACGGCGAGCAGATCCTGGCGCTGGCGTGCAGGGAAGGGGTGTGCACCAATGTCCGGCTCGACCCGATCACCTCGGCGGTGCCGGAACCGCGCTCGGTGGCCATGCTGGTGGTGGGGCTGGCGCTGCTGGGCAGCCGCAGGCAGCCGGGAGGGGCGTCGGAAAAATTCTCTCTTTAAAAAAAACGACCAGTGCGCGTGGTCGTGCATGCGCACTGTTGGCCTTACTTGCCCAGCATCGACACCACGTTGTCGGTGCCCGGCGCGCCGAACGCCTGTTGCTTGAGCACATGCAGCTGGTCGCGCACCTGCGCCGCCTTCTCGAATTCGAGATTGCGCGCATGGTCGACCATCAGCTTCTCGAGCCGCTTGATCTCCTTGCTGATCTGCTTCTCGCTCATCGACTCGACCTTGGCGGTTTCCTCCGCCGCGCCTTGCGACTCACGCGCCTGCTGCGGGCTGTAGACGCCGTCGATCATGTCGCGGATCGCCTTCTTGATGCCGATCGGCGTAATGCCCATCTGCAGGTTAAAGGCGATCTGCTTGGCGCGCCGGCGTTCGGTCTCGTCGATCGCCATGCGCATCGAATCGGTGACCTTGTCGCCATACAGGATCGCCACGCCGTTGAGGTTACGCGCCGCCCGGCCGATCGTCTGGATCAGGCTGCGCTCCGAACGCAGGAAGCCTTCCTTGTCGGCGTCCAGGATCGCCACCAGCGATACCTCCGGCAAGTCCAGGCCTTCGCGCAGCAGGTTGATGCCGACCAGCACGTCGAAGGTGCCCAGCCGCAGGTCGCGCAGGATCTCGACCCGCTCCACCGTCTCGATGTCGCTGTGCAGGTAGCGCACCTTGACGCCATGGTCGGTCAGGTATTCGGTCAGCTGCTCGGCCATGCGCTTCGTTAAGGTCGTCACCAGCACCCGCTCGTCCTTCTTGACGCGGTCGGCGATTTCCGACATCAGGTCGTCCACCTGCGACAGCGCCGGGCGCACGATGATCTGCGGATCGACCAGGCCGGTCGGGCGCACCACCTGCTCGACGACGTTGTCGGCATGCGTTTTCTCGTAGTCGGCCGGCGTCGCCGACACGAACACGGTCTGGCGCAGCTTGCCCTCGAATTCCTCGAATTTGAGCGGGCGGTTGTCGAGCGCGGACGGCAGTCGGAAGCCGTAGTCGACCAGGTTGGTCTTGCGTGAACGGTCGCCGTTGTACATCGCGTTGAGCTGGCCGACCAGCACGTGCGACTCGTCGAGGAACATCAGCGCGTCCTTCGGCAGGTAGTCCACCAGCGTCGGCGGCGGCTCGCCCGGCATCGCGCCCGACAGGTGGCGCGAGTAGTTCTCGATGCCCTTGGTAAAACCGATCTCGGCCATCATCTCGAGGTCGAAGCGGGTGCGCTGCTCGAGCCGCTGCTCTTCGATGAGCTTGTTTTCCTTGCGGAAGTAGTCGAGCCGGTCGCGCAGTTCCAGCTTGATGCTTTCGATCGCCCGCAGCACGGTGCTGCGCGGCGTCACGTAATGCGAGCCGGGATAGACGGTAAAGCGCGGAATCTTCTGGCGCACGCGCCCCGTGAGCGGGTCGAACAGCTGCAGCGACTCGATCTGGTCGTCGAACATCTCGACGCGGATCGCCAGTTCGGCGTGCTCGGCCGGGAAGATGTCGATGGTGTCGCCGCGCACGCGGAAGGTGCCGCGGCCGAAATCGACCTCGTTGCGGGTGTACTGCATCTGGATCAGCCGCGCGATGACGTCGCGCTGGGCGACCTTGTCCTTGGCGCGCAACGTCAGAATCATCTGGTGGTATTCGCTCGGGTTACCGATACCGTAGATGGCCGACACGGTGGCGACGATGATGACGTCGCGCCGCTCCATCAGCGACTTGGTGCACGACAGGCGCATCTGCTCGATGTGCTCGTTGATCGACGAGTCCTTTTCGATGAACAGGTCGCGCTGCGGCACGTAGGCTTCCGGCTGGTAGTAATCGTAGTAACTGACGAAATACTCGACCGCGTTCTGCGGGAAGAACTCGCGAAACTCCGCATACAGCTGGGCCGCCAGGGTCTTGTTCGGCGCAAACACGATCGCCGGCCGGCCGCACTGCGCGATCACGTTGGCCATCGTGTAGGTCTTGCCGGAACCGGTCACGCCGAGCAGGGTCTGGAACGACAGGCCGTCGTTGATGCCTTCGACCAGCCCGGCGATGGCGGTCGGCTGGTCGCCGGCCGGCGGGAAGGGCTGATGCAGTTTGAACGGCGAATTGGGGAAGCTGACCACGGTCGGCGCCGGGTCGTTTGCGACGGATAGTTCTGCCATACGATGAGACCTTTGTTAGAATGGGAGTCCGCTTGCGACCCTGCTGCATAGGGGCGCTGTCTATACAACCCTGCGGCGAACCAGCCGATTTTCAAGTTTATACCACGATGACTTCTACAGCTTCCGCCAGTATCTTCAGTGCCATTGCGATGGCCCCGCGCGACCCGATTCTTGGTATTACCGAGGCATTCAATGCCGATACCAATCCGGCGAAAATCAACCTCGGGGTCGGCGTCTATTATGACGACAATGGCAAGGTTCCGCTGCTGGCGTGCGTGCGCAAGGCGGAAGCGCTGATGATCGAGCAGCAGGCGCCGCGCACCTACCTGCCCATCGAAGGCCTGGCTGCATACGACAAAGCGGTCCAAGAGCTCGTATTTGGGGTCGACAGCCCGATTATTCAAGACAAGCGCGCGGTCACGGTGCAGGCAGTGGGCGGCACTGGCGCGCTGAAAATCGGCGCCGATTTCCTCAAGCGTTTTGCGCCCGAAGGCGCCCAGGTATTCATCAGCGACCCAAGCTGGGAAAACCACCGCGCGCTGTTCGAAAGCGCCGGTTTCAAGGTTGGCAATTACGCCTATTACGACGAGGCCACCCACGGCGTCAATTTCGCCGGCATGCTGGCCTCGCTCAAGGCGATGCCGGCCGGCTCGATCGTCGTGCTGCACGCCTGCTGCCACAACCCGACCGGCGCCGACCTCACCTCGGCGCAGTGGGACCAGGTCATCGAGGCGGTCACCGCCGGCGGCCTGATTCCCTTCCTCGACATGGCCTACCAGGGCTTCGGCGCCGGCATTTCCGAAGACGGCGGCGTGGTGCGCCGCTTCGCCGCCGCCGGTGGCGCGCTGCTGGTGTCGAACTCGTTCTCCAAGTCGTTCTCGCTGTACGGCGAGCGCGTGGGCGCGCTCAGCGTCGTCGGCGCCAGCGCCGACGAGGCGGCCCGCGTGATGTCGCAATTGAAGCGCGTGGTGCGCACTAACTATTCGAACCCGCCTATGCACGGCGGCAAGGTCGTCGCCACCGTGCTCAGCACGCCAGAGCTGCGCCAGCTGTGGGAAGAAGAGCTGGCCGGCATGCGCGTGCGCATCAAGGAAATGCGTGGCGAATTCGTCCGCAAGCTCAAGGAAAAGGCGCCGCAGCGCGATTTCGAATTCGTGCGCGAGCAGGTCGGCATGTTCTCGTATTCCGGTTTGACCGCAGAGCAGGTCGGCAAGCTGCGCGCCGAATCGATTTATGCGGTCGACACCGGGCGCATTTGCGTCGCCGCGCTGAACTCCAAAAATATTGATCGGGTCATTGACGCGATTGCGAAAGTCCTTTAAGATCTTGCTTCTTCGGATCGACGGAAACGCCGGTTCGAAAGGCAGCGGAACCATATTGCAGTAGTCGCGAAGTAGTCAGTAGTTTGACAGGGCGGTTTCGGGAATATATAATGTTGCCTCTTTTCCCTGATAGCTCAGTTGGTAGAGCGACGGACTGTTAATCCGCAGGTCCCTGGTTCGAGTCCAGGTCGGGGAGCCAGAATACAGAAAAAACCACGAGCAATCGTGGTTTTTTTTCGTCCATGGTATCTGCCTGCGAAGCGAAGACCTCGATCCTGGTCCACTATCGCCAGCTCGTCATCCTCGCGAACGCGGGGATCCCGTTCCGTTGAACAGCGCTGAAGCGTGCAGCCGTGGTGATGCACACAAATTGGATCCCCGCGTTCGCGAGGATGACGTCAAGGAGAGACCCGGATCTGCTTCCGGTGCGGTTTCTGAGGCGCCTCCGGCCGTCAGCACACCGCCTCGATATACTTCTGGTCCACCTGCGCGCAGTACGCCGTACAGGCCAGCCGCGCGCTGTTGGCCGCGGCGCGCACCAGCATTTCCGCATTGGCGTGAAAGGACATCGAGACGATGATCGACGGCGGCGTCGGCTGCACTGGCAGCTCGACGAATTCGCCGCTCTCCAGGCTGGCGCTGACGAACAGGCTCGGGATCGCCGCCACGCCGTAGCTGTGAACAACTTCCACCTTCGGCAACGACCAGCACCAGTATTACGAGACCATCGCCGGCGGCTCCGGCGCGGGCCCGGGCTTCGACGGCACGGCGGCGGTGCAGACCCACATGACCAATTCGCGCATGACCGATCCGGAAGTGCTCGAATGGCGCTTCCCGGTGCTGGTCGAAACGCATGCGATCCGGCGCGGCAGCGGGGGCGCCGGACATCACACGGGCGGCGACGGCGCGGTCAGGCGCATCCGCTTCCTGCAGGCGATGACGGCCAACATCCTCGCCGGCCATCGCCGCATCCCGCCGTTCGGGCTGGAGGGCGGGGCGCCCGGCGCGCTGGGTCGCAACTGGGTGGAGCGGGCCGACGGCAGCGTCGAGACGTTCGGCGCCACCCACACCGTCGAGATGCAGGCGGGAGACGTGTTTGCCATCGAGACGCCGGGCGGGGGCGGATTCGGCGCCGCCTGACGTCGGGCAGGCGTTCTCCTACAGCCTTGCGATCCCGATGCCGATACCGGCGTCGGGACCTCGCGCGCATGATGGGATAAACATCGTTAAAGGAATCGTCATGGGTACAGGCAATGCAGCAGGGAGCGCTTCGGTCGGGGTAGGGCGCGAGAACGATGGGCAAGCCGGCAGCGAGGAGCAGGACGGCTCGCAACGCGAGAGCGGCGGCAGCGGCGGCCCGCAGATGACGCGCAGCCTGGAAGACACCGACAGCGATGCGCCGTCGCCGCATCCGGAAACTGCGCCTGACGAGGACGAGCCCGAGCCGGAAGGGGCGGGCACCGCCGCAACGGCGACCACCCGCGGCCCGGTCGACACCCACAGCCACCAGGGCAGTGCTGGCAAGACCGGCCTGGGCGTGCCGGAAACGGGCGGCAACCAGCAGCCCGGCGACATGGCGCCGCCCAGCAATTCCTAGAGGGCTGGTCAATCGGGAAAGTGGCAGCTATAATGCGCGCTCTTCCCTGATAGCTCAGTTGGTAGAGCGACGGACTGTTAATCCGCAGGTCCCTGGTTCGAGTCCAGGTCGGGGAGCCAGAATTGAAGGGCCGCATCGCGAGATGTGGCCCTTTTTCTATTCGGGCGCTCGCTCGTCCCGTGCCGCATGTGTATCGTGCAACAGGGCACGAATCACCGATGCATGCCGGGCCATCTGCGCCGGTGCCAAATGCGCATATCGCCGCACCATCTCCGCCAGCTTCAGCCTCCCATTTCCTGTAGATCGTATTGCGGCGTTCCGTTATGGATCGACGAGCGTGCCCTGGTGCGACGCACATCGGGCCAGCGGCTGTCCACAATGCCGGCCCGCTTCATTTCGCTACGCCACGCGCGCGTATTGACTTGCCCGCCTACGCAAAGACGCGCTCGCTGTGCAATGGCCCGCGCCGGACGGTATTATCCCGAAGTCAGCTTCTACGCTGAAAAAATCCAGGGGGCGTTAACCTTGACAATGCTCGAAGCAGCGAAATAATCGACCAGCGTTCGCGCGGCCCAAACCGGCGTCGCGCAGCCCGTTCTTTGAGGTGCGCGCCGATCGCGCCGGCTGTGCACGGTATGTGCAGTCGCTGTCGACGTCCGGGACGTTCGCCCTGGTGGGGATCTTCGCCAGGCGGTTGTGCTACTCGTGGTGCTGATGGTGGCCGCGGCGCTGAGTGCGACCTCGCCGCCAACCGTCGGATAACTTTTTATTCAACGTACTTACGCATTCAATCCAAGGAAAATCATATGTTCAGAAGCATCCCATTCAAAATTGCCGTTGCCGTGATGTCTTTGTCATGCGCCGCCACCGCATTTGCTGCCGATGCCAGCGATGCCCTCACGGCCTTCCATGCCGCACTGGCCGCAGGCGACAAGGTCAAGGCTGCGGGCCTCATGGCCGCTGAAGTGGCAATCTACGAGTCCGGCTACGTTGAGGCTTCCAGAAGCGAATATGCCAATCATCACCTGGCCGAGGACATCGGGTTTGCAAAAACGACGGCGCGCAAGGTACTCAAGCACTCCGAACGCATCGAAGGCAACGTCGCGATCATCTGGGAAGAGACCGAGACCACGGGCACCGCGAATGGAAAACCAATCCATCTGTTCGGCACCGAAACAGCAATACTTGAGAAGAAGCCGAACGGGTGGTCGATCGTTCACGTGCACTGGTCCTCCCGAAAGGCCAAGTAAGCGATCATCGTTCGCCAGCACCGCGCCGAGTGCGCTCCCTCGCGGTGCGGAGCAAAGCCGGCAATGACGCAAAAGCCGAACGGGTCGGCGCGGATTACGCCTGATAAGCGCCAAATCAATCTCCGTCCTGACTGTCGCCTTGGACGCTTGGGATGTGATGGCCATGGACCTAAGCCGACTTCCCATGAGATCCGCCTGTCAGGATGCCGAAAAAAATGCGACGCCGGATGGCGTCGCAAATTCCTTCGGTCGACGGGAGCGTCCGTTGGAGAAGATTAGCGGTAATTGCGGCGGTGATCGCAGCTCGGGCAATTCTGCACCGCCTCCAGCGTCCAGTACACGTGCGTGAGCGTCACCGAACCGTTCTGGTTGAAGCGCTCGTAGACGGAACTACGCCCGCTGGCGGTCTGGCTGCGCAGTCCGCCCCAGCTGGCCATGTCATCGCTGATGTCGATGTCGGAGCCAGCCTCGGCCGCTGCGGCGAGTGGACCTACGGACGCAGCCACGGTCGTTGAAGAATCGAGGTGCGCGTAGATGGTATTGAGTTCCGAGAAATCATGCGCATTTGGCTTGGTGCTCAGCGTACTGCCGGCGTTCGCGCCCGTGTTGGAAAAATAGTCCATGCACGAGTTCTGCGAACTGCCGTCGGTCGACTGATGATCCAGGCCGAACGTATGCGCAACCTCCTGGCACATCACGTGTTCACGTTCATTGACGTTGTTGTACGTAGAAGTGTTGAAGTACGTGTCGTTCATTTTGGCCGTGCCTTGCGTGATGTGGTCGCCATTGATATTGATCGAAGCCAGACCCAGCCAGCCGTTGCTACCGTAGCTCGCATTGCAGACTTGTGTCGTGCCGGCGACCATTTTGCAGGTCCGGGCGGAGGTTCCGCCACCGACGATGGCCGTCAGCACTGCGCTGTTGCCGGCGTTCCAGTCGTTGGACGATTGCGACAGGCGCGAAGTCCACGAGGACGTGGTCAGGTTATTCCCCAGTTTCAGGGTGAACTGAGGCGTTGTGCGCGCCCAGTGATAATTGCCCCAGGCATGGCTAGCCATGGCGACGTTGCCAACTGAAGCGCAGGCTGCTCCCACGGCAAGCGCGAGCGCGAGCCGCCGAAATATCTCTTTCCGCATAGCAATTCCCTCTTTGATTGTAGGTTGAATTGAAGATACATATATCAAGATAGTGCTGGGTCACAGTATCCGAACGGTTGTAAATATCAACGGGCGCAATTATCAATTGTTGTGTCAACACCACAGTTCGCTGCGGCAGGGGAAGCGAATTAACTGCTGGAGCATCGAGGTGAAAGACCTGCAAGTCCTGCGAGGCTTCTGTGGTTGAGGTTACCCGTTCGGGCTGACAGCTTGTAATAAACGGCGTCCCGCTGTAGGTCTCCGCGCAAAGGAAGGGAGCCAACGTCAGGCCAAGCTCGGCGTCGACAACCTGGCCGACCTGGTCAGGATGAGCCTGTTGTCGGAGTCCTCTGGCTGTCCATTGGCATCATTTTGCGTTTGCTCAACGCCATTCCGTGGTTCCGCACGAAAATGATTCGATGAGCAAATTTTCTTACGAGTCGCCAGTCGCCCCGCAAACCGTTGTGTCGTCTGCCGGCCAGGCCAGCCGCGAAGCGCTCGACACGCTGTCGAGCCGGGTACTCTCCATCTCGCATGCCGAATACCTCGCGCATGCCCTGGCGATCGCGGCGAACGCGGAAGCGGTTGTGCTGCACACCGACGAGGCCGGCGTGCGGTGGACCTTCACCGCCAAGCCCGGCGACGATTTCCCCCAAGCTGCCGAGGTTGTCCTTGCCGTCGTGATCGCGGGGCCGGCGTCCAGGCCTGTCCTGAGACTGGTGCCGAAGCCGCACTGCGCCGCCCAGTCCGATTGATAAAACGCCTCATTGGGAGTACAGTGGCCGACCAGCGCTACTGACGCTTTTTTTATTATTGGACTTACATGAACGAACCCGCAGCAAACTCGGATTATTGGGACGAATGGCAGCAAGAGGCCGTGGCCGCCGGCGTTGCCGTGCCGCTGGCCGAACTGGGCCGCGAGGTAATGCGCGCACATCGAAAGAATCGCTGGGGCAAGGACTTTCTGGGTACCCAGGACGATGGTCCCGTCATGCTGGGGATGTGCCTGGAAGATCCGGCGCAGGCCGAGATGCTGTTTCTGGAAAACCTGCATCCTTACGACGCCGAGTTGCTTGCTGCCGCCCGCGCTCGCCTTGGATTGGCGTAATGCGTATCGATTGACCGGCCAGGCAAAGCCACATCCCGCGATGTGGCTTTTTTTTCGACCGCCGCTCGTCTATTTCGCCAACACCGGCCTGACCTTGCCCGCAGCTTCCCTGGCGCGCTGGCGCGCGGTGTCGACGTCGTCGGCGGTGGCCAGCGCCACGCCCATGCGGCGGCGCGCGAACGACTCCGGCTTGCCGAACAGGCGGATGTCGGCGCCCGGCACACGCAGCGCCTCGGCCACGCCCTCGAAGGCGATGCCCCTGGCGTCGTGCTGGCCGTAGATCACCGCCGACGCCCCCGGCGAGCGCAGCGCCACCGTCACGGGCAGTCCCAGCACCGCCTTGGCGTGGATCTCGAATTCGCTCTGCACTTGCGTGGCCATCGTCACCATGCCGGTGTCGTGCGGGCGCGGGCTCACTTCCGAGAACCACACCATCTCGTCCTTGACGAACAGCTCGACCCCGAACACGCCCAGCCCGCCCAGGTTGGACGTCACCTTTTCGGCGATGTCGCGGGCGCTTTGCAGCGCCACCGGGTTCATCTGCTGCGGCTGCCACGACTCGACGTAGTCGCCCTGCACCTGCAGGTGGCCGATCGGCTCGCAGAACAGCGTTTCCACCTGGCCGTCGGCGCCGAGCGCGCGCACCGTCAGGAGCGTGATCTCGTAGTCGAAGTCGATGAAGCCCTCGACGATGACGCGGCCGGTGTCGACGCGGCTGCCGGCAGCGGCGTAGTCCCATGCGGCCGCCACGTCGGCTGCGCTGTCGACCTTCGACTGGCCCTTGCCCGACGACGACATCACCGGCTTGATCACGCACGGAAAGCCCACCTCGGCGCAGCCTTGTTCGAGCTCGGCCAGGCTGCCGGCGAACCGGTGCGGCGAGGTGGCCAGGCCCAGTTCCTCGGCGGCGAGGCGGCGGATGCCTTCGCGGTTCATCGTCAGCACCGTCGCGCGCGCGGTCGGGATGCAGGTGATCTTGCCGGCCGCTTCGAGCTCGGCCAGGGTGGCAGTGGCGATCGCCTCGATCTCCGGGATCACCAGGTCGGGCTGTTCCTGCGCGATCAGGGCGGCGAGGGCGGCGCCGTCCGTCATGTCGATCACGTGGGCGCGGTGCGCCACCTGGTGCCCCGGTGCGTTCGGGTAGCGGTCGACGGCGATCACCTCGACGCCGAGCCGTTGCAGGGAAATGATCACTTCTTTGCCGAGCTCGCCCGAACCGAGCAGCATGACCTTGGTGGCGGAAGGGGACAGTGGTGTACCGAAAATGCGTGGAGTAGTCATAAATATGGGAGTGGAAGCGGCCGGCGCCGGGATGGCTGGCAGAATGCGACTATAACAAAGCTGCCGCCAACCTGCCTCGCTCCGCTCAGCGCCTCGCCATATGTTTGTCGAAAAACGCGACCACGCTGGCGTTCATGCTGTCATGAAAAGCCTGGCGGTCGAAGCCGGCCAGGTCCGAACAGATTGGCGATGGGCGAAGGAGGGCGCACGGCGCCATGAACGCGAAGTGGTTGGCGCCAGGCACGGCGTGAAAATCGACCCGCGATCCCAGCCCTTGGCGAATGGTGCTGGAATCGGCGACATTCGCATCCTGACCGCCGCTCCACATCTGCACCGGCACGCGCACATCGTCCAGCGCATGGCCGGCCATCGTGAATTCGAGGCCGGGCGCGGCCACCACCGCCGCGCGGATCCTGGCGTCGGCCGGGATCGGTGCGGATGCGGCCGGCGCGCCGGCGGTCAGCAGCGGCGACTTGAAATGACGCAAGCCGTCGCACACCATCGCGGGCGTGCCGGCGCAGTAGCTGGCGATGATGCGCAGGTCGGGCTGCGCGCCGGCCGCGGTCAGCACACTGAAGCCGCCCATCGAAAAGCCGAAGGCGCCGATCCGCGCGGCGTCGATGTGCCCATGGCCCTGCCAGGTACCGAGCAGGTGGTCGACCGTCGCGTGCAGCTGCTGGGTGCGGTCGGAGAAAAAGGTGGCCGAGCCGACGGCGCTCTGATCCCGGAAGTTATCGCCGGGGTGTGTTGGCGCCGCCACGATATAGCCGGCATTGGCCAGTGCCATCGCCAGGTCGGCATGGCCGGCGCCGGCGCCGCCATTGCCGTGCGAGATCACCACCAGCGGCAGGTTGCGGCCCGCCACGGGCGCGTTGCTGGCGACATTCATCAGGCCGGTCACGGCGATCGTGGTCGGCCACGGGTGCGCATCGGTCGGGTACCAGACGGCGATCGCAAATGGGCGGCCGCGGGCGTCGCTGGTCTGCGTCACCTGAAAGCCGACCGGCCGCGGGGTGCGCAGCGCGGTCAGGACCGCGGCGGCAGCGAGCAAGGCAATCAGTACCACAAGGACGATCGAGCCGCGGCGGAGCCATTTCATGTGATTTCCTCAACTGGGGGATCGCCCTATGGTGCTACCAAAATTTGTGGCGTGCAACAAAAGACTGATGCATACGCAAGCTCAGGCGCTGGCGGAAGTCTTATATACTCCGCAGACTATGCGCATACAGTTATTCTCCGATCTCCACCTGGAACGTTATCCCGACTTTCAGCCCGTCTTTGGTGCAGATATCGATGTCATCGTGCTGGCCGGCGACATCGGCTCCTACCAGAGCGGCTCGCGCCTGCAATCGGCCGACTTCGGCCTCGAGCGGTTTTCGCCGCTGCGGCCGGGCGCGACCTGTTCCACCGTGCTGTATGTGCCGGGCAACCACGAATTCGATTCGCTCGAGTTCGACGACGTCTACGCCCGCCTGCGCGCCAGTTGCGACCGCCTCGGCATCACCTGGCTCGACCGCGAGGTGGTGGTGAAGGACGGCGTGCGCTTCGTCGGCACCACCCTGTGGTCCGACTTCGAAGCGCTCGTCGATGCCGACAGCACGCCGACGAAACAGCTGCAGGCACTGACAAAAGCTTTCCGGGCCGCGAACTATTATCTAAGCAAGAACACCACCCTGAAACTGGGCGAACCGGTGCTGGCCGAAGGCATCCGCGCCATGTCGCTCGAATGCCAGGCCTGGCTGCGCGCGGCGCTGTCGGCGCCGTTCGACGGTCCCACCGTGGCGGTGACGCACTTCGCGCCCAGCCTGCTCAGCGCCGACCCGCGCTACGGCCTGACCGCCGGCACTGCCGGCTTCTGCAATGCGCTGGACGAGCTGCTGCCGCTGGCGAAGGTGTGGATGCACGGCCACCTGCATTGCCTGAACGATTACGTCGTGACGGGAAACGAAGGCGAGCACCCGTGGGCCTGCCGCGTCGTCGCCAATCCGCTCGGCTACCTGAGCAAGGGAGAGCAGGCAGCCTTTCGCGAACACCTGGTCATCGAGCTCTGAGGCATCACTGCGCCGCCTTGCCGGCGTCGCCTTGTGCGGCCCCGCCGCCGGAAAAGGGCAGCATCAGCGGGTCGCGCAGGCGGATGATCTGCTTGAGGCCAATGGAGTCGATCACTTCCATGCTGTTCAGGCCCACCGGGCCGTGGTCGATGTAGATCTCTTTCGGCTTGTGGATCAGGTGGTCGAGTCCTTCCATCAGCACTTCGACGATATCGCTGTGCGGGTCGTATGTCAGGCCCAGCAATGGCAGCCACTCCGCTTCGATCTGGTCGCCGATGTCGAGCGACGCAATCTCGATTTCGGCCTGCTTGCCGGCCAGGATTTTGGACACGTTGTCCAGGTACGGATGCCAGGTATTTTTCTCGAGTTTCGTTATAGCCATGATTTATCTCCCCCCATTGCACGTCAGGCCTCGTCAGCGTTTAGACCGCGCCGCGCGCGCCGAATTCCACCGTGCGCGCTGTTTAAAAAATGTATTGCAGGGAATTAGAATAGTGTACGATTGGCAACGCTATCGGAAGGTTGGAATGACTTTACTATTCTTAGAAAAGGGAGTCTCGTGAACCTCAAGGAAGAGTTGCAGAACGCGCAGAACAGCATGGCCGCCGCGTTCGCCGCGCGCGACGCCGCCCGTGCCGCCGCGCTGTACACGGAAGACGCGCGGCTGATGCCGGCCGGCTTGCCGACATTTCACGGGCGCGAGGCGATCGCGCAGTTCTTTGGCGGCGCCATCGAGCAAGGCGTCATCGCTGCCCGTTTCACTACCCAGGAAGTCGACGGCGACGATGAGCAGGCGCTGGAGGTCGGCCGCTACGAGCTGTTCGCCGCGCTGCCGAACGGCGAACGCATGTGCGTCGACGATGGCCGCTACTTCGTCGCCTGGCGCAAGGAAAACGGCGCCTGGCGCATCCACCGCGACATGTTCAACGGCTACAAGCCGGTCGCGCCGCAATAAGCGTGCGTTGCAGGTAGACTTCCAGCTTCACCCACCACCGGAAGTCGACCATGATCAAGGCTATCCTCACCGGCCACAGCAAGGGCCTCGGCGCCGCCATCGCGGCCGAGCTGCTGGGCCGCGGCATCGCCGTGCTGGGCCTGGCGCGCGGCGCCGCGCCCGCCCTGTCCGCCCGCCATCCCGAACTGCTCGACGAAGTCCCGCTCGACCTGGCCAACAGCGCCGCGCTGGCCGCCTGGATGAAGGGCGGCGCGCTGGCGGCCTGGCTGGCCGGCTGCGACACCGCGCTGCTGATCAATAACGCCGGCACCGTGCAGCCGGTCGGCCCGCTGGCGATGCAGGATCCGGCGGCGGTGGCACGCGCCATCGCCGTCAACGTGGCCGCGCCGATGATGCTGGCCAGCGCCGTCGCCGCGGCCAGCGCCGACTGCCGCATCCTGCACGTGTCGAGCGGCGCCGGCCGCAGTGCCTATCCGGGCTGGAGCGTCTACTGCGCCACCAAGGCAGCGCTTGACCAGCACGCGCGCGCGGTGGCGCTGGACCAGAACCGCGGCCTGCGCATCTGCAGCCTGGCGCCCGGCGTCATCGACACCGGCATGCAGGCCGAGATCCGCGCCACCACGCTCGCGCAGTTCCCGCTGCGCCAGCGCTTCGACCAGCTCAAGCAGGACGGCAGCCTGGCCGATCCGGCCGCCTGCGCGCGCGCGCTGGTGGCCTATCTGCTGGCCGAGCGCTTCGGCAGCGAAGCGGTCGACGACCTGCGCAACCCGGCCGCCTGAGCACCCGATTGTCGGGGACGCGCGCGCGATTGACTCAGCACAAACGCCGCAGGGCCTGCTCGCTTAGCGTTGGCATATCGGCAGCGATGCCGCTATTCCCTAGTGACGACCCCGACCATGATGAGCCAGCCCGACTCTTACCGCCTGCGCCTGCCGCGCCGCCACGCCGCCCGAGGATCCAGTATCGCCGCGCCCATCGTGCGGCACGACGGCGAGGTCGAGCTGGCGTCGTGGCTGCATGTCCTGGCCAGCAACCGCTGGCTGGTCCTCGTCGTCGCCGCCGTCGTCACCTTCGCGGCGGCGGCCTACGCGCTGCTGGCGCGGCCGGTGTACGAGGCGAGCATGCTGATCCACGTGGAGGAAGCGGCGCCGGCGCCGCCCAAGAACGCGCTGACGGAAGCGACCTCGATGTTCGACACCAGGAAGGCGGCCACCGCCGAAATGGAACTGCTGCGCTCGCGCGCCGTCGTCGCCCCGGCGGTCGAGCGGCTGCAACTGTACATCGACGCGCGCCCCGATTTCTTCCCGCTGCTGGGCCGGCTGGTGGCCGACGCCCGCCCGGGCCGCCTGTCGCAGCCGGGACTGTTCGGCTTTGGCGGCAAGGTGTGGGGCGCCGAGCAGATCGAGGTGCCGGTGTTCGACGTGCCGCCGGCCATGTACCGCCGCAGCTTTGTCGTCACCAGCCTGGGCGATGGGCGCTTCAGCCTGTTCGACGAGGTCAGCAACTTCATCGTCTACAGCAAGGTCGGGCCATTGGTGCGCATCGCCAGCCCGGCGGGGCCGATCGCGCTGCAGGTGGCGCGGCTGGCCGGCCGTCCCGGCGCCCGCTTCCTGCTCACGCGGACGTCGCCGATTGCCAGCATCCGCGCGCTGCAGCGCGACCTGGCGATCGGCGAACTGGGCAAGCAGTCGGGTGTCATCGGCGTGCGGCTGGAAGGCAGCAGCGCCGAGCTGGCCAACGCGGTGCTGCTGGAAATCGGCCGCCAGTACATGGCGCAGACGGTCGCGCGCAAGAGCGAGGACGCGGAGCAGTCGCTGGCCTTTCTCGACCAGCAGCTGCCCAAGCTGAAGGCGCGGCTGGAACAGGCGGAAGGCGCCTACAACGCTTTTCGCAAGGCCAACGGCAGCATCGACTTCGCCGAGGAGGCGAAGCTGAGCCTGCAGCAGGCGGCAGCGGCCAGGCTGCGGCGCAGCGAGCTGCTGCAGAAAAAAACCGACCTGCTGACCCGCTTCACGGGCCGCCATCCGGCGGTGGCGGCGGTCAGCGGCCAGCTCGCCGAGGTCGAGCGCGAGCTGGGCGACATTGCCCGCCATGTCAAGACGCTGCCCTTGCTGGAACAGGATGCCTCTCGCCTGAGCCGCGAGGTGAAGGTTGACACCGACCTCTACACGGCGCTGGCAAACACGGCGCAGCAGCTGCGCACCGTGTCGGCCGGCACGGCAAGCAACGTGCGGATGGTCGATGCGCCGATGGTGACGGACGAGCCGGTGCGCCCGCGCCGGCGGCTGATCGTCGGCATCGGGCTCGCTTGCGGCCTGCTGCTGGGTGCGGTCGCGGCGTTCGTGCGCAGCCGCATCGCCGGCGGCGTCGAGGACCCGGTGCGCCTCGAGCAGCTGCTCGGTTCGCGGGTGGTGTTTGCCAGCATCCCCCGCAGCGACGCCCAGGCGCGGCTGGGCAGGCGCGGCTTGCATGCCGGCCGCCGTCCGCTGCTGGCGCTGGACCGGCCCACCGATGGCGCCATCGAAGCGCTGCGCAGCTTTCGCGCGTCGCTGCAGTTTTCGATGCCTCAGTTCGGCAGCAACATCATCATGTTCGCTGGGCCCACCTCCAACCTGGGCAAGTCGTTCGTGTCGGCCAACTTTGCCGCCGTCATGGCGGCCGGCGGCAAGCGCGTGCTGCTGGTCGACGGCGACGTGCGCAACGGCAGCCTGCACCAGTATTTCGGCACCTCGCGCGAGCACGGCCTGTGCGAGGTGCTGGCCGATGCGCTGCCGCTGTGCCGGGCGATCCGGCACGACGTCGTCGCCAACCTCGACTTCATCCCCACCGGGTCGCTCGGCGTGGCCGCGCCCGACATCTTCATGCACGCCGACGTCGGCGCGCTGCTGGCGTCGGTGAGCAGCCACTACGACCTGGTGCTGGTCGATTCGCCGCCGATCCTGGCGCTGGCCGACGCGCTGGTGCTGGGCGGCCACGCCGGCGCCGTGTTCCTGGTGGTGCGGGCGGGCGTCTCGACCGAGCGCGAGATCACCGAGTCGATCAAGCGCCTCAACCAGACCGGGGTGGCGCCGTTCGGCATCGTCTTCAACGATGTGCAGCCGCGCCTGTCGGGCTACGGCTATGGCTACAACGACGCCGGCTACGGCGCCGCCCGCCGCCTCGAATACAGCAACTGACCGGCTGCTGCGCGGCGCAGCGCAGGTGGCGGCGCGCTCACGGCAGCGGGCGGTGCTGGCCCGCCCGGCGCAGCGCGCGCAGGCGCCGGCCGGCGCCGATCAGTAGGCTGGCCAGCCGCGCCGTCAGGTAGCGGTCCTGGTGCGCGGTGTAGAGCAGCGACTCGCGCAGGTGGAAGGCGGCGGCGCCGGCCAGCGCAGCGAGCGTGCCGCCGAGGTTGCGCAGCGCGTGCAGGCGCGAGCGAAACAGCGACAGGTGCACCAGGCGCCGCACGCGCCCGCCCAGCTGGCGCTTGTAGTCGCGCTGTCCCCAGCCGAAGTGGAAGTAGCGGCTGTTGCCGGCCTCGATGCACTGGCAGATCGTCAGGTAGGCGCAGACGAAGCTGAGGCGGTAGCCGGCGTAGGCCGGGTCGTGGGCGAGGATGCGCGCGGTGAAATTGCTGCCGAGCCGGTAGGTGATGGCGCCGGCCAGCAGCTTGCCGTCGGCGCTGGCCACCGACACGAAGCCGCACAGCGCAACGTAGGCGATGATGCGTTCTTCCTCGGCGTCGTCGATCGGCGCGGCATGGCGCTTGCCGGCCTGGCCCTGGCGGTGCAGCCGGATGATCGCACGCACCTGGCGCAGCGGCACCTCCTGCTTTTCGTACACGGCGAAGCTGAAGCCGGGCAGCACGCGCCGGATGCGCCTGATCCGGTGCTCGAGGCTGGCACGCGTGCTGGCCGACAGGCGCGCGGTGTAGGCGGCGGCGCTTTCCGGCAACGCCAGCACGGTGTCGCGCCCGCAGGCGGCGCCGTGGTGCGGGAAGGCGAACCGGCCGCTCGTTTCGACGTAATGAAAGGCCACCATCGACAGCGCGTCGTGGTTGCGGAACAGGTAGCTGGCGAAGCGGTTGACCACTTCGTCGCCCACGCTCATGCCTTCGTTGAGCACCACCGCGCGCGTGCCCTCGCAACGGAACAGGAACACCGCCTCGGTGACGCCGTCGCGGCGCGCCACGTAGGCGCGCACTCCGTCCCAGCTGCCGTGCAGCTTGAAGCAGGGCAGGCACGAGAAGCGGGTGCCGTACAGGCGCTCGAGTTCCCGCTCGAGGAAGGCGGGCGGCTCGTCGGCGCAGGAATACGTTGCCTCAACCCAGCTCGTCATGATCGCGTGCCCCGCAATGGTGAATAGTCTGTCATTCTAGGCAGCGGCGCCGCGCGCGGCGCTGTGCGTCCGCAAAGCGCGCGCCGGCGTTGGTCGATGCCAACGCCGCGACAAGTGACCGCTGACAATTTACGGTTCATGCGACAATTGCGCATGACCCAGATCCCCGACTTCCAGGCGCTGTTTCGCGTCTCGCCTTACCCCTACCTGTTGATGGATCGCGCGTTCAATATCATCGGCGCCAACGACGCCTATCTGGCGGCCACCGGGCGCAGCGAGGCCGAGCTGCTGGGGCGCTACGTGTTCGACGCCTTCCCGGAGAATCCGGACGATCCCGGTTCGACCAACCTGGCCGAAGTGCGCGCCTCGATACTGCGGGCAATTGCCAGCGGCGAGCCCGACACCACTGCCTTCCTGCGCTATTCGGTGCCGCGCCAGACGCCGGCCGGCACCGTGTTCGACGAGCGCTTCTGGAGCACGGTGCACACGCCGATCCGCGGCGCCGACGGCGAAGTGGCGTTCGTGGCGCAGAACGCGATCGACGTATCCGACCTGTACAGCTTCGACCGTGCCTCGCAGACGGCCACGCTGGTGCCCGCCGGCGCCGGCACCGGCTCGCGCGCGGACGACTTCAGCCGCGCCCAGATGCACGAAGCGATGAGCCGCATCCTGTCCGACGAACGCAGCCACCTGCGCAACCTGTTCAACCAGGCACCCGGTTTCGTTGCCGTGCTGACGGGCGAGAACCATGTCTTTGAAATCGTCAATGAAGCCTACTACCAGCTGGTCGGCCACCGCGACATCATCGGCAAGCCCCTGCTCGAAGCGCTGCCGGAAATGCGCGGCCAGGTCTACGCCAACCTGCTCGACGAGGTGCGCGGCAGCGGCAAGGCCTTCATCGGCCGCGACCTGCCGGCGCAGCTGCACCGGGTGCCGGGCGAGCCGCCGATCGAGTCCTGGGTCGACGTGCTGTACCAGCCGATCTTCGGCAAGGACGGCGTTGCCAGCGGCATCTTCGTGCAGGGCCACGACGTCAGCGAGGGCCACGCCGCGCAGCTGGCGCAGCGCGACAGCGCCGAGCGCCTGGCCGACGGCATGCTGGCCGCGCGAATGGTGGTGTGGGACATCGACCTGGCCAGCGGCGGCATCGAATTTTCGTCCAACGCCAACCTGGTGCTGGGCACCGGCGACGGCCGCCTCGATGCCGTGGTCGCCGCGATTCCGGCCGAGGACGCCGCGCGGCTGCAGGCCGCGCGCGCGCGCGCGATCGCCGAGCGCTCCGGCTATGAAATCATCGTGCGCTTCGTGCGGCCCGCCGACGGCCGCACCATCTGGATCGACGTGCGCGGCAAGGTGCGCTGCAACGCCGCCGGCGAGCCGGTGTCGGTGCGCGGCGTCACGCTCGACATTACCGAGCGGATCAAGGCGGAGGAAGACCTGCGCGATGCCCACCGCCGCAAGGACGAGTTCCTGGCGATGCTGGCCCACGAGCTGCGCAACCCGCTCGCGCCGATCAGCTCGGCCGCCCAGCTGCTCACCCGCATCAGCCCGGGCGACCAGCGCCTGCGCCACGCCACCGACATCATCGTGCGCCAGGTCGAACACATCACCGGGCTGGTGGACGACCTGATCGACGTCTCGCGCGTCACCCGCGGCCTGATCTCCACCGACCAGCAGCCGTGCGACATCGCCCGCATCGCCGAGCAGGCCCTCGAACAGGTGCGCCCGGCGCTCGACGCCCGCGGCCACCAGCTGGCAGTGACGTTGCCGTCGCCGCCGGCGTTCATCCTCGGCGACGAAAAGCGGCTGGTGCAGGCGTTCGGCAACCTGCTCTCGAACGCGGCCAAGTACACGCCGGACGGCGGCCATATCGCGCTCGCCGTCGAGGTGGCCGGCACGCTGGTGCGCGTCACCGTCAGCGACGACGGCATCGGCATCGGCGCCACGCTGCTGCCGCGCGTGTTCGACCTGTTTACCCAGGGCGAGCGCAGCGCCGACCGCGCCCAGGGCGGGCTGGGCGTCGGCCTGGCGGTGGTCAAGAGCCTGGTCGAGCTGCACGGCGGCCAGGTCAGTGCCGCCAGCGCCGGGGTCGGCACCGGCAGCACGTTTACCGTCTCCCTGCCGCTGCTGCACCGGGGCGAGGCGCCGGCCGAACAGGATGTTGCCGAACCGGTCGCCGCAGCCGGCGGCCTGCGCCTGCTGGTGGTCGACGACAACCCGGACGCGGCGATGATGCTGTCGATGCTGCTCGAAGCGTCCGGCTACGAAGTAGCGTCGGAAAACGGCTCGCATGCGGGCCTGGCGCGTGCGCTGGCCTGGCGCCCCGACGTCTGCCTGCTCGACATCGGCCTGCCCGACATGGACGGCTACGAGCTGGCGCGGCGGATTTGCAGCGCGCCCGAACTGGCGCACTGCCTGCTCATCGCGGTGACCGGCTACGGCCAGCACGAGGACAAGCAGAAGGCGTTCGCGGCCGGCTTCGACCATCACCTGGTGAAGCCGGTCAACACCGCCGAGCTGACGGCGCTGCTGCAACAGCGCGCCGGCCGCTAGTTGCTCTGTGATGTAATATGGATAAGGGAATTCCCCACCGCAGTCCACCAGGAGAACGAAGAACATGAAGAATTCGAACCGGGCCGTCCAGGCCGTATGTGTCGCCGCCGCGCTGATGGTTCTCGGCGCCTGCGCCACCAAGAGCGACGTAACCGCGCCAAAGGCCACGCCGACGGCCATCGCGCCGACGCCGATGCCGATGCCGATGCCGATGCCGATGCCGATGCCAGCTGCCACCATGACGCTGAGTTCGGCCCAGGAAGTGCCGCCCAATCCGTCCACCGCCACCGGCCAGAGCACCATTGCCGTCGGCGCCGACAAGACCGTGACCGGCTCGGTGCGGGTGACGGGGATGGCGCCGACGATGGCCCATATCCACGAGGCCGTGCAGGGCGCCAACGGTCCGGTGATCGTGCCGTTCGTCAAGACAGCGGAAAACACCTTCGCGCCGGCCCCCGGCGCCAGGCTGACGGACGCGCAATACGCCAGCTACCTGGCGGGCAAGCTGTACGTCAACGTCCACAGCGCCACCTATCCGGGCGGCGAGGTGCGCGTGCAGCTGATGCCAGCCAAATAAGGGGCTAACCGTGCAGGTTGCCGGGCGGGTTGAATTCGTTGACCACCCAGCGGAACTTGCCGGCGGCAGTGTTGGGGATCTCATCCCTCAGCACCACGCGCACGGCCACGTGCGGGTCGACCAGCTGGTGGATGTTGTCGACCAGTCGCTGGCGGTCGGCCCCGCTGAAGCCCGGCAGCGGCACCACCCGCACTTCCCAGTCGGCCGGGCCGACCTGCGCCACCTGCGACTTGCAGATGTTGCTCATGCCCTTGAAGGCGAAGGTCAGCACCGACGAGCTGACCGGCTCGCCGTGGCCGCCGGTGATGCAGTCCTCGAACTTGCCGGTGACGAATTCGATCATCGGGAACTGCCGCCCGCAGGCGCAGCGCCCGTTCTTCCAGCGGGTGCGGTCGCTGAGGCGGTAGCGCACCAGCGGCATCGCGTGGTTGTGGAAGGTGGTGCCGACCACGCTGCCGTAGTCGTTGGTGGGGCGGCCGTCGGCGTCGACGATCTCGACGTACGAATAATCCGGATTGATGTGCAGCTGGCCGTGCTCGCACTCGCCGGCGAACGCCACCCGTTCGGCCATGCCGTACATGTCCATCACCTTGCCGCCGAGGCGCTGCTCGATCAGCGCGCGCTGGTGCGGATAGAGCGGTTCGGAGGAAGTGAAGATGAACGGGATGCGCAGGCGCGCGTTGCGCCGCTCCAGCAGGCCCGCCAGCGTGAACGCGGTCGACGGATAGGCCTGCAGCATGGCCGGCGCCAGCGACGCCAGCCGCTCGATGATGGCATCGGCATGCGCATCGGCAAGGTGGCGCGAGGACACCAGCAGCTGGCGGTTGTAGCGGTTCCAGAACCAGAACGGCGGGCTCGACTGCTCGAGGCCGACCACCAGGTCGCCGCGCAGGGTGGCGCGCACCATGCCGTCGTGGTAGCCGCCCCAGGCCCAGTGGCGCTTGACGAAGGCCTGCTCCATCAGCAGCGACTGCAGGCTGCGAAACACCATCACCGGCGCCCCGGTGGTGCCGCTGCTTTTGCCGGGTGCCTGCCACGGCTGGCGCTCGCCCTGGTTCGGATAGAGCCGGTCGCGCTGCGCGAACAGGGTCTCCTTGTCGATGATGGGGAACTTCGTGCGCAGGATCTCGGCGGCGGCGGCGACGGGAAAATCGCGCCGGATGTGCGCGTAAAACGGCAGGCGGGCGATCGCCGTGCGCAGCGTTTTGTGCAGCAGCACCGCCTGCAGCCGGTCGAGCTGCTCGCGATCCATCGCTTCGTTGCGTTGCAGCGCGCGCAGGCGCCACTGGCTGAAGGGATTGTCCCTCAGCAGGGCACGCGTGCCGAACAGCAGTTCGTTTCTCAGTTGCGAGGTCATTGTCGATTTGGAAACGCTAGTCGCGGATGTTACCTTTAACTGTACTGCCTAAACGAACTGAGCCAACCCCGGCCGACGCAAGCCGGACGCATTTGACGGCATCGGTGGTAAAATTTTTTCCTTGCCCAACAATGGTGCGTCCACGATGTTGCAGACAGTCGACTTTCCGATTCGCACCGAATGCCCGCCCGGGGCCTGCGTCTGCGACCGCGAGCGCCTGCTCGCCGAACCCGGCGCCGACCTGCGCATCCTCAAGCTCACCCGCGACGAAGAAAAGAAGCTGCTCGCGCGCATCGAAGCCATCTCCAGCTACGACGACCTGCGCCGCATGGAGCACAAGATGCACCAGCTGCTCGGCATCGCCATGCGCATCACGCCCAGCGCCAACGAAGTGCGCACCGTGCGCGGTTTCACGATCGAGCTGGCCGAGATGCCCGGCCTGTGCCGCAAGACGCGGCAGTCGATTCCGGCGGCGGTGCGCCGCTGCCTCGACCAGCATCCCGACATCGCCTATGCCATCCTCGACGCCCACGACCTGTTCGGCATGGGGCAGGGCGGCGCCGCCCCCGAATAATCCACTCACTTCTCCCCCATGCCCCTGCACATTGAAACCCCGCTGCTCGAATCGGGCGCCATGTCCACCCCCGGCCGGTCGGTCTGGCTGAAAATGGACGCGCTGCAGCCGCCCGGCTCGTTCAAGATCCGCGGCATCGGCTTTGCCTGCGAGGAATACGCCCGCCGCGGCGCCCGCCGCTTCGTTTCTTCCTCCGGCGGCAACGCCGGCATCGCCGCCGCCTACGCCGGCCGCCGCCTCGGCATTCCCGTCGTGGTGGTGGTGCCGGAGACGGCCAGCGCCCACGCCCGCGCGCTGATTCGCCGTGAAGGCGCCGACATCGTCGTCCATGGCGCCTCGTTCCAGGAAGCCAATGCGCTGGCGCAGTCGATGCTCACCGACACCGACGCCTTCATCCACCCGTTCGACGATCCGCTGCTGTGGCAAGGCCACGCCAGCATGATCGACGAAGTGGCGCGCGCCGGCGTCGTGCCCGACGCGGTGGTGCTGTCGGTGGGCGGCGGCGGCCTGTTGTGCGGCGTCGTCGAAGGGCTGCGTCGCAACGCGATGGCGCAGGTGCCGGTGTTCGCCGTCGAGACCGAAGGCGCCGATTCGCTGGCGCGCGCGATCGCCGCGGGCGAGCGCATCGAGCTGCCGGCCATCACCAGCATCGCCACCTCGCTGGGCGCGCGCAAGGTGTCGGCGCAGGCCTTCGCCTATACGCGCGAGCACCCGGTGAAGAGCGTCGTCGTGCCCGACAGCGCCGCGGTGGACGCCTGCATCCGTTTCATGGACGACCACCGGCTGGTGGTGGAACCGGCCTGCGGCGCCTCGCTGGCGGTGGCCTATGAGGGCGCCGCGCTGGAGCAGTACCGCAAGGTGCTGGTGATCGTCTGCGGCGGCGTCACCGCCACCGTCGGCCAGCTGCAGGCCTGGGCGAGCGGCGCGGGCTACAGGCCGTAGATGATGGCGCCGATGCGGTCGTACACCGGGTAGGCGGAGCCTGGCGCGCCCGGCCAGCCGAGGATGTCGAAGTGGTCGAAGCCGTCGTAGGTGCGCAGGTAGTTCCAGGTGCCGCGCAGCGCGGTGCCGTTGTAGTTGCGCTGCGGATGGCCGGCCGGCCCCCTCATGCTGCTGGTGTTGACCACGCCGTCGTTGGCGAACCAGGTACGGTCGACCTGCACCCTTCCGGCCGCGGACTGCGTGTACGATCCGATGCCGCGCTGGATCCGCAGCGGCGCAATCAGTTCGCCCGCGGTGCTCTTGCAGAAGTAGATCATGTCGGCCCGTGCGTACTGGTAGGGCGGCCACTGGAAGGGCGCCACGAAGCGGTCGGTGTCGTTGCAGCAAGCACTGCCGGCCTCGGTGGCGCGGGTGCCGACCGACAGGTAGACCACGTTCGGCGAGGTGCGCGCCCAGTTGTTGAATTCGCGTGCGCCGTCCGGCGCCATTTCCAGCTGCACCGTGTCGAAGTCGCCGATCGGCGACTGCGTGCTGATGGCCGGCGCCGGCGCCAGCCACGGATTGGGCGGCCCGGCCGCCAGCAGAACGAAGTTGTCCACCAGCGCCGCCCAGCTGTCCACCAGCGACGAAAAATCCTGCACCGCGTCGCGCAGCGTGGTGCCGTTGTGCGGCGCCGAAATGGTGGTGGCGCTGGCGACCCAGCCGATCTTGCCGCCGGCGTACAGGTCGCCGCCGCCCTCGTCGCGTGCGCCATGTTCGAGCAGCTCGATCAGCGCGCGGATGGTGGTGCCGCCCTGGCTGTGGCCGATCAGGTGGATCGGGTGGGCGGCGTCCCAGGCGGGGTAGAAGGCGGGCGGGTAGTGTTCGGGGTTGTTGGCGGGGTCCGCCGCCCAGCACTTGCCGGCCGGTTTCTGCACGCCGTGGTGGCCGTGGCGGGCCGCGTGGCTGCCGCCGTAGTCGACGCAGCCGCCCTTGATCTGATAGTACAGTTCGGCCGCGCGGTCCCAGTTGACGGCGATCGGCGCCACCGTTGCCGCCAGCACCCGGTGGGCGCCGCCGGCCTGCATGTGGCCGACGATGTCGTTGAAGCCGCCCCAGTAGCGAAAGCCGCTTCCCCGAAAGTCGTCCGGGCCGAAGCCGAGGAAACCGGGCACCAGCACGACCGGGTAGTTGTTGCCGGCCTGTGCAGGCCCGATGAACGCCGCCATCGCCAGCACGGCGCCGGCCAGGCGGGAAGAAAGTCGCGCCATGCTGCCCTCCAATGATCAAGCAGCGTTCATTGTCGATCCTGCGCCGGGCGGCCGGTTTGCGCTCGTCGTAGAGCCCGGTTCAGTTCGTTGCAGCGGCGCCGCCGCCGACCGCGCCGCCTGCCTGCGGCGTGCCGTGGCTGGCGATTGCCGTGCCATCCGGCAATGCCGACGGATCGGCATGCCACACCACCTGCTCGTCCACCGAGTACAGCTTGCACGGCTGGCCGCCTTTCCTTTCGCAGGTGGCCAGCGCGCGGCGGTCCGGGTCCTCGCCTTCCTCGGCCCAGCACCAGGCGCCGTTGGGCGCCACCGCGAACGCGCGCGGCGTCATCTTGCCGAGGTATTCGCGGTAGGCGGTGCGGCCGTGCTCGCCCATGAAGGGCACCGCGTCGACGTCGTCGAGCCTGGCGAAGTCGGTGCCCGGCAAGACCGGCTGGGCAACGACGGCGTAGCGCACCCTGGTCGGCATGCCGATCTCCTTGAGGAAGCGTTCGGTGTCGGCCCACCACACTTTCTCGCCGTCGCGGCTGGCGATCATGCCGTGGGCGTCGCGCTTGAACGGCCCGAATTCGACCAGCCTGGCGTTGCCGCCGGCATGCACGAAGGCGCCGTGCATGCGCGCCACCAGGTCCGGGCCGAACAGCGAGTCGTTGGCGCCGTACATCCACAGGCTGGCGATGCGGTTGGTGGCGCCGTAGTTGCCGAATGCGCGCACCAGTTCGCCCTGCCAGTCGCAGCGGTTGGCGTCGTCGCGCAGGCCCCCGGCGAAATTGATCAGACCGCGCACGCCCGGCAGGTCCTGGGTGCCCAGCGCCATCGTCGCCAACCCGCCGTAGGACTGGCCGGCGACGACGATGCGCTCGCCGTCGACCCAGTCCTGGCGGCGCGCGAAGTTGACCGCGTCGCGCACGTCGTTGGCCTGGGAAAAGCCGTTGGCGGTCATGTTGCAGCCGAAATCTTTGTATTTCCCGGTCGAGTTCGCAAAGCCTTGGCGCATCGGCACCATCACCGCGTAGCCGCGCTTGACGAAAGCGGTGGCCATGAAGATGAAGCGGTCGCGCGCCTGCGCACCCGGCGGGCCGGCTTCCTTGCCGTGGTTGATGATCAACAGCGGAAACGGCCCTGGCCCGTTCGGCTGGAACACCGTCGTTTCCATCATCGAACGCCCGCTGGCGCCGGCTGGAATGAGCACGATGTGTTCATTGAGCCGGTAATCGAGATGCATTTCTTGCTCGACGGACAATGACGGCAGCGAAGCGAAGCCGACAATGAGCGCCAATGTAATGTTGCGAACAGATGGAAGAGTGCTGACCATAGCAAGATAGGGTGTGAGCGCTGGATAATTTCCGACGGGAATAATTTGATTCTAGGCACAGAAAATTTCCGGGGCAATACTCAACTGTCAATTTCCAGGAGTAAGTTTTGCGAGAGTTCCAGAACATCAATCCAGATCAAACGTCGTTGCAGATCCCCTTGTTTTGTCGTCCATCTTCGCCGCCCGCCAGGCCGGTCATGGGGCGTGGCATAAATAGAAACTTTGCTGATACTTACTTAAGATAGAGTTTTATTCATGTTGCGAAAGAGTCTTATGGTAAATATATGATTTCTCATTGCAACTATATTTGCTGTTAGGATCGTAGTCCGATTCCTACAACTGATAATGGTCATGAAGAATTTCAACATTGGTATGCGTCTTGCCCTCGGTTTTGGGATCGTGCTCTCGCTGCTGGTCGCTTTGAGCGCGATCGCCATCTGGCGCATGCAGTCGGCCAGCGCGATGACCGATCATCTGATCGCCGAGAAAGTGCGCAACGAACGCCTGATCGACGACTGGGCCCAGGTCATCCACGTCAATGCCGCGCGCACCGTCGCCGCCTGGCTGGCGGTGGACCCCGCCGAGCAGAAGCAGGTCGAAGACCAGATGAAGAAATCCTCGGCGCGCGCCACCGAAGTGCAGGACAAGCTGGTCGCGGTGCTGCAGGAGCCGGTCGCCAAGGATCTGCTGGCGCAGGTCCTTTCCGCGCGCGCCAGCTACACCGCCGCGCGCGCCAGCGTTTTCAAGGGCAAGGCCGCCGGCGACCTCGAGTCCGCCAAGGCGATTTACTCGAAGGACATGGTCGGCAAGCGCGAGATCTACCTCGACGCGCTCGAGAAACTGTCGCAGTCCCAGCGCAAAGTGCTCGACAGCACCGCCACCAGTATCGCCGAGCAGTACGCCACCGGCCGCACCATGATGATCGCGCTCGGCACCCTCGCCATCGTCATCGGCGCCGCCTTCGCCTTGCTCATCACCCGTTCCATCACCGGCCCGCTGCGTGAAGCGGTCCGGGTCGCCGAGACCGTCTCCGCGGGCGACCTGACCAGCGATATCGTCGTCAGCAGCAAGGACGAAACGGGCAAGCTGATGGCGGCCCTGAAGGCCATGAACGACAGCCTGGTCGGCATCGTCGGCCAGGTCCGCAGCGGCACCGACACCATCAGCACCGCGTCGAGCGAAATTGCCAACGGCAACCTCGACCTGTCGTCGCGCACCGAAGAGCAGGCCAGTTCGCTGGAAGAAACCGCCTCTTCGATGGAAGAACTCACCTCGACCGTCAAATTCAACGCTGAAAACGCCCGCCAGGCCAACCAGTTGGCCATCGACGCTTCGCGCGTGGCCACCGAGGGCGGCGTCGTCGTCGCCGAGGTCGTGGCGACGATGGGCTCGATCAACGATTCCTCGCGCAAGATCGTCGACATCATCAGCGTCATCGACGGTATCGCCTTCCAGACCAACATCCTGGCCTTGAATGCCGCCGTCGAAGCGGCCCGCGCGGGCGAACAGGGCCGCGGCTTTGCCGTGGTCGCCTCCGAAGTGCGCAACCTGGCCCAGCGCTCCGCCGCCGCCGCCAAGGAAATCAAGGCGCTGATCGGCGACTCGGTCGAGAAAGTCGACACCGGCTCGCGCCAGGTCGACCAGGCCGGCAAGACCATGGCCGAAGTGGTCGCCAGCATCTCGCGCGTGACCAGCATCATGAACGAAATCACCACCGCCAGCGACGAGCAGCGCGAGGGCATCGAGCAGGTCAACCAGGCCATCACCCAGATGGATGCGGTGACGCAGCAGAACGCCGCCCTGGTGGAAGAAGCCGCCGCCGCCGCCGCATCGATGCAGGAACAGTCCGCCCGCCTGTCCGAAGTGGTCGGCGTGTTCAAGCTGAACCAGGTCGCGCGGGTGGTCGCGGTGGCGCCGCCCGCCGCCCGCCGCGCCCTTGCAGCCGCGCCTGCACCCCGGCCGCGCATCGCCGCCCGCGCAAGCGTCGCTTCCGCACCAGCCCCGGCGGTTCGCAAGCCGGTCGCGGCCCTCGCCGGGGCAGACGAATGGGAAGAGTTCTGATCCCATCCGTGTTGCGCCGCGCGCAGTGCGCCACCTGCCTGCGCCCGGCCTCGGCCTGCATTTGCCGCTGGATCGCACCGGTGGCGACCAGCGTCGAGCTGCTGATCCTGCAGCATCCGCTCGAGGTCGGCAACGCCAAGGGCAGCGCCCGCCTGCTGCACCTCAGTTTGCCCAACAGCGTGCTGGTGACCGGCGAAACCTTCGAGCCGGCCGCGTTGTCGGCATTGCTGCATGGTGGCGGACGCACGCCGCTGCTCTTATATCCGGACCTTGCCGGCGCCGCGCCGCCGGCCGCGGCGATAGTGAACACACCGTCTGCGCTGCGCCTGGTGGTGCTCGACGGCACCTGGCGCAAGAGCCGCAAGATGCTCCACCTCAATCCAATGCTGTGCGACTTGCCGCGGCTCGCGCTGCAGGGCATGCCGGCGTCGCATTACCGCATCCGCAAGGCGCACGCGCCCGACCAGCTCTCCACGCTGGAAGCGGCCGCCTACGCACTGATGCGCCTCGACGGCGGCGAGGCGCGCTTCGCCCCGCTGCTGGCCGCCTTCGACGGCTTTGTCGCCCAGCAGGCGGCCTACGCCGGAATCTTCCCCTGACTCGCCAGTCGAACGCTGGAAGCGGATCGTCCGCACTTGCGAGGAAGATATGAAACACGCCGTCGGCAGCTTGACTCTTGCTCTCTTGGCGGCCAGCGCCTGGCCGGCGCACGCCCAGGACGGCATCGTCGCCAGGAGCAACATCGAGGCCGCGTTGGGCGCCCCCCGTTACTGGACGCCCGAGCGTTTCAAGGCGGCGCGGCCCTTGCCGATGCCGCGCGCGCCGCTCGGCACGGCCCATGCAACGCCGGCGTCCCAGTTCGCCGGCGCCCCGGTGTTCAGCCCGGGCATGCCGCCGGCGCAGGCCACGCCCGTCGACGGCCAGCGCTTGTTTGTCCCCGACGCCGTCAAGTCCGGCGCCGCGGCGGTCCATCCCGGCGCTGCAGGCAAGCTCGGCGCTCATTTCACCAGCACCCGCGTCTTTCCGCTATTTGACGAACCGGCCGCCCGCTATTCGGCCGACCGCGCCTACCCCTACCGCGCCGTGGGCAAGCTGTTCTTTTCCGCCAACGGCGACCCCTTCACCTGCTCGGCCGCCGTGATCCAGCGCCGCGTCGTCGTCACCGCCGGCCATTGTGTCCACTCCGGCTCGCCTGGCGGCTTCTACCAGGATTTCGTGTTCGTGCCCGCCTACCGCGACGGCGAGGCGCCTTTTCGCGCGTGGATCTGGCGCAACCTCGTCGTCACCGCCGCCTGGAGCGAGGGCGGCGGCCTTGTTCCCAACGGCGCCGATTACGCCATGATCGCGTTCGCCGACCAGTCGCTGCAGCCGGGCGCCGCGGTAGCCCGGCTGGGCAACGTTACTGGCTGGCTCAGCTGGCAAACCGCAAGCCTGTACCCGAACCACACGTCCAAGCTGGGCTATCCCTGCAACCTCGACGACTGCGAGAAGATGCAGGATGTCACCAGCAGCAGTTTCCGCCTGGCCGAAGGCAATAGCGTCGAATATGGCTCGGACGCGCGCGAGGGCTCCAGCGGCGGGCCATGGGTGCAGAATTTCGCCCACGTCCCGGTCGGCGGCGACGACAATCCGGTCAACGCCATCGTCGGCGTCACGTCCTATGTCTACAACGACGAGGCCGAAAAATTGCAGGGCGCTTCGATCCCGGACAACCGCTGGATCCAGCTGTGGAAAACCATCTGCGCACCGAGCGGCAACTGCAATTGACGCTGCGGTCAAACCACAACGGCACGCGCGCGGCGCTTGAATCGACAACCGCGGCGGGGTATCATACTGTATGTTTGTACAGTATCGAGGCTCCCATGAGCGACAGCGACAACGAGTTTGAAGGGCAGGTCATGCTGCCGCCGAAGCCGCTCGCGCCCAGGAAGGGCCGCGGCGCGGTGTCGAACGTACAGGGCCGCTACGAGGTCAACGGCCGCGAGCAATTCGATGACGGCTGGGTGCATGACGACGAGGAGGAGGGCACGGCCGCCTCCAAGACCCACGTCACCGATGAATACGCAAAGAGCATCCTCAGCCGCAACGCCTCGCCCGACATCCCCTTCAACGTCTCGCTCAATCCTTACCGTGGCTGCGAGCACGGCTGCATTTATTGCTTCGCGCGGCCCACCCACAGCTACCTGGGCCTCTCGCCCGGGCTCGACTTCGAAACCCGGCTGTTCGCGAAGGTCAACGCCCCCGAACTGCTGCGCCGCGAGCTGGCCAAGCCCGGCTACGCGCCGGAGTCGATCGCGCTCGGCGTCAATACCGACGCCTACCAGCCCTGCGAGCGCCAGTTCGGCATCACGCGCCGCGTGCTGGAGGTGCTCAATGAATGCGAGCATCCGGTCGGGCTCATCACCAAGTCCTCGCTGATCGAGCGCGACATCGACATCATCGGCGCCATGGCGGCGCGGCGCCAGGCTTGCGCCTCGATCACCATCACCACGCTCGACCCGGAAATTTCGCGCACGCTCGAGCCGCGCGCGGCCGCGCCGGCACGGCGCCTGCGCACCATCCGCCGCCTCACCGATGCCGGCATTCCCGTCAGCGTCAGCGTCGCCCCCATCATCCCCTTCGTCACGGAGCCGGAACTGGAAAAAGTGCTGGAGGCGGCGCACGACGCCGGCGCGGTGGGCGCGCACTACGTGGTGCTGCGCCTGCCGTGGGAAGTCAATCCGCTGTTCCAGGAGTGGCTCGAGGCGCATTTTCCCGAGCGCGCGCAGCGCGTGATGAACCGCGTGCGCGAAATGCGCGGCGGCAAAGACTACGACAGTGATTTTGCCAGCCGCATGCACGGCGAGGGCGTCTGGGCCGACCTGATCCGCCAGCGCTTTACCAAGACGGTCGACCGCCTCGGCATCGGCAGCATGTCGAACCGCTTCGACAAGCTCGATTTTTCGCGTTTTCGTAAACCCCTGGTGGTGCCGGCGGTGCCAGGCAAGCAATGCGGCAACGCCACCGGCCAGCTCGACCTGTTCTGACGGCGCCCTAGTCGAAGTCGGCGAGGTGGCGCTCGATGGCGAACACGTGGGAGTCGGCCTTGCCGAGCGCGCGCAAAGCGTCGGCCAGGTCGGTGAGGTAGTCCCGGTTGCGCCCGCTCGGCCCAGCCGACGCCGCGATCTGGCGGGCGATGTCGCGTTCCGGCGCGGCGCCGAGGAAGGCCGCATTGTCGCCGGTGGCGATATAGACCAGGCCTTCGGCGCTGCCGCCGGCGTCGAAATGGATGTCGATGGCAAGGCGCAGGTAGCCGTTCTTTTCGCGGTGGTCGAGGTGGGCGAAGACCTCCGGCGTGATCAGGTAGGCCATGCCGGCGCAGACGGCGCCCGGGTCGGCGGTCAGCGTCACCACGCGCCCGGGGGCCGTTTCGGTGCCCCGATGGTCGTGCGAGCCCTGCCAGAAGCGGCGGCTCCAGCCGTCGATGCTGGCCGCGCGCCGCTCGATATAGGGAAAGTCGGCCTTGAAGATCAGCGAGCCGTAGCCGAACAGCCATACGCTGTGATGGCCGTCGAATTTGTCCATGCGCTGGTTGATGGCGATGGTGTTGTGTGACATGTGCAAGTTCCCGCGAATCCCGAACACCAATTATAGCGTCGGGTCTGGGTCTGGGGTCTGACCCCGCGGGGTCAGACCCCGGTTTGACTGCCGGCTTCCCCGACCTCAACCGAAAACATTTGTATGATTGCTTGTTTTGCACTCTAATGACGGAAACGCCAGAGGAGCACACAATGCAAATCCAAAAAATCCATCACGTGGCTTACCGCTGCATCGATGCCAAACAGACCGTCGAATGGTACGGAAAATACCTGAACATGGGCTTCGTGCTCGCCATTGCCGAAGACCAGGTGCCGTCCACCGGCGCGCCCGACCCTTACATGCACGTCTTCCTGGACGCCGGCGCCGGCAATGTGCTCGCCTTCTTCGAACTGCCGAAGCAAACCCCGATGGGCCGCGACGAAAATACCCCGGCCTGGGTCCAGCACCTGGCGATGGAAGTGGCATCGATGGACGAGCTCCTCGCCGCCAAGGAGCGCCTGGAAGCGGACGGCATCGCCGTCATCGGCCCCACCAACCACACCATCTTCAAGTCGATCTACTTCTTCGATCCCAACGGCCACCGCCTCGAACTGGCGGTCAACACCGGCACCCCGGAGATGCTGCAAAAGCTCGACGCCGTCAAGTGGGACATGCTCAACGAGTGGGCCGAAACGCGCAAGGCGCCGCAGCATGCCGCCTGGATGCACGCCAGGCCGCAGGAGCTTGCATGAAGCTCGCCACCCTGAAAAGCGCCGGCCGCGACGGCGTGCTGATCGTCGTCAGCCGCGACCTCGTCACCTGCCAGCGCGTACCGAAAATCGCCGCCACCCTGCAGTTCGCGCTCGACAACTGGGACGCCGTCGCCCCGCGCCTGCGCAACGTCTACAAGGACCTCAACGAGGGCACCGCGCTGGCCGCCGAGCCCTTTGTCGAGTCGCTGTGCCATTCGCCGCTGCCGCGCGCTTATCAATGGGCTGACGGCTCGGCCTACATCAACCATGTCGAGCTGGTGCGCAAGGCGCGCAATGCCGACGTGCCGGCGTCGTTCTACACCGATCCGCTGATGTACCAGGGCGGCTCCGATTCCTTCGTCGGCCCGTGGGATCCGATCTTCGCGCTGTCCGAAGAGTGGGGCATCGACCTCGAGGCCGAGGTGGCGGTCGTCACCGGCGACGTCGCCATGGGCGCCAGCGCCGACGACTGCGCCGCCGCCATCAAGCTCGTCATGCTGGTCAACGACGTCTCGCTGCGCAACCTGATCCCCGGCGAACTGGCCAAAGGTTTCGGCTTTTTCCAGTCGAAAGCGGCCAGCGCGTTTTCGCCGGTGGCGGTGACGCCCGACGAACTGGGCGCCGCCTGGCAGGACAGCAAGCTGTGCCTGCCCCTGACGGTCAGCCTCAACGAGCTACCCTTCGGCAAGCCGAATGCCGGCCAGGACATGACCTTCAACTTCGCCCAGCTGGTGGCGCACGCCGCCAGGACGCGCGAGCTCGCCGCCGGCAGCATCATCGGTTCCGGCACGGTGTCGAACAAGCAGGGCGGCTTGCACGGCTCCAGCATCGAGCACGGCGGCGTCGGTTACTGCTGCCTGGCCGAACTTCGCATGTACGAAACGATCGAAAAAGGCATGCCGACCACGCCCTTCCTCAGATTCGGGGACAACGTTCGCATCGAGATGATGGATGCCGACGGCGCCAGCATCTTCGGCGCCATCGACCAGGACGTGGCCCACTACCACGGGCGCACCAGATGAAGCTGTACACCTACTTCCGCAGTTCGGCGGCCTACCGGGTGCGCATCGCGCTCAACCTGAAGGGCTTGCCGTACGAGGCGGTGCCGGTACACCTGGTGCGGCACGGCGGCGAGCACTTGCAGGGCGACTATCGCGCCATCAACCCCAGCGCGCTGGTGCCCGCGCTGGATGACGACGGCGCCATGCTGACGCAGTCGATGGCCATCGTCGAGTACCTGGAAGAAACGCATCCAGACGTCCCCCTGTTGCCGGCCGAGCCGCTCGCCCGCGCCCGCGTGCGTGCATTGGCGCAGATGGTTGCCTGCGACATCCATCCGCTCAACAATCTGCGCGTGCTGCGCTACCTGGTGCGCACGCTGAACGTGGCCGACGATGCCAAGAACGACTGGTACCGGCACTGGGTGCGCGAAGGCTTTGCCGCCATTGAAGCTCAGCTGGCGCGGGCCTCGGAAACCGGCAGGTTCTGCCATGGCGACAAGCCGACGCTTGCCGACTGTTTCCTGGTGCCGCAGGCGTACAACGCGCAACGCTTCGACGTCGACCTGGCCGCCTACCCGACCATCGCCCGCATCAACGACGCCTGCGCCGAGCTGCCCGCCTTCATCGCCGCCCATCCCGCGCAGCAGCCCGACGCCGAATAAACCTGGTGGGTGCGATGTCTGTCGTCTGGCGGCAGCGCACCGCTGTCCGATGCATTCCCGTTACATTCAAGACCGTCGCGTGCGCGAGAGGAGGACGTTGATTGAAGTGGCGAGGCGCGCTTCCCATACATATCCAAAACTTTCCCCGCACCCACGAACTGCCCCTACAATTGGCTTTTCAGCCCAGGTGCACTTATGAAACCACTCAAGCTTGCCGCCGTTGCCATCGCCGCGCTCTCGTTCATCTTGCCGCTGCACGCCCAGGCCGTCGATCCGCTCTGGACCAAGACGCTGGCGCACGCCGCGCTGCTGAAGAAATGGGCGCCTGAAGACAAGGTCCTGAATGTCGACGCCGTCGGCGAAGGCAAGCACGAGCGCTCCAAGGTCAAGGCGCACCTGAAAGGCTGGGACAAGGGCAAGCCGGTCTACGACACGGTTCAGGTCGAACCGAAGCCCGAGCCGGGCAAGTCCACCAAGGGCGCCAGCGAGATGAGCGATGCCACCAACATGGGCAGCGACCTGATGAAACCTGACGCGCCGGTCAAGCGCACCGACAACCAGCCACTCCATGGCCAGAACTGGACCATCTTCGATGTCGCCGACTCCAAGGGGCCG
This sequence comes from Burkholderiales bacterium, assembly GCA_038248405.1. Lineage (GTDB taxonomy): Bacteria > Pseudomonadota > Gammaproteobacteria > Burkholderiales > Burkholderiaceae_D > JAFCUW01. The sequence continues at coordinate 37,268 of JBBRXM010000031.1, forward strand.
ATCGACGTGACGCTGCGCATGTGGGTCGACCCCGTCACCGGCGTCGCTCATTACGCGGAGACGAAAATCCATGGCACCCTGATGTTCGACATGGTGCTGGCGACCATCTATGCGCCCCACAAGGTTGCCGGCAGCCTGCCCGAGCGGTCCGACTTCAAGCTCAAGGTGCTCATTCCTTTTGTGGACGCCACCGTCAACATTGTCAGCCGCATGGACAACTGGGTCGCGCGGCCGAACTGACCATTGATGATGACTCCGAAATTGCTGGCGCTGTTGCTGGCCGTTGGCTGCGCCATCCCGGCCTTCGCCCAGGACGCCGCCGTCTCCTCGGTGGAAATCCGCTCGAAGAAGAACGCCGGCGACATGCCTTACCTGTCAGCCTACAAGGTTCAGCAGCGCCTGCTGTCCTTGCTGCCGCCCGAGCCGCGCGTCAGCGACCTGCGCATGCGGGTGCTGTTCACCAGCCTTTCACAATCCGAACAGGACGATTTTCTGCCGGCGACATGGGCGGTGGCCGTCGTCGGCACCACCTTCGAGCAGGTCGTTCCGGTCAGCAGGGGCGGTTACTTCCTGTTGCCGGAAGTGCCGATCGCGACGGACGAGGATGCCACGCTGATGTTCAACACCCAGACCAAGAGGAAAACCCTGTCTGCCGTGTGGACCGTGCGCGCCAGGGACGGCAACGTATTGCCCTACCGTGACTTTGCCCGGGCGATCGACGAATATGAACTGGTGCGCCGGAAAATCGGCGAAGGGGAAGTGGGGATGCGGCAGTTGCGCGAGCACCGGCCCAACGCGCTGCGCGCCTGCTTCGTCAATCGGGAGGGGGCAATTCTGGTCGATGGCGCTGCTTCCGGCGCAGTCGCGCGCGGCAGTTGCTGGTTACTGCAATTCGACGCCGCCAGGGCCGGCACGGCCTCCGTCATCACCTTCAGCGGCGCCCTCGAAACCCTGACGCTGGATGCATTGGGAAACACGGCGATCGCGCCTGCTGCCAGCGGGCGCATCCGGCGGCCCGAGCTCATCGAGGAACTCGACGGCGGGACGGGCAAAATTCGCTGGTAGCCGGGCAAGCGCGTACGATGCCGCGCATGCCCTGTGGCGATTAAGCCTTGTTGTCGCTGGGCGCCGAGATGGCGCCCAGCGCCTGGTCGGTGCTGGCGGCATGCTTGGTTGCCATGTCGCCCAGCGAGACGATGCCCACCAGCGAGTGCGATGCCTGGTCGACGACCACCACGCGGCGGATCTGCACGTCGCCCATCTCCGACAACACTTCCTCGACCGTCTGCGTGGCGAAGCAGGTGCGTACTTCGGTGCTCATGACGTCGCCGGCGCGGGTCTTGCTCGGGTCTTGCCCGGCAGCGGTGGAACGGATCGCGATGTCGCGGTCGGTCAGCATGCCGACCAGCTTGGCGCCGTCGACGACGGGAATGGCCCCTACATCGAGTTCTTTCATCAGCTCGGCGGCGCGGCGCACGGTGTCTTCCGGCGAGATGCTGGTTACATTGGGGGTCATTACGTCCTGGATCGTCTGCATGTGAATCTCCGTACTAGTTATTGGTTGAACCCCACCAGGGGGAGCCGGCATCATGCACGTTTTTCACGGAATCGGCCGCATGGTTGAAATCGCATCATCGGCGCCGGCGCCCTTGGGTGCGCTGCGCTACAATCTTGCTTTTCCGCGCCGTACCAACATGCCTGATCACACCATCCCCGCTGCCATCCTCGACGCCTTGCAGCTGGCCGACCCCAGCTGGCGCCCGATCCTGTCGAAAGGCCTTGACGCGGTCGCCGCCGCCAATCCGGATTACCTGCCCGCGCTGGCCGCCGACCAGTACCTGCCGACCGGGCAACGCCTGTTCGCCGCGTTTGCGCTGCCGATCTCCGCCGTGCGTTACGTGCTGGTGGGGGAGGGGCCGTATCCGCGCGCCGAAAGCGCCACGGGGGTTTGCTTCATGGACGGCGCCGTGGGCGAGCTGTGGAGCGAGGCCGGGCTGTCCAAGCCCGTCAACCGCGCCACCTCGCTGCGCAACTTCATGAAGATGCTGCTGGTGGCCGACGGCCAGCTGAGCGCGGGCGACACCGGCGGCGCCGCCATGGCGCCGGTGGCCGCGAGGGCGCGCAGCAACGGCACCATCCAGACCCTGGCGCAGCTGCAGGCAAACCTGACCCGCCACGGCTTTTTGCTGATCAACGCCGCGCTGGTGTTCCGGCCGCACGTGCCGCCGGTAGTCGAAGCGCGCGCCTGGCTGCCCTTCCTGCAGATGGTGCTGGCCGCGCTGGCCGGCTCCGGCGCCAAGCTGGTGTTATGGGGCAAAATTGCCGAGCAGCTCAAGAAGCTCCCCGAGTGCGCCGCCCTCGAGCAAGTCTGCTCCGAGCACCCCTACAACCTGTCCTTCATCACCCACGCCGACATGCAACAATTGTTCGGTCCCATGCAGCTGCTGCGGGCGCCTTGAAAAAGGGGCGCGCCAAGACAAGAACGTGGGGATTTGCTATACTTGACTAAATCATTCAACTAATCAGGGCATCCAGTTTTTCGGAGCGAGACCTGTTTATTTGGGTGGGGCAATATTCTAACATTGACCGGGGTTGAGATGCGTCTGACCACAAAAGGCCGTTTTGCTGTTACTGCGATGATCGATCTTGCCCTGCGCTCGGGCAAGGGTCCCGTCACGCTGTCGGGCATCAGCCAGCGCCAGGCCATTTCGCTGTCCTATCTCGAGCAGTTGTTCGGCAAGCTGCGCCGGCACGAGATCGTCGAATCGATCCGCGGGCCGGGCGGCGGCTACAGCCTCGCCCGCAAGGCCGACAAGGTGACCGTGGCCGACATCATCATCGCCGTCGATGAGCCGCTCGACGCTACCCAGTGCGGCAGCAAGGAAAATTGCCACGGGGCGGACGCCGCCACCGGCACGCGCTGCATGACGCACGAGCTGTGGGCCACCCTCAACGAAAAAATGGTCGATTACCTCGATTCGGTCTCGCTGCAAGACCTGGTAGACCAGCAGAAACAAAGAAATTCGGAACAAGTCGTGGTGCTGCACCGCAGCCACGCCCCCGTCGGACAAAATTGAAATAGTGGAGTGATTTGATGAACGCCCCTTTGGACAAGACCCTCGAGCACACTTTCGTGACCGCACCGCATTTTCCAATCTACATGGATTATTCGGCGACCACGCCGATCGACCCGCGCGTGGCCGACAAGATGATCCCGTTCCTGCGCGAGCAGTTCGGCAATCCCGCGTCGCGCAGCCACATGTACGGCTGGACCGCCGAAGCGGCCGTCGAGGAAGCGCGCGCCGAAGTGGCCAAGCTGGTCGGCGCCGACTCGCGCGAAATCATCTGGACCTCGGGCGCGACTGAAAGCAACAACCTCGCGCTGAAAGGCGCCGCCCAGTTCTACAAGACCAAGGGCAAGCACATCATCACCGTCAAGACGGAGCACAAGTCGGTGCTCGACGTCGTCCGTGAACTCGAGCGCGTCGGCTTCGAAGCGACCTACCTCGAGCCGCAGGACAACGGCCTCATCACCGTCGAGCAGCTCAACGCGGCGATCCGCCCGGACACGATCCTCGTCTCGGTCATGCTGGTCAACAACGAGATCGGCGTCATCCAGCCGATCGAAGAGCTGGCCGCGCTGTGCCGCTCCAAGGGCGTGATCTTCCATTGCGACGCCGCCCAGGCGACCGGCAAGGTCGCCATCGACCTGGCCAACAGCAAGGTCGACTTGATGACCTTCACGGCCCACAAGACCTACGGCCCGAAAGGCATCGGCGCCCTGTACGTGCGGCGCAAGCCGCGCGTGCGCCTCGAAGCGCAGATGCACGGCGGCGGCCACGAGCGCGGCCTGCGCTCGGGCACCTTGCCGACCCACCAGATCGTCGGCATGGGCGAAGCGTTCCGCATCGCCCGTGAAGAGATGGACAGCGAACTTGGCCATATCCGCGCATTGCGCGACCGCCTCGCCAAGGGCCTGCAGGAAATCGAAGAGGTCTACATCAACGGCGACATGGACCACCGCGTGCCGCACAACCTCAACGTCAGCTTCAACTACGTCGAGGGCGAGTCGCTCATCATGGCGATCAAGGGCCTGGCGGTGTCGTCCGGTTCGGCCTGCACCTCGGCCAGCCTGGAGCCGTCCTACGTGTTGCGCGCGCTTGGCCGCAGCGACGAACTGGCGCACAGCTCGATCCGTTTTACCATCGGCCGCTTCACGACCGAATCCGACATCGATTTCGCGGTTGACCTGCTCAAATCGAAGGTTCACAAATTACGCGAACTGTCGCCCCTGTGGGATATGTTCAAGGAAGGGATCGACATTGCATCGATCCAATGGGCAGCCCACTAATCGTATTTCATTCAGGAGCATCACCATGGCATATTCGGACAAAGTTTTAGATCATTACGAAAACCCGCGCAACGTCGGCGCCTTCGACAAGGGCGACGAGACGATCGGCACCGGCATGGTCGGCGCGCCGGCCTGCGGCGACGTCATGAAACTGCAGATCAAGGTCGGCGCCGATGGCCTGATCGAAGACGCAAAATTCAAGACCTACGGCTGCGGTTCGGCCATCGCGTCGAGTTCGCTGGTGACCGAATGGGTCAAGGGCAAGACGCTCGACCAGGCGCTGTCGATCAAGAACACCCAGATCGCCGAAGAACTGGCGCTGCCGCCGGTCAAGATTCACTGCTCGATCCTGGCGGAAGACGCCATCAAGGCAGCCGTGCTGGACTACAAGACCAAGCATCCGGCCGCCGCCTAAAGTTTGCGGAGAACCACATGGCAATCACACTGACCGAAAAAGCAGCCAAGCACATCAACCGCTACATCGAACGTCGCGGCAAGGGTGTCGGCCTGCGTTTTGGGGTGCGCACGACCGGCTGCTCGGGGCTTGCCTACAAGCTCGAGTACGTTGACGAGGCCGCGTCCGAAGACCAGGTCTTCGAGTCGCACGGCGTAAAAGTGTTCGTCGACCCGAAAAGCCTGCCGTACATCGACGGCACCGAGCTCGACTTCACGCGCGAGGGCCTCAACGAGGGCTTCAAGTTCAACAATCCGCACGTCAAGGATGAGTGCGGTTGCGGGGAAAGCTTCCGCATCTAGCCTCATGCAGAACCACTTCGACCTGTTCCAGCTGCCGGCCCGCTTCACGCTCGACCAAGGCGCGCTCGACGCCGCCTACCGCGACGTGCAGGGGCAGGTGCATCCCGACCGCTTTGTCAACGCGACCGACGCCGAAAAGCGCGTCGCCATGCAATGGGCAACGCGCGCCAACGAGGCCTACCAGACGCTGAAGAACCCGCAGAAACGCGCGCGCTACCTGTGCGAGATGAATGGCGTGGACCTGCAGACGGAATCGAACACGGCCATGCCGATGGACTTCCTGATGCAGCAGATGGAGTGGCGCGAGGCACTCGGCGAGGCGAGGGCGGGCAAGGATGTGGCGGCGCTCGAGGCACTCGACACGCAGGTCAAGGGCGAGCGCAAGGCGCGGCTCGAGACGGTCGGGCACGAGCTCGATGCCGGCGACTATCAGCAGGCGGCGCAGGGCGTGCGCGCGCTGATGTTCCTCGACAAGTTCGGCGAGGAAGTGCACCACGCCTTCGAGGCAGCTGAGTCGTAAGGACAACACCGGGGTCTGACCCCACGGGGTCAGACCCCAGACCCGGCCGCCGCGCCACTAATAAAAATAAGACAGATCAGATAACCATGGCCCTACTCCAAATCTCCGAACCCGGCATGTCCACCGCCCCCCACCAGCATCGCCTGGCAGTGGGCATCGACCTCGGCACCACCAATTCGCTCGTCGCCACCGTGCGCAGCGGCATTCCGGAAGTGCTGAGCGACGAGGACGGCCGCCCGCTGCTGCCCTCGATCGTGCGCTACCTTGCCAACGGCCACGCGCACATCGGCTACAAGGCACAGGCGCACCAGACCACCGATCCGAAAAACACCGTGGTGTCGGTCAAGCGCTTCATGGGCCGGGGTCTCGCCGACATCGCCCACGCCGAGAACCTGCCGTACGATTTCAAGGACGCTCCCGGCATGGTGCAGATCCGCACCGTCGCCGGCACCAAGAGCCCGGTCGAAATCTCCGCCCAGATCCTGGCCACGCTGCGCCAGCGTGCCGAAGATTCGCTCGGCGACGACCTGGTCGGCGCCGTCATCACCGTGCCGGCCTACTTCGACGACGCCCAGCGCCAGGCCACCAAGGACGCCGCCCAGCTGGCCGGCCTCAATGTCCTGCGCCTGCTCTCCGAGCCGACCGCCGCCGCGATCGCCTATGGCCTCGATCACGGTTCGGAAGGCATCTACGCCGTCTACGACCTGGGCGGCGGCACCTTCGACATCTCGATCCTCAAGCTGTCCAGGGGCGTCTTCGAAGTGCTCTCCACCGGCGGCGACTCCGCGCTCGGCGGCGATGACTTCGACCATCGCCTGTTTTGCTGGATCATGGAACACGCCCAGCTCCCGCCGCTGTCGGACGAAGACACCGCCACGCTGATGGTCAAAGCGCGCCAGGCCAAGGAGCAGCTCTCCACCAATGCCGCCACCACCATCGACGCCGTCCTCAATTCGGGCGACATCGTGCACCTGCGCGTGACGGCCGAAGAGTTCTCGGAAATGACGAAGCACCTGGTCGCCAAGACCATGAACGCGATTAAGAAAGCCATGCGCGACGCTTCGGTGTCGGTCGACGACGTCGACGGCGTGGTCATGGTCGGCGGCGCCACCCGCATGCCGCACGTGCGCCGCGCGGTCACCGAATTCTTCAAGACGATCCCGCATGCGAACATCGACCCGGACAAGGTGGTCGCGCTCGGCGCCGCGATCCAGGCCAATCTGCTGGCCGGCAACCGCGCCTCCGGCGACGACTGGCTGCTGCTGGACGTGATCCCGCTTTCGCTGGGCATCGAGACGATGGGCGGCCTGGTCGAGAAGATCATTCCCCGCAATTCGACCATCCCGTGCGCCCGCGCCCAGGAATTCACCACCTTCAAGGACGGCCAGACCGCCTTGTCGGTGCACGTGCTGCAGGGCGAGCGCGAACTGGTGTCCGACTGCCGTTCGCTGGCGCGCTTCGAGCTGCGCGGCATTCCGCCCATGGTGGCCGGCGCCGCGCGCATCCGCATCACCTACCAGGTCGATGCCGATGGCCTGCTGTCGGTGTCGGCGCGCGAAACGCGCTCCGGCGTCGAGGCGCACATCACCGTCAAGCCCTCGTACGGCCTGGCCGACGACGAAGTGGCGCGCATGCTGCAGGACTCCTACACCTCGGCCGACGTCGACATGGTGCTGCGCGCGCTGCGCGAAGAGCAGGTCGAGGCCGAGCGCATCCTGCTCGCGACCCAGTCCGCCCTCGACGGCGACGCCGCCTTGCTCTCGCCTGAAGAGCGCGGCAGCATCGATGCGCTGATGGCGAAGGTGCGCGCCGCCGCCGCCAGCGCCGGCCAACCGGCCGACATGCCGGCCGCCCAGGCCGCGCTGCATGCCGCGGTCGAAGCGCTGGCGCAAGGCACCGAGGAATTCGCCTCGCGCCGCATGGACCAGAGCGTGCGCAGCGCGCTGGCCGGCAAAACGCTCGACGAAGTCTGAGCCATTTTTTTAGAAAATTGAAGAGGTAACCCGAGTGCCGCAAATCGTCATCCTGCCCCATCCCGTCTTCTGTCCCGAAGGCGCCGTCCTGGAGGCGCCGAAAGGCAAATCCGTCTGCGACGTCATGCTCGAAAACGACATCGACATCGAACATGCGTGCGACCGCGTCTGCGCCTGCACCACCTGCCACGTGCTGGTGCGCGAAGGCTACGACAGCCTGAACGAGCCCGAAGAAAAAGAAGAAGACATGCTCGACAAGGCGTGGGGACTGGAAGCGGTCTCGCGCCTGTCCTGCCAGGCCATCGTCGACGATACCGACCTGGTGGTGGAGATCCCGAAGTACACGATCAACCACGCCGCCGAAAAAAATCATTGAACGGGAACGAGCCATGAAGTGGAGCGACATCACGGCGATTGCCGAAGCCCTGTACGAAGCATATCCTGACGTCGACCCGGCGGCGGTGCGCTTCGTCGACCTGCACAACTGGGTGGTCTCGCTCGACGGTTTCGACGACGACCGCACCCGCGGCGGCGAAAAGGTGCTCGAAGCGATTCAGGCGGCGTGGATCGATGAAGCGCGCTGACGCCGGCGGCAAGCCTGCCGCACCGTTAGAACTCGCCCCGGAGATCCGTCCGGGCCAGTCGGTGGCGTTGCTGCAGGAGCTGCACATCCTCACGCGCGACGGCAAATTGAATCAGGACAGCCGCCGCAAACTCAAGCAGGTCTATCACCTGGTCCAGTTCATCGAGCCGCTGCTGAAGGAAATCCAGCAGGACCATCCCGCCATTTCGCTGGTCGACCATGGTGCCGGCAAGTCCTACCTCGGCTTCATCCTCTACGACCTGTTCTTCAAGAACCTGGACGACGGCTCGCACATCTACGGCATCGAAACGCGCGAAGAGCTGGTGCAGAAGTCGACCGAGCTGGCCAAGCGCCTCGAGTTCCCCGGCATGTCCTTCCTGCCGCTGTCGGTGGCCGAGTCGACCACGTCCTCCGCGCTGCCGGCGCAGATCGACATCGTCACCGCGCTCCACGCCTGCAACACGGCGACCGACGACGCCATCGATTTCGCACTGAAGAAAAAAGCGAAGTTCATGGTGCTGGTACCGTGCTGCCAGGCGGAGGTGGCCACTGTCCTCAAGAAGAACAAGGGCAAGGACCTCGGCAAGAGCGCACTGACCGAAATCTGGCGTCATCCGCTGCACACGCGCGAATTCGGCAGCCAGGTCACCAACGTGCTGCGCTGCCTGCAGCTGGAAGCGCACGGCTACCAGGTCAATGTCACCGAACTGGTGGGCTGGGAGCACTCGATGAAAAATGAACTGATCATCGCCAGCTACAAGAACCTGCCGCGCAAGCGCCCGAGCGAGCGATTGCAGGAAGTGCTGTCCACGCTGGGCCTGGAAGAAATGGGCCAGCGCTTCTATACCGAACAACTCACCACCGCACAATCATGAGCGAACACTGGATCGACCTGCGCAGCGACACCGTCACCCAACCGTCCGATGCGATGCGCGCCGCCATGGCCGCGGCCGCGGTCGGCGACGACGTCTATGGCGACGACCCCACCGTCAACCGCCTGCAGGACGTGGCCGCCGAGATGTTCGGCTACGAGGCCGCGCTGTTCGCGCCGTCCGGCACGCAGAGCAACCTGATCGCGCTGCTGGGCCACTGCGGCCGCGGCGACGAGTACCTGGTCGGCCAGGACGCGCACACCTACAAATACGAAGGCGGCGGCGCGGCGGTCCTCGGCAGCATCCAGCCGCAGCCGATCGCCAACCAGCTCGATGGCAGCATCGCCATCGACGACATCGGGCGCTACATCAAGCCCGACGACATGCACTTCGCGCGTACCCGCCTGCTGGCGCTGGAGAACACCATCGGCGGCAAGGTGCTTGGCCAGGACTACATGGCGCAGGCGACCGCGTTCGCGCACGCGCGGGGTCTCGCCACCCACCTGGACGGCGCGCGCATCTGCAATGCGGCCGTCAAGCAGGGCATCAGCCTGCGCGCCGCCGTCGCCGGATTCGATACCGTGTCGGTATGCCTGTCGAAGGGCCTCGGCGCGCCGGTCGGCTCGGTCCTGTGCGGGCCGAAGGCCTTCATCGAACAGGGCAAGCGCTGGCGCAAGATGCTCGGCGGCGGCATGCGCCAGGCCGGCGTGCTGGCTGCCGCGGGCCTGTACGCGCTCGAACACAACGTCGCGCGCCTTGCCGACGACCACGCCAACGCGGCGCGCCTGTCGGCCGGCCTGTCGGCGATCGAGGGCCTGCAGGTCGCCACGCCGCAGACCAACATCTTCTACATCGAGGTGCCGCCGGCAGCGTGCGACGCGCTGCGCGAGACGCTCACGCGCGAGCGCATCCGCGCCACCGTCGGCCCGCACACGCGGCTCGTCACCCACCTGGACGTTAGCGCCGCCGACGTCGAGCGCGTGATCGCCGTCTTCACCGAATTCTTCCAATCCCGATGAGCGACAACACGATACGCCTGGCCAAACGCGTGGCCGAAATGATGCCGTGTTCGCGCGCGGAAGCGGACAAGTACATCGCCGGCGGCTGGGTCAGCGTCGACGGCCACGTGGTCGAGGAGGCTGGCGCGCGCGTGGCCGACGACCAGGAAGTGACGCTGCATCCCGACGCCACGCTGGTCGACCTGGCGCCGGTGACGATCCTGTTGCACAAGCCGGCCGGCTTCAACGCCGGCATCGACAGCGACGGCCAGGCCGCGACCACCTTGCTCACGCAGGAGTCGCTGGTGCTGCCCGACCACGGCAAGCAGCGCTTCCTCAAGCGCCACCTGACCAACCTGACGCTCGCGTCGCCGCTGGACACCAAGGCGAGCGGCCTGGTGGTCTACACGCAGGACTTCCGCGTCGCGCGCAAACTGGTCGACGAAGGCCAGCGGGTGGAGCAGGAGCTCATCGTCGAAGTGGCCGGCACGATCCGCGAGGGCGGCCTGGCGCTGCTGAACCACGGCCTGCCGTTCAACGGCAAGGAGATACCGCCGATGAAGGTCAGCTGGCAGAACGAAACGCGCCTGCGCTTTGCGGTCAAGGGACTCAAGCCGGGTCAGCTGGTGCACATGCTGCGGATGGTCGGATTGAGCCCGGTGTCGACGAAGCGGATCCGCGTCGGCCGCGTGCCGATGGCCAGCCTGCCGGTGGGGCAGTGGCGCTACCTGCACGAGTACGAGCGCTTCTAGAGCGCTTTGAGCTGCGAGAACGCGACGCCGATCTGGTCGAGCGCGGCGACGGCTTGATCGAGGCTGGTGAAGCAGTAGGGGGCAAGGGTCTGAACGTCGAGCAGCATGCCGCAATCGCCCTTGGCGCCGGACACGCGCACGGTCCATTCGGAGGCGCTCATCGGCACGCGCAACAGCGTGGCGCTGGTCAGCCGGCCGCTGGCGAAATCGCGTTTGGCTTGTTCGATCGTGCGGTTACATTCAATCATGTGGCTGCTCAAGCAAAATGGGGACCCAATTTCGTCGCCCAGCGATACAGCTAAACCTTCGCAGCCGCCTTCACTTTCTTCTCAGGCTTCGGCAACGAAATCAACCGCGTCCCCGCGACGCGGTCGTGCAGAAACTGCCGATCCTTGTCCAGCAGCGCCGTCATCGCCCACGCCACGATTCCCACCGCGACCGCGATGCCGACCTGGCTGGCGCTCTTCCACCCGAACGCCCAGCACGCCACGATCGCCGGCAGGAACCAGCCCCACGCCATCAGGTAGCGCACTGCGGCGGCGCGAAACGGCACCGTCCGGTAGCCCAGCTTGACGACCTTGATGCGCCAGGTCTTCATCGCCAGCGTGTGGCCGCTGCCGGTCCACGAATGGATGAAGTAAGCCGCCGCCACCAAAAAGAACACGGCGTTGCGTGCATGGTCGATCGTCGGCGAATGGTGGTTCTGGGTGGCAAACAGGAAGATGAACATCGCCAGCGCCTCGACCGCGGTGAACAGGAAGGCTTCATAAACCATACTGATCAGGCGGCGTTGGATGGTGGGCGTTGCGATCTGCGACTTACTATTTTGCATTTGTGACAGGAGCGGCCGGCGGGACCGGTGTTGGAGTGACGGCGGGCGGCACCGCAGGCGCGGCGGCCGGCGCAGCAACGCACGGCGGCGTCGGCGCGGCGGTATTCTTTACCGTACCGGCAGGGCAGGCCGGCGGCGCCGTACGCTTGATCGGCGCCACTGTCTTGACGCTCGATTGCGTATGCGAGGGCAGGTTGGCAACTTGTTTCTTCGCCATCGCGCTGGCAGCCTCGGCGGCCAGCTTCTTCTTCTGTTCTTCGGGAAGCTGCTGGTACTTTTCCCACTGTTCGGTCTTCTGGCTCGGGCCGATTTTCTTGCTGCGCGTATAGTTTTCGCGCACCAGGCGACGCTCGTCCGGGGTCAGCTTGATCCAGTCGCGCATGCGCTCGTGCACGCGCGCCTGCTCGTCCGGGGTCATCGATGCGAAGCGGTTGGCGATCTCCAGCCATTTCTGCTTGCGCACGCCTTCCATGCGGTCCCACTCGCCGGCCAGCGGCTCGAGCGCCACCTGCTGCGGGCGCGACAGCGCGCTCCACAGGGGTTTGTCGAGCGGTTTCTGGGGAGCTGGCTTGGCCTTGGGCGCGACCGGGGCGGGCGCGGGCACGGCAACCGGTGCCTGCGCACTGGCGGCGCCGGCGGCGAGCAACAGCGTCGCCGCGACCGTTTTCAGGATGGCAACAAGACGCGCGCTCGCCACCTTATTGACCGCGCTGCGCCAGGTAGGCATTGAATCCGTGGTCCATGTACGCAGTCAGCGGCAGTTCGTCGGACAGCACCGCGGCGTCGAGCTCGGCGATTTCGGCGATGCGCTGCTTCTGCTCGTACTGGTAAATGCCGGCCAGCCCGCCTACCAGTGCCAGCAGTGGAATGACGGCGCCGGCGCGGCCCAGCATCGAGACGGAAAACAGCGACGAAAACCGCGAACCGACATTGCCGGCCAGCGCGTGCTGGGCAACACGGACAGGGGCATGGGCTTTCTTTCGCGAAACAGCCAGCTTGCGCGCGGCAGCGAGCCGGTCGGCCGTCGAAGCGGGAATCGCGTCGAGGTTTGCGTTCAACGCATGGCGCACTTTGTACGCCAGATTGATGTCTTCGGTGTTCATAATTTTAATCCCTTGGCTTTGAGCGACTCGGCGAGGGTATGGGTCGCCCGCGAACAATGTGTCTTGACGCTTCCTTCTGAACACCCCATCGCTTCCGCTGTTTCAGCCACGTCCATGTCCTGCCAATAACGCATCAGGAATGCTTCCCGTTGACGCGCGGGCAGTTTTTGTACCTCCGCCTCGATCAGCGCCAATGTCTGCATGCGCTCGACCTGGTCCGCGCTCGACTCGGCCTGCGCCGAACCTTCCTCTGCTTCGTAGGATTCCAGTATATCAAAATCCTCGTCGCTACTGTCGCGTTTGCCCATGCCGGAGAACAGGCTGACCCAGGTATTTCTCACTTTTTCGCGGCGGAAAAAGTCGAGGATGGTGTTTTGCAGGATGCGCTGGAACAGCATCGGCAGCTCGGCGGCCGGCTTGTCGCCATATTTTTCGGCGAGTTTGATCATCGCGTCCTGAACGATATCAAGCGCGGCCTCGTCCTTACGCACGGCGTAGACGGCCTGCTTGAATGCGCGCCGCTCGACATGTTCGAGGAAATCGGATAATTCTTTGTCTGTGGCCATGCGCTGTGGGGGGAGGGGGCGTCTTTACGCCAATAGTGCCGAACTGCAAAACTGACGCATCCTAGCAAAAAATGGTCCGTTTTGCTTGGTTTTTACGCAAATGGCCCGGCGTCGGGCCCATTGCGCATCTTTGTCTTGACCAGAATGGTGCAACGCAGTAAGGTAACCCACGCTTTGCAACCCCGAAGCTCTATGGTCAGGTCGTGACCGGCACACAAGGCCAACATCGACATGACGCGCTTTCATATGTAGGCAGTTTGCTCTAACCCGTGCCACAAGCACGAGAGGTTCGCAGTGACCGCTACAGAAACTCACGCCAAACGAGTTGCGCTGAGCGCCGGTTTGTAACGTATCTACGGGTACGTGAAAGATCGCCGTGACCGCAGAAAGAAGGGAAGCCTGAGCACTGTCGCGCAACGCGAATTTCGTTAGGAAAGAGCATCCGATCACCTCCCAATGGGTCTTGAAAGGAATGTATCATGAACAACGAAACGACAGCTCCCATCACGGGCGCTGAGATAGTAGTCCGCTGTCTGGCGGAAGAGGGCGTCAAGCACGTCTTTGGTTACCCCGGTGGCGCGGTGCTGTACATCTACGACGCCATCTTCAAGCAGGACAAATTCCAGCACGTACTGGTGCGCCACGAACAGGCCGCCATCCACGCCGCCGACGCCTATTCGCGCAGCTCGAACACGGTCGGCGTTGCCCTCGTCACCTCCGGCCCCGGCGTCACCAATGCCGTCACCGGCCTGTCGACCGCCTACATGGACTCGATCCCGATGGTGGTCATCTCCGGCCAGGTGCCCAGCCACGCGATCGGCCAGGATGCGTTCCAGGAGTGCGACACGGTCGGCATCACGCGCCCGGTGGTCAAGCACAACTTCCTCGTCAAGGACGTGCGCGAGCTGGCCTCGACGATCAAGAAAGCATTTTTCATCGCCCGTACCGGCCGGCCCGGCCCGGTGCTGGTCGATATCCCCAAAGACATCAGCATGCACACCTGCGCCTTCGAGTATCCGAAGGAGATCGAGATGCGCTCGTACAAGCCGGTCGACAAGGGCCACTCGGGCCAGATCCGCAAGGCCGTGCAACTGCTGCTGCAGGCCGAGCGGCCGATGATCTACGCCGGCGGCGGCGTCATCCTGGCCAATGCCGCGCCTGAACTGAACAAGCTGGTCGACAAGCTCGGCTTTCCGTGCACCAACACCTTGATGGGCCTGGGCGGCTACCGCTCCTCGTCCGACAAGTGGGTCGGCATGCCCGGCATGCACGGCACCTACGAAGCGAACATGGCGATGCAGCACTGCGACGTCCTGATCGCCATCGGCGCCCGCTTCGACGACCGCGTGATCGGCAACCCGAAGCACTTTGCGACCAATCCGCGCAAGATCATCCACATCGACATCGACCCGTCGTCCATTTCCAAGCGCGTCAAGGTCGACATCCCGATCGTCGGCAACGTCAAGGACGTGCTGGTCGAACTGCTGTCGCAGCTCGACGCCGCCGAAGCGAAAGTGAACGCCGCGCCGCTGAAGGACTGGTGGAAGCAGATCACCGAATGGCGCGGCCGCGACTGCCTCAAGTTCCAGGATTCGGACGTCATCATCAAGCCGCAGTCGGTGGTCCAGAAAGTGTGGGACATCACCAAGGGCGACGCCTTCATCACCTCCGACGTCGGCCAGCACCAGATGTGGGCGGCCCAGTACTACCCGTTCGACAAGCCGCGCCGCTGGATCAATTCCGGCGGCCTGGGCACGATGGGTGTCGGCCTGCCTTACGCGATGGGCGTGCAGATGGCCAATCCGGGCGCGACGGTGGCCTGCATCACCGGCGAAGGCTCGATCCAGATGAACATCCAGGAACTCGCCACCTGCAAGCAATATCACCTGACGCCGAAGATCATCCTGCTCAACAACCGCGCGCTGGGCATGGTGCGCCAGTGGCAGCAGATCGACTACGGCGGCCGCTATTCCGAGTCGTACATGGATTCGCTGCCGGACTTCTCGATGCTGGTCGAATCGTTCGGCCACGTCGGCATGAAGATCGAAAAGCCGGGCGACGTCGACGGCGCGCTGCGCGAAGCCTTCGCCATGAAGGATCGCCTGGTGTTCATGAACTTCATCACCGACCAGTCGGAAAACGTGTGGCCGATGGTGAAAGCCGGCAAGGGCCTGTCCGAAATGCTGCTTGGTTCGGAGGACCTCTAACATGCGCCATATTATTTCTGTCCTGCTGGAAAACGAAGCCGGCGCCCTGTCGCGCGTGGTCGGGCTGTTCTCGGCCCGCGGCTA
>JBBRXM010000032.1:0-52615 GCA_038248405.1 Burkholderiales bacterium
ATCGTCGGCCTGATCCCCACCATCGCCGCCAGCCTGCAGGTGTCGGTGCCGTCGGCGGGCCTGCTGGTCAGCCTGTACGCACTGGGGGTGGCCATCGGCGCGCCGGTGCTGACCGCCCTCACCGGCCGCATCCCGAGAAAGCACCTGCTGGTCTCGCTGATGGTGCTGTTTACCGTCGGTAACCTGCTGGCCTGGATGGCGCCCGGCTACTTCACGCTGATGGGTGCGCGCGTGCTCACCGGTCTCGCGCACGGCGTGTTCTTCTCGATCGGATCGACCATCGCCACCAGCCTGGTGCCAAAGGAGAAGGCGGCCAGCGCCATCGCGCTGATGTTCTCGGGCCTGACCGTGGCGCTGGTGACGGGCGTTCCGCTTGGCACCTTCATCGGCCAGAGCTTCGGCTGGCAGTCGACCTTCCTGGCCGTGTCGCTGCTCGGCGTGATCGCGATTGCCGGCTGTGCGCTGCTGGTGCCTGCCAATATCGCCGGCGCCGCGCCGTCGTCGCTGCTGACGCAATTGTCGGTGCTGCGCAAGCCTCGCCTGCTGCTGGTGTACGCCATGACCACCCTCGGCTACGGCGGCACCTTCATCGCGTTCACCTACCTGGCGCCGATCCTGCAGGAGGTGTCGGGCTTTTCCGCTTCCACCGTGAGCCTGGTGATGCTCGTGTACGGCGTGTCTGTCGCGGCCGGCAATATCTGGGGCGGCAAGCTGGCCGACAAGCTGGGCCCGGTGCGCGCGCTGCAGATCGTGTTCGCGCTGCTGGCACTGGTGCTGCTGGTGCTGACCTTTACCGCGGCGAGCAAGCCGCTGGTGCTGGCCACCGTGCTGGCGTGGGGCGCGGTCGCCTTCGGCAATGTCCCCGGCCTGCAGGTGTATGTGGTGCAGCGCGCCGAACGCGACGCGCCTGCCGCGGTGGACGTGGCGTCAGGCCTGAACATCGCCGCCTTCAACGTCGGCATCGCGCTGGGCGCCTGGGGCGGCGGCCTCATCGTCGCCCGCCTGGGCCTGATGGCAACGCCCTGGATCGGCGCGCTGGTGGTGACGGGCGCGCTGGCCCTGACCACGCTGGCCGGCTGGCTGGACCGCCGCGACGGCGCCGCCGGCGGGCAAGCGCTGCCACTGGCGGCGTAAGCCCTATTTGTCCAGCTCCGGATAGTGGCGGAAGATGCCCTCCTCGTTGAAGGGCAGGCGTCGCGGCGAGGCAAGGTAGGCGGCGATGTTGGGCAGCGCCGCTACCTGTTCGTGCAGCGCGCGCAGGCGCGGATAGCCCGCTTCGATGCGCGCCATCGACGTCGGGAAGGCGTAGCGCAGGCCTTCGACGACCTGGAACATCGACAGGTCGGCGTAGGTGCGCCGCGCGCCGCTAAAAAAGCCGCTGCCGCCCGCCCTCTCCAGCACGCCCTCGAAATAATCAAAGTACTTGCGCACCCGCGCGGCGAGGAAATCGGCGGCGCGCAGTTTCGCTTCTCGCTTCTGGTCCTCGTAATAGCGCGCGCTGGAGATCGGATGGTGGGTGTCGTGCGCTTCGGCCACCAGGTCCGCGATGGTCAGCTGCAGCTGGTGGATCCACAGGCGCGCGGCCTGGGTGCGCGGCACCAGGCCGTGGCGGGGACCGAGGAACTGCAGGATGTTGGCGGTCTGGCCGATGGTCTGCTCGCCCGCCACCAGGAAAGGCGGCGCGAACGACGGCATGTCCCCCTCCGCCATCAGCTTCATCATCGCCCTGGTGCCGTTCTTCGCGCGCGCCACATCGACGTACGCCGCCTGTGCTTCCTCCAGCGCAAGGCGCACGAATTCGCCGCGGCCCTGGATGGTGGGCCAGTAATAAAGCTGGTATGAAAGCTGATGCGCCATGCCGACTCCTCGTTGTTTGCCGATCCCGCCGATTATCCGACTTTTCCGGCGCGCGGCATGCTAGTCTCGCGCTACCGCCAGAGAGCGGTCGCGAACGTCCACCAACAGGAGAAGAACATGATTAAAAAAATCGGCCTCGTCGTACTCGCCATCATCGTCGTCATCCTCGGCCTGGCCGCCATGAAGCCAGACAGCTTCAGCGTGCGCCGCAGCGTCACCATCCAGGCGCCGCCCGAAAAAATCGCCCCTTTCCTCAACGACTTCCATCAATGGGCCAGCTGGTCGCCGTGGGAACACCTCGACCCCAACATGAAGCGCAGCTTCAGCGGTGCGCCCGCCGGCAAGGGCGCGGTCTACGAATGGGAAGGCGACAGCAAGGTCGGCAAAGGCCGCATGGAAATCCTGGAAGCGGCGACCCCTGCCAGGACCGTCGTCAAGCTCGACTTCCTCAAGCCGGTGGCGTCGAACAGCACCACCGAATTCTCGCTGGCGCCGCAGGGCGACGCCACCACCGTGACGTGGGACATGCACGGGCCGATGCCGTTCGTGAGCAAGGTCATGGCGGTATTCGTCAGCATGGACGACATGATCGGCAAGGACTTCGACAAAGGGCTTGCCCAGCTGAAGGCTGCTGCCGAAAAGTAAGCTCTGCTATTCTTGAGCTACATCACCGCCTGTTGCTACGCTGTAAAGGATGATGCAGGTTGACTGGCGCCGGTCTCAACGGCCGGCGCCGCAACCGCGATTCATACCTGCCGGAACAGTCCACGATGATCCTCGCTCACCTGACCAGGCACTGGCTTGCGCGCCGCGAGCAATACAGTTTCACGTCCTGGGTGCTGTGCATCGCACGCTCCTTGCGCGTGCTGGTGTTCTACCGCGAACACCAGCGCCTGTGCCGGCTCGACGTCTACCGCAACTACGTCGCCGCGGCGCCTAACGACGACCTGTTCCACCACCTCAGCCACCGCGACTACCTGATCAAGAACCTGGGCGCGCGCCGGCGCATCCGCTGCGCGCTGCATCACTACGCGTTCGAGGACGATACCTTCAACACCTCGTACAAGTACGCCGTCTACCGCAGCGGCGGCCTGGCGCTGTGGCAGCGCAGCGTGGGCGAGAGCCGTTTCGCCATCACGCTGGCGATGGCCTCGCGCATGAACGCCGAGGGCGACCTGACGATCGCCTTCGAAGCCGACGGCAAATGCCTGCACCGCCTCAGTTTCAGCTGGATCGAAGGCAGCATCGCCGGTGTCGACAGCCCGGTGGTGCCGTTCGTGGCCCGCAACCAGGGCCGCTGGACCGATTCGGACGCGGCCTTTGCGGCATTCGAAGAGGCGTTCCCGAACAATTCGCCGAGCTTTTTCTGCTTCGCCGCGATGCAGGGCGTGGCGCAGGCGCTCGGCATGACGCAGCTCGTCGCCATCAAGGGCGAGGCCCATCCGGCCTACGATCCCGACTCGGTCAAGAGCTTCGCCAACGCCTACGACGGCTTCTGGAAAATCCTCGGCGGCGTCGAACTGCCGGGCCCCGGCTACCTGGTGGCGCTGCCCTTCTACGTCAAGCCGCTGGCCGACATGCCTCGCAAGCACCGCAAGCGCGCGGCGCTGCGGCGCGAGAACTGGGCCGCGATCGGCGCCTCGACGCGCGCCACGCTGGAGCGCAAGCTCAAGCGTACGCCACTCCCCGCGCCGCAGCCGGCCGTGCTGCCCGAAACCGAAGAACTGTAGGCCGTTGCCGCGCCTACATGCAGGCCAGGCGCCACCGCGCGCGCCTGTTCGTGATAGACTCGCCACTCGCTAGGGGTCCTGGAACAGTTGTTCCGGGTGAGAGATACCCTTCGTACCTGATCTGGATAATGCCAGCGAAGGAAAGCGCAAAGTAACTTCCCTCCTTTGTTCGCTCCTCCCGTTTGGCTCCGGTTTTTATATTTCGCGCCGCCTTGCCGGCGCACTACCACGAGCAGACACATGTCACACCCACACCTGAAGTATTCCGTCCTGGCGCTCGCCGCCATGCAGGCCCTGTGCGCCGGCGCGTCCGCGCAAACGGCCAGCCAGCCGATGCCCGAAGTCGTCATCAGCGGCAGCAAGCCGCTCGCCGCCGGACACGCCGCCGTCGGCGGTTTTTCCGAAGCGCAGCTGCTGGAAACACCTGCCTCGATCACCGTCGTCGGGCGCGAGCAGATGCAGGACTTCGGCATCCACAACAGCACCGACGCCATGAAGCTCGACGCCAGCGTCAGCGACGCCTATAACGCGGTCGGCTACGCCGAGCAGTTCTCGATCCGCGGCTTCGCGCTCGATAACACGTCGAGCTACCGCAAGGACGGCATCGCCATCCCGGGCGACACCCAGATCCCGCTCGAGAACAAGGAGCGCATCGAAGTGCTCAAGGGCCTGGCCGGCCTGCAGGCCGGCGTCGCCGCGCCGGGCGGCATCGTCAACTACGTCACCAAGCGCCCGACCGCCAACGACCTGCGCTCGGTCACGCTCGAAGCGCGCGAGCGCGGCACCGTGTACGGCTCGGTCGACGTCGGCGGGCGCTTTGCCGACCACCGTTTCGGCTACCGCGTCAACGCCGCGGCCGAGAAGCTGCGCTCCTACATCAAGGGCGCCGACGGCGAGCGCCAGTTCGTCTCGGCCGCCTTCGACTGGCGCATTTCGCCGGACGCGCTGCTGCAGCTCGACGCCGACTACCAGCACAAGTCGCAGCTGACCGTGCCGGGCTACCAGCTGATCCGCAACACCGCCCTGCCGAGCGGCGTGTCGCCGACCATGCTGCTCAACGACCAGCCGTGGGCCAAGCCGGTCGACACCCGCAGCACCAACCTCGGCATGCGCTTCGAGTACCGCCTCAGCGACGCCTGGCGCGCCACCGTCAGCATGAACAAGCACTGGTTCAAGCGCGACGATTTCACCGCCTTCCCTTACGGCTGCAGCAACGAGGGCGACGGTTTCTATCCGGGCTACTGCTCCAACGGCGACTACGACGTCTACGACTACCAGAGCGTGGGCGAACGCAAGTCGCCGTTCGGCGCGCAGGCGCTGCTGCAGGGTAAATTCGCCACCGGCGCGGTGCGGCACGAACTGACGGTGGGGACCTCGCTGTTCACCCGCAGCGACAAGTCCGGCGACTACGTGTACGACTACGCCGGCAGCAGCAACATCTACCGCAACGCCATCGTGCCGCCCGCGCCGGGCAACCCGGCCACCGGCCCGGTGTTCGAACGGCGCAGCGAGAACGAACGCGCGCTGTTCGCCCAGGACATCGCCGCCCTCACGCCGCAGCTCAAACTGCACACCGGCCTGCGCTACGTGCAGGTGCGGCGCGACGAGTACATCCCGGACGACAACTCGCGCGTGGCCAACGCGCCGCGCTTCTACGCCCACAGCGACGAAGGCTTCGCGCTGCCGAGCCTCGCCCTCGTCTACAGCCCCAACCAGGACTGGAACGTGTACGGCGCACTGACGCACGGCCTCGAACACGGCGGCATCGCGCCGCTGGGCACGACCAACCACGATACCGCGCTGGCGCCGAGCCGCTCGAAGCAGTTCGAACTGGGCGTGAAAGCGGCGGTCGGCCGCGACACCACCATCTCGGCGGCGCTGTTCGACATCCGCAAGGGGCACGAATTCACCGACGCGTCCAACACCTACGTGCGGCGCGGCGACTCCACCCATCGCGGCTTCGAGCTGTCGGCGCAAGGCCGCGCCGGCGCGCAGCTGCAGTACGGCCTGTCGCTGCTGGCGCTGAACACGAAGCAGGAAGGCACCGGCCAGGCCGACTTCGACGGCAAGCGCGTCACCGACGTCCCAAACTTCAAGTCGAGCGCCTGGCTGGAATACACGGTGCCGTCGGTGGCGGGCCTGAAAGTGAACGCGGCCTGGCAGTATGCAGGATCGAAAGCGTTCGACCTGGCCAATACCGTGATGGTGCCGAGCTACCACGTGTTCGACCTGGGCGCGGCGTACAGCACGCGCCTGGCTGGCACGGCGACGACGCTGCGCTTCGGCGTCAACAACGTGTTCGACAAGTTCTACTGGCGCGACGTGACGCCGGCGCTGGGCGGCTACCTGCTGCCGGGCGCGCCGCGCACCTTCCGCGTGTCAGCGCAGTTCGACTTCTAGAAAGTGTACTGGATCCGCGTGGTGACGCTTTTTGCGTCGCGCGCGGAATTGGTGCCAACCAGGTAGGCCGCTTCATATTTCCATTCATGGCCGGCGCCCGCCGGCCAGCTGCCAAACAGCGCCGGACCGGCGCGGTGCGACTGCTTCGCGCGCGGCAGCCAGTCGTTCCACTGCCCCAGTTCGCCGAAGCCCTGCACGCCGAACTGCAGCTTCTCGATCCAGCGGTACTTCACCTGCCACTGGTACTTGAAGTTCATCGGCTCGGCCTCGGCGGTGCGGTAGTCGCGTTCGAAAAACAGGTTCAGGTTGAGCTGGGTGCGGCCGAACTCGGTCTGCATCACCGGGCCGAACTCGACGCCGACTTCGCCCGAGCCATTCATCGCGCGCTCGACGTTGGTGTGCAGCGCCAGGTCGAACGGGTATTGGCCTTGCGTGAGCATGAAATCGTTCTGCCACTCCAGCGCCGACAGGTGATGCGCGCCGGGACTGAACTTGAACCACGCCGCGGTCAGCTCGGTGTACCAGCGCGAACTGACGTTGTAGCCGAGGCCGAGCTCCGGCGAACTGCGCGGCGGCTGCCCGTCCGGCTTGGCGTTCCAGTACTTGAAGTCGACCGACCGCTGGCCTTCGTTGGGATAGGTCGTCACCAGGTAGTAGCCGGTGCCGGCCACTGCCTCGAGCTGCAAGAGCAGCCCGGCCACCGACGCGAGCAGCAGGAATTTCTTCATAACGGATCCTTAATTGATAATTGTGGCAAGGGACTCGAGCGATGCCGCCACCTGCGGCACGCGTTCCTCGAGACTGCCCGTCACGAGCGTGTAGGGAATCGACCGGCGCTCGAGCTTGTCGATCACCGCCCGGTGTACCGACTGCCGCACCGCTTCCGACTCGCGCTGCAGGCCGTCCGGCACCCACGGCCCGTCGGGCGCGGTGACGATCGTCGCCGCGTAGTCGTGCACGCGGTCGAGCGGGGCCAGCAGCGGATCGACGCGGCCCCAGTAGACCTCACTATAAATCGCGGTCATGAACGGCGTCGTGTCGCAGAACAGGAAACCGCTGGCGCCGGCGGCGGCGGCATCTTCGCGCGCGCGCTGCACCTGGGCGATGCGGAACTGGTCGCTCTCGTAAGGCACGCGCGCATGCACTTCGACGAACTCGCGCAGGTATTCGGGCACCCAGGCGGCGCCGTAGCGCAGCGCCAGCGCCGCCGCCAGCGTCGATTTGCCGGACGACTCGGCGCCGAGGATGGCGACGCGGAGCAGCGCTGTCATGGCGCCGTCCCGTGCGCGGCGCGGCGCCAGGCACGCAGGCCGGCCACCGCCATCAGCACGAACAGGCCGTAGAGCACGGCGGTAAATATCAGGCCTTTGTAGACGTACAGGCCTACGTACAACACGTCCACCACGATCCACGCATGCCAGTTCTCGACCTTCTTGCGCGACAGGAGGACCTGGCCGACCAGGCTGCCGGCGGTGAGGAAGGCATCGGCGTGCGGCACGTCGGTATTGGTGTAGGTGCGCAGGAACCAGGCCAGCAGCACGAAGCCGGCCGCCCAGCCGGCGAAGGCGGCGATCCAGCCGCTGCGTTCGAGCTGCGTCACGCGCAGCGGCTGGTGTTTCAGGCCGCCGCGCAGCCAGCTGTACCAGCCCCAGAAGGACACCGCGATGAACACGACCTGCAGGCCGCAATCGCCGTACAGGCGGGCATCGAAAAACACCACGCCGTAGGTGGCCGACGAGACGATGGCGAACAGCCAGGCCCAGTGGTTCTGGCGGATGTTGAGCAGCACGGTCGCGATCGACAGCACGAAGGAGATCAGTTCAAGCGGGGTGGTGGCCAGGCCGAACAAGGCGAGCGTATCGTTCATCGGGAAAGGGAGAGGTGAATCGGAATCTGCACTTCGGCGCGCGCCGCCAGGCATACCGGCCGGTGGAGCATAGGCTGGCCGAAAGTATGCTGCATGCGAGCCACTTATGCAATATTTGCAGAAGCGACAAACGTTGCGGAGATCGGCAGGTGGTGAGAAGGCATCCCGCTATACTTTTGGCAATCATTTTTAAATGTTAATATCTTGCCAACCGCCAACGGAGAATCCCATGCATGTGCGTTCGATCCTGCTCAGTGTTTGTCTTGCCGCCTCTCTGCCGACCCTGCACGCCGCCGGGCCCCTGATTCCGGTCGAAGCGTTCGTCGAGGAGGAGCAGTTCAGCCACCCGCAGCTCTCGCCCGACGGCAAGCACCTGGCCATCAACGTGCGCATGCAGCGGGGCGGGCGCACCATCCCGACGATGACGGTGTACGCGCTGCCCGGCCTGCAGGTGGTCAGTATCATCGCCCTGCCCGGCTTCGAAATCCCGTTGGGCTTTCAGTGGATCACCAACCGGCGCCTGATCGTGCGCAAGGGGCTCGAGATCGGCCTGCGCGAGCAGCCTGTCGCCACCGGCGAAGTGGTGGCGGTGGACCTGGACGGCAAGAACCAGGAATACCTGTACGGCTACAAGGCGTTCAAGCAATCGAGCCGGGGCGACCGCTATGGCGATGATTACGGCTGGGCGCGGGTGGAACATATCCCGCATGCGCGCGACGGCCACGTCTTCCTCGGCACCCACCTGTGGGAGGGCAACAGCAGCCTGCTGTACGACGTCAACGCGTCCAGTTCGGCGCGCAAGCTGGTGGCCGACATCCCGATGAAGGACATGGACTTCGTGTTCCAGAACGACGCCACGCCGCGCTTTGCGACGGGCGAAAACGACGACAACGAGCCGGTACTGTACCGGCGCGACGACGCCGGCGGCAAGTGGGCCGTGGTGGACGGCAAGCGGCTCGGCGCGTCCTACCATGCGTTTGCCTTCACGCCCGACGACGGCGCGGTGTATGTGTCGTACAGCGAAAACGGCGGCCCGAATGTGTTGATGCGGGAAGACATGCGCACCGGGACGCGCACCACGCTGGCCGACGACCGGTTCGGCAGCATGGGAACCACGATGTTTACGGCGCGTCCACGCGTTCCGTTTGCCGTCGTCAACCAGGTCGGCATTCCCAAGGCGCGCTACCTGGACGACAAGCTGCCTGACGCCGTGCTGCACAAGACCTTGAGCGGCCTGTTTCCGGACGCCTTCGTCACCTTCATCAACCACACCGACGACGGCCAGAAACTGCTGTTCGGCGTGGCCAGCGACCGCGACCCGGGCTCGTACTACCTGTACGACAAGGCCACCGCCAAGGCCGACCTGCTGTTTTCCAACATGCAGGCGATCGACCCCGAGCGCATGGCGCCGCGCCTGCCGATCACCTTTACCGCCCGCGACGGCCTCAGCCTTACCGGCTACCTGACGCTGCCGGCCAATCCGGCCAAGCAGAAGCTGCCGATGGTGCTGATGCCGCACGGCGGTCCGTTCGGGATTTCCGACGACTGGTATTTCGACGGCGACGCGCAGTTTCTCGCCAGCCGCGGCTACGCGGTATTGCAAGTCAATTTCCGCGGCTCGGGCGACCGTGGCGTCAATTTCAAGCATGCCGGCTACCGCGAATGGGGCGGCAAGATCATGGACGACCTGGTCGACGGCGTGCGGTGGGCCAGCGCCCGCGAGGACATCGACGGCGCCCGCGTGTGCGTGTTCGGCGCCAGCTTTGGCGGCTATGCCGCGCTGATGCTGCCCGTGCGGGAACCGTCGATGTTCAAGTGCAGCGTCGGCTATTCCGGCCTGTACGACCTGGCCAGCAAGTACGACGACGAAGGGGTCAAGGGAGAAAAGCAGGCCACCAACTACTTTATCAAGACGATGGGCAACGACCCCGCTACGCTCGCGGCCATCTCGCCGGCCCGCCTGGCCGACCGCATCAAGCTGCCGGTGCTGCTGGTGCACGGAGACAAGGACAAGCGTACCGGCCTCGGCCAGGCGGAAATGATGCGCGATGGGCTGACGAAGGCAGGCCGCGCGCCGGAGTGGGTGCTGGTGAAGAACGAAGGTCACGGCTTCTACGATAGCGCGCACCGCAAGGAGTTCTATCAGCGGCTGGAGGGATTTTTGGCGAGGTACATCGGCAAGTGATCGTTGGGCTGTGACTTCGGGGTCTGACCCTTTGGAAGCAAGACCCCTCGGAGACAAAAAAGCCGCGGGAGCTTTCGCTGCCGCGGCCTTTTTCACGTTCTCCGGATTACTTCTTCGGATACTTGATCGTCATTTCCTTGAGCAGGTTGTCGGCGTGGTCGATCTCCTTCATCACCCACAGCATGTAGCGGATGTCGACGTGGATCGCGCGGGTGATGGCGCTGTCGAAGTACCAGTCCTTGGTGATCGACTCGTAGGTCGAGTCGAAGTTCAGGCCCACCAGTTCGCCGCGCTTGTTCATCACCGCCGAGCCGGAGTTGCCGCCGGTGGTGTCGGCGCTGGAGAGGAAGTTGACCGGCACGGTGTTCAGCACCGGATCCTTGAAGACGCCAAAGCGTTTTTCCTTGACCGCGTCGAGCAGCTCTTTCGGCACGATGAACGGGTCGACGCCGGTGCTCTTCTCGACGACGCCGTCGACGGTGGAGAACGGCCCCTTGACCAGGCCATCTTTCGGCGAGTACGGCGACACGGTGCCGAAGGTCACGCGCAGGGTCGAATTCGCATCCGGATAGACCGGCTTGCCCTGCCCCTTCTTCCACGCGATCACGGCCGCCATGTACTGCGGGATGACCTTCTCGAGGTTGCCGTTGATTTCCTTGCGGCGGTTCTCGAGCGCCATCGACACGTCCTGCAGTTTCACCGCCAGCTTGATGAAGGCGTCGTCGGACTTGCGGAAGGCGTCGGCGTCCTTGCCGATCCAGGCCAGGCGCCTGGCGGTGTCGGCCAGCTCGGTCGACTTGTACAGCGCCGGCACCGCGTGCGGCACCGGCAGCAGGCCGTCGAGCGATTGCGGATGCATGCGCGGCGCCAGCTTGGCGTAGCGCTGCAGCGCGGCGGCGTAGCGCGCTTCGTCCACGCTCGGCACCAGCGACTGCTCCAGGCGCGTCAGGCGCGCCTTGATGAACGACAGGTCACGCTCCTGGTAGCCGGCGTCGCGCCTGGCGTCCGGCTTCTGGCGTTCCAGCGCCAGGCGGTACAGCGTGCGCGCGCTGCCCAGCAGGTCGCTGTGGGTGCCGACCGACCAGGCGTATTCCTCTTCCGAGAGGGCGATGTCGGCAGCGATCAGCGCGTCGAGGTCGGCCATCAGCGCCTTCGGCGCGCCGTTCTGGTGCTGCTTGAACCAGGCGCGGAACTCGGCGTCCTGGACGTCCTTGATGGCGGCGATATCCTTGCGGGCGAAGCCGTCGAGCAGGCCCTGGGTTTTCTTGAGCACGTTGTTGATGCTTTTGACGACGTTCGCATAGCGCACGTCGTAGGCCGGGTTGCCCATGGTGGCGGCGGCGATCACGGCCAGGTCGGCCTGCATGCCGGCCACGCGCAGCGGGAAGTCGGCGTCGCGCGCGAAGCGGATTTCCGACGGCATCTTGTAGCGGCTGGTGCGGCCAGGGTAGCCGGCCAAGAGGATCGGGTCGCCGTTCTTCAGGCCTTCGGCCGACACCACCAGGAAGTCCTTCGACTTGTACGGCACGTTGTCCGGCGACGGATCGGCCGGGCGGCCGTCCTTGCCGACGTAGGCGCGCAGGAACGAGAAGTCGCCGGTCTGGCGCGGCCACTCGTAGTTGTCGACGTCGCCGCCGAAGTTGCCGATCTTTTCGGACGGCGCGTACACCAGGCGCACGTCGCGGATCATCAGCTGGCGGATGCGGTAGAACTCGAGGCCGCGGTGGAAGGCCGGCACCGAGCAGCGGTAGCCCTTGTCGGTCTCGCATTCGGCGATCAGGGCCTTGATGCGGCCCTGCACTTCTTCATAGCGCTCGCGGCCCGACATGGTCGGCGCCATGCCCTTGAGCACGCGGTCGGTGACGTTCTCGACTTTTTCGGTGACGTACACCAGCATGCTCGGGCCGCCCGGCAGCTCGGACGCGCGGTCCTTTGCCAGGTAGCCGTTGAGCAGGTAATTGTGTTCGGGGGTCGAATTGCGCTGGATCGCCGCGTGGCCGCAATGGTGGTTGGTGACGATCAGGCCGTCGCCGGAGACGAACGAGGCCGAGCAGCCGCCGGTCGACACGATCGCGCTCATCGGATGCTTCGACAGGTCGGTCAGCTTGTCGATCGGGATGGTGATGCCGATGCGCTTGAGCTCGGATTTGAGTTGCGGCAGCTGGTGCGGCTGCCACTGGCCTTCGTCGGCGCTGGCGGTGGCGAACACGCCGAGCAGGGCGACGGGCAAGACGATGGATTTGAACAAGATGGGATCCCCAGGTGATGAAAAGCAAGCGGGGAGTATATCGCTGATGCATACGGCTGGAAATGCATTTTTTCCAACGCGTATTTACGACCCGGAATTGGGGTCCGACCGCCAGGGCGCCAGCTGGCTCAGCCGGCGAAGCGCGCGGTAGGCGTCCGGGTATTCGGTGCGCAGCAGGACGGCCGCCCTCGCCGCCACGCCGCGGTGGTCGCTGTAATGCAGGACCTCCATTGCGCCGAGAATGGCGCCGCCGCCCCGGCAGCGATGGGAGCGGCCCGTGTAATAGCCGATCAAGGCGCGCCGCGCGCACGCGGGAGCCTCGGGCGTCGTCCGGGCGTCCCACAGCAGCAGGTCGCCCTGCCCCATCGACGCGCCGGCGCCGGGGTCGGCGTCCTCGGCGGCGATCCAGGCGCCAATGGTGGGCGTGGCGGCGGCGGCTGCGCGGTGGGCGCCGGCGCCTTCGCCGTCGGCGTACATCGCCCACACCAGCCGGGCCGGCTCGCCGAGCAGGGCTTCGACCGCCTGCCGCAGCATCGGGCCAGTCAGCAGCGCCATGCTGGCCGACTTGAACTGCGGATAACGCCGGCCCGGGATGTCGGCCAGGTTGACCATCGGTTCGCGCATCTGGCCGCTGGCGGTGTAGACGTGTGCGGCCCAGGCGCCGCCCTGGCGCTGGAACAGCGCGCGCGTGTCGAGGTGGACTTCCTTCAGGAAGCCGTCGACGGCTTCGGCGCACACGGCCGCGGGCAGCGCATCGGGCACGACGACATAGCCTTCACGCTGGAAGAACGCCCGGAACGCAGCGGGTTCGGTCAGCGCCGGACAGGCGCCGGGCGCGTTGGCTAGATCGGGGTGCATGGCTGTGCGGGCAGGGTTTTCGGGGATGCCCAATTCTAGAGGTGCGGGCGGCGACGCTGATGAGCTTCGTCAATCGGCGCCGCAACGGTCGAGTGCCCGGAAACGGACAGTGGTGTGCGCCTGCGGGCAGGGGTCTGACCCCGGTGTTGGGGTTCAAGGGGTCTGACCCCGGTGTGCAGCCGCCAACCACACCGGGGTCAGACCCTTTTTTTGAAGCAACACCGGGGTCTGACCCCTGAAGCAACACCGGGGTCCGCCCCCTGCTGGCACGGCGCTTGCTCTACGGAGAGCAACATCAACCATTTTGCCTCCCATGGACCAAGCTCTCAGCCAGCAATCGATCGACCGCCGCCGCCGGCTCAGGCTGGCCGCCGGCGTCGCCGTGCTGGCCACCCTGTGCGCCGCCGCCTGGGGCGTCAACCGCGCCGTGCGTCCCAGCATCGGCGCGGCCGACATCCGCGTGGCCGACGTGCGCCGCGGCGCCATCGCCAATACCATCAACGCTTCCGGCGTCGTCATCCCCGTCCACGAGGAACTGGTGTCGAGCCCGTTCCAGACCCACATCGCCAAGGTGCACGCCAAGCTCGGCCAGCAGGTCTTGGCCGGCGAATTGCTGCTGCAACTGGACGACAAGGCGATCCGCCTGGCCCTCGACGGCGTGCAGGAGCAGCTGGCGCAGCAGGACAACCGCATCCTCGGCCTGACGCTGGAGATGGACCAGAAGCGCAAGCAGCTCGTCAGCAGCATCGAGCTGCTCGAGATCGACCTGCAGAGCACCCAGGCCAAGTGGCAGCGCTTCCAGGCGCTGCGCAAGAGCGGCGCGGTGTCGGGCGAGGACATGCTGACGGCCGAACTGAACGTCAAGCGCACCGAGATCCAGCTGCGCCAGCAGCGCGAACTGATCGAGGATGGCAAGCGCGCCACCCGCAGCAGCATCGACGGCGCCCGCCTGCAGCAGGCGATCCTGCGCAAGCAGCTCGAACAGCAGCAACAACTGCTGGCCCAGGCCAGCGTGCGCGCGCCGTTTGCCGGCATGCTCACTTCCCTGATGGCCGAGGAAGGCGCCAGCGTCGCCACCGGCCAGCTGGTGGCGAAGGTCTCGGAACTGAACAATTTTCGGATAGAAGCGACAGTCTCGGACTTCCACGCCCGCGCGCTCGAAGCCGGCCAGGCCGTGCGCGTCGAGCAGAACGGCAAGCAGCTTGCCGGCAAGGTGCAGACGATTCTGCCGGAGATCCAGAACGGCGCCATCAAGCTGCTGGTCGCGCTGGACCAGCCGCACGATCCGCAACTACGCAACAAGATGCGCGTCGACGTCAACATCGTCACCGAGCAGAAGAGCGGCGCCCTGGTCATCGACGGCGGCGCCGCCTTTAACGGCCGCGGCCGCCAGGCGGCCTTCGTGGTGCGGGACGGCGTCGCCCGCAAGCGCACCGTCGAGCTGGGCGCGAGCGACGGCCAGGCCGTCGAGATCGTCGCCGGCGCCCGCCTGGGCGATCGCCTCATCATTTCAGACATCACCCGTTTCAAGGATGCCGACAGCATCCGCATCGCCAACTAACGAAAGCCACCATGATCCGCTTAGACAACGTGAGCAAGACCTACCGCACCGACAAGGTCGAGACGCTGGCCCTGCGCAACATCGACCTGCATGTAAAAAAGGGCGAGTTCGTCGCCATGATGGGCCCGTCCGGCTGCGGCAAGAGCACCTTGCTGAACCTGATTGGCCTCTTGGACCGGCCCGGCGCCGGCACCGTCAGCATCGACGGCATCCCGCTCAAGACCTACCGCGACAAGCAGGTGGCGCAGCTGCGCAACAGCACCTTCGGCTTCATCTTCCAGAGCTTCCACCTGATCCCGGACCTGCGCGTGATCGACAACGTCGAGCTGCCGCTGCTGTACCGCACCCTCGGCGCGGCCGAACGGCGCCAGGCGGCGCGCGCGGTGCTGGAAAAAGTGGGCCTGGGCGCGCGCATGGACCATTACCCGAACCAGCTGTCGGGCGGGCAGCAGCAGCGCGTCGCGATCGCCCGCGCGATGGTGGGCAAGCCGCAGGTGCTGCTGGCCGACGAGCCGACCGGCAACCTCGACAGCAAGATGGGCGCCGAGGTGATGGATATCCTGCTGCAGCTCAATGGCGAAGGCACCACCGTGGTGATGGTCACCCACGACGAGCGCGAGGCAAGGATCGCCGGGCGCATCGTGCGCGTGTTCGACGGCCAGCTGGTCGCTTAGGGGAAACGCATGCTCAGAAATTACCTGCTGACGGCCTGGAACGTACTCATGCGGCGCAAGCTGTTTACCGCCATTAACCTGCTGTGCATCGTGCTGACGCTGGTGGTGCTGATGGTCATTACCGCGCTGCTGGAAAACGCCTTTTTCCCGCGCGGCGTGGAAGGCAAGAGCGAGCGTTTCCTGCAAGTGATGATGCTCGACGCCAAAGGACCGCACACCCGCATCACCAGCCCGCCTGGCTACAAGGTCATCGACAAGTACTTGAAGCCGATGAAGTCGGTCGAATTGGTCTCGGTGGTCAGCCTGCCGCGTACCGTCTCGGTCTACCAGCAAGGGCGCGTCAGCGCGCTGCAGATGCGCCACACCGACGCCGAGTACTGGCGCATCCTCGACTTCCGCGTGCTGGCCGGACGCGTCATCAGTGCCGACGACGTCGCCCGGGGGCGCTTCGTGGCGGTCGTCAATGCGTCGACGGCGCGCCAGCTGTTCGGCTCCGCCGCCGCGCTGGGCCGGAGAATCAGCGTCGGCGGCCAGGCCTTCGAGATCGTCGGCGTCGTCGAAGACGCGATGCACGTCAACGCCTTCGCCGACATCTGGACGCCGGTGACGACCTCGCCGTCGTCTCACTACCGGCAGCAGATGACGGGCGACTTCACCGCCCTGCTGCTGGCCCGCAGCGCCGCCGACCTGCCCCAGCTGCGCCGCGAAGTCGAGCAGATCTCGCGCACGGTGCAGTTCGACGACCCCAGGAAGGTCACCACGGTTCACCTGTGGGCCGATTCCAAGCTCGACGTCTTCGCCCGCAACCTCCTCAATTCGCGCGAGGCCGATTCCGGCGCCGGCACGCTGCTGGCGGGCGTGGTGGTGGCGATGGTGCTGTTCATGCTGCTGCCGGCGCTGAACCTGGTCAACATCAACACCGGCCGCATCATGGAACGGCGCTCCGAAATCGGCGTGCGCAAGGCCTTCGGCGCCACCAGCGCGCAGCTGGTATGGCAGCTGATCGTCGAAAACATGCTGCTGTGCCTGGCCGGCGGCGCGCTCGGCCTGGCGGCGGCGCGCGCGGTGCTGTGGTGGCTGGAAGGCTCCGGCCTGATTCCCTACCTGAAGGTCGACCTCAACCTGGCCATTTTTGGCTATGGCCTGCTGCTGTCGCTGCTGTTCGGCCTGATGTCGGGCGTGGTCCCCGCCTGGAAGATGTCGCGCCTCGATCCTGTCCACGCCCTGAAGGGAAATGCCTGATGTTCCGCCACATGATGAAACTGATCTGGAAGCGCAAGGCGCGCAACCTGATGCTGAGCCTGGAGATCCTGATCGCCTTCCTGATCGTGTTCGCCATCGCCGCCACTGCCGTGCGCTACTACCAGCTGTACCGCCTGCCGGTCGGCTTCGCCTACCAGGACGTGTGGGTGGCCAACATGACCGGCGGCGCCGGCGGCAGCGTCACGCACGATCCGGCCAGCTACGACCGCTTCAAGCGCAGCCTCGAAGCGATGCCGCAGATCGAGAAGGTGGCCTTCTCCACCTTCTCGCCCTACCGGCGCCGCATCATGCGCACCGAGTTCGTGCCGCCGGGCGGCGGGCCGCGGGTGGAGGCGGACATGCTCGACGCCAGCGACGATTATTTCGCCGTGGCCGGCATGCGCCTGGTCGAAGGGCGCTGGTATTCGGCGGCGGACGACGGCGCCAGCGCGGTGCCGGTGGTGATCAACCGCAGCATGGCCGAACGGCTGTTCCCGGGTCAGTCGGCGGTCGGCAAGGAGTTCTCCGACAGCGAACCGGACGACAAGTCGCCGCGCACGCTGAAGGTCACCGGCGTGGTCGATGCGTTCCGCAGCCAGGGCGAGTTGATGACGCCGTTGAACTTCATCTTCCTGCGCTTTACGCCGCTGGCGGGCACTCCCGACGTCAGCACCATCATGCTCAAGGTGCGGCCCGGCACCGAGCGTGCCTTCGAGGAGTCGCTGGTGCGCCAGCTCAAGCTGGTGCGCAACGACCTCAGTTACGAGGTGGCGCCGCTGTCCGAACTGCGCGCCTCGATCATGCGCGAGTCGCTCACGCCGCTGTCCATCATGGCGGTGATCGCCGCCTTCATGCTGGCGATGGTCGCCTTCGGCCTGTTCGGCGTGCTGTGGCAGAACACCACCTTGCGCATCCCGGAGATCGGCCTGCGCCGCGCGATCGGCGCCACCGGCGCGCAGATCTACGGCCAGATCATCGGCGAGCAGCTGCTGCTCAGTTCCGTGGCGATGGCCGTCGCGCTGGCCCTGCTGGTGCAGCTGCCGATCACCGGCGCGCTCGGCGCGAGTCTCAACTGGCAGGTATTCCTGGCGGCAGCGGCCCTGTCGATGGGGGTGATCTATCTGATATCCTTGCTGTGCTCGCTGTATCCGGGCTGGCGCGCAAGCCGCCTGAGCCCGACCGAAGCGCTGCATTACGAATAGCGAGGAATGAAGCACCGAATGAAGCAACGACCATGAACGACATCACCCGTACTCCCCGCATCCTCATCGTCGACGACGACCACGCCGTCCAGGTCTCGCTGGCGCTGCTGCTCAAGCAGTCGGGCTTCGACGCGCGCTGCTGCGACGACCCCGCCGCGGCGCTGGCGCTGCTGGCGGCCGAGCCGTTCGAGCTGGTCCTGCAGGACATGAACTTTTCGCTGCAGACCAGCGGCGAGGAAGGCCTGGCGCTGCTGGCCGCGATCAAGGAACGCCATCCCGGCCTGCCGGTGCTCCTGATGACGGCATGGGGCTCGATCGCGCTGGCGGTGGCCGGCGTGCAGGCCGGCGCCGCCAACTTCTTCACCAAGCCGTGGGACAACGGCCAGCTGGTGCAGCTGGTGCGCGCGACCTTGCAGCTGGCCGCGCCGGCGCCCGAGCGCATCACGCGCGCCTCGCTCGACGCCCAGTTCGACTTCGGCGGCATCATCGGCGAGCATCCGAAGCTGCTGCGGGTGCTCGCCACCATCGGCCAGGTCGCCGCCACCCGCGCGCCGGTGCTGATCCTCGGCGAAAGCGGCACCGGCAAGGAACTCGTCGCCGACGCCATCCACCGCAACAGCCCGCGCGCGGCGCGCGCCGCCGTCAAGATCAACATGGGGGCGATCACGCCGTCGCTGTTCGAGTCGGAGATGTTTGGCCACGTGCGCGGCGCCTTCACCGACGCGCGCAGCGACCGCAAGGGCCACGTCGCCTGCGCCCACGAGAGCACGCTGTTCATGGACGAAATCGGCGAACTCAATCGCGCAGACCAGGTGAAACTGCTGCGGGTGCTGCAGGACCAGCGCTACCAGCCGGTCGGCGCCAGCCGCAGCGAGCAGGCCGACATCCGCGTGGTGTCGGCCACCAACCAGGAGCTGGCCGAACTGGTGGCGGCCGGCGAGTTTCGCGAGGACCTGTTCTACCGCCTGAACCTGATCACGATCCGCCTGCCGCCGCTGCGCGAGCGGCGCAGCGACATCCCGCTGCTGGCCGCCCACATCGCCGCGGCCGTGGCGCACGGCTATGGCCTGGGGGTGGCGTCGATCACGCCGCAGGCGATGGAGTGGTTAAGCAGCCAGCCGTGGCCGGGCAATATCCGCCAGCTGAAACAGACGCTCGAACGCACCCTGCTGCTGGGCGGTAAAAGCCAGCTGACGCAGGCCGACTTCCTCGACGCCGAACAGCGCGACGACGCCGGCGGCAAGCGCCTCGGCGTGGACGGCATGACGCTCGAACAGGTCGAGCGGCACATGATCGAGTCGGCGATGGCCCAGCACCAGGGCAACATCTCGCGCGTGGCCAAGGCGCTGGGGCTGTCGCGCACCGCGCTGTACCGCCGGCTCGAGCGGCACGGCGTCAAAGGCGCCGAGCAGGAGGCCGGCGCGTGACGCTGCGCCTGCGCCTGTTCGCCTACCTGGCCGGCCTGCACCTGCTGTTCTTCGCGTTCTCGGTGGTGCTGTTCATCGACCGCCCGCTGCTGTTCGTGACGGTCGAACTGCTGCTGCTGGCGAGCCTGGCGGGCGGCTTCCAGCTGGTCAAGCGCGCCCTCGAGCCGCTCGGCTACACCGAGCGCTTCCGCGACCTGCTGCAGGACCAGAACTACGCCGCCCGCCTGACGCGCACCGCGGTGCCCGAACTGGACCAGCTGGTCGACGTCTTCAACACCATGCTCGCCGCCCTCTACCGCGAGCGCCTCGAGATCGGCGAGCAGCAGGGCTTTCTCGACCGGTTGCTGGAAGCGACGCCGGGCGCCGTGCTGGTGTTCGATTTCGACGGCGCCGTCAGCCTGGTCAACGCCAGCGCGCTGGCGCTGCTCGAACTGGAGCGCCCGCACGGCAAAGCGCTGTCGGCACTGGCCGATGCCGCCAGCGCCCGCAGCGCCGGCCTGGTCACCCAGCTCGACGTCCTGCCGCTGGGCGAGAGCCGGCTGCTGACCGACCTCGATGGGCGCCGCTACCGCGCCCAGCGCGGCCAGTTTTTCGACCGCGGCTTCGCGCGCCACTTCCTGATGGTCGAGGAGCTGACGTCGGAACTGGAAAGCTCCGAGCGCGCCACCTACGAAAAGCTGGTGCGGGTGCTCGCCCATGAAGTCAACAACACGGTGGCGGCGACCGGCTCGGTGCTCGACTCGCTGCTGTACTACCGCCCCCAGCTGGCCGAGCGTGACGGCGTCGACTTTGCCACCGCGATCGAGGCGGCGCGCCGCCGCAACGCCAGCCTGGGCGAATTCATCGAGCGCTTCACCCGCGTCGTCAAGATGCCGGAGCCGGAACTGCGGCCAGCCAGCATCAAGGCGATGGTCGACGACATCGTCTGGCTCAACCGCGATCAATGCAACAAGCGCGGCATCGAGATCGGCTGGACCCGCTGCGACGTGCTGCCGATGCAGCGCCTTGACCGGGCGCTGATGGAGCAGGCGCTGCTCAACATCGTCAAGAACGCGATCGAGGCGGTCGATGCAAGCGGCCGGAGTGGCGGCTACATCCGCCTGGCGCTGGTGGCCGGCGACGCCGGCGCCACCCTCAGCGTGACCGACTCGGGCGACCAGCTCGGCGCGGTGCCGGCCGGGCAGCTGTTCACGCCCTTCTTCAGTACCAAGAAAGGCGGCCAGGGAATCGGCCTGGTGTTCGTGCGCGAGGTACTGAGCCGCCACGGCTTTACATACAAGCTGGCCGCCACGGGCGACGGCGAAACGCGCTTTTCGATCGTCTTCCCGCCCGCGCGGCTCAAGAACGAGCCGTCCTGAGCGCTGGTGTCAGGTCTGACATTCGGACATTCGCCCCTGAATGTCCGAATGTCAGACCTGACACCAGTTTTTGCATCAGCGGGCGGCCGGCGCCAACCGCGCGCCCATGTATTTCAGCAGCAGGCCTTTCGGCCCGACCGCCCAGCCGGTCGTCGGCGACGCGAACGCCACCGTGTTGATGGCCGTCGTGTCGAGCGCGGTCCAGCTCTTGCCGGCGTCGAGCGAGTAGCCGGAACCGGCCAGACCGCCGGCGACGAAACTGCCTGGCGCGCCCGGCACCGGCGTCACCACCGACATGTAGCCGGCAGGGAGGATCGCCGCCGGCGTCCAGCTGGCGCCGCCGTCCTCGCTGCGCGCGCCGTTGACTGCCGCCAGCGCCGGCTCCTTGTAGTCGCCGCCGGCGGCCATGCCAAGGCGCGGGTTGGCGAAGCCGACCGAGAAGGCGCCGCGGGCGGCGGCGCCGGCGGGAATCGGCAGCGCGCTGGCCTGCCAGCTGGCGCCGCGGTCGGACGAGTGGAAGACGCGGGCGGTGGCGGCGCCGCCGGTGACGATCCAGGCGTCGCTGGCGCCGGCCACCGACAGGCAGCTGCCGCTGGCGGCGAAGGCGCCCTCCTTCTCCAGCGCCTCGAGTCCCTTGCCGTCCAGCTGGCGCCAGTGCTCGCCGCCGTCGGCGGTGCTGTAGACCTGGAAGCGGCCGCCCACCGGGTCGCCGAACAGGATGCCGTTGTTCGGATCCCAGAACGCCATCGCGTCCCAGAAACCGTCGGCGAACGCGTTGGTGGCCAGCAGGCGCCAGCTGGCGCCGCCGTCGTCGGTGCGGTAGATGCGCGACTGCGCGCCGGGGCCGGCGCTCATCACCAGCGCGCTGCTGGCGTCGATGGCGTGGATGTCGCGAAAGTCGAGGGCGTCGGCGCCGGCCACCCTGATCACCTGCCACTTGCTGCCATCAAGGGTGCGCAGCACCGTGCCCTTGGCGCCGCTGGCCCAGGCGACCGTGTCGCTCACCGCCGACAGGCCGCGCAGCTCGGAAGTCACCCCGCTCGCTTCGGCGCGCCAGGCTTGCTGGGCGAAGGCGGGTGGGAGGGCCAGCAGTGCGGCGGCGATGGCAAGGGTGTGGAGCGTGCGGCGCATGGGGGACCTGGGACGAGGGTTGGCGATTGGGAGATCATACATGGCGGTGTGCCGCAATGTCACCCCTGTCCACTGCACTCAAGACCGTCATTCCCGCCATTGGCGGAAATGACTCCTCGCGAAAGCGGGGATCCAATTTCGTCGCGTCGAGTTGGCATTAACCGCAGCCCGGCTGCGCAACGGAATTGGGTCCCCGCGTACGCGAGGATGACGGTTTTTAGGGTTGCGGTAAGAATGGGGGCGCATCGGTGCTGCGGTGGAAGCGCTGCGCGACGCCGTCAGCTTTCGGCCCAGCGCTCGCGGATCGCGCGCACCGCCGGCATCTGCTCCAGGAACAGGTCCACCAGGTGCGGGTCGAAGTGGCGGCCCTTTTGCTGCTCGAGGAACTCGATCGCCGCTTCCACCGTCCATGCCGCCTTGTAGGGCCGCACCGACGTCAAGGCGTCGAAGACGTCGGCGATGGCGACGATGCGCCCGGCCAGCGGAATCGCTTCGCCCGCCAGCCCGTTCGGGTAGCCGCTGCCGTCCCATTTCTCGTGGTGGGTCAGCGCAATGCTGTGCGCCAGCGCCAGCATCCCCGGCGGGTGCTCGCCGATGATCTGCGCGCCGATCGTCGCGTGGCTTTGCATCACGCGCCATTCGTCGGCGTCGAGCGGGCCCGGCTTTTGCAGGATGCGGTCGGGGATGCCGATCTTGCCGACGTCGTGCATGGGCGCGGCGTGCAGCAGGTCGTCGGCCTCGTCTGCGTGCATGCCGGCCGCCACGCCCAGCAGCCGCGCGAAGTGGCTCATGCGCACCACGTGCATGCCGGTTTCGTTGTCCTTGTATTCGGCCGCCAGCCCGAGCCGCTGCACGATCTCCAGGCGGGAGGCGCGCAGCTTGTCCATCCGCACCAGCGACAGGTGGGTGCGCACGCGCGCCGGCACGATCGCCGCACTGAGCGGCTTGGTGATGTAGTCGACCGCGCCGGCGGCAAAGCCTTCGACTTCGTCGGCGGCGTCCGACAGCGCGGTGACGAAGATCACCGGGATGGCCGCCGTCGACGCCTGCGCCTTGAGCGCTGCGCACACTTCGTAGCCGCTCATGCCGGGCATCATGACGTCGAGCAGCACCAGGTCGGGTCGCTCCTGCTGCGCCAGTTCCAGCGCGCGCCGGCCGTCCTTGGCGTACAGCAGCCGGTAGTCGTCCTGCAGCACCTGGCGCAGCAGCTGCAGGTTGCCCGCTTCGTCGTCGACCGCCAGAATCAGCGGCTCTCTGGAATCGCAATTCATGTACTTGGCTCCGTGGTTGATGCGCTGTCCAGCATGGCCAGCACGGCGTCGACGCGCTGCCGCGCCAGCACCAGGTCGAAGTCGGCCAGCGCGGCGTGCACGCCGGGCAGCAGCGCGCCGGCGGGCTCGCCGGCGAGCGTGGCGCTGAGCGCGGCCCGCGCGTCGTCGTCGAGGGCGCCGCGGCGCAGCGACCCCTGCAGCGCGCGGCCGCCGCGCAGCGCCAGCGTCGCATCGAAGGCGCGCGCCGGCGGCGCCAACGCCGGCGCCGCGCCGCCGGCGGCGATCGCCGCCAGCGCCGCCGCCAGTTCGGCCGCCACGGCGTCGTCCAGTTGCGCCGCCCCGGCCTGGCCGCCGGGCTCGCCGCACGCCAGCTCGTACTGCGCCAGCAGCGCCGCCAGCCGGTCCAGGCCGACGTTGGCGGCGACGCCGCGCGCCTTGTGCGCCAGCATGCGGGCCTGCTGCAGGTCGCCGCCGCCGCGGCAGCGCGCCAGCTCGGCGTCGAGGGCGCCGAACTGGCCGGCAAACTGCAGCAACGCCGCGCCGTACGCGGCGCCGGCGTCGCCCCAGCGCCGCAGCCCGGCCTGGCGGTCGAGCACCCGGCGCGCGCGTGCCGGTGCCGCCGCCGACGACTCGGCCAGCCCCAGCACGCGGGCGATTTCATGCGACAGCACCGACCAGTCGACCGGCTTGGAGGCAAACCCGTCCATGCCCGCCTCGGCGCTGGCGCGGCGGTGCGCCTCGAGCACGCTGGCCGTCATCGCCACCACCGGGATGCGCGCGCGGCCCGCCTGCAGCGCCGCCGCGCGGATCGCGCGGGTGGCGGCCAGGCCGTCGAGCTTGGGCATGTGCACGTCCATCAGGATGACGTCGAAGCTGCCTTCGGCGGCCAGCGCCACCGCCGCCTCGCCGTCGGCGGCGCTGACGGTGCTGTGGCCGCGGCGGTGCAGCAGCAGCTCGAGCAGTTCGATGTTCTGGGCGACGTCGTCGGCCAGCAGCACCCGCAGCGGCGGCAGCACCAGCGCGCTGCGCGCGCGTGCCTTCTGCGGCGCGAAGCGCGCCGGCACCAGCGGCAGCAGCACGTGGAAGCTGGCGCCCTCGCCGGGCGCGCTGTCGGCCCAGATGCGCCCGCCCATCAGTTCGACGATCTGCTTGCTGATGGTGGTGCCCAGGCCGGTGCCGCCGTAGCGCCGCGTCATCGATGCATCGGCCTGGGTGAACGGCTCGAAGATCGCCGCCAGCCGGTCCTGGGCGATGCCGATGCCGGTGTCCGTCACCAGCAGGTGCAGCTGGCCACCCTGCGCCTCGGCCACCAGCCTGACGCCGCCGTGGGCGGTAAATTTGATGGCGTTGTCGAGCAAATTGGTCAGCACCTGGCGGATGCGCAGTTCGTCGCCATGCAGGCAGGACGGCAGCGCCGGATCGTAGTCGATGTCGACCTGCAACCCCTTGGCGCGGGCGTTCGCCCCCAGCGTCGAGGACAGCTCGTCGATCAGCGCCAGCAGGTCGAAGTCGCCCAGTTCGAGTTCGACCGCGCCCTTGTCCAGCTTGGCCGTGTCGAGCACTTCGTTGAGCAGGCGCAGCAGCGAGCGGCCGGCGCTACGCACGGTGTCGAGGTGGCGCCGCTGCTGCGGGCCCAGCTCGTCGTCGAGCAGCACGTCGGTAAAGCCGAGGATGGCGTTCATCGGCGTGCGGATCTCGTGGCTCATGTTGGCGACAAAGGTGGCGCGCGCGGCAGCCGCCTGCTCCGCCTTCGCCACCGCCAGCCGCAACGCTTCTTCCATCTCGCGGCGCGCGCTGATGTCGAGGATGACGCCGTCGAGCCACTGCAGTTCGCCATCGCCGTTGGCCACGCCGGTGCCGTTTTCCCACAGCCAGCGGATGCTGCCGTCGGCATGCAGCAGCCGGTATTCGACCAGGTAGGGCCGGCGCTCCTGCAGCGCGGCGGCAATCGCGGCGCTGACGCCGGCGCGGTCGGCCGCGTGCAGCAGCGCGCCGAAGAAGCGCCGCGGCGGCGTGCCGGTGAAGTCCGCGGCCGGATA
Source organism: Burkholderiales bacterium (assembly GCA_038248405.1). GTDB lineage: Bacteria > Pseudomonadota > Gammaproteobacteria > Burkholderiales > Burkholderiaceae_D > JAFCUW01. The sequence goes on from JBBRXM010000032.1 coordinate 25,051, forward strand.
GCCGGTGACGCGCTCGACGGCGTCGCTGATGAACACCATGGCGCCGTCGCCGCCGGCCAGGCTGCGGTAGGAAATGCCGGGGATGTTGCCGATCAGCGAACGGAATTGCTGCTCGCTGTCGCGCAGCGCCTGCTCCATCGCGCGCCGCTCGCTGATGTCGGTGATGAAGCAGACGAACAGGTCGTGCCCGGCCGTGCGGGCGTGGCCCAGCGCGCGCCGGATCGGCACGTGGCTGCCGTCCTTGCGCAGGCCGATGACCTCGCTGCCTTCGCTGTTGCGCACGTCCTCTCCGGTGGCCAGGAAGTGCAGGATGCCGTCGTCGGCCGAGCGGCCGTGGTCGGCCACCAGCACGCCGATGTGGCGGCCCAGGATCTGGTCGCGCCGCCAGCCGAAAATGCGCTCGGCGGCGCGGTTGAATTCCTGCACGATACCGTCGCGGTTGACGGTGATGACGCCGTCGACGGTAGTGGTCAGCAGCGCCCGCATCCAGCCTTCGCTCTGGCTCAGTTCGCGAAACAGCTGGCGATAGCGCAGCAGGCCGTTGGCGGCCAGCACGACAATGGTCAGCGCAACGGTGATCAGCGCCACCGCCAGCGCCAGGAAGGTGCTGTTGGACGCGGCCCGCGTCGCCGGCGCCAGCTGGCCGACAAAGCGCGCCGCGGCCATGCCGGTGTAGTGCATGCCGGCCATCGCCAGCCCCATCACGACGGCGCTGATCAGCAGCAGGCGCGGTTCGTTGAGCGCGGTCCCCAGGCTGCGCAGGCCGAAGCGCACCCACAGCGCCAGCGTGGCCAGCAGCACCGCCACGGCGATCGACAGCGCGAACATGGCCGGTTCGTAGTGCAGCGACAGGCTCAGGCGCATGCTGGCCATGCCGGCGTAGTGCATGGCGCCGATGCCGGCGCCGACCAGCACGCCACCGCCCAGCAGCGCCCAGCCGCCGAGACGCTTGCGCCCGATCAGCGACAGCGCGACAAAGGAGGCGCCGATGCTCGGCAGCAGCGACAAGATGGTGGTGGCAGGATCGTAGTCGACGGGCGTGCACAGGTCGAATGCGAGCATGCCGATGAAGTGCATGGCCCAGACCCCGCTGCCGAGCGCCAGGCTGCCGGTCAGCAGCACGATGGTGCGCTGCGCACGGTTGGCGCTGGCCTGGCCGGCTATCTGCAGGCCCATCCAGGATGAGAAAATGGCGACCAGCACCGACAGCGCCACCAGCGACGCATCGTAACGGCCGTAGGTCAGCAGTGAGGGCTCGACCGGTGCGGCGAATAGTTGTAGCAACATGGTGGGTCGGCAAGCTCCGGGAATCCCGCGGCTTTGATGCCTACGGGCAAGGAACCGTTATGTTGGCAGACCAAGGTTGCCACACGCAAACTATTTCGCCGTTTTCTGCGTAGAGGCGTCTTATTTTCGAAAAAAACGCGCGCTGCCGTACATACGGCAGCGCGGCGTGGCGGCCCGGTTGGCGCCGGCGCTCAGTCGAATTTGACGTGGTCGGCGATGACGTCGGCGGCGCGGCGGTGAAAATCGACGCGGCGCTCGTATTTCGGCAGCGATTGAGCGTTGCTGTGTTCGACCAGTGCGAGCGCCGTGCGCAAGGCGTCCGACATCGCCTGCGCCGCCGCGGCAATGGTGTCGGCCGGCGAGCCTTTCCCGTCGGCACAGGCGGCGCCGGCTACGCCCTCTGCATCGCCTCTCATCTGCGCCTGCGCGTTGCGACGAAGTAAGGCGGCGGGCATGAACTGCGCCCCGCCAGGCGGTCGCAGCAACAGGTCGCGCCAGGCATTGCGGCCATCACCCGCGATCGCCAGCGTGAACTGGCGCGGCGATACGGCCTGTCCCTGATAGAAAATCAGGTCGCCCTTCACGCAGGCACGATGCACTGCGCCGTCGCTGTGCATGCGCAGTTCGGTTCCGTCAGGCAGGAACAGTTCCTTCCATTGGTAGCCGGCGCCGCGGGCGCCCGCGCGCGATGGCGACGGTGGCGACGATGGCGACGGCGGCGACGGCGATAAGGCCAAGGACTCTGGCGGGGCCAAGGACGACGGCGGGACCAAGGACGCCGGGGCCGGGGCCAACGGCGGAAGCCGGGGCGCCGCCAGCGTGCAGCCTGCAGAAGCCAGGTCGCGGTCGTTTTCGGCCGCCAGCCACGCGCGGATGGCCCCGGTGGCGGCGCCGCACAAGGAAAGCGTGCTGCCGCTGTCGCGCAAATATGCGCTCAGCGCTTCGAGAGCGTCCGAATTTACTGGGACCAGACATGCGGCATCCATGCTATTTTCCTCTGCGCGTTTTGTCGAATTCTGTCTAATTTTGTCGAATTCTGTCTAATTGGACGGCCCAGCATCGGCAGAGTTCAGGAACAGACAGAATTCGACAAAATTAGACAGGATGCGCACTCAAAAAGAGACAGTTTGCCGCATGGTCCACCCCCGGCTAATCACCCGCTTCGGCGCTACGGTGCGGGATGCCAGCCGCCGCCGAGCGACTGGATCAGCGCCACCGCCGTTGCCTGGCGGTCGGCCAGCACCTGTACCAGCGCACGCCGCGCCGACAGCGCCGTTGCCTGGGCCTGGACCACTTCGGTATAGCTGACCTGGCCCGCCTTGTAGCGGTTCAGGATCTGCTCTTCGACCTGGTTGGCCGCATCGGATGCCTGGCGCCGCAGCACCGTCTGCTGCGCCAGCACGCGGGTGGCGGCCAGCTGGTCTTCGACGTCGCCGAACGCATCGAGCACCGTCTGGCGGTAGCGCGCGGTGGCCAGCTGCTGCCCCGCTTCTGCGCCGGCCACGCTGGCGCGGGTGGCGCCGGCGTTAAACACCGTTTGCGCCGCAGACAGGCCCAGCGACCAGACCGCGTTCGACACCCGGAACAGATCGGCGAGACTGGGGCCGCCGGTGGCGACATCGCCCGTCAGGCCAATGTTGGGGTAATACGCTGCGCGGGCGATGCCGATCTGCGCGTTGGCGGCGGCCACGCGGCGCTCGGCAGCGGCGATGTCGGGCCGGCGCTGCAGCAGCGCCGACGGCACGCCGGCCGGGATATCGGGCACATTGACCTGCCACGGCGCCACCGCCAGCGTGAAGTCCGCCGGCGCCTTGCCCAGCAGGATGGCGATGGCATGTTCGAGCTGAGCGCGCTGGCGGGCCAGGGTCAGGTCGTCGCTCTGGGTATTGGCCAGCTGGGTTTGCGCCTGCAGCACATCCGATTTGGCGGCGATGCCTGCGTCGAAACGGTTCCGGGTAATCTGCAGCACCCGCCGGTAGCCCTCGATCGTTTTCGCCAGCAGCTCGCGCTGGGCGTCGGTCTGGCGCAGCGCAAAGTAGCTCGCCGCCAGTTCGCCCTGGGCCGACAGGCGCGCCGCCGCCAGGTCGGCCGCGCTGGCCTGCGCGTTGGCATTGGCGCCATTCACCCCCGCGCGCAGCCGGCCCCATACATCCGGTTCCCAGCTGCCGCCGATGCCGAGCCGGTAACTCTGGCCGGAGTTCCCGCTGTCGGAACTTGCATTGCCCGGGCCGCCGCCGGATTTGGCGCCGCTGAGGTTGAGCGACACGCGCGGAAACAGCGAGGCGCGCTGCTGCTGCACCAGCGCGCGCGCCTGCGCGTAGGAGGCGACCGCGGCGGCGACGTTCTGGTTCGATACCTCGACGCTGCCGGCCAGTTCGTTGAGGAGCGGGTCGCCAAACAGGGTCCACCAGGGGCCGCGCTCGAGGGTGTCGGCGGGCGCTGCCGGCACCCATGGGCCGGTCTCCTTGAACGCGGCCGGCTCGGCCGTGGTCGGCACCCTGTAGGCCGGGCCCACCGCGCAGCCCGACAGCAGCCCGGCGGTAAGCATGCAGGCAACGGCAAGGGTATGGCGTAAGGGTGTAAGCATGGGTATGGCTTTCATGGTGTCATGGTGTCCTGGTGTCATGGCGCCATCGGCGCAACGGCGTCGCCCGGCAGGCGGCCGAGGGCGCGTTCGGCCGGGCTGCGCCGGCGCAGCTTGTCGAGCAGGATATAGACCACCGGCGTCGTCAGCAGCGTCAGCAGCTGGCTGGCGATCAGGCCGCCGATGATGGCGATGCCTAGCGGCTGGCGCAATTCGGAGCCTTCGCCGAAGCCGATCGCCAGCGGCAAGGCGCCCAGCGCCGCGGCCAGCGTCGTCATCAGGATCGGCCGGAAGCGCAGCAGGCACGCTTCGCGCACCGCCTCCACCGGTCCCAGGCCGCGCGAGCGCTCTGCCTCCAGCGCGAAGTCGATGATCAGGATTGCGTTCTTCTTGACGATGCCGATCAATAGGAACACCCCGATCAGCGCGATGATGGTGAACTCCATCTTAAACAGCAGCAGCGCCAGCACCGCGCCGACGCCGGCCGACGGCAGCGTCGAGAGCACCGTGATCGGATGGACCAGGCTTTCGTACAGGATGCCGAGCACGATGTAGATCACGACGATGGCGGCGGCGATCAGGAGCGGCTGCTGCTGGTTCGATTCCTGGGCCGCCTTGGCGGTGCCCTGGAAGCTGCCGCGCACGTTGTTGGGCAGGCCGATGTCGGCTTCGGCCTGGCGCACCGCGGCCTGGCCGTCGGCCAGGTTGCTGCCTTCGGCCAGGTTATACGACACGGTGGTGGCCAGTTCGCCGTCCTGATGGTTGACCGAAGTCGGGGTCGAGCTTTCGGCGAAACTGGCAATGGCCGACAGCGGCACCATGTGGGTGGGCGCGCCCGACAGCGCCTGGCCGCTGGCCGGGTCGCGCGCCGCGGTCAGGTTCGACGGCGCCGCCGGCGTGCCGGTGTCGCCGGCGGCCGGCGCCGACGCCGGCGCCCCGGTCGACGCCGCGGTCGCCCTGGACGGCACGTAGACGTCGCGCAGCGCTTCGGGCGTCTGCGCGTATTCCTTGGCCACCCCCATGATCACGTGATACTGGTTCAGCTCATCGTAGATGGTGGCGACCTGGCGCTGGCCGAAGCCGTTGTAGAGCGCATTGTCGACGTCGCGGGTGGTGATGCCGAGCCGGGCGGCGCTGTCCTTGTCGATCCTGACGAAGGTCTCGACGCCGTTTTCGGCCTGGTCGGTGTCGACGTCGGTCAGCGCGCCCTGGCGCTTCATGGCATCGGCCAGCCTGCCGGCCCACAGTTTGAGGTCGGCGCTGCTGTCGCTCTTGAGGGTGTACTGATACGTCGAATTGGCCGAACGCCCGCCCATGCGCAAGTCCTGCACCGGATTCAAGAACAGCGACACGCCGGTCACGCGCGCCAGTTTCGGCCGCAGGCGGGCGATCACCGCCTGGCCCTTGTCGCCCTTGGCGCGTTCGGCCACCGGTTTCAGGTTGATGAACATGAAGCCGCCGCCGGCGCGCCCGCCGCCGGTAAAGCCCACCACGGTGGCCACCGCCGGGTCGCTCTTGATGATGCCCACCAGCTGGCGCAGCTTGCCCTGCATCGCCTGGAACGAGATCGACTGGTCGGCGCGGATGCCGCCGCTGATCTGGCCGGTGTCCTGCTGCGGGAAGAAGCCTTTCGGCGCGGCCGCGAACAGATACACGTTCAGGCCCACCACGAAGGCGAGGATCAGCATCACCAGCAGTTTGCTGCCGAGGGCCCAGTCGAGCGAGTGTTCGTAGGCCTTGTGGACCTTGTCGAAGCCGCGCTCGGCCCACTGCGCCAGCTTGCCCGGCTGGCGTTCCAGCCCGCCCGGCTTGAGCAGCCAGGCGCACATCATCGGCGTAGTGGTCAGCGAAATGACGAGCGAAATCATCACCGCCGCCGACAGCGTCACGGCGAACTCGCGAAACAGCCGGCCGACCTGTCCGCCCATGAACAGCAGCGGGATGAACACCGCCACCAGCGACAGGCTGATCGACAGCACGGTGAAGCCCACTTCGCGCGCCCCGAGCAGGGCCGCCTGCATGCGGTCCATGCCCTGCTCGATGTGGCGGCTGGTGTTTTCCAGCACCACGATGGCGTCGTCGACGACGAAGCCGGTGGCCACCGTCAGCGCCATCAGCGACAGGTTGTTGAGCGAGAAGCCGAGCAGGTACATGACGCCGAAGGTGCCCAGCAGCGACACCACGGTCGCCACCGCCGGCACGATGGTGGCGCGCACGGAGCGCAGGAACAGGCTCACCACCAGCACCACCAGCGCGATCGAGATCATCAAGGTCACTTCGATTTCGTGCAGCGAGGCGCGGATCGAGTTGGTGCTGTCGGAGGCCACTTCGAGCCTGACGTCGGCCGGCAGCTGCGCCTGCAGCGTCGGCAGCAGCGCGCGCACGCCGTCGACGGTGGCGATGACGTTGGCGCCCGGCTGGCGCGTGACGAGCACGATCACGGCCGGGTCGCCATTGAACAGGCCGAGCGTATTGACGTTCTCGACGCCGTCGGTGACGGCGGCGACGTCCTGCAGGCGGATGGCGGCGCCGTCGCGCCACGACACCACCATGCTGCGGTAGTCGGCGGCGCTGCGTCCGCCGCTGGTGCCGGCCGCCTGCGAGTAGATCTGCAGGCGCTTGCCGTTACCCTCGATCGCCCCTTTCGGGCGGTTGGCGTTGGTGGCCTGGATCGCCGCGCGCACGTCCTCGGTGGACACGCCGTACTTGTTGAGTGCATACGGCAGCAGGTCGACCCGCACCGCCGGCAGCGAGCCGCCGCCGATCTCGACGTCGCCGACGCCCTGTACCTGCGCCAGCTTCTGCTGCACCAGGTTCGACACCGATTCGTAGATCTGGCCCGGCGAACGGGTTTTGGAAGTGAGCGCCAGGATCATCACCGGCGCGTCCGACGGGTTGGCCTTGCGGTAGGTCGGGTTGCTGCGCAAGGTGGACGGCAGGTCGGCGCGCGAGGCGTTGATGGCCGCCTGCACTTCGCGCGCGGCCGAGTCGATCTTGCGGTTCAGGTCGAACTGCAGGCTGACGCGGGTCGAGCCGCTGCCGCTGTTGGAGGTCATCTCGTTGACGCCGGAGATGACCCCCAAGCGCCGCTCCAGCGGGGTGGCCACGCTGCTGGCCATGGTGTCCGGGCTGGCGCCGGGCAGCTGGGCCGACACCGAGATGGTCGGGTAGTCGACCTGCGGCAGCGGCGCGACCGGCAGCACGAAGAAGGCGCCGATGCCGGCCAGCGCGATCCCCAGCGTCAGCAGGACGGTGGCGATCGGGCGCCGCACAAATGGCTGCGACAGGTTCATGCGGCCACCGCTCCCGGTTCGCCGGCCTTGCCGTTGAAGCGCTGCGCCAGGCGGTCAAAGCCGAGGTAGATCACCGGCGTGGTAAACAGCGTGAGCATCTGGCTGACGATCAGGCCGCCGAAGATGGCGAGACCGAGCGGACGGCGCAGTTCGGCGCCCTCGCCCCAGCCGAGCATCAGCGGCACCGCTGCGAACAGCGCCGCCAAAGTGGTCATCAGGATCGGCCGGAAGCGCAGCATCGCCGCCTGGTGGATCGCCTCGCGCGCGCTCTTGCCCTCGTCGCGCTCGGCCTCGATGGCGAAGTCGATCATCATGATGGCGTTCTTCTTGACGATGCCGATCAGGAGGATGATGCCGATGATGCCGATCACGCCCAGGTCCTGGCCGCTGATCATCAGCGCCAGCAGCGCGCCGACGCCGGCCGACGGCAGGGTCGACAAGATGGTCAGTGGGTGGATGTAGCTCTCGTACAGGACGCCCAGCACGATATAGACGCACACCACCGCCGCCAGGATCAGCCACAGCTGGTTCGACAGCGACGCCTGGTAGGCGCCGGCGGCGCCGAGGAAGGTCATCGTCACCGCCGGCGGCAGCTTGATGTCGAGCGCGGCGGCGCGGATCGAGTCGACCGCGGTGCCCAGCGAGACGCCCGGCGCCGTGTCGAAGCCGACGGTGGTGGCCGGGTACTGCGCCACGTGGGTCACCTGCAGCGGCGCCGGCTGCTCGGAGATGGTGGCCACCGCCTCGAGCGGGGTCGACTTGCCCGAGCCGGTCTTGAGCGGCAGGCGCTTGAGCGCCTCGATCGACATGCCGGCGTCGCGCTGCGCTTCGAGGATCACGCGGTACTGGTTGGTCTCGGTGAAGATGGTGGAGACGATGCGCTGGCCGAAGGCGCTGTAGAGGGCGTCGTCGATGCTGGCGGCAGTGATCGACAATCGCGCGGCGCTGTCGCGGTCGATGCTGACGAACGCGGCCACGCCGGTGGCGCCGGCGTCGGTGACGACGTTACGCACCTTGGCGTCGTCCTGCAGGTGCGCCACCAGCTTGCCGGCCCAGAGGTTGACGCTGGCGTTGTCGGCGCCCTCGATCGACAGGCGGTACTGGGTCGGGCCGGTCTCGGCGTCGATGGTCAGGTCCTGGGTCGGCTGCAGGTACAGCGTGGCGCCGGCCACCTGCGCCACCCGCTCGCGCAGGCGCGCCATGATGGCGTCCTGGCTGCCGGAGCGCTTGTCCTTCAGGTTGATCAGCATGCGACCGGTGTTGAGCATGGTGTTGTTGGCGGCGTCGACGCCGACGTTGGAGCTGAGCGAGAGCACGTCCGGGTCTTGCAGGATCACCCTGGCGGCGGCCTGCTGGATGGCGGCCATGCCGTCGTAGGAGATCGCCTGGCGCGCCTCGACGCGCGCCTGCAGCTGGCCGGTGTCCTGGGTCGGGAACAGGCCTTTCGGGATGAACACGTACAGCAGCACCGTCAGCAGCAGGGTCGCCAGCGCCACGATCAGGGTCAGGCCCTGGCGCTCGAGCACCCAGTTCAGCGACGTGTCGTAGCGCTTGATGACGCCGTCGAAAAAGGCCTGGGTCCTGATGGCGACCTTGTTCGGCTTCTCGTCGGCGTGGCGGCGCAGCCAGCGCGCCGACATCATCGGCACCAGCGTCAGCGACACCACCGCCGAAATCAGGATGGTGATGGCCAGGGTGACGGCGAACTCGCGGAACAGGCGGCCGACGACGTCGCCCATGAACAGCAGCGGGATCAGCACGGCGATCAGCGAGACGGTCAGCGAAATGATGGTGAAGCCGATCTGGGCGGCGCCCTTGATGGCGGCGGCCATCGGCTCCTCGCCCTCTTCGATGTAGCGGGCGATGTTCTCGATCATGACGATGGCGTCGTCGACGACGAAGCCGGTGGCAATGGTCAGCGCCATCAGCGACAGGTTATTCAGGCTGTAGCCGAGCATGTACATGGCGCCGAAGGTGCCGATCAGCGAGATCGGCACGGCCAGGCTGGCGATGACGGTGGCGCGCACGCTGTGCAGGAAAGCGAAGATCACCAGCACCACCAGCAGCACCGCCAGCAGCAGTTCGATCTCGACGTGTTCGACCGAGGCGCGGATGCCTGTGGTGCGGTCGGTCAGCACGTCCAGCCGCAGCGCCGCCGGCAGGCCGGCCTGCAGCTCCGGCAGGCGCGCCTTGATGGCGTCGACGGTGGCGATCACGTTGGCGCCGGGCTGGCGCTGGACGTTGAGGATGATGGCCGGTTTCAGGCCCGACCAGGCGGCCAGCTTGACGTTTTCGGCCGAGTCGACCACCTGGGCGACATCGGTGAGGCGGACCGGGGCGCCGTTCTTGTAGGCGACGATCAGGTTCTTGTAGTCGGGGACGGTGAGCAGCTGGTCGTTGGCGTTGATGGTATAGGAGCGGGTCGGGCCGTCGAAACTGCCCTTGGCGCTGTTGGCGTTGGCCGCGGTGATGGCGGTACGCAGCGTGTCGAGCCCGAGGCCATAGGAGGCCAGCGCCTCGGTATTGGCCTGGATGCGCACGGCGGGACGCTGGCCGCCCGACAGCGTGACCAGGCCGACGCCGCTGACCTGGCTGATCTTGAGCGCCAGGCGCGTGTTGACCAGGTTCTGCACCTCGGTCAGCGGCACCGTGTCGGAGGTGATGGCGAGGGTGAGCACGGGGGCGTCGGCCGGGTTGACCTTGGCGTAGACGGGCGGCGCCGGCAGGTCGGCCGGCAGCAGCGAGCCGCCGGCGTTGATGGCCGCCTGCACTTCCTGCTCGGCGACGTCGAGGGTCTGGCCGAGTCCGAACTGCAGCGTGACGACGGAGACGCCGGCGGCGCTGGTCGAACTCATGCGCGCCAGGCCCGCCATCTGGCCGAAATTGCGTTCGAGCGGCGCGGTGACGGTGCGCGCCATCACCTCCGGGCTGGCGCCCGGGTACAGCGTCTGCACCTGGATGGTGGGGAAGTCGACCTGCGGCAGCGCCGACAGCGGCAGGAATTTGAAGCCGACCAGGCCGGCCAGCACGATCGCCAGCATCAACAGCGACGTGGCCACCGGCCGCTGGATAAACGGGCCAGAAGGACTCATCGCATCACCCCGTCGCCATCGAAGTCGCTAACCGCAAAACCGTCATTCCCCGCCATTGGCGGGAATGACTCCTCGCGAACGCGGGGATCCAATTGCTGCGTGAGTCGCCGGGTAGCTCGCAAAAATGGGGTCCCCGCGTTCGCGAGGACGACGGTTCGGAGGCTAGCGGTTGTCATTGCGCGGCTCCTTCCGGCTGACGGCGACGACGTTCGCCAGCCGCTGGCGCGGGCGCGGCGGCATCGGCCGGCGTGCTTGCAGCCGCCCCCGCTGCCGCGCCACCACGACCACCGCGCCGTCCACCGCCCGTGCCGGCCGGCTTATCCCCCGGCAGCGTCACCTTGGCGCCATCCTTCAGGCGGTCGGCGCCTTCGGTGATGACCTGTTCGCCCGCCTGCAGCCCGGTGGCTACCTGCACCTTGTCGACGGTGGCCTGGCCGCGCGTGACCGGACGCAGCGCCACCGTCTTGTCGGCCGCGTTGAGCACATACACGAAGTCGCCGGTGGAACCATGGCGCAGCGCCGTCACCGGCACCACCACCGCATCCTTGATGTTGCGTACTTCCAGGCGCAGGTTGACGAACTGGCTGGGGAACAGCTTCTGGTCGGCGTTGGCAAAGCGCGCCTTGGCGCGCACGGTGCCGGTCTGCACGTCGACCTGGTTGTCGAGCGCGGCGAACTTGCCGCTGGCCAGTTGCGTCGTGCGGGTGCGGTCGAAGGCGACGGCCGGCAGCGCCGCGCCTTCATGCACGCGCGCCTGCAGGTCCGGCACCTGGTCCTGCGGCACCGCGAATTCGACGTCGATCGGCGAGAGCTGGGTGATGACGGCGATGCCGTTGGCGTCGCCGCTGCCGACCAGGTTGCCCAGGTCGACCACGCGCAGGCCGACGCGGCCGGTGATCGGCGCCTTGACCTGGGTGTGGCTCAGGTTGAGTTTGGCCACGCCCTCGGCGGCGCGGTCGGTCATGACGGTGCCCTCGAGCTGCTTGACGAGCGCGGCCTGGGTATCGACTTCCTGGCGCGCGATCGAGTCCTGCGTCAGCAGCGTCTTGAAGCGCGCCAGGGTCACCTTGGCGCTGTCGAGCTGCGCCTCGTCGCGCTGGCGCTGGCCGGACGCCTGCAGCAGCGCCATCTCGAAGGCGCGCGGGTCGACGGTGGCGAGCACCTGGCCGGACTTGACCAGCTGGCCCTCGCTGAACAGGATCTTCTGCAGCACACCCGACACCTGCGGGCGCACGGTGGCGGTGGCCGCGGCGGTGACGGTGCCGAGCGCGTCGAGCACGACCGGGATGTCGGCCTTCTCGGCGGTGGCGACGCCGACCGTGGTGGCCGGCGCGCCGCGGCCGCCGCGCCCGCCCCGGCCAGGGCCGCCGCCCGGACCGGCGCTGGCGCCCGGCCCCTGGCCCGGCGCGACGGCGGGCTCAGGATGGGTCAGGTGCCAGGCCAGGTAGCCCAGGCCGGCCATGGCGGCGACGGCGATGACGCTGCCGATCACTTTCTTGCGCCGGCTGTGCGGCGCCGGCAGGGTCGCGGGTGGGATGAGGGGCGGCCGATCCATGGGTTTTCCTTGGTCAAAAGCATAATAAAACGTGCCAAGACTGTAGCATGGGGTATGCACGGAGTATGTTTCACACCGAACATATGGCGGCACAAAGTGCGCTGCACGGGCGCCGCGCCAGACGAAAAAAAAGCGGCGCCTCCGAGGGAGAACACCGCTTTTGCCGGCGACACAGCCGCGCTACATGACGTTACAAACCCGCTACAAAACCATATCGAAAAGCTTGCCGGCAGCCACGAACCGACGTCGTCCTCGCGTCAGCGGGGATGACGGGTCAGTTGACGGGTACGCGCGCAAAAACTGGACGTCACGGCATCGTGCACATGCAATGCGTCACCGCCGCATACGGCTTGTTGCCGCTGGTGAGCTCGGACAGCCAGCCCAGTTCGCGCGTCACTTCCGTCACCGCCGCCGCCGGCAGGCCGGACGGCATCAGCCCCAGCTTGACCTGCAGGGTCATCGACTGGGCCGCCGACACCCCGATCAGCCCGAGGAAGCGCTCGATGCGCGAACTGTCGCGCTCGATGTAGGCGACCCGGTAGCCCTTGCCCAGCCTGGCGCGCGACGCCGCCGACGCCAGCGCGTCGCGGTAGCTGCCGAGGCGGTCGACCAGCCCGTTCTCTTTCGCCTGGGCGCCGGTCCACACGCGGCCCTGGCCGACGGCGTCGATTTTTTCGGGCGTGGTGTGGCGCGCCGCCGCCGCCTTGGTGGTGAACTCGCTGTAGATGTGGTTGATGCTGCTCTGGACCAGCTGGCCGAAGCGCGGGTCGAGCGGGCGCAGCGGATTGTAGGCGTCGGCCAGCCAGGTGGTGGTGACGCCGGCGGTGTGGATACCCAGCTTGTCGACCACCTTGTCGGCCGTCGGCAGGATGGCGAACACGCCGATCGAGCCGGTGATGGTGGACGGGTCGGCGATCACCTCGTCGGCCGCCATCGAGATCCAGTAGCCGCCGGAAGCGGCCACGTTGCCCATCGAGACCACCACCGGCTTGCCGGCGGCGCGCGTCAGTTCCAGCTCGCGCCGGATCAGTTCCGAGCCGAACGCGCTGCCGCCGGGCGAGTCGACGCGCAGCACCAGCGCCTTGACCTGGTCGTCCTCGCGCGCGCGGCGGATCAGGTTCGAGGTCGACAGGCCGCCGATGGCGCCCGGGCCGGCCGAACCGTCGGTGATGTCGCCGGACGCCACCACCACCGCCACGGCGTCGCCGAACAGCTTGGGCCGGTTGCGCGCCAGGTATTCGTCGAAGCCGACCTGGCGGAACGACTTGCCCTCGAGGTCAAGCTCGCCGCGCTTGATCATCATGGCGCGGATCTCGTCGCGCGTTTTCAGGCCGTCGACCAGCTTGGCCTGCAGCGCCAGCTTGGCGGCGTCGCCGCCGGCCGCTTCCATCAGGCGCGGCAGGTCGTTGATGGTGGCGTTGATGGCGCCGGGCGCCAGCTTGCGGTTCTTCTCGACGTCGGCGGTGTAGGCGCCCCACAGCGCGTTGTACAGCGTGGCCTCGGCCTCGCTGGCCGCTTCCGACGGGCCGTTGCCGATGTACGGCTCGGCGAAGCTCTTGTAGGTGCCGACCTTCATCAGGTTGACCGTCACGCCGATCTTGTCGAGGGCGTCGCGATAATAGTTGCGGTGGCGGCCGAAGCCCTTGATGTTGACCACGCCCATCGGGTGCACGTACACCTCGCTGGCGTGCGAAGCGAGCAGGTACTGCTTCTGGTCGTAGCTGCCGCCCCAGGCCAGTACCGGCTTGCCGGCCGCGCGCACGCGGTCGACCGCGTGGCCGATCTCGTTGAGCATGGCAATGCCGGCGCCGTCCATGTCTTCGAGCATCAGCAGCACGCTCGAGATGTTGGCGTCGGTGGCGGCCGCGTCAAGCACGGTGAGGACGTCGCGCAGCTGCACGGTGCGCTTGACGTCGCCGCTGAGGGTGGCCGTGAGCGTGTCGCGCACGCTGCCGGCGCTTTGCTCGACCAGCATGCCCTTCAGGTCCAGCACCAGCGCCGTCTTGGCGCCGAGCGGCTTGACGCCGCCGCCGAACATCGCCCACAGCACGAAGATGATGAAGAGCAGGAACAGCAGGTTGAACAGCGTGCGGCGGGTGGCGTCGAGCGCGCGCCAGAATGCGCCGAATCCGCGGCGCAGGGAAGACAGTGGTTTAAACGACATCGGCACTCCGGCAATGGTTAAGGGATCTGAGGCGAATACTGTAAGCGAAAACGGCGCATCGTGGTCGAATTGTCACGCCGGCGCGGCGGCCACCTCCAGCCTGGCGGGCTGCGAAATGACCCACAGCCCGGCGAACACCACTATGCCATTGACGATCAGCAGTTCAAGTCCGAGACGGTAAGTTCCCAACAGTTGCGCCTGATAAAACTCAAGCAGCGCGCAAAACAGCGGCGCGCCGATCGTCACCACCGGCACCAGGCGGTCGGTGAGCGTGCGGCGCGTCAGGATGCCGAAGGCGAACAGGCCCAGCAAGGGGCCGTAGGTGTAGCTGGCGATCTTCAGGATGACGCCGATCATGCTGGCGTTGTCGACCCACTTGAACACCAGCACCAGAGCCAGGAACAGCGCGGCAAAGCCCAGGTGCACGCGCTGGCGCAGGCGCACCTTGGCCGCCTCGGCCATGTCGGTGCGGCGCTGCAGGCCCAGCAGGTCGATGCAGAAGGTCGAGGTCAGCGCCGTGATGGCGCCGTCGGCGCTGGGAAACAGCGCCGACACCAGCGCGATCAGGAAAATGATCTGCACCGCGGCCGGCAGGTGGCCGGTGACGATCGCCGGGAACAGCTTGTCGCCGGTGGCGGTGACGCCCGCCAGCGGCGCGTACAGGTGCAACAGGCCGCCGAGGAACAGGAACAGCGACAGCACCACCACCAGGATCGCCGTCAGGCTCAGCAGGTTCTTCTGCGAGTCGGCCAAGGTCTTCACCGAAATGGTCTTCTGCATCATTTCCTGGTCCATGCCCGTCATGGTCAGCACGATGAAGGCGCCGGCGACGATCTGCTTGAGGTAGAAGCTGGGGCTGTCGACGGCGGTGGTAAACACCTTCGACAGGCCGCGCTCGTGCATCTGCGCCAGGCTCTGGGCCACCGACAGGTCGAGCCGGTTCAGCATGAAGACGACGCAAGCGACCAGGCCCAGCAGCATGCAGGTCGTTTGCAGCGTGTCGGTCCAGACGATGGTCTTGACGCCGCCCTGGTAGGTGTAGACCAGGATCATGGCCAGCACCACCAGCGTGGTCAGCCAGAACGGGATGCCGAGGCTGTCGAGGATGATCACCTGCAGGATGTTGACCACCAGGTACAGCCGGGCGGTGGCGCCGAGCAGGCGCGACAGGATGAAGAAGCCGGCCCCGCTCTGGTAGGCGCGGCGCCCGAGGCGCACGTCGAGGTAGTGGTAGATCGAGGTCAGTTTCAGGCGGTAGTACAGCGGCAGCAGGATGCAGGCGACGGCAATGTAGCCGAACACATAGCCGATCAGCACCTGCGCATAGCCGAAGCCGTCGCGACCGACCGCGCCCGGCACGCTGATGAAGGTGGCGCCGGACAAGGTGGTGCCGACCATGCCGAACGCGACCAGCATCCAGTTGCTGCTCTTGTTGCCGATGAAGAAACTGTCGTTGGTGGCGTTGCGGGAGGTCGCCCAGGCGACACCGAGCAGCAGCAGGAAATACGCGATCAGGATACAAAAGAGCAAAGCCGGCGACATAGCGAATCCATTGGGAAGTGCGGTTCAGGTCGGCAGGATACACCCTGGCGGGGCGCACGGCCATGGCCGGTGCCGCGGCGGCGGCGACGCCTTATAATAATGTTCCCGATTCCCCACGCTGCCCGCATGACCATCAAGCTCGACACCAAGACCTGCCTCTGGCGCGGCGACGAACCGGCGATCGGCACCGGCAAGGCCGACCTGCTCGACGCCATCATCGCCACCGGCTCGATCAGCGGCGCCGGGCGCGCGATGAACATGTCGTACCGGCGCGCCTGGCTGCTGGTGGACACGATGAACCGCTGCTTTCGCGAGCCGCTGGTGAAGACCTCGGCCGGCGGCGAGCGCGGCGGCGGCGCGGCGGTGACCGAAGCCGGCCTGGCGGTGCTGGCGGAGTTCCGGCGCATGCAGCAGGCGACCGACGCCGCGGCGCAGCCCTACCTCGACGCCTTCGCAAAAATGCTGCGCGCTCCCGCAGAAACCACACCGCCAGAGCCGCCCACTCCGCGAACGCGGGGACCCCGTTCCGCCGAGTAGCCCGCGGCCATAATTGCTCCAAAGCGTTGCAGCGCAATGGGCTCCACGCGTGCGCGAGAACGACGGCAATCGCTATATCTCATGATATATTACGCTCACACCCGGCCATCAAAAAGGAAAACCAATGAACCGCCGCTCCGCCCTGATTTCTTGCGCAATCCTGCTCGGCGCCTTGGCCGCTCCCATCAGCTACGCCCAGCAGGCCATCACCCTGTCGACCACCACCAGCACCGAGAACTCCGGCCTGCTGACCTACCTGCTGCCGCTGTTCGAAGCGAAAACCAGGATCAAGGTCAAGGTCATCGCGGTCGGCACCGGCAAGGCGCTCGAACTGGCCAAGAACGGCGACGTCGACGTCACGCTGGTGCACGCCCGCCCGTCGGAAGACAAGTTCGTCGCCGAGGGGCACGGCGTCAACCGCCGCGACGTGATGTACAACGACTTCATCATCGCCGGCCCCGACACCGACCCGGCCCATATCCGCGGCAGCAAGGATGTGCTGGCGGCACTGAAAAAAGTCGTCGACAGCAAGGCCAAATTCATTTCGCGCGGCGACAACTCCGGCACCGACCAGATGGAAAAAGCCTACTGGAAGCAGGTCGGCGCCCAGCCGCAGGGCGCCGCTTACGTGTCGGCCGGGCTGGGCATGGGCGAAGTGCTCAACATGGCCGCCGAGTTGCGTGCCTATACCCTCACCGACCGCGCCACCTACAGCGCCTACAAGGCCAAAACGGGCCTCGTCATCGCCGTCGAGGGCGACCCGAAGATGTTCAACCCGTACGGCATCATCGCCGTCAATCCGGCCAAGTACCCCACCATCAACTACAAGGGCGCGACCCGGTTGATCGAGTGGATCACCTCCGACGAGGGACAGAAAGCCATCGCCGCCTTCAAGGTCGACGGCCAGCAAGTGTTCTTTCCTGTAGCGGCGAGCAAGTAAGACGGGCAAGCGTGATATAGTCGACTATACGACGAATCCCGCCTTGCTCAGGACTACCCATGAAGTTACGCGTTTTGAAGCGCGGGCTGGCAGCGGCCGCCCTTTCGCTGGCGGCGGCTGCCGCCGGCGCCGCCGGGCTGACCGTCTCGGCCGCCTCCAGCCTCACCAACGCGTTCAGGGACATTGCGCAGGGCTACGAACGCCAGTATCCCGGCAGCCACGTCGCGCTCAATTTCGGCGCCTCGGGTGCCCTGCTGCAGCAAATCGCCAAGGGCGCACCGGTCGACGTGTTCGCCTGCGCCGACCAGGAAACGATGGACCGCGCCCAGCAGCAACATCTGGTCAGGGCGGCGGACCGGCATGATTTTGCCCGCAATACGCTGGTCGTCATTGCCCCTGCCAACGCCACCGTCCCGCTCGGGCGCCTGGCGGACCTGGGCCAGGCGCGCATCGGGCGCGTCGCCGTCAGCAACGCGGCCAGCGTGCCCGCCGGCCGCTATACCCAGCGCGCGCTGGAGGCGGCCGGCTTGTTGCCCGCGCTCGCATCGAAGACGATCAATACGCTCAGCGTGCGTCAGTCGCTCGACTACGTCGCCCGCGGCGAAGTCGACGCCGGCTTCGTCTACGCCACCGACGCCACCCTCATGCAGGACAAGGTCCGGGTCGCGTTCGCGGTGCCGCTGGACGTTCCGATCAGCTACCCGATCGCCCGCGTCGCCGGCAGCGGCAACGCCGCCGAGGCCGCCCGCTTCGTCGCCTACGTGCTCTCCCCTGCCGGCCAGGCGGTGATGGCGCGCTTCGGGTTTCGCCAGCCTTGAACGCGCTGGACCTGGCCTGGCCGGCGCTGGCGCTGTCGCTGAAGGTGGCCGGCTGCGCCACCGCGATCAACCTGTTCGCCGGCGTCGCCGTCGGCTACGCGCTGGCGCGCCTGCGCTTTCCGGGCCGCGACATTGTCGACTCGCTATTGACCCTGCCGATGGTGATGCCGCCGACGGTGCTCGGCTACTACCTGCTCGTCCTGCTGGGCCGGCGCGGCTGGCTCGGCGCCTGGCTGCAGGACCACTTCGGCGTCAGCCTGATCTTCACCTGGCAGGGCGCCGTGATTGCCGCCGCGATCGTCGGCTTTCCGCTCGTCTTCAAGCCGGCGCGCGCCGCCTTCGAGGCCGTCGACAGCCAGCTCGAGCAGGCCGCGCGGGTGCTGGCCGTTTCCGAACTCGGCATCTTTTTCCGCATCACGCTGCCGCTGGCCTGGCGCGGCATCCTCGCCGGCGTGCTGCTCGGCTTTGCGCGCGCGCTGGGCGAATTCGGGGCGACATTGATGGTGGCAGGCAGCATTCCGGGCAAGACCCAGACGCTGTCGATCGCCGTCTACGAAGCCGTGCAGGCCGGCCAGGACGACGTCGCCAACGTCCTGGTGCTGATCACCTCGGCCGTGTGCATACTCGTGCTGGTGACGTCGGCCCGGCTCGCGCCCGGGCGCACCGGCCGCTGATGGGAGAACATCGACATGCAGATTGACATGGACATCCGCAAGACCATGCGCGCCGGGAACAACACCTTCGAACTGGCCACGCGCTTTCGGTCCACCAGCAAGCGCATCGTCATCCTCGGGCCGTCGGGCGCCGGCAAGAGCCTCATGCTCAAGGCCATCGCCGGCCTGATCACGCCGGACGCGGGCCACATCCGCCTGGGCGAGACGACCCTGTTCGACGCGGCCGCAAGGCTGAACCTGGCGCCGCAGCAGCGCCAGCTGGCCTACCTGTTCCAGGACTATGCGCTGTTCCCGCACCTGACCGTGCGGCAGAACATCGGCTTCGGGCTGGCGCGCGGCTGGCGCAATCCCGCCGGCAACGTCAAGCACGCGTCGATCGACTACTGGCTGTCGGCATTCGACCTGCATGCCGTTGCCGACCAGTATCCGGCCGAACTGTCGGGCGGGCAGCAGCAGCGCACCGCCCTGGCGCGCGCGCTGGTCGCCAAACCGCGCGCCCTGCTGCTCGACGAACCGTTCGGCGCCCTCGACCCGGTGCTGCGGGTGGCCATGCGCGACGAGCTCGACACGCTGCAGCGGCAACTGGACGTGCCGATGGTGCTGATCACCCACGACGCCGAAGACGCGCGCGTATTCGGCGAGCACGTCCTGCAGTTGAGCGGCGGCGCCATCGATCACGGCGGCAGCGCGCCATGACGGCGAAGGGCGATACTGCAATCGAACTCGACGGGTCGGTGTGGCTGACCGTGGGCGGCCAGAATTTCGGCGGCGCCGGCCGCGTCACCCTGCTCGCGGCGATTGCCAGCTGCGGCTCGATCACGCAGGCGGCCAAGGCCGTCAACATGAGCTACAAGGCGGCCTGGGATGCTGTCGAGACGATGAACAACCTGGCCGGCGAGGCGCTGGTCGAGCGTGTCAGCGGCGGCAAGGGCGGCGGCGGCACGCGGCTCACGCGCCGCGGCGCGCAGCTGGTGGAAAACTTTACGCTCATCGAACGGGAGCACCGCCATTTCATCGAGCAACTCGGCCGGCAGGCGGAAGGCATCGCCGACGATTTCCTCCTCATCCGGAGAATCAACATGAAAACCAGTGCCCGCAACCAGTTCCTGGGAACGGTCGCGCATGTGACGCGCGGCGCCGTCAATGACGAGGTCGAACTTGCCCTTGCCAATGGCCAGAAAATCACCGCCACCGTCACCCGCGAGAGCACCGAAGACCTCGGCCTGGCCACCGGCGTGCAGGCCTACGCCATGATCAAGGCCTCGTCGATCATCCTGGCGGTCGACGACGGCGCCGCGAAATTTTCCGCGCGTAACCGCATGACCGGCGTGGTCTCGCGCGTGCAGGCCGGGGCGGTCAATACGGAAGTGGTGATCGCGCTGGCCGGCGGCGGCTCGCTGGCGGCCATCGTCACCAGCGACAGCTGCGCCGACCTCGGCCTCGGCGTCGGCAGCGCCGCAACGGGCATGTTCAACGCCTCGAGCGTGATCCTGGGCGTCGCTTCCTGAGGGCGCGTTCAGATGTCTTGGCCGCGCACCCGTTCGAATGGGCCGATGCATTCCTCCATCGATTCCGATGCGCACATGAGGAAAATTTCGCCGGACGGATGGAAGCGGAGGAAATTGGTCACCTTGGTGCCAACGGTCATGATGTCGCCGGAGCAATCCTGCTTGCCGTTGTCCTTGACGATCTTGTCTTCGAGCTTGTAGAAGCCCTTCTCGCTCGGCGTGGCCGGGATCAGGAACTCGGTTTCGGATACCTCGTGCGCGCTGGTGACGAGGCTGGTGCCGTCGCCGCGGAAGCGGTAGGTCTCGGCGCAGCGGCCGTCTCCCACCAGCAGCTTCCACACGCCGATGATCGGATGATTGGCCGCCGGCGGCGCCGCGCTGGCGCCGTGGGAAGCCAGTGCCAGCAACAAACCCAGTCCAGGAAGCAAACGCATGGCGCACTCCTTCAATCAGATCTGCGGGCCCGTCACTGTTAGACAGTGGCGGCCAGCTACAGTTTGCACTGATTTCAGGCGTGCGTCGCGTCCTGCAGAGCGAAGCGTGCCGGCAAGGGCATCAGCCCTTGCCGGCCGCTGCTTTCGGCTTGGCCGGACGGCGGCTGCGCGCGGCAGGCTTGCGCGCGGCCTTGGCTGGCTGGTCGGCAGCGCCGTCCTGTTCGGCCGCTTCCGGCGCGGCTTCGGCGACATTGCCCGACACCTCCTCGGCCTTCTTCGCCGTGCCCTTGCGGGCAGCGCGCGGCTTGCTGCGCTTTTCGGCGGCGGGCGGCGGGAACGGCGACTCGTCGTTCCACTCGGGCGTTTCGGCCTGCGCTTCGGCTTCGGCTTCGGCTTCGGCCGCGGGCGCCGCGGCGGCCGGCGTACCCTCGTCCCACCATGGCTTTTCGGTGACGGCGGTTTCGCCCGGCTCGGTTTCAGCCGGCTGTGCTTCTTCCTGCGGCGCGCTCACCGGCGCGCGGAAATCGGTGCGCCCGCCCCGGCCGCGGCGGCGCGGCTCCTGCGGCGCGGCGACGGGTTCGGCGATCTCTTCCGACTCGGGCACCACTTGCTGCGCCTCCTCCTGTTCCACAGCTTCGCCGGCCGGTGCGCGGAAGTCGGTACGGCCACCGCGGCCGCGGCCGCGGCGCGGCGCCTGCTCCTGCCTGGCTTCCTGCGGCGGTTGCACGTCCTCGTCCGACTCAAGCTCCTCGCCTTCCTCTTGCGAATCGTAGGTGATGGCGGAAGCGGCGTTGGCCATCTGCTCGACCTGCGCGCTCAGCGACGATGAGGACGAGGCCGGGCGCTCGCTGCGGTAGACGTAGGCGCCGGATTTTTCGTCGCGGCCGAATTCGAGCAGGCCGCGCGCCTGTGCGTCTTCGAGCAGGTTGCCGAAGGTGCGAAAGCCAAAGTAGGTCTCGTTGAACTCAGGGCGGCGGCGCTTGAGGGTGTCCTTCAGCAGCGACGCCCATATCTTGCCTTCGCCGCGCTCGGAGACCAGCGCGTCGAACATCTCGACGACCATCTCGACCGCTTTGGCCTTGCGCTCTTCCAGTTCTTCCTTGCGCTTGTTGTTCTCGTCGGGCGCGCGCTTGGGCTGCGCGGTCGGCTGCGCCTTGCGCTCGTCGCGCTTGGCGGCGGCGCGTTTGACCTCGCGCACCAGGTCGTCGTAGAAAATGAATTCGTCGCAGTTGGCCACCAGCAGGTCCGAGGTCGACTGTTTGACGCCGACGCCGATCACGTGCTTGTTATTTTCGCGCAGCTTAGACACCAGCGGCGAAAAGTCCGAGTCGCCCGAGATGATGACGAAAGTGTCGACGTGCGACTTGGTGTAGCACAGGTCGAGGGCGTCGACGACGAGGCGGATGTCGGCCGAGTTCTTGCCGGACTGGCGCACGTGCGGGATTTCGATCAGCTCGAAGTTCGCTTCGTGCATGGTCGCCTTGAACGTCTTGTAGCGGTCCCAGTCGCAATAGGCCTTCTTGACCACGATACTGCCCTTGAGGAGGAGTCGCTCGAGGACCGGCTTGATGTCGAATTTTTCGTAGTTCGCGTCGCGGACGCCGAGTGCGACGTTTTCGAAATCGCAGAACACCGCCATGCTGATGTTATCGGGGGTAGAAGCCATAAATGTGATTTTCTGAGGAGGGGAAGACTGACAATCCGGCGATTATACTCAACAACATAAAATTGTCGCTTACATCCACAGGTTGGGCGTGACGGAATTGGTGTAACCGGAGACGAAACGCGACGGCCGGCCGCTGTGGGGGTCATAGGTGTGGCGCACCAGGGTGCCGATGTTGGCGCCGTAGACGTGGATGCTGACGGAGACCTGGTCGGCATGCGCGTTCGAGACGCGGTGGACGTCGCCCACGCGCGGCGACACCAGGTCGATGGCGCCCTCGCCGAGCCGGTGGCTGCCTGCCGGGTGCAGCGCGCCGAAGGGATCGGCGCTGAACTCCTCGCACAATTCGGCGCCGCGCAGCACGCCCACCATGCCCCACACCGTGTGGTCGTGCACGGGGGTGGACTGGCCGGGGCCCCAGACGAAGCTGGCGACCGAAAAACGCTCGAGCGGGTCGCAGTGCAGCAGGTATTGCTGGTAGCGCGCCTCGGACGGCTGCGCGAACTGCGGCGGCAGCCAGTCGTCGCAGGCGATCAGTTCGGCCAGCAGGGCGCGGCCGTCGGTGAAGATGCGCTCCTC
Source organism: Burkholderiales bacterium (assembly GCA_038248405.1). GTDB lineage: Bacteria > Pseudomonadota > Gammaproteobacteria > Burkholderiales > Burkholderiaceae_D > JAFCUW01. The sequence goes on from JBBRXM010000032.1 coordinate 47,721, forward strand.
GTCCTGTCCGGCCAGGCGGGTGAAGGTGCGGACGAAGTCCCGGAGGCGCGCGATGTTTGTCATTGCCACAGTCTATACCATGCGGCTACAGGCGGTCGAGCGTAGCCTGGTCAGGCTCGCCGTCGAAGAACTTGTTGATGCAGTCGTGGAACACCGCCTCGTCGGGGGCGATTTCGGCGAACAGCGTCATCGACGAATGGAATTTGAGGTGGTCCGGCGGCGGGAAGACTTCGTCGACCGCGGCGTCCTCGATGGCGGCGGCCAGCGCGCTGCACTCGCGCAGGCGCGGACCGAGGATGGGGTGGGCCAGGTAGGCGGCGGCCTCGTCGGCCGAGGAGATGGCGAATTTTTGCGCCATCGCGCTGTGGCCGAGGCCGGCGAGCTGGGGAAAGATGAACCACATCCAGTGGCTGCTCTTGCGTCCGGCCTTCAGTTCGGCAACGACGTTCTTGTAGACGGGTGCTTGCGCCTCGACGAAGCGCTCGAGGTTGAAATCGGTGTTCATGCTCGTCTCCTTTGCGCGTCAATTTTAGCGCGCCCGCATGCTAGAGTGGCGCGCATGAAACCCGAACACCTGCAACTGCTGCTGACGCGCGATATGCCCTACGGCAAATACAAGGGGCGCAAGCTGGCCGACCTGCCCGGCCACTACCTGGGCTGGTTCGCCCGCGAAGGCTTTCCGCGCGGCGAGCTGGGCGAATTACTGGCGCTGATGTACGAGCTCGACCACAACGACCTGCGCGGCCTGCTCGATCCGCTGCGGCGCTAGGGGTCAGACCCCGGTGTTTCCGTTGGGGGTCTGACCCCGGTTTGCGTTCAGCGGCCCACCATCAGCCGCTCGCCGTCGCGCAGCATGCGGGAAAATTCGCCGGCGGCGACCGCCGGACTGAACAGGTAGCCCTGCAGCTGGTCGCAGCCGAGGTCGCGCAGGAACGCCATCTGCTCGACCGTCTCGACACCCTCGGCGACGATCTCCTGGCGCAGCTGCTGCGCCATCGTCACGATCGCGCGCGCGATGGCGCAGTCGTTCTCTTCGTACGGCAGCCCGATGACGAACGAACGGTCGATCTTGAGGGTGCTGATGGGGAATTTCTTGAGGTAGGCCAGGCTCGAGTAACCGGTGCCGAAGTCGTCCAGCGCCAGCGCCAGCCCCATCGCCACCAGCTCGTTCATGATGGCGATGACGTTGTCGGCGCCGCCCACCAGCAGGCTCTCGGTGATCTCGAGCATGATCTGCTCGGGCAGCACGCGGTGCCGGTCCAGCACCGCCAGGATGCGCGACGGCAGGCGCCGGTCGAACTGGCGCGCCGACAGGTTCACCGCCACCGGCGGCATCGCCAGCCCGGCATCCTTCCAGGCGCGGATCTGGCGGCACGCTTCGTCCAGCACCCAGCTGCCGATCTCGAAAATGAGGCCGGTCTCCTCGGCCAGCGGGATGAAGACCGCCGGCGGGATCATGCCGCGCTCCGGATGGCGCCAGCGGATCAGCGCCTCGGCGCCGACGATGCGCCCGCTGCGCAGGCTCACCTTCGGCTGGTAGTGCAGTTCGAGCTGGCCGCCGGCCAGCGCCGCGCGCAGCTCCGTCTCGAGCCGCAAATGGTCCTTGGCGCGCTGGTCCATCTCCTCGCTGTAGAACAGGAAGCCGTCGTCGGAGCCCTGCTCCACCTTGGCCATCGCCACTTCGGCGTAGCGCATCAGAGTAGCGGTGTCGGTGCTGTCCTCGAGGTAGACGCCGATGCCGATGTGGGCGCCCACCCGCAGGCTGTGGGCGCCGACCACGATCGGCCGCGCCAGCGTGGCCAGCAGCTTCTGGGCGACGATGCCGGCATGCTCGCGTTTTTCGATGCGCGGCAGGGCGACGGCGAACTTGCTGCCGTCGATGCGGGCGAGGATGTCGGCGTCGCGCAGGGCGGCGCGAAAACCGCGGCCGATTTCCGACAGCAGCTGGCTGGCGATGTCGTGCCCGAGCGTGTCGCTGACGGCGCCGATGCGGTCCACTTCCACCACCAGCAGCGCGCCGTATTCGTTCTCGCGGCGCGCTTCGCTGAGCATCTGGTCGACCAGGTGGTTGAACAGGCTGCGGTTGGGCAGCCCGGTCAGGCTGTCGTAGTTGGCCATGCGCTGCATGCGCGCTTCGGCATCCTTGTGCACGCTGATGTCGGAGAACAGCGAGAAGGTGTGGGTGATCTCGCCGCGCGCGTCGCGCACCACGCTGATCGTCACCGACTGCGGAAACAGCTCGCCGTTCTTGCGCTTGCCGACGATCTCGCCGCGCCAGGGGCCATGCCCCAGCATCGCGGCGCGCACCTTGGCGCGCAGTTCGGCGTCGTGTACGCCGGAGCGCAGCAGGTCGGGCGTCTGGCCGATCGACTCGGCCGGCGTGTAGCCGGTGATGCGGGTGAAGGCGCCGTTGATGGAGACGATGCGCTCGTGCGCGTCGGTGATCAGCACGCCCTGGTCGCTGTCCTCGATGATGCGCGCGTGCAGGTGCACCTTGTCGCGCTCGCTCAGGGGTTCGGTGACCGGCGACAGCTGCACGCGCATGCCGGCGGCCTCGCCGCCGTCGTCGAACATCATCGACAGCGCCATCGATACGCGGATCACTTCACCGTTCTTCTTGCGGCGGCTCACTTCCACCGGCGCACCGCCCTGCTCCATGAACAGTTCGACCAGGCCGGGATCGTCGGCGTCGTCGGCATCGAGGAACAAAGCGTGCTGGCCCAGCGCTTCCTGGCGCGTGTAGCCGAACAGCGCTTCGGCGCCGCGGTTCCAGCCGGTCAGGTAGCCGGCCAGGTCGAGCGCCAGCACCGGCTGTTCGTCGCAGGCGGCGTCCGGCGCCTGCGCGCCCGCTTCGAGCAGCGCGGCGTCGAGCGCTTCGAGCGCGGCGCACAGCGGCGCCCCGTGCAGCGACCGTGCTGCGCGCACGAGAGCGATGCAGCGGTCGAGCGCCGATTCAGCCATTCGCCTGGCTTTCGCGCACCGCGCCCTGCATCCAGGTGGCCGCGTCGACCATTGCCAGGTTGAACTGCTGGCGCGGGATCTGCAGCGCGTCGAGCTGCGCGGCGACGCCATCGAGGTCGCCCCGTTCGGCCGTCTCGAACAGCGTCAGCAAGGCGCCGAGGTCGCCCTCGCGGTGCAGCAGCGCGGCGTGCACCGCTTCGCCCAGCGCCAGCGGCGCCAGCACTTCGGTCAGTTCCATGCCGAACAGCACGCCCAGCAGCGAGAACATGCCGACCATGAAGCCCTGCTCCTGGGTATTCTTGTCGAGCCCGCCCGACTTGGCCAGCAGTTCGAGGGCGCGCGCACGCATCGCCACGCGCGCCAGCAGCATCGCCGAACGGACGTCGTTCTGGCGCGCGGCGAACAGCATCAGGTTGAGCCAGCGGCGCAGCTGTTGGCGCCCGAGGATCAGCAGCGCCTGCGAAAAGCTGGTGATGCGCCGGCCGACGCCAGCGCCGAGCGAATTGACCAGGCGCAGCAGGTTGTACGACAGCGTCGGGTCGCGCCGCAGCAGCGCTTCGATTTCGTGGGTGTCGGCGTCGGCGGCAACCAACTGCACCATCTGCAGCGCATGGCCGCGCGAGGCGGCCTGCGCGCCGGAGGCCTTCGGCGGCGGCGCCATGCACCAGTCGCCGTCGATCCACTGCGCCGACGGCGGCAGCTGGTCGCTGGCGAGGCGTTCGTCGTTGCGCGCCATGGCGCCGGCGGGCATCTCCTTCCAGCCGGCCGCCTGCAGGGCCGCCGCCAGCGCGGCGTCGGCTTGCGGAGGGTAGAAGCAGGCAAAGCCGCCGGCGAGGCCGCCGAAGGCCTCTTCCTCCACCAGCGGCAGCGCCGTGGCCGGGTCGCCCGCGCCGACATCGAAGAGCAGTGCGCACGGCTTGCCGCTGCGCTGGGCCAACACACGGAAAAACAGCAGCGCAGTGGATGAAGAGGTCATGGTTTCTTGCCAAGGGAAAACGGTTGACGCCTATGTTACTCTGAAAGTATTGGTTTTAGTCAACATTCTGCCAGTCAATGTGCGGGACGTGTCAGTCCGACACCGTTTCCGCCGGCGGCGCGCAGCCGGGCAGCGAGCCGCACAGGGTGGCGAACAGGCCGGAGCGCTGCACGCGCTCGCGCCACCAGCGCAGCGCCGCGCCCTCGTCGCCGCTGCGCCAGGCGACGTAGAAGGTTTCGGCGGCGCGCGTTTCCTCGACCTGCTTTTCGACCAGCAGGCCGCGCGCGATGGCGGCGCGCGCGCACGGCTCGGGCAGGAAGCCGAAGCCGAAGCCGGCCAGCTGGAACTGGACCTTCAGCTGCATGGTCGGCACCGTCAGCGCGTCCTGGCCGAGCATCAGGCCCACCGTGCGCGGCGCCATGTTGCGGGCCGAATCGCCGACCACGACGGCGCGGTGGTCCTGCAGGTCGCTGCGCCCGAGCGGCTCTGGCGCGCCGGCCAGCGGATGGCCAGGCGCCACCGCGAACACGAAGCCCATCTGGCCGATCGGGCGGGCGACATAGCCGCCGCCGGCCGGCCCTTCGCCGGCGACGCCGACCAGCAGGTCGACGCGGCGATCGAGCAGCGCCTCCCACGGTCCCGACAGGGTTTCCTGCACCAGGCGCAGGCGGGTGCGCCGGGCGACCTGGTAGAAGGCGTCGATGTCGGCGGCCAGCGCCAGCGCTGAGAACATCGAGTCCAGGCCGATCGCCAGTTCGGTCTCCCAGCCGGACGCCACCCGCTTGACGCGCTGTTCCAGGTCGAGCGCGGCCTTGAGCAGGTAGCGCCCTTCCTTGAGCAGTTCGCGCCCGGCCGGGGTGAGCAGGACGCGCGGTCCCTTGCGCTCGAACACCATCAGGCCGAGGTCGTCTTCGAGCTTGCCGACGGTATACGAGATAGTCGACGGCACCTTGTGCAG
>JBBRXM010000033.1:0-52083 GCA_038248405.1 Burkholderiales bacterium
GTTGCGCGAAGCGACGGCGTCGAGCGCCTTGCCCTGCACCGTGAAGATCTGCGCGTTCGCTTCGAGCAGGTCCTTGCGTTCCATGCCGGGGCCGCGCGGACGGGCGCCGACCAGCAGGGCGAAGTCGGCGTCCTTGAAGGCGGTCATCGGGTCGCTGTGCGCGGTCATGCCGGCCAGCAGCGGGAAGGCGCAGTCGTCCACTTCCATCATGACACCCTTGAGCGCCTTTTGCGCCTTCTCGTCAGGGATTTCCAGCAGTTGCAGGATAACCGGCTGGTCCTTGCCGAGCATGTCGCCGTTAGCGATGCGAAACAGCAGCGAATAGCCGATCTGGCCGGCGGCGCCGGTAACTGCAACGCGCATTGGGGTTTTAGCCATGAGAATCTCCAAAGTGGGAAAGAAATCGGTGAGAACCGAAGATACGCTTGTTCGGGCAAACTGCAATAATACCAAAACCGAACGCCTTTTCGACCGCAAGCTGCGGGCGCGAAAACGGGATGCGCATGACGGGATCGACCGCTACTGTAGGCTCCGCCGGGCCATCTGTCAATTTATATCATATATCTTATATAAGACACATAAACTTGGGGGTTAATGCTGGACGGGGCAGGGCAATTGTGTTGAAATCTTGGCCTATGAACCCACTCCCGTCCCATCCGCAAGGCGATGGCAGCGCGCCGAACGGGGCCGGCGGTTCGTCTGCCGCCGCCGCTGTCAGCTCAGCTGCCAATAATTTGCCTACCTTCAGTCCGCTGTATCAGCAGATCAAGGCCCTCATCACGCAAAGCCTGCAGTCGGGCGAGTGGAAGCCGGGCGAGCTCATTCCCAGCGAAGTCGAGCTGGCCGCCCGCTTCAAGGTCAGCCAGGGCACGGTGCGCAAGGCGATCGACGAACTGGCGGCCGAGAACCTGGTCATGCGGCGCCAGGGCAAGGGTACCTTCGTCTCCACCCACCACGAGGAGCGCGCCCACTTCCGCTTCCTGCGCCTGATGCCCGACACCGGCGTGCCGCACCATCCGGACAACCGCATCCTCGACGTCAAGCGCCAGAGCGCGCCGGCCGAAGTGGCGCAGCTGCTCGAGCTCAAGTCCGGCGACGCCGTCATCTACATCCGCCGCCTGCTGTCCTTCGACGGCGCCCCCACCATCCTCGAAGAGCTGTGGCTGCCGGGGGCGATCTTCAAGGGTCTCACCGCCGAGCGGCTCGACCAGTACAAGGGGCCGATGTACGGCCTGTTCGAATCCGAATTCGGCACCCGCATGATCCGCGCGTCGGAAAAGATCCGCGCCATCGGCGCCGACGCCGGCGCCGCCGGACTGCTCGGCGTCGCGCCGGGCACGCCGCTGCTGTGCGCCGAGCGCGTCTCGTACACCTACGGCGACAAACCCGTCGAGTTGCGGCGCGGCCTGTACCTGACCGCCCACCACCATTACCAGAATGACCTGTCGTAGCGCCGCCGCGGGCACCTCGGGGCCGCTGCGCCGGTCTGACAGGGGAGGGGCGGCGCGGCCCACGGTTGCAGGCGGGCTCCTGCACGAATGTCCTGTTGGTATTAAAATACTTTGTTCTCAAGAAAAATAACCGGTATCACGATTAGATATTGGTGCAGTGCACGGAAATCGGCGAAAATTGCAGGTTTTCTCATTTTGTCAGTCAGTTTAAGGGAGGTGTAGTCATGTCCGAAGCCGTGAGAGAGGTCCCAAAAAAACAGCGGCCGCAATTTCGTAATATCCACGTTACGCAGTTGGCGAATTACCGTTTGCCGATGGCGGGTATTGTCTCGATCCTGCACCGCATCAGCGGGTTCCTGATGTTCCTGGCGCTGCCGGTGATCCTGTACATGCTGCAAAAAAGCCTGCTGTCCGAAGACACCTTCAAGCATTTCGCCGGCATTGCTTCCCATCCGCTGGCAAAACTGGTGATCCTGGTGCTGGCCTGGTCCTACTTCCAGCACTTCTGCGCCGGCGTGCGCCACCTGTTCATGGACGTCCACCTGGCCATCGAAAAAGACTCGTCGCGCCAGAGCGCGGTTGCCGTCATCGCCGTCAGCCTGTTCCTCACTTTCGTCACCGCCCTCAAATTGTTCGGAGTATTCTGAGATGGCTAACAATAACAACATCGGCCCAAAACGCCTCGTCGTCGGCGCCCACTACGGCCTGCGCGACTGGCTGGCCCAGCGCGTCACCGCCGTCGTCATGGCGGGCTACACCTTCACGCTGCTGTTCGCGTTCCTTTCCGGCAGCAACTTCACCTACGAGGGCTGGGCCGGCCTGTTCGCCACCCAGTGGTTCAAGCTGTTCAGCCTCGTCACCTTCGCCGCCCTGTATTACCTCGCCTGGGTCGGCATGCGCGACATCTGGATGGATTACGTGAAATCGGTCGGCCTGCGCCTGACCCTGCAAATCGTCACCATCGTGTGGCTGGTCGTCTGTGCCGCCTGGACTGTACAAATTCTCTGGAGTGTTTAACGTGGCAGCAACTAAAACTGCAATCCCTACCCGTCGCTTCGACGCGGTCATCATCGGCGCCGGCGGTTCCGGCATGCGCGCGTCGCTGCAGCTGGCCGAAGCCGGCCTGAACGTGGCGGTGCTGTCGAAAGTATTCCCGACCCGCTCCCACACCGTGGCGGCGCAGGGCGGCATCGGCGCCTCGCTCGGCAACATGAGCGAGGACGACTGGTACTGGCACATGTTCGACACCGTCAAGGGCGGCGACTACCTGGGCGACCAGGATGCGATCGAATTCATGTGCCGCGAAGCGCCGAAGGTGGTCTACGAGCTCGAGCACTTCGGCATGCCGTTCGACCGCAATCCCGACGGCACCATCTACCAGCGTCCGTTCGGCGGCCATACCGCCAACTTCGGCGAGAAGCCGGTGCAGCGCGCCTGCGCCGCCGCCGACCGCACCGGCCACGCACTGCTGCACACGCTGTACCAGCGCAACGTGCGCGCCCGCACCCAGTTTTTTGTGGAGTGGATGGCGCTCGACCTGATCCGCGATGCTGACGGCGACGTCGTCGGCGTCGTCGCGCTCGAGATGGAAACGGGCGAGTGCATGATCCTCGAAGCGAAGACCACCATCATGGCCACCGGCGGGGCAGGGCGCATTTTCGCCGCCTCCACCAATGCCTTCATCAATACCGGCGACGGCATGGGCATGGCCGCACGCGCCGGCCTGCCGCTGCAGGACATGGAGTTCTGGCAGTTCCACCCGACCGGCGTGTCCGGCGCGGGCGTCCTGATCACCGAAGGCGTGCGCGGCGAAGGCGGCATCCTGATCAACAGCAACGGCGAGCGCTTCATGGAGCGTTACGCGCCGACCCTGAAAGACCTGGCGCCGCGCGACTTCGTGTCGCGTTCGATGGACCAGGAAATCAAGGAAGGCCGCGGCTGCGGTCCCAACAAGGACCACGTGCTGCTCGACCTGCGCCACATCGGCGCCGACACCATCGCCAAGCGGCTGCCGTCGATCCTCGAGATCGGCCACAAGTTCGCCAACGTCGACGCCACCAAGGAACCGATTCCTGTGGTGCCGACGATTCACTACCAGATGGGCGGCATCCCGACCAACATCCACGGCCAGGTCGTCGCACCGAAAGACGGCAACCCGGTGTCGGTGGTGGGCGGCCTGTACGCGATCGGCGAATGCGCCTGCGTCTCGGTGCACGGCGCCAACCGCCTCGGCACCAACTCGCTGCTCGACCTGCTGGTATTCGGCCGCGCGGCCGGCAACCACGTCGTCGCCTCGAACCTGAAGCAGAAGGAAAACAAGCCGCTGCCGGCCGGCGCCGCCGACTACGCGATGAACCGCCTCAATGCCCTCGAGAATTCGACCGGCACCGAGAAGGTGCAGGACGTCGCCAACGCCATCCGCGCCGCGATGCAGAAGTACTGCGGCGTGTTCCGTACCGACGACCTGCTCAAGCAGGGCTTCGACGAGATCATGAAGCTCGACGCCCGCGTCAAGAACGTGTCGTTCAAGGACAAGTCGAAGGTGTTCAACACCGCCCGCGTCGAAGCGCTGGAACTGGACAACCTGATCGAGACGGCCAAGGCGACCATCACCTCGGCCGTGGCGCGCAAGGAATCGCGCGGCGCCCACGCCCACAGCGACTACCCGACGCGCGACGACGACGTCTGGATGAAGCACACGCTGTGGTACTCGCAGGGCAACCGCCTCGATTACAAGCCGGTCATCACCAAGCCGCTGACGGTCGACACCTTCAAGCCAAAACCACGTACCTTCTAAGTAGGCCAGACATGACACGCACAGTAAAACTGAAGATCTACCGCTACGATCCGGACACGGACGCCAAGCCGTACATGCAGGACGTCACCGTCGAACTGCAGGATAACGACAAGATGCTGCTCGACGCGCTGCAGCGCATCAAGTCCGACGTCGACGACTCGCTGTCGCTGCGCCGCTCGTGCCGCGAAGGCGTGTGCGGTTCGGACGCCATGAACATCAACGGCAAGAACGGTCTTGCCTGCACCACCAACCTGAACGAGCTGACCCAGCCGATCGTGCTGCGTCCGCTGCCGGGCCTGCCGGTGATCCGCGACCTGATCGTCGACATGACGCAGTTCTTCAAGCAGTACGATTCGATCAAGCCTTACCTGGTCAACGAGTCGATCCCGCCCGAGAAAGAGCGCCTGCAGACGCCCGAACAGCGCGAAGAACTCGATGGCCTGTACGAGTGCATCCTGTGCGCGTGCTGCTCGACCTCGTGCCCGTCGTTCTGGTGGAATCCGGACAAGTTCGTCGGCCCGGCCGGCCTGCTGCAGGCCTACCGCTTCATCGCCGACTCGCGCGACGAAGACACGGCGCAGCGCCTCGACAACCTGGAAGACCCGTACCGCCTGTTCCGCTGCCACTCGATCATGAATTGCGTCGACGTCTGCCCGAAGGGGTTGAACCCGAACAAGGCGATCGGCAAGATCAAGGAACTGCTGGTGCGCCGCGCGGTGTAAGCCCGCCTTATTAGTATAGTAATACTACCGTACTGCCTATTTGGGGCAGGCGGAGTATGATATTGACCCAAACGACGGACTCTAGTGTGACTACGCATCAATCCGACCCGGCCAACCGCGCCCGCCTGCGCTGGCGCAGCCGCCGGGGACTGCTCGAAAACGACCTGATCCTGACGCGCTTCCTCGACGCGCATGAGGCGACGCTGTCCGATGATGAAGTCGATGCGCTGACGCGATTGCTCGATCTGGCGGACAACCCGCTGATGGACCTGATCCTGGTGCGTGCCGAGCCCGCTGGCGAAGTTGACCTGCCAAACGTGCGCGCCTTGCTGGCGCGGCTGCGGCAGGCGTAGCAAGCAAATCAGTTTCGATTTAAATTTTGTAGACTCGCATCCAAGAAGGAAGTGCCATGAATATCTCCGATACCAAAGCCACCCTGTCGTTCTCCGATGGCAGCGCGGCCATCGACATGCCGATCTACAAGGGCACCGTAGGCCCGGACGTCATCGACATCCGCAAGCTGTACGCCCAGACCGGCAAATTCACCTACGACCCAGGCTTCATGTCGACGGCCGCCTGCAACTCGGCGATCACCTACATCGACGGCGACAAGGGCGAGCTGCAGTATCGCGGCTACCCGATCGAACAACTGGCCGAAAACTGCGACTTCCTCGACACCTGCTACCTGCTGCTGAACGGCGAACTGCCGAACGCGGAGCAGAGCAAGACGTTCGACGCAACCGTCACCAAGCACACCATGGTGCACGAGCAGATGCAATTCTTCTTCCGCGGCTTCCGCCGTGACGCCCACCCGATGTCGGTACTGGTCGGCACGGTCGGCGCGCTCGCCTCGTTCTACCACGACTCGCTCGACATCAACGACCCGCATCACCGCGAAGTGTCGGCGATCCGCCTGATCGCGAAGATGCCGACCCTGGTCGCGATGGCGTACAAGTATTCGCTGGGCCAGCCGTTCATCTACCCGCGCAACGACCTGTCGTACAGCGCCAACTTCATGCGCATGATGTTCGCCAACCCGTGCGAAGAGTACGTCGTCAACGACGTGCTGGTGCGCGCGCTGGACCGCATCCTGATCCTGCACGCCGACCACGAGCAGAACGCGTCGACCTCGACCGTCCGCCTGGCCGGTTCGTCGGGCGCCAACCCGTTCGCCTGTATCGCCGCCGGCATCGCCTGCCTGTGGGGCCCGGCGCACGGCGGCGCCAACGAAGCGGCGCTGACCATGCTCAAGGAAATCGGCAGCGTCGACAACATCCCGGCCTTCATCGAGAAGGTCAAGGACAAGAACTCGGGCGTCAAGCTGATGGGCTTCGGTCACCGCGTCTACAAGAACTTCGATCCGCGCGCCAAGCTGATGCGCGAAACCTGCCACGAGGTGCTCGACGAACTGGGCCTGCACGACGACCCGCTGTTCAAGCTGGCGATGGCGCTCGAAAAGATCGCGCTGGAAGACGAGTACTTCGTGTCGCGCAAGCTGTACCCGAACGTCGACTTCTACTCGGGCATCGTGCAGTCGGCGCTGGGCATTCCGGTCGCGCTGTTCACCGGTATCTTCGCCATGGCCCGCACGGTCGGCTGGATCGCCCAGTGGAACGAGATGATTGCCGATCCGGAGCAGAAGATCGGCCGTCCGCGCCAGCTGTTCATCGGTTCGCCGCAGCGCGACGTGCCGCCGATGGACAAGCGCTAAACCGCGTTTGCCGCATCAACAAAAAAGCGAGCTTCGGCTCGCTTTTTTTCTTGGCCGGTTCGCTTTGCGCAAGGGCCGGCACACCTATCGAGCAACCGCTTAATGCGCCGGACATGCGCCTGTTGATAGTTGTACAGCAGTTTACTCTTCGACATGATAGCCCCTGGGGTCGACCTTTCAGAATAAGACGAAATTTTTCCCGCTCCCCTGATTTGCATCAGTGCGGATGTCGGCGTATCTCCTTAGTTGGCTTCCGACAGCTCGGCCATCATGGATCCAGTTGTCGGCCGCCACCCTCTCTCTGCAGTTTCCAATTTCGGTCTCGGCAAATTTTCGAAACCGATGGTGTACCCAAACGAAAATTGGGCCGTTCAAGTAGGTTAAATCCAGCTGATACATTCCATCCTTGTCAAGCTCACGGGCACTTTGATAAGCCATGCGCTCGCGCTCTGCCAGCTGCTCCTGCGATACCCCATGGTGCTTCATTGCATGCTTTTTGACGTCCGGATATTCATCGCTACTTTAGCTAGTCCGATGTGCTTGAGCCTGTGACATAGATGGCACAACGCACGCAGCCGCGTTAGCTTCATAACTCGCGTCGGTGCTTTGCGGAATTCCCATTCCTCGTGGCACTCAAGGTTTTCAGTGGAACCGCATTCACTGCATCTCTTGCCGTCGAGATTTAAACATATGCTACGGAGAAGGCCCCATACATCTTTAGGGACGCCGCCCTCGCGTTCTTGTAGTGCATGGATTGGGGGATGAGCTCGATACGGAGTGCCTTGCGCGGCGATTGGCTCTGCTGGTTGTATAACGATTCTGTCGGCTCTCCGCGAGACGGCCCGGTCGGTTCCGTGCGCGGCAGTTCGGTCCACATTGACATGGAGTTCGGCACCGGCGCCAACGAAGTGGCGAACGGAGCAGTAGGCTGTTGAGGGAAACCTAAGTATTTGTCTTTCGTACAAGTGCACTTAAACAAACGACAAGATTTGTACTTGCCTCACCCGTGGTGTATCAAGAGAAGCCTTTGCTTGTGCCTGCTCCAATTCGCCGACACGACCACTTCCTCCGGTTGGTCAAGTGGCTTCTTCAATCAAGTTTGCGCGGGGCGGTATCTGGACTGATCTGTAGAGCCTATTATTGCAATCTCGATAACACAATGATTTTTTTGAAAACGGTGTGTTCCAGCGGAAACGTTGCTTCGAGTGTCTAGCGCGCCCCCTGAGTGCAAGGGACGATCCGCCCGGACCTGCATAGACTTGCTGCCCGCTCCTCCTCGCCGCTGCGCTATTCTTAAAGACTCTCATGGACCTTGTGTCGATTCGAACCGAAGTAATTGAGGCGCGCCGCAGCCGCAAGGCCGGCGCCATCGTGCTTGCGCGGCCGATGCCGATGAAGGTGGCCGCCGTCTGCGGCGCGGCCGTGACGGTGGCGCTCGCATTGCTGCTTGTGTTCGGTGAGTACACAAGCAAAGTGCGCGTTACAGGCCAGCTGACGTACGCAGGCGGCGCGGTGAAGGTGGTCGCACCTCAGTTCGGCCGCATCACCGCGTGCCACGTCAAGGAAGGACAAACGGTCACGGCTGGCCAAGCACTGTTCGACGTGTCGGCCGAACGAATCGGCGGCGGCGGCGGCTCTATCGATGCACGCATCGCCGCGTCGCTCGCGAATCGGCGCGAGCAGATCAACCAGCGCCGCGACGCCGCCTTGCAGCAGCTGGGGCAGCGTGAAGGTCAACTTACGGATCAACAGCGACTGGCGCAGAGTGCGCTGGCGACCCATCAGGGTGCGGTCGTTATCCAGGACGAACTGGTTAAGAGCGCACGCGCCAACGCCGAACGCTACGGCAAGCTGGCCAAAAAAGGGTTCGTGGCCCCGGCCGTGCTGGCCCAGTACAAGAACGCACTCAACGTCGAACTGGCAAAGCGCAATGCGCTGACGCTGAACCTGTCTGACGCCAACCGTGCGTTGCTGCAAGTGCAGCAGGAGGCCGCCGCGCTGACCGGACAAGGCAAAATTACTCGCACGGAAGCGGCGCAGGCGTTGGCGGCGCTGGAGCAGGAAGCGGCCGAGCACGACGGGCGCAGTGAAAACCGCATTACCGCCCCCGCGGCTGGGACTGTGACCGCGTTGGCCTACAGCGTTGGTCAATCGGTTCAGGCCGGCTACGCGCTGGCTACAGTGCTGCCGGCCGGCGGTATGCTTGAAGCCCAGTTGTTGATCCCATCGCGCGCCAAGTCGTCCGTCGCGGTCGGCCAGTCGGTCCAGCTGCGCATAGATTCCTTCCCATATCAGAAATACGGGCTGGTGCCCGGCACTATCACTCAGGTCGAGCGTAACCCGATCAATGATGGCGCCCAGCCCGGTGCCGCCGCTGCCGGCAGCGCGCCGATGTACCGCGCCACCGTCGCGCTGTCGACCACCTCTCTCACGGTGTACGGCGAGCGCCATGCCTTCGAACCGGGGCTGACGCTCGAGGCAGACATATTCAATGATCGCCGGCGGCTGATCGAGTGGGTGTTCGACCCTCTCATCAGCGCTGCGAAGGACCGGGTGCGCTGATTTACCCGGTATTTCGATGTAACAGCAAGGAGAAGGGTATGAAAGAACTTTCAGGGGAACAGTGCAGCCAAATTGCCGGCGGCGACCCCGGCATGGTACTGGCCGGCGGCGGTGCCTTTGGCGGCGGAGGCAGCAGTTTCGGCAGTGGGGGGATTAACTTTGGAAGCGGGAGTGTGGGCGGCTTTGACGGAATCGGCCTGCTCAGCTGCGCGCCTGCGCCATCAGTCGCAGCGAACGGCTGGTTCGGCCTGTCGGTCGCCGAAACCATGGGTGTCGGTACCGGTATCCTCGGTCTCGCTGGCGGCATCGGTCAAGGTTATGGTGCCAGCCTCGCGATCGAGGCGGCTGGCGGCTTAAGCGCCGTCGGCGAAATGGGGGCGGCTAGCGCCGGCCTGATGGGAAGTGCCGCGCTGGGGCTCGGCAGTTCTTTCATCGCCGGTTACGGGGTGGGCACGCTCCTCTATAACAACAGCGAACTCGTGCGCGACGGAGCGCAATGGGCGGTAGGCGCCGTACTGACCGCCATCGATGACATTGGCGACGCCGTCGCGCCGATCGAGAATTGGATCAACAGCCTGCCCCACCACCCGGTGGCCGGACAAGTCGTACCGTAAGCGGCCGGCCTTTCTACGTTCTGGAGATCCATATGAAGGTGAGTTCGAATCTAAGACACGAGATCAAGCTGCACCTGTTCTGGCTTCGGTGGGGCGTCTTGCCTATCGTTGTTCTGTTTGCGTTGTGCTACAACCTCACTCCCATGTTCGACCAGTTTCCGCTGTGGGGCAAGATACTCTTCCCGGCCCTCTGCGCAGTATTGCACTACCGCTGGTGGCGCCAGGGCCTCTCGCCGGACAAGAAAGCCTTTAAGCCGCGCATCTGGAAGTAGTCCACGGCGTCTCATCGCGCGCAGCTTCGCCGCCAACGGCCGTGAAGCTGCTTTTTCATTGGAGCCCATCATGTCATCGTCCCGTATGTCGCTGATCCTGCAAACCGAGGTCGCCGAATGCGGCCTGGCCTGCCTCGCCATGATCGCCTCGCACCACGGCTTGCGTACCGACTTGGCTACCCTGCGCGGGCGCTTTTCCGTTTCGATCAACGGCACCACCCTTACGACCTTGATCGACTTCGCCGAGCGTCTCAAGCTAAGCGGACGCGCCCTTGAACTGGATCTGGGCGAACTGTGCGATCTGAGAACCCCGGCCATTCTCCATTGGGGTCTGAACCACTTCGTCGTGCTTCGCAGTGCCACGGCTAAGGAAATCGTGATCCATGACCCGGCGGTCGGTGTACGCAAGCTAGGCTATGCCGAAGTGAGTAAAGAGTTCACCGGCTGCGCCTTAGAATTGGATCCGATGACCGACTTCCGTCTCGCCGACGAACGCCGCAAGATATCGGTCAAGGCAATGATCGGCAAGCTGGACGGATGGTGGCAGTCGCTCGCGCTGGTGTTCGCCATGGCGCTCGGGCTCGAAGCGCTAGGTCTGGCCGCGCCGAGGTTCAACCAGTACATGATCGACGAGGTTCTATTGTCGGCCGACCGCGAGTTGCGCGACGTACTCGCGCTTGGCCTGATCCTGTTGTTGCTGGTGCAGAGCGCGCTGTCGCAGATGCGCGGCTGGACCATCATGTACCTGACGACGCACCTGAACGTGCAATGGGTCAGCGACTTGTTCGGCCGGCTGGTGCGCCTGCCGATGACCTGGTTCGAGAAACGCCAGCTTGGCGATGTGCTTTCGCGTTTCGGCTCGGTCGGGCCGATCCAGGACCTGCTGACCACTCGCGCCATCAGCGCCGTGCTCGATGGCCTGATGGCGGTCCTCACGCTGTGCGCCATGCTCCTCTACAGCAATCTGCTGGCGGCAGTAGTGGTCGCCACTGTCGTGCTCTATGCATTGGTACGTGCGGTGTCCTACCAGCCGCTGCGAGAGGCCAGCCTGGAGGGTATGGCACTGGCAGCGAAGGAGCAGACCTGCCTGATGGAGACGATCCGTGCGATCGGGCCGATCAAGCTGTTCGGGCGTGAACTGGACCGGCGCGCGCGCTGGTTGGCGTTGAAAGTCGATTCCGTTAACCGGAACGTACGAACCCAGGTAATGGGCCTGTGGTTTAGCAATATCAACACGACCATCGGTGCGGTCTCGGGGGCATTGGTGCTTTGGCTCGGTGCCGGCATGGTGATGGACGGCGCCCTCACGGTCGGCATGCTGTTCGCGCTGATAACCTACAGCGGCGTGTTTTCCGCCCGCATGGCCGGACTGATCAATGTCTTTATCGACTACAAGATGCTGTCGCTGCACTGCGAACGGCTGGCCGACATCGCGCTGGAGCCAGTCGAGACCGACATCGAGCATGCGGTCGACGTCGCGCAATTGGTAACAAAGCTCGAACTAATCAATGTCTCCTTCCGCTACAGCGACAGCGAACCGTGGGTGCTTCGCAACGTTAGCCTCGTCATCGACCCGGCTGAGTCGGTGGCAATCGCCGGCCCGTCTGGCTGCGGCAAGACCACATTGGTCAAGTTAATTATGGGTAGCCTCAAACCTACGTTCGGTGAAATTCGCTATGGCGGCGTCCCGATTGAACAACTTGGCGTGCGCTCTTACCGCAAGGCGTTGGCCGTGGTTATGCAAGATGATATGCTCCTGGCGGGCTCGCTCAAGGACAACATTTGCTTCAACGACGAGCAGCCCGATCTTGTACGCATCGAGTCGTGTGCCAAACTGGCGCAGGTCGATGCCGACATTAAGAGTATGCGGATGGGCTACGAAACACTGATCTCAGATATGAGCAACAGTCTGTCGGGTGGTCAGAAGCAACGCGTGCTGCTGGCGCGTGCGCTATATAAGCGGCCCAAGGTGCTGATCATGGACGAAGCCACCAGCGCCCTCGACGTGGCGCTGGAACGGGCCGTCAACGAGGCCATCTCGGCGCTCAACATAAGCCGCATCATCATCGCGCACCGGCCCGAGACGATCGCGAGCGCCCAGCGCCTGATCGCACTGCGCAGTGGCCAGGTGGTGCATGACGCGGTTATCGCCAAGCCGGCCGGCGAGGACACCTTGCAGGCCCAGGCCGTGTGAAAGGACATCGCAGCAACAACAAACCCTATGACCTTTGTCGCGGATCCTCGACGTCACGCAAAGACTGCCGTGGTTCAGAACCTAAGGCATGGACGACTCGAAGGTCTGGACTCGATCGCATCCAACAAATAGCATAGATGGTGTCAGTGCGCGCACTCTCGGGCACACCCGCGTTCACGGCGGCGCTATTTGCATTTGCCGCGCGCCGCCGCGACCAGCAGGAACGGCAGCGTCAACACGCCGCTGAAGACCACCGGCCCGAGTTGCGGCGGCTGGAATTTGAGGCCGTCGGCGCCCATGCAGCCGGGAACGCTGGCTTTGTCGATTTCCCTGGCGAAGCGGATTTTGTCGGCGCTGAGGACGATGCCAGCCGGCGCTGCCTGCCCGGACAGCGTCCCGGCCGGCTTGTCCGGCGCTACCGCCACGATTTCGGCGACCGCATCCTTGATGCGCTGGTCGGTCAGTGGGAGCGGCCGCACCGCCGCTGTGCGCGCCGCTGCCGGCTTCGGTGGTGGACGGGTGTCAGCTGCCGACCAGTCGGCGCTGATCACGGCAATCTGCGCAGCCGGAGCGGCGCCTTGTGGAACTGTGGCTGGCATGGTGAATCCTCTGGCGGCTTGCTTCGGAAGGGTGCAAGCTCGGCCGAACTGTAGCGTAGTTCTGTATTTTCTGTAAATGTTTTCTTGAGGCCGCCGGTGGGCCAGGACGTTCGTCGCTGCGCAATGTCGCCCACAACAATTTGTGTCAAAACAAATATTACTGGGTGTACAATCTTTGCCACTTAAAACATCCGCCGAAACGAGGTTTGCATGAAGTCCTTCGTCGCCGTTGTCGCCGCGTTGCTCATCAGCGTATGCAGCGTTGCCGCCGCTGCCCCGCCGGCCGCGTCCTATTTCTCGAACCAGGGCCGCGCCGACGTGCTGACCGGCGGCGTGCGGATGATCCCGATCACCACGCCGAAGGGCACCTTCAAGGTCTGGACCAAGCGCGTCGGCAACAATCCCACCATCAAGGTATTGCTGCTGCACGGCGGCCCCGGCATGACGCACGAATACTTCGAAGCTTTCGACAGCTTTTTCCCCGGCGCCGGCATCGAATACTATTACTACGACCAGCTCGGTTCTGCCTACAGCGACCAGCCCGACGATCCGTCGCTGGTCAACCTGCCTCGCTACGTCGAGGAGGTCGAGCAGGTGCGCCAGGCGCTCGGCCTCGACCGCAAGAATTTCTTCGTGCTGGGCCACTCGTGGGGCGGCATCCTCGCCATCGAATACGCCCTCAAATATCCGCAGCACCTGAAGGGCGTGATCGTCTCGAACATGATGGCGAGCATTCCTGCCTACAACGTCTACGCGGAAAAGGTGCTGATGCCGGCGATGGACCAGAAGGCGCTGGCCGAAATCAGGCAGCTCGAAGCGCAGGGCAAGTACGAAGACCCGCGCTACATGGAACTGCTGATGCCGCATCACTACGCCCACCACGTGCTGCGCATGGCGCCGGACCAGTGGCCGGAGCCGGTGCTGCGCTCGAGCAAGCGCATGAACCCGAAGATCTACGTGCCGATGCAGGGCCCGAGCGAACTGGGCGCCAGCGGCGCGCTGCTCGACTGGGACCGCGTCGCCGACCTGCCGAAAATCGGCGTGCCGCTGCTGTCGATCGGCGCGCGCTACGATACGATGGACCCGGCGCACATGAAGATGATCGCCGCCAAGGTACGCCACGGGCGTTACCTCTATCTGCCCAACGGCAGCCACATGTCGATGTACGACGACCAGCAGAATTACTTCGACGGCGTCATCCGTTTCCTGCGCGACGTCGACGCCCGCCGCTTCTGATCCACCAAAGGACCTGCCATGAAACGACTGCTGCTCGCCTGCTGCCTGATGTTCGCCGCCGCCGCCGGCTTCGCCCAGGAGCCGGACGCGGCCCTGAAGAAGCAGGTCAACGCCTTTGTCGACGAGTGGCACGACGATGCCGCCAACGCGCGCCAGGCGTATTTCGACAAGATCGCGAAGAATGGCGTCTACATCGGCACCGACAAGACCGAGCTGTGGCACAAGGACGAATTCAAGGCCTGGGCCAGGAAATACTTCGAACGCAAATCGGCGTGGACCTTCAAGGCGATCAGGCGTGACGTCTACGCCTCGGCCGACAAGCACATCATCTGGTTCGACGAATTGCTCGACACCCAGATGGGCGTCTGCCAGGCCAGCGGCGTCATCCACCGCACCCCGACCGGCTTCGAAATCGAGCATTACCAGCTGTCGATCGCGGTGCCGAACGACGTTGCCACCCCGGTCACGAAGATCATCAAGGAATTCGAGGCGAAGCCGGCGCCGGCCAGATAGCGGAATTGGAAGTGCCCGAAAATACTGCATACATCGGCCGTTTTGCGCCGTCGCCGACCGGCCCGCTGCATGCCGGCTCGCTGGTGGCGGCGCTGGCCAGCTACCTCGATGCGCGCGTGCACCGCGGCAGCTGGCTGGTGCGCATCGAAGACGTCGACGAAGCCCGCAGCGTGGCTGGCGCGGCCGAGGGCATGCTCGCGCTGCTGCGCCGGCTCGGCATGCAGTGGGACGGCGACGTCCTCTGGCAAAGCCGGCGCGGCGCGCTGTACCAGGCCGCGTTCGACCGGCTGGGCGACTACGCCTATCCCTGCGGCTGCAACCGCCGCGAAATCGCCGATTCGCGCCTGGGCACCGCGCCCGACGGCTCGGCCATCTACCCCGGTACCTGCCGCCCGGGCCTCGCTGCCGGCAAGAGCGTGCGTAGCCTGCGCCTGCGGGTGCCGCCGCCGGGCGCCGACCTGGTCGCCTTCGACGACCGCTTCGCCGGCCACGTCGAGCACCACCTGGCGCGCGATGCCGGCGACTTCGTCCTCAAGCGCGCCGACGGCTTCTGGGCCTACCAGCTGGCGGTGGTGGTCGACGACGCCGCGCAGGGCGTCACCAGCGTCGTGCGCGGCGCCGACCTGCTCGACTCGACGCCGCGCCAGATTTACCTGCAGCGCCTGCTCGGTTTGCCCACGCCGCGCTACCTGCACCTGCCGGTGCTGCGCAACGCGCACGGCGAAAAGCTGTCGAAACAGACTGGCGCGGCGGCGGTGACGGCGCGCGACGATGCCGAAGCGCTGGCCGTGCTGATGGCTGCGGCGCGCGCGCTCGGGCTGCCCCTGCAGGCGGTCCCATCCATGCCGGCGTTCTGGCGCGCGGCCGTGCCGGCCTGGGCCGCGCTGCTGGCAGCGCGCGCCGCGGCGTAAAGACGTTCGCTCGCGTGCGGATGAGGCTGTCAAAAACATGGCATCATTTGCACAAATTCCGAGGAACCATTATGCATATCAAATTTCTGGCGGCCCCCTTGCTGCTCGCCTGCGGCGCCGCCGCCGCCCAGGACGTCTCGCTGCTGGCCGGCGCCCTCAATAACAACATGGTGCACGAGCATTCCTTCGCCGCCCAGCTGGGCTTTTCCCGGCGCTTCAGTCCCTACACCTCGATCGGCGCCGAGTATTACAACGAGGGCCACCCCAGCAGGCACCACCGCGACGGCCTGACCACGCAGTTCTGGCTGCACACTGCCATTCCCGAGCGGGGCGCCTCGTTCGGCATCGGTATCGGCCCCTACTATTATTTCGACACCACCACCGGCCTGGGCGCCGCCAGCGACTACCGCAACCTGCATGGCTGGGGCAGCCTGACGAGCGTGAGCATGAAGTGGCACCTGGAAAAGCGCATCTACGTCGAAGCGCGCTTCAACCATGCCAAGACGCACGGCGCCGGCGACTCGAACAGCATCGTCGCCGGCCTCGGCTACGAACTGCGCAACGTGCCCGAAGACGTGCGCGACCGCAACCAGACGCCGGGTGACCACATGCTCATCGCCCAGTTCGGCCAGGCCATCGTCAACAGTTTCGAGTCCGAGCGGGCGCCGGCCTACGGCCTGCAGTACCGCGGCACCGTGACCCAGAACATGGAATGGAGCACCGCGCTGCTCAACGAGGGACGTATCGGCCTGGTGCAGCGCAAGGGCGCCACCGCGCAGCTGTGGCTGCTGCGCCCCTTCACCGACCGCACCGTGCTCGAACTGGGCGCCGGCGGCTACCTGATGCGCGACCGCATCAACCGCTCCGATGCGACCGAAGAATCGAAGACCAACCTGGTGCCGATCGTGACGATCGGCGCGCGCTACCGGCTCAGCCCCGACTGGCGCGCCCAGCTGACGTGGAGCCGCGTGATCACCAGCTATCACCGCGACTCCGACGTGCTGCTGCTTGGCCTCGGCAAGGTGTTCTGAGGGTCGCCATTACCCCCGAACGCCGGCGCCGCGTAAAGCAGGCGGCGACGGCGATCGCATGGTCGCGCGTCAAATGTTAATTCGCGCGACACCAAAGCGTGATGCGAATGGCAACTACGTGGCGCCATGCCCGCTTTTTTGCCCTTCCGTTCGACAGCCCGGCCTCACCGGAAACGATGTTGCGTTACAATATGCCGTGCTATTCTGAAGGGCTTTCCAAAGAATCCCCCAGTTTTAAATGTCCTTCCCCACAACTTGATGTGCGATCCGCTAACCGGTCAGGCCGTGTCGCGGAAGGTTAGATTAACCCGCCAATTTCGCGAAGCGCGAAAGAAAGGTGAGCAAGATGAAGCAGCAGCAGACAGCGAACTCGTATCTGTTCGGCGGCAACGCGCCGTACGTGGAAGAGTTATACGAGAACTACCTCGACAATCCAGGTTCGGTGCCGGAAAACTGGCGCTCCTATTTCGACTCCATGCAGAACGTGCCGGCAGTCGACGGCTCCAACAAGCCCGACGTCGTCCACTCCTCCGTCATCGCCTCGTTCGCCGAGCGCGCCAAGCAGGGCCCGATCCGCGTGGTGGCCGCTTCGGCCGACGCCGAGATGGGCCGCAAGCGCGTTGCCGTCACCCAGCTGATCGCCGCCTACCGCTACCTCGGTTCGCAGTGGGCCAACCTCGATCCGCTGCAGCGCCAGGAGCGTCCGGAAATCCCGGAACTGCAGCCCGGCTTCTACGGCTTTACCGATGCCGACATGGACATCGTCTTCAACATCAGCAACACCTACTTCGGCCAGGAGACGGCGTCGCTGCGCGACCTGCTCAACTTCCTGCGCGACACCTACTGCCGCGCCATCGGCGCCGAGTTCATGTACATCAGCGACCCGGCCGAAAAGCGCTGGCTGCAGGAAAAGCTCGAGTCGATCCGCTCCACGCCGAGCTTCTCGGCCGAGAAGAAGCTGCACATCCTCGAGCGCCTGACCGCGGCCGAAGGCCTCGAGCGCTACCTGCACACCAAGTACGTCGGCCAGAAGCGCTTCTCGCTCGAAGGCTCCGAAACCTTCATCGCCTCGATCGACGAAACGATCCAGCGCGCCGGCGAAAACGGCGTGCAGGAAATCGTCATCGGCATGGCCCACCGCGGCCGCCTGAACGTGCTGGTCAACACCCTCGGCAAGTCGCCGCAGGACCTGTTCGAAGAATTCGAAGGCAAGCACGGCGACGAACTGCCGTCCGGCGACGTCAAGTACCACCAGGGCTTCTCGAGCGACATCTCGACCGCCGGCGGCCCGGTGCACCTGTCGCTGGCCTTCAACCCGTCCCACCTCGAGATCGTCAACCCGGTCGTCGAAGGCTCGGTCAAGGCCCGCATGGACCGCCGCGGCGACAAGGAAGGCGCGCAAGTGCTGCCGATCCTGGTGCACGGCGACGCCGCATTTGCCGGCCAGGGCGTGGTGATGGAAACGCTGAACCTGGCGCAGACGCGCGGCTACGGCACCGGCGGCACCGTCCACATCGTCATCAACAACCAGATCGGCTTTACCACCTCGGACCCGCGCGACGCCCGTTCGACGCTGTACTGCTCGGACGTGGTCAAGATGATCGAAGCGCCGGTCCTGCACATCAACAGCGACGATCCGGAAGCGGTGGTACTGGCGACCCAGATCGCGATGGACTACCGCATGCAGTTCAAGAAGGACATCGTCCTCGACATCATCAGCTACCGCAAACTGGGCCACAACGAGCAGGACACGCCGGCGCTGACCCAGCCGCTGATGTACAAGAAGATCGCCCAGCATCCGGGCACCCGCAAGCTGTACGCCGACAAGCTCGCCGCGCAGGGCACCATCGCGCCTGATACCGGCGACAAGATGGTGGCCGCCTTCCGCGACGCCATGGACGCCGGCAAGCACACGATCGACCCGGTCATCTCCAACTTCAAGAACAAGTACGCCGTCGACTGGCTGCCGTTCCTGAACAAGAAGTGGACCGACAGCGCCGACACCGCCGTGCCGATGAACGAACTGAAACGCCTGGCGCAGCGCATCACCACCGTGCCGGAAGAGTTCAAGGTGCACTCGCTGGTCGAAAAAGTGCTGGGCGACCGCGCCAGCATGGGCCGCGGCGAGTTGAACCTCGACTGGGGCATGGGCGAGCACCTCGCCTACGCCTCGCTGGTGTCGTCCGGCTACGCCATCCGCCTGACCGGCCAGGACGCCGGCCGCGGCACCTTCGTGCACCGCCACGCGGTGCTGCACGACCAGAACCGCGAACGCTGGGATGCGGGCACCTACGTGCCGCTGGCGAACGTGTCGGAAAACCAGGCGCCGTTCACGGTGATCGACTCGGTGCTGTCGGAAGAAGCGGTGCTCGCCTTCGAGTATGGCTATTCGACCGCCGAACCGAACACGCTGACCATCTGGGAAGCGCAGTTCGGCGACTTCGCCAACGGCGCCCAGGTCGTCATCGACCAGTTCATCAGCTCCGGCGAAGTGAAGTGGGGCCGCGCGTCGGGCCTGGTGATGATGCTGCCGCACGGGTACGAAGGCCAGGGGCCGGAGCACTCGTCGGCGCGTCCCGAGCGCTTCCTGCAGCTGTGCGCCGACAACAACATGCAAGTGGTGCAGCCGACCTCGGCGTCGCAGATCTTCCACCTGCTGCGCCGCCAGATGGTGCGCCAGTTCCGCAAACCGCTCGTCATCATGACGCCGAAGTCGCTGCTGCGTAACAAGGACGCCGGCTCGCCGCTGTCGGACCTGGCCAAGGGCGCCTTCCAGACCGTGATCGGCGAAGTCGATGACAAGATCGACGCCAAGAAGGTCAAGCGCGTGATCGCCTGCTCCGGCAAGGTCTACTACGACCTGGTCAACGCCCGCAAGACGCGCGGCCAGATGGACACCGCCATCATCCGCGTCGAGCAGCTGTATCCGTTCCCGCACAAGGCCTTCGCCGCCGAACTGAAGAAATTCTCCAGCGCGACCGAAATGGTGTGGGCGCAGGACGAGCCGCAAAACCAGGGTCCGTGGTTCCAGATCCAGCACAACATCTTCGAAAGCCTGGAATCGGGCCAGCGCCTTGCGTATGCGGGCCGCCCGGCTTCGGCCTCGCCTGCGGTCGGTTACTACGACAAGCACTACGCGCAGCAGAAGGAGTTGCTGGAGACGGCATTCGCGAAACTCAAGGGTTTCGTCCTGACCAAATAACAAGGTGCGCCCCGTCAGGCGACGGGGCGCCGCATAAAACCAAGATACGGAGTTTTTCATGGCACAAATCGAAGTCAAGGTTCCACAACTGTCGGAGTCGGTAGCAGAAGCGACCATGCTTTCATGGCACAAGAAAGTCGGCGAGCCAGTCACGCGCGACGAAAACCTGATCGACATCGAAACCGACAAGGTGGTCCTTGAACTGCCGGCGCCAGCCACCGGCGTCATCGTCCAGATCATCAAGGGCGACGGCACCACCGTCGTCGCCGGCGAAGTCATCGCCATCATCGACACCGAAGCCGGCGTCATGGTCAGCCCGATTCCAATTTCCAGCGTCGCGACGCCGAACGCGCCGGTCGCCGGCGCCGACGGCGGTGCCGCGGCACCTGCAGCGCAAGCCGGCAGCAAGGGCGACGTCGCCATGCCGGCCGCCGCCAAGATCCTGGCCGACAACGCCATGACCACCAGCCAGGTGTCCGGCACCGGCAAGGACGGCCGCGTCACCAAGGGCGATGTGCTCGGCGCAATCGCCGGCGGCGTCAAGCCGGCTGCGCCCGCGCCGCTGGCAGCGGTTGCGGCCAAGCCGCAGCTGCAGCAGGTAGCCGCGCCCGCCATGGCCAGCCTGGGCGAGCGTCCGGAAGAGCGCGTGCCGATGAGCCGCCTGCGCGCCCGCATCGCCGAGCGCCTGATCCAGTCGCAGTCGACCAACGCCATCCTGACCACGTTCAATGAAGTGAACATGCAGCCGGTGATCGACCTGCGCAACAAGTACAAGGACAAGTTCGAGAAAGAGCACGGCGTCAAGCTCGGCTTCATGTCCTTCTTCGTCAAGGCGGCCGTCGCGGCGCTGAAGAAGTACCCGATCATCAACGCTTCGGTCGACGGCAACGACATCGTCTACCACGGCTACTTCGACATCGGCATCGCGGTCGGTTCGCCGCGCGGCCTGGTGGTGCCGATCCTGCGCAACGCCGACCAGATGTCGATCGCCGAGATCGAAAAGAAGATCGGCGAATTCGGCGCCAAGGCCAAGGACGGCAAGCTCACGCTCGACGACCTGACCGGCGGCACCTTCTCGATTTCCAACGGCGGCATCTTCGGCTCCATGCTGTCGACGCCGATCATCAACCCGCCGCAGTCGGCCATTCTGGGCGTGCATGCGACCAAGGACCGCGCCGTGGTCGAGAACGGCCAGATCGTGATCCGCCCGATGAACTACCTGGCGATGTCGTACGATCACCGCATCATCGACGGCCGCGAAGCGGTGCTCGGCCTGGTGGCGATGAAGGAAACGCTGGAAGATCCATCGCGTCTGCTGCTCGACCTGTAAAGCGAGAGCCGAACCGGCGTGCTGGCTGCAGCGCGTGCCAACTGAAGTTTTTTTGAGAGGTAGCCGTAATGAATGTCTCCGATGAAATCAAGCGTTTGCACGAACTGCACCAGGCCGGCGCGCTGACCGACGCCGAATTCGAACGCGCCAAGGCCAAGATACTCGGCAGCGGCGCCGTCGACCTGGGCAAGCCGTCCGTCGGCGACGACATCGTCGCCGAGATCGGCGCGCTGCGCCGCTCGCGCAGCGACCGCTGGCTGGGCGGCGTGTGCGGCGGCCTCGGCAAGGCTTCCGGCATGGAGTCGTGGATCTGGCGCCTGGTGTTCGTGCTGTTTACGATCACCTTCGGTTTCGGCCTGCTGATCTACCTCCTGATGTGGATTTTCGTCCCCGAAGAATAACTAGGAATATCAACGTATGAGCACTTCCAAACAATTTGACGTCGTCGTCATCGGCGCCGGACCGGGCGGCTATATCGCCGCCATCCGCGCCGCGCAACTGGGCTTTTCGGTCGCTTGCATCGACGAGTGGGCCAACGCCAAGGGCGGTCCCGCGCCCGGCGGCACCTGCACCAACGTCGGCTGCATTCCGTCGAAAGCAATGCTGCAGTCGTCCGAACACTTCGAACACGCCGGCCACGGTTTCAAGGAACACGGCATCGATGTCGCCGGCCTGACGCTGAACCTGCCGCAGATGTTGAAGCGCAAGGACGTCGTCGTCAAACAGAACAACGAGGGCATCCTGTTCCTGTTCAAGAAGAACAAGGTCACCTTCTTCCACGGCCGCGGCGCCTTTGCCGGCACAGCTGTTGGCGGCTACAGCATCAGCGTCACCGGCGCCGGCGCCGAAACGCTCACCGCCAAACACGTCGTCGTCGCGACCGGTTCCAACGCGCGCGAACTGCCGGGCGCACCGTTCGACGAGAAGCTGATCCTGTCGAACACCGGCGCGCTGGCGATCGACGCCGTGCCGGCCAGGCTGGGCGTGATCGGCGCCGGCGTCATCGGCCTCGAGATGGGCAGCGTCTGGCGCCGCCTCGGTTCCGACGTCACCATCCTCGAAGGCCTGCCGACATTCCTGGGCGCCGTCGACGAGCAGATCGCCAAGGAAGCGCACAAGCTGTTTACCAAGCAGGGCCTGAAGGTGAGCCTGGGTTGCAAGATCGGCGCGATCACGCCGAAGGGCGACCAGGTCACGGTCGAATATGCCGACGCCGCCGGCGCCGCGCAGACCGCCGTCTTCGACAAGCTGATCATCTCGATCGGCCGCGTGCCCAACACCATCGGCCTCAACGCCGAGAGCGTGGGCCTGAAGCTCGACGAGCGCGGCTTCGTCGCCGTCGACGACGACTGCAAGACCAGCCTGCCGAACGTGTGGGCGGTGGGCGACGTCGTGCGCGGTCCCATGCTGGCGCACAAGGCCGAAGAAGAGGGCGTCGCGGTCGCCGAGCGCATCGCCGGCCAGCACGGCCACGTCAACTTCAACACGGTGCCGTGGGTGATCTACACCTCGCCGGAGATCGCGTGGGTCGGCCAGACCGAGCAGCAGCTCAAGGCCGCCAACGTCGCCTACAAGGCGGGCACCTTCCCGTTCATGGCCAATGGCCGTGCGCGCGCGCTCGGTGACACCTCCGGCATGGTCAAGGTGCTGGCCGACGCGACCACCGACGAAATCCTCGGCGTGCACATCGTCGGGCCGATGGCCTCCGAGCTGATCTCCGAGGCGGTGGTGGCGATGGAATTCCGCGCGTCGTCGGAAGACATCGCGCGTATCTGCCACGCGCACCCGTCGCTGTCCGAATCGACCAAGGAAGCCATGCTGGCCGTCGACAAGCGCTCGCTCAACTTCTGATAGTCCCCCGCCGGGCCGGCCCTCAAAGCCGGCCCGGGTTGCATGTATAGCGCCCCCATGAATGTTCAAGAGTTTTACCAGCACGCGCTGTCGCAGCGCGGCTTCGAGTCCGACGACGCCCAGCAGAAGGCGGTCGACCGCCTGCAGCGCTTCTACGAGGAGTGGGTGCATTACAAGTCGCGCCGCTCGTCCAGCTTCAAGCGGCTGGTCAACCGGCCCGACGTGCCGCGCGGGGTCTACCTGTGGGGCGGGGTAGGGCGCGGCAAATCGTTTTTGATGGACAGCTTCTATTCGGTGGTGCCGCTGGTGCGCAAGACGCGCGTGCACTTCCACGAATTCATGCGCGGCGTGCATCGCCAGCTCGACGACCTCAAGGGCGTGGCCGATCCGCTCGACGAAGTGGCGCGCCGCATCGCCAAGAAGTACCGCCTGATCTGCTTTGACGAATTCCACGTCTCCGACATCGCCGACGCCATGATCCTGCATAACCTGCTCTCCGCCTTGTTCGACAACGGGGTGTCGTTCGTCATGACGTCGAACTACGATCCGGACCTGCTGTACCCGGACGGCCTGCACCGCGACCGCATGCTGCCCACCATCGCCCTGCTCAAGGAAAAGCTCGACGTGATGAACGTCGACGCCGGCGTCGACTACCGCAAGCGCGCTCTCGAGCAGGTCGAAAGCTACTACACGCCGCTTGGCGCCGCCTCCGACGAGGCGCTGCGCGTCGCTTACGCGAAGATCGCCGAGACGGCCGACGAGGACCCGCGCGTGCGCATCGAGGAGCGCGAGATCCGCGCGCTGCGCCGCGCCGGCGGCATCATCTGGTTCGATTTCGCGACCCTGTGCGGCGGCCCGCGTTCGCAGAACGACTACCTTGAAATCGCCAGCCGCTTCCACACCGTGGTGCTGTCGTCGATTCCGGTGATGTCGGCCTCGCAGTCGTCGGAAGCGCGCCGCTTCACCTGGCTGGTCGACGTGTTCTACGACCACAAGGTCAAGCTCCTGATGTCGGCCGAGGCGCCGCCGGAAGAGCTCTACACGCAGGGCATGCTGGCCAACGAGTTCCACCGCACCGTCTCGCGTATCATAGAAATGCAGTCGCGCGAATACATGGATACGGCGCGGCGCGACGCCACCGAGGCGATCGCCTGATGCGCAAAAAGGATAGCCACACCATGACAACACAGTTCTCCCACCTGCTGGCGACGCTGGCGTTCGCGCTGATGGCCGGCTGCGCGGCGGTCAGACCGCCTGCCGAGGCGCCGCGCGCGCCGGCATCGACCTCGGTGGCCGATGCCGACCGCAAGCTGGCGCTGGCGGCGCAGCAGCGCGCGCAGGCCGAGGCGCAGTATGCCGCCAGCGAGCAGCTGTGCAATTCCAAGTTCCTGGTCAACCGCTGCATGGACGGCGCGCGCGAGAAGCGCCGCATGGCGCTGGCGGCCGTGCGCGCAGTCGAGATCGAGGCGGGTCGCTACAAGCGCCAGGCGAAAGTCGACGAGCGCGACCGCGCGCTGGCCGAAGGCGAGGAAGCGTACAAGGCGAACGAAGCGAAGCTGGCCGCCGAGCCGCCGGCGCCGCCGCGCCAGCAGGCGGCGCCGCGCCCGCCCAGGCCGGCCGCCAATACGCAGGCCGCGCACGCGGCCAGGATGAAACAGCTCGAAGCCGAAGACCAGGCCGGCGCGGCCAAG
Source organism: Burkholderiales bacterium (assembly GCA_038248405.1). Classification (GTDB taxonomy): domain Bacteria; phylum Pseudomonadota; class Gammaproteobacteria; order Burkholderiales; family Burkholderiaceae_D; genus JAFCUW01. The sequence goes on from JBBRXM010000033.1 coordinate 24,688, forward strand.
CGCGCCGCCAACGTCGCCGCCTACGAAAAGCGCAAGCGCGAGTCGGCAGAGCGCCAGCGCAAGGTCGAGGAAAAGAAGAAGGCGAAGATACTCGAGGCCGAAAAGAAGAAGTAGGGAACCCCGGGCCGGACGCCTAGACTGCCCGCCCCATCTTCTGCACCGTATAGTTGGGCACATCCTTGGGTGGCTTGACCAGCTTGACGATGGCCATCGTGCAGTTGCCGCCCTTGCCCTGGGCGCGCTCGCCGGCCTTGTTGATCAGCAGTTCCGACGCCTGCCGCGGCGCGTTCTTGTGCAGCACCGCGCCCAGCTCGGCGTCGGTGAAGAAGTGCCACAGGCCATCCGAGCACAGCAAAAACGCGTCGCCCGCCGCCAGCTCGTCCTGGCTGCCGATCGCCACGAACGGCGCCTTGCGGCTGTTGCCCAGCACGTTGACCAGCAACTTCGAATGGCGGTGGTTGCGCGCCGACTCGAGCGGCAGCTTTTCGGTGCCCATCAGGTGGTCGATATAGCTGGCGTCGCTGGTGCGCGACTTGCATTCGCCGTTGTGGAAGCGGTACACGCGCGAGTCGCCCACGTGCGCCCACACCGCCTGGCCTGCAGGCGTGATGATCAGGCCGGCAAAGGTGCTGTGCGGCTCGGTTTCGGTGGCCACGCCGTTCATCTTGATCACCACGTGGGTCTCGTGGATGATTTCGCGCAGCAGTTCAGCCAGGCGCTCGGTGCCGGGATTGTCGCCAGGCTTGAACTCGTCGAACAGCTGCTTGGCAGTGTGCAACACCTGGTCGGACGCGGTGGCGCCGCCGGCGATGCCGTCGGCCAGCACGGCCAGCATGTAGCCAGGCGCGCGGGCGCCGGTGAAGATGGCGGTGCGGTCGTTCTGTTGCGGGCGATTACCGATGTGCTGCGCGGTCCCGGCTTCGAGCTTGTATGGTTTCATAAACGTGGGCTTTCCGTACCCCTGGTCCTAATCTATGTTGGCGGCAACGTCGCGGTAGATTAAACTATGCATTGTTTACACTGAAAGCTGCAAGCGGCAACTAATTACCGTCGTGACACAATCGTTCCAGATTGTATGCGGTTCCATGGGCACTATTTCAAAGTTTTTGTAATATTCTGTTGGGAACGGCAAAAAAATGACGGATGTCCAAGAAATCCAGCGCCGGCTGATCGAACTCGATGTGGAACATCGGGACCTCGATGCGGTCATAGACTTGCTGATCCTCGATGGCCATCACGACCAGTTGCAGCTGCGCCGGCTGAAAAAACGCAAGTTGCAGTTGAAAGACCACATCACCCTGTTGAAAATGCAATTGGTGCCGGATGTTCCGGCCTGATCCGTCTTCGCTCCACTGAAATGCCATTTTGACCGATTCCATCCAGGCGCCAGGCGAAAGCCCTGACGCCGCTGACCAGGCAGCCCTGCCGGTCGGCAAATTCGATACCGAGATCGACCGCCTGTTTTCCGCCGGCGGCCCGCTTGCGCCCGCGGTCGGCAGTTTTTCGCCGCGCCGCTCGCAAACCGAGATGGCCAAGGCGATCGCCCAGGCCATCGCCGACCAGAAGACCCTGATCGCCGAGGCCGGCACCGGCACCGGCAAGACCTTCGCCTACCTGGTGCCGGCGCTGCTGTGGGGCGGCAAGACGATCGTCTCGACCGGCACCAAGAACTTGCAGGATCAACTGTTCCTGCGCGACATCCCGACCGTGCGCGCCGCCTTGCGCGCGCCGGTGTCGGTGGCGCTGCTCAAGGGCCGTTCCAACTACGTCTGCCATTACCACCTCGAGCGGACCATGCAGAACGGCCGCATGACCTCGCGCGACGACATCGGCCACCTGCGCGAAATTTCCCGCTTCATCAAGATGACCAGTTCCGGCGACAAGGCCGAGCTGGCCAAGGTGCCGGAGAACGCCAGCATCTGGAACCTGGTGACTTCCACCCGCGACACCTGCATGGGCGCCGAGTGCCAGTATTACCAGGACTGCTTCGTCATGAAGGCGCGCCGCGAAGCGCAGCAGGCCGACGTGGTGGTGGTCAACCACCACCTGTTCTTTGCCGACGTCGCGCTGAAGGACACCGGCGTGGCCGAGTTGCTGCCGTCGGCCAACACCATCATCTTCGATGAAGCGCACCAGCTGCCCGACACCGCCACCCTGTTCTTCGGCCAGACGGTATCGACTTCGCAGATCCTCGAACTGTGCCGCGACGTGCTGGCCGAGGGCCTGGCGCACGCGCGCGGCGGCGCCGACTGGGCCAAGGTGGTGACGGTGGTCGAGAAGGCGGCGCGCGACCTGCGCTTGACGTTCCCGCAGGACATCATGCGCATGTCGCTGGCGCAGATCACGCCGTCGTCGGACTTTTTCCCGGCGCTGGCCACGCTCAAGGACAACCTGGCGGCGATGATCACCGTGCTCGAGGACCAGGCCGCGCGCGCCGAGACGATCGAGCAGGTGCGCGTACGCGCCGTCGAGCTGGCGCAGTCGCTGGAGGGCTGGAAGGCCGATCGGTCCGCCGCTGCGGGCAAGGGCAAGCTGGTCGAAGGCGACGAGGCGGTGCTGTGGGTGGAGGCGTTCTCGTCTTCGCTGCAGCTGCACAAGACGCCGCTGTCGATCGCGCCGATCTTCAACAACCAGCGCGAAGGCACGCCGCGCAGCTGGATCTTCACCTCCGCCACGCTGGCGGTGAAGAACGACTTCAAGCATTTCTCCAACCAGATGGGGCTGACGGGCGAGCCGGCGCAGACCTGGCCGAGTCCGTTCAACTACGAGCAGCAGGGCTTGCTGTACGTACCGAGCGGGCTGCCCGATCCGAACGCGATGGGGTATACCGACGCCGTCGTCGACAGCGCCTTGCCGGTGATCGAAGCGGCCGGCGGGCGCACTTTCTTCCTGTGCACCACCAACCGCGCCGTCAAGCACGTCGCCGAGCGGCTGCGCAAGGAATTTGCCGACCGCGGCCTCGAGTACCCGCTGTTCGTCCAGGGCGAGCGCGGCCGCACCGAGCTGCTCGACTCGTTCCGCAGCGCCGGCAATGCGGTGCTGGTGGGCAGCCAGAGTTTCTGGGAGGGTGTCGACGTGCGCGGCGATGCCTTGTCGCTGGTAATCATCGACAAGCTGCCGTTCGCCCCGCCCGACGACCCGGTGCTGGCCGCCCGCATCGACGTGATGGAGAAGCAGGGCATGAACGGCTTCATGCACCACACGCTGCCGGAAGCGATCATCAACCTCAAGCAGGGGGCAGGGCGCCTGATCCGCGACGAGACCGACCGTGGCGTGCTGATGATCTGCGACCCGCGCCTCATTTCCAAATCGTACGGCAAGCGCGTATGGCAGAGCCTGCCGCCCTTCAAGCGCACCCGCCTGCAGGCCGATGTGATCGACTTCTTCAAGCCCGGGGTCTGACCCCGCGCGGTCAGACCCTTTCACGCGGCCGCGATAATTCCAAAACACGGGTCTGACCCCGGTTTTGGAATTTTCAGGGCACGATCACGACTTTGCCCGTCACTTTGCGCGCGGCCATGTCGTTGAGCGCCGTCGCCGTCTCCTCCAGCGCATACCGCCCGGAAATCCGCGGCCGGATCTTGCCTTCGGCCAGCCAGCCGAGCAACTGGCGCATCGCCCCCATGTTGGCCTTCGGCTCGCGCTTGGCGAACTCGCCCCAGAATACGCCCACCACCGACGCGCCCTTGAGCAGCATCAGGTTCCATGGCAGCTTCGGGATCTCGCCGTTGGCAAAGCCCACCACCAGATAGCGCCCGCGCCAGCCGATCGACCGGAACGCCGCCTCCGCATAGGCGCCGCCCACCGGGTCGTAGATCACGTCCGGCCCCTTGCCGCCGGTGGCCGCCTTGATAGCCTCGCGCAAGTCTTCCGTGCTGTAATTGATGGTGGCGTCGGCCCCATGCTCGCGGCACACCGCCAGCTTCTCTTCGCTCGACGCCGCCGCGATCACGCGCGCGCCCAGCGCCTTGCCGATCTCGATCGCCGCCAGCCCGACGCCGCCGGCCGCGCCCAGCACCAGCATGGTCTCGCCTTCCTTCAGGGCGGCGCGGTCGACCACCGCGTGGTGCGAGGTGCCGTAGGTGAGGGTGATGGCGGCCGCGGTGTCGAAATCCATGCCGGCAGGCATAGGCATCACCGCCTGCGCCGGCGCCACCACCTGCTGCGCAAAAGCGCCCTGAGCCGTGAAAGCGATCACCTTGTCGCCCGGCTTGACTGTCGTTACCCCTTCGCCGACGGCGCGCACCACGCCCGACAACTCGCTGCCTGGCGTAAACGGCAACTCAGGCTTGACCTGGTACTTGCCCTGGATGATCAGCACGTCCGGAAAGTTGACGCCGGCCGCCTTGACGTCGATGACGACCTGGCCGGCACCTGCCACCAGGTCCGGCAACTCTTGCACTTCGAGGCTGTCGGGCAGCCCCCACGCTTTGCATACCACCGCTTTCATTGCCGTCTCCTCTTGGTGTTTTTCGAAAATAGCACGACCGTTTGATTTTTGATTATGCCCGTTCCCGCGTCCTCTGCCAATGCGCTTGAGCCCGGGGGGCGGTTTGCGGTCGCGCAAAGTGATAAAAGTCGAGCTTGTTACAGTCTTGGATGCGAGCGCGCCGTTGGCATTTTGTAAATGGGAGGTAGAGATGGCAATCCGTTACGGCTGTTTCTTCAGTTACGCCCATGGCAACCACGCCCTGATGAACGGCTTCATCAAGGCACTGGCCGATGCGCTGCGCTGCTACCTGGAACCCCATTTCGACAACGAGGAAGAGCTGTTCATCGACCACGAGCAACTTGGCGGCGGGGACGACCTCGACCGCAAGATTGCCAGCGCGATGTGCGAGAGCGTGTGCATGATCATGATCTACACGCCGAAATACGAGGCGCACGGCTACACCCGGCGCGAATACGCCGCCATGCAGCTGCTCGAGCAGGAGCGCGGCAAGTGGTACCAGGCGCCGAGCCACCTGATCATTCCCGTCATCATGACCCGGCACCCCCACGGGCTGCCGCCGCAGATCACCGAATCGAGCCTGTTCGTGGACTTTTCGCGCTTCACGATGGCAACGACTGACATGAAGTCGAACGCCGACTTCATCCCCGACATCGACAAGATCGTCAAGCGTATCGCGCTGCACTATCACTACCAAAAAATGTACACGCCGGCGCACCACGACTGCAACCATTTCGTACTTCCCGCTGTCCCACCTCCATGGCGTGACCTGCCGGACGTATCGTTCCCAAAAATATAAAAAAGGAGTTTTATGGAAATCACCCGCATTACGCTGCCGCCGATAACCGCTCCCGGCGAAGTAACGACCTTTTACTCTTTCGAGAGCGGAACGGCGCGCAGTGCGGCGCTGTCGAACATGGCGCTGCTGCTGGCGGGGCGTCACAACGCCACCGTGCCGGTGCTGATGATCGATTGGGACACCGAGTCGCCCGGCCTGCACCATTATTTCGACCAGCAGGGCCAGCGTCCCGGCGTGCTCGAGTATTTCGAAGCCTGCCGCGCGCACATCGACGTGCTGGCGCGCACGGCCGCCCCCCTGAGCGACGCCGAGATGGCCCAGCGGGTGCTCGAGGCGGTCGACTGGGAGCCGTACGTCGAGCGGGTCGACCACAGCCGCCCGCTGTACCTGATGCGCGCCGGCCGCTTCGACGACAGCTACGGCGAGCGCGCCGACCGCATGGACTGGGACGGCCTGTTCGCCGCCTGTCCGGCATTGTTCCGCACCTTTGCCGATTTCATGACGCAGCGCTTCCGCCACGTGCTGGTCGACGCCCGCAGCGGCCGCTCGGCCGCCGTCAGCATCTGCACCACGCTGCTGCCGCGCAAGCTGGTCGGCCTGTTCACCCCCAACCAGCGCAGCCTGGAGGGCCTAGCCGGGGTGGTCAACCGTTCCATCGAATACCGCTGCAGCCACGAGGACGAACAGCGCCCGCTGCTGCTCTACCCGCTGCCGTGCTCGATCGACAGCGCCGACTGCCAGCGCCGCCAGCAATGGCGCCGCGGCGACCCGCACAAGGGCCTGGTCGGCTACCAGCCGGCACTGGAAAAATTGCTGCGCGACTCCTATGGCATGGCCCAGCTCTCGCTGGACAGCTACCTCGACGAGGTGCAGCTGCAGCAGACCAACGCCATGTCCAGCGGCGAGCACCTGTCGGTGCGCGCCGATCCGGAGGGCGACCGCTTCTCCCTCACGCGCACCTTCGAAACGCTGCTCGACTGGGTGGCCGAGGGCCACTTCCCGTGGCAGTCGCACGCCGAGGTCGGGCTGCTCGGCAGCATCGCCGCGGCGCGCCTGCTGTCGGCCGACGGCATCTCGACGGCAGTGTCGGTGCCACTCGCGGCCGACCTCAAGCGGCTCGGCGACCTGTACCGGCGGCAGGGCAGGGAACGCCAGGCCCAGCAATGTTACGAAGAGAGCACCCGGCTGCGCGAGCGCCTGCTGGGCGAGGACCACGCCGATACCCGCGCCAGCCGCGCCAGCCTGGCCGAGCTGCTGCGCCAGGTCGGCAAGCCACACGAGGCAAGGTTCCTGTACGAACTGCTCACCGAGGAGTGCCAGAAGCTGCTCGGCGCCGACCATCCCGAAACGCTGGCGGCGCAGGCGGGCCTGGCCGCCACGCTGGCCCTGCTGGGCGAATTCGCCACGGCACTGCCGCTGCACGAGCGTATCACCGAGACCTGGACCGAACGCTGCGGCCCCGCCCACGCGATGACGCTGGCCAGCCTGGCCGCGCAGGCCGACACCGTGCTGCGCTCGGGCAACCTCGACTTCGCCCGCATGCTGTACGAACGCGTGCTCGACGGGCGCCAGCGCCTGCTCGGCAGCGAGCACCAGGATACCTTGCGCAGCACCGAGCGGCTGTCGCTGTTGCTGTGCGAACTGAAGGACTTCGGCAACGCGCGCAAACTGCAGGAGGAAGTGGTGCGCGCGCGCGAGCGCCACGCCGGCGCCGAACACCGCGATACCGTGCAGGCGCGCGAGGCGCTGGCCGAGATCCTCGCCGCCCAGGGCGAATTCAACGCCGTGCAGGCGATCCAGGAAGCCTTGCTCAGGTCGCACCAGTTGCGCCTCGGCGCCGAGCATCCGGACACCCTCGGCATCCAGATGCGGCTGGCCAGCACCCTGGCCGAGCAGGGCGACCTCGAAGCGGCGCGGCGCCTGCAGCAGCACGTCGTGAACCTGCACGAACGCATCCTCGGCATGGACGACATGCAGACGCTGCACAGCAAAAAGCTGCTGGCGGCTACCTTGTCGAGCCAGGGCGACGCCACCGGCGCGCGCAAGCTCAGCGAAACGGTGCAGCGCGGCAAAGACCGGCTGCGCCAGATCGGCATGGCGTCGGGGCCGCATGAATCGGACCTGGGCGTGCTCGGCATGCGGCGCGCCATCCTCGAGCCGCGCGGCGCCGGCGCCGGCGCCGACGTTTCGCTGCACGAAAAGCTCGAGCAGATGGAGAACCTGCTGATCCACAGCCCCGGCGAGGCCTTCGAGATGGCCGAGAGCCTGGGCAAGATGGTGCTGCGCCCCAACGTCGCCGCGCCCTTGCGGCGCAAGGGGGTCAACATGATCAAGCGCGCCTACAAGAACGACAAGGATGCGCTGCTGGCCTTCGGCGAGGCGATGGTGACGTTTTTCGAAGGCGCGCTGCTCGACGCGACCGGCGGCCGCCAGGCCGCCGGGCAGTAGCGGCGGCGCTGCCGGGCCGGCCAGCTTCGAGGAAAGCGGATGCTTTTGACGCTGCAGGGAAGTCGCTGCTTCGGCGGTCTGTTCTGTGGTGAGCGCACGATCGTTGCAGCGCTCACCACTGAGCTGCCCCGTATCTGCCGCAACGAATGTTTCACCCGGGGTCGTCGACGCGGCCGGCGATTCGGGTAAAATTGCTGCATGAGAATACTTATCAGTAATGACGACGGCTATCTCGCCCCCGGCATCAATGCCCTGGCCGAAGCGCTCGCCGCGGTAGCCGACATCGTCGTCGTCGCCCCCGACAGCAATCGCTCGGGCGCGTCGAACTCTCTGTCGCTCGACCGTCCCTTGTCGGTTCAGCAAGCCTCCAACGGATTCTATTTCGTCAACGGCACGCCGACCGACTGCGTGCACGTGGCCCTCACCGGCATGCTCGACTACCGGCCCGACCTGGTCGTCTCCGGCATCAACAATGGCCCCAACATGGGCGACGACACCCTCTATTCCGGTACCGTCGCCGCCGCCACCGAGGGTTACCTGTTCGGCATCCCGGCGATCGCCTTCTCCCAGGCCGAGTTCGGCTGGACCCATATCGAGGCCGCCGCCAGGCTGGCGCGCGACATCGTGCTGCGCCGCTTCGAGGAATTGTCGGCGCCCTACCTGCTGAACGTGAACATCCCGAACCTGCCCTATGAGCAGCTCGGACGGGTGCAGGCGACCCGGCTCGGGCGCCGCCACCAGGCCGAGCCGGTGATCCGCGCGCTTGACCCGCGCGGGCGCGAAATTTTCTGGATCGGCCCGCCGGGCGCCACCCGCGACGCCGGCGAGGGCACCGATTTCCATGCCGTCGCCCAGGGCCACGTGTCGGTCACGCCGCTGCAGGTCGACCTGACCCACAAGGACCAGCTCGCGCAACTGGCGCAGGGGCTGGCATGAAAGACCGGTTCGGCGCCCCGAAGAGCAGCAACTTCCCCTTGCCGCTGTCGTCGCTGACGCGCGCCGGCGCCGGCAAGGGGCCGTATGCGCCGGCGCCGGTGGCCACGCCGCAGACGGCCACCCGCAACGCCGCCAGCACGGCGGTGGTGGCGCCCTACGTGCCGGCGCGCAGCAGCGCGGCGCCGTCGAAGTCGCACAGCGAGGCGATGCAGCGGGCCCAGCCGGCAGCGCCGAGCGCGCCGCGGCCGGACCTGATGGTGTCGGACGCGATCCGCCGCCAGATGGTCGCGCGCGTGGCAAAGCAGGGCGTGCAGGATCCGCTGGTGCTGGCCGCGCTGGAGCGGGTGCCGCGCCATCTGTTCATCGAGCCGGCGCTGTCGGCGCAGGCCTACATCGACGCCTCGCTGCCGATCGGCCACCACCAGACCATTTCCCAGCCCTACATCGTGGCGCGCATGATCGAAGTGATGCGCAACGGCGGCAAGCTCGGCCGCGTGCTCGAAATCGGCACCGGCTGCGGCTACCAGGCTGCCGTGCTCGCCTGCGTGGCGCAAGAGGTATACTCCATCGAGCGCATCAAGCCGCTGCACGAACTGGCCAAGTCCAATTTGCGGCCGCTGCGCATTTCGAACCTGCGTTTGCAGTACGGAGATGGTATGCTTGGCTTGCCGCAAGTGGCCCCGTTCGACGGCATCATCCTGGCCGCAGCCGGCCTCGAAGTGCCGCGGGCACTGCTCGAACAACTTGCCATCGGCGGCCGTCTGGTCGCGCCGGTGGGCGCGCAGGTACAACACCTGCAACTGATTACCCGCAGCGGCAAGACCGACTGGATGAGTGAAACGCTGGAAGCTTGTCACTTTGTACCGTTGCGTCCAGGCACTGTCTAGTCCTGTATTGAGCCCTGCGATAGCGAAACCAAATACTGATGAGAATGAAACAAACACGCCATTTCCTCTTGCTGACCCTGTCCCTCGGCCTGCTCAGTGCCTGCAGCCACACCACCCGCCGCGCGCCCGTCGTCGACCGCGCGCCGCCGGCCGCCAGCCGCCCGGCCGCCGCGCCAGTCGAAGTCAAGGAAGACGCCCGCGGCACCTACACCGTCAAGCGCGGCGACACCTTGCTGCGCATCGCGCTCGATCACGGCCAGAATTACCGCGACATCGTCGCCTGGAACAAGCTGGCCGACCCCAACGACATCAAGGTCGACCAGGTGCTGCGCGTGGCGCCGCCTGAACACGAGAGTACTGTCCGCACCACGGCGATCCCGATGCCGGAGCGCCCGGTGCCGGTGGCGGTGCCGAAAAGGCCCGTGCCGCGCATCGACAAGCGCCCGTCCGACGCCGTGCTGGCCGAAATAAAGAAGGAAGAGGGCGCGCGCGTCGAGCGCAGCGAACCGAAGGCTGACAGGCCGGAAGTGGCGACAGTGCCGGCGCCGGCCGTCGCGCCGGGCAGCGCCGTCAGCGCCGCCGACGACGAAAAGCTCAGCTGGATGTGGCCTTCCGACGGCAAGATCGTCGCCACTTTCGATGAAGGCAAGAACAAGGGCATCGACATCGCCGGCAAGCCCGGCCAGCAGGTGATGGCCGCCGGCGCCGGAAAAGTCATGTACGCTGGTAGCGGCATCCGCGGTTATGGTAACCTTGTAATCGTCAAGCATAGCAACAGCTTGCTGTCGGCCTACGCTCACAACCGCAGCATCGTGGTGAAGGAAGGCCAGAACGTAAACAAGGGCCAGATGATCGCCGAAATGGGCGATTCGGACGCCGATTCGGTCAAACTGCACTTCGAGATCCGCCAGCAGGGCAAACCGGTCGACCCATCCAGGTTCTTGCCAACCCGCTAAGCCCATGCCATGAAACGCCCATGACACTGCCGCCGCACCAGTTGGAAGACGATTCGGGCCCGGACGATTTTTCAGACGGGCCGCTCGACGACAGCGTGATCGATCCCGACGACGGCGCCGATCCCGGCCGCGAAGCGACGGTCGAGCCTGGCGTGGCGCTGGCCAGCGTCGATGAACTGAAAAAAGTACTGGCGGCCGAGCTCTCGACCGACACCACCCAGCACTACCTCAACCAGATCGGCACGCGCGCGTTGCTGACCGCTCCGCAGGAAGTCCATTTCGCCACGCTGGCCAAGTCCGGCGACTTCAGCGCCCGCCAGACGATGATCGAACACAACCTGCGGCTGGTGGTCTCGATCGCCAAGCACTACATCAACCGCGGCGTCGTCCTGCTCGACATGATCGAGGAGGGCAACATCGGCCTGATGCGCGCCATCGACAAGTTCGAGCCGGAGCGCGGTTTCCGCTTCTCCACCTACGCCACCTGGTGGATCCGCCAGAGCATCGAGCGCGCCATCATGAACCAGGCCCGCACGGTGCGCCTGCCGGTGCACATGGTGCGCGAACTGAACCAGGTGCTGCGCGCCAAGTACCACCTCGAAGCCCAGCACCACAACGGCAAGGACGCCACCGCCGAGGACATCGCCCACCTGGTCGGTCGCCCCGTCGAAGAGGTGCAGGACATCCTGGCGCTGTCCGAGCACGCCACCTCGCTCGACGCCCCGCTCGACAACGATCCGCAGTCGAGCCTGATGGACATGCTGCCCGGCGACGCCGACGACAGCCCCGACGCGCTCGCCGAGCATCACGAGATGACGGTGCTGGTGCGCGACTGGCTCACCAAGCTGCCCGACAAGCAGCGCATCGTCGTGATGCGCCGCTTTGGCCTCGACAACGACGATCCGGCCACGCTCGAAACGCTGGCCGAGGAGATGGGCGTCACCCGCGAACGGGTGCGCCAGATCCAGCAGGAAGCGCTCGTCAAGCTGAAGCGGGCGATGGCCGCCCGTGGCGTGCTGCGCGATTCCTTGCTATGATGCGCCCGGGCTGAAGGGCCCGCTGTCACGCTTTCTTTCCCCAATCTTTCCCTGCCGCGGGCGCCTGTGCCCGCCGCCCCTCATTGCCGACTCGCTATGCCAGATATCCAGATTGACATCAAATCCCTCGACATGGACGCGCGCGGCGTAGGCCATCTGCAAAACGAAGATGGTTCCAATGGCAAGGTGATTTTTGTCGAAGGCGCGCTGCCGGGCGAACGCGTCAGCTTCCTCACGTTCAAGAAAAAGAAGAACTGGGAAGCGGCCCGCATGACCGAGCTGCACCACGCCACGCCGATGCGGGTCGAGCCGAAGTGCAAGCACTTCGACAACTGCGGCGGCTGCTCGATGCAGCATCTGGAGCCGTCGGCGCAGGTGGCGATGAAGCAGCGCGTACTGGAAGACAACCTCTGGCACATCAGCAAGGTCAAATCGGAAAACATCATGCGGCCGATGTACGGGCCGACCTGGGGCTACCGTTACCGCGCGCGCCTGTCGGTGCGTCACGTGGCCAAGAAGGACAAAGTGCTGGTGGGATTCCACGAAAAGCGCTCCGCCTTCGTCGCCGACATGAGCGAATGCAAGATCCTGCCGCCGCACGTCGAGGCGATGCTGCTGCCGCTGCGCGCGCTCATTGGCGCACTGTCGATCTACGACCAGGTGCCGCAGATCGAGGTGGCGGTGGGCGAGACTATCACCGCCATGGTGCTGCGCATCATGGCGCCGTTGACGGCGGCCGATGCGACCCTGCTGAAAAGCTTTGCCGACCAGTGGAACATCCAGTGGTGGCTGCAGACCAAGGGGCCGGAGACGGTGGCGCCGTTCTATCCGCTCGATCAGGAGCTGTACTACACGCTGCCTGAGTTCGGCGTGAAGATGCCGTTCAAGCCAGTCGACTTCACCCAGGTTAACCACATGATCAACCGGGTGCTGGTGTCGACCGCGCTGCGCCTGCTGGACGTGCAGCCGCAGCACCGCGTGGCCGACCTGTTCTGCGGTCTTGGCAACTTCACGCTGCCGCTGGCCACGCGGGCGCGCGAAGTCGTCGGCATCGAAGGCAGCACCAGCCTGACCCAGCGCGCGCTGGACAACGCAAAAGCCAACGGCCTGTCCGCCAAGATCACGTTCGAGACGCGTAACCTGTTCGACGTCACCACCGAGGATCTGGTCGCCTTGGGCAAGTTCGACCGCATGCTGATTGATCCGCCGCGCGACGGCGCGATGGCACTGGCGCAGGCGCTGGCCGGTCTGCGCGCCAGCCGCCCCGACATGCTGCCGCAGCGCATCGTCTACGTCTCGTGCAGCCCATCGACCCTGGCGCGCGACGCCGGCATCCTGACCCACGAAGCCGGCTACGTGCTGATGAAGGCGGGCGTGGTCAACATGTTCCCGCACACCTCGCACGTCGAGTCGATGGCCGTCTTCGAACTTGGGGTCTGACCCTGCGGGGTCAGACCCCGGTTTGGTGTGAATGACGCCACCGACTCCGCGGTCTGCCTGCGACCATAAAAAAAGCCGACCCGCAGGTCGGCTTTCTTGTTTCAGCAGCGCGCGATCAGTCGCGGCTGCCGCCACCGATGCCCAGCAGGGACAGCAGGCTGGTGAAGATGTTGTACACGTCCAGGTAGATCGACAGCGTGGCGCTGATGTAGTTGGTCTCGCCGCCGTTGATGATGCGCTGCACGTCATACAGGATGAAGGCCGAGAAGATGCCGATTGCCATCACCGAGATCACGATCGACAGCGCCGACATGCCCAGGAAGATGTTGGCCACCGATGCCAGGATCAGCACCAGCACGCCGGCCATCAGCCACTTGCCCATCATCGAGAAGTCGCGCTTGGACACCGTCGCCACGCTGGCCATCACCGCGAAGATGCAGGCGGTGCCGCCGAACGCGGTCATGATCAGGCTGCCGCCGTTGCTGTAGCCGAGCGTGTGGCGCAGCAGCGGCGTCAGCAGCAGGCCCATGAAGAACGTGAAGCCGAGCAGGAAGCCGACCCCGGCCGCCGAGTGCTTGGTCTTTTCGATCGCGTAGATGAAGCCGAATGCAATGGCCATGAAAAGCACGAAGCCCATCATTCCGGATGGAATCGGCACCTGCATGGTGACGCCGACGAACGCCCCCAGCACCGTCGGGATCATCGACAGCGCCAGCAGCCAGTAGGTGTTGCGCAGGACGCGATGGCGCACGGCCTGGCTGTCTACCGCATATCCGTAGCCTTGTTGCATGGTTGGAATCATAGTGCCTCCGATACGTGGAAAAGGTGAAAACGCATTAAAAGCATAGCACAGCGCTGGAAAGGCGCATGGATTCGACGCTATTGCCCTCCAGATTTACTGGCGCCACTCTATCACTCCCGCCGCCGCTGGTGCAATATCAGTCAGGTGGGGTGTTGTATGGTAAAATCAAAGGTTGATTGAGTCCTTATTTTCTCGATTTAAACCTTTCTTTTTATTGGAGTTTTTACACATGGCAATCGAACGCACCCTGTCGATCATCAAACCAGACGCAGTTGCAAAAAACGTCATCGGCCAAATCTACAGCCGCTTTGAAAACGCCGGCCTGAAGATCGTCGCCGCCCGCATGACCCAGCTGTCGCGCGAACAGGCTGAAGGCTTCTACGCCGCTCACAAAGAGCGCGGCTTCTTCAAGGACCTGGTCGACTTCATGGTGTCGGGCCCAGTCATGATCCAGGCCCTGGAAGGCGAAAACGCCGTCCTCAAGCACCGTGACCTGATGGGCGCGACCGATCCGAAGAAAGCAGAAGCCGGCACCATCCGCGCCGATTTCGCCGATTCGATCGACGCCAACGCCGTTCACGGCTCCGACGCTGTCGACGCTGCAAAAGTGGAAATCGCTTACTTCTTCCCAGAAGTGAAGTAATGGCAACAAGGTGACGGCGCCCGCGGCGCCGGCCACCGCCGCCGTTCCCAGCTGCCACCGCGCGGGAACGGCTTTTTGAAAACCTGGAATACTGAATATGACGACTCTCACCAACCTGCTGGACTTCGATCCCGCGCAACTCGTCGCTTACTGCGCCGACTTGGGTGAGAAGCCGTTTCGCGCCAAGCAATTGCAGCGCTGGATACACCAGTTCGGCGCCAGCGATTTCGACAGCATGACCGACCTGGCCAAGTCGCTGCGCGACAAGCTCAAGACGCGTGCCGAAGTGCGCTCCCCAAGCGTCATCAGCGACAACACGTCCACCGACGGCACCCGCAAGTGGCTGGTCGACGTCGGCAACGGCAACGCCGTCGAAACCGTGTTCATCCCGGAAGAAAACCGCGGCACGCTGTGCATCTCGACCCAGGCCGGCTGCGCCGTCAACTGCCGCTTCTGTTCGACCGGCAAGCAGGGCTTCAACCGCAACCTGACCGTGTCGGAAATCATCGGCCAGCTGTGGATGGCCGAATTCGAACTGCGCCGCACCAAGGGCATCGAGCCCGGCCCGAAAGGCGAGCGCCAGATCACCAACGTGGTGATGATGGGCATGGGCGAGCCGCTGCTGAACTTCGAGCCGACCGTCACCGCCCTCAAACTCATGCTCGACGACAACGCCTACGGCCTGTCGCGCCGCCGCGTCACCTTGTCGACCTCGGGCGTGGTGCCGAACATGGACAAGCTGTCGCAGGAAGTGCCGGTGGCGCTGGCCGTGTCGCTGCACGCGTCCAACGATGCGCTGCGCGACAGCCTGGTCCCGCTCAACAAGAAATACCCGCTGCGCGAACTGATGGCCGCCTGCAAGCGCTACCTCGAGTTCGCCCCGCGCGACTTCATCACCTTCGAATACTGCATGCTCGACGGCGTCAACGACAGCGACGAGCACGCCCGCGAGCTGCTGGCGCTGGTGGGCGACCCGGTCGTCGGCGTGTCGTGCAAGTTCAACCTGATCCCGTTCAATCCGTTCCCCGAGTCCGGCCTGCTGCGCTCGAAAAATCCGCGCATCAAGGCCTTCGCCCAGGTGCTGATCGACGGCGGCCTGGTCACCACCATCCGCAAGACGCGCGGCGACGACATCGACGCCGCCTGCGGCCAGCTGGCCGGCGAAGTCCAGGACCGCACCCGTGTACAGGAAAGGATGGAGAAAATGGACGAGTACAAGAAGAAATTCGGCGCCAACTTCGGCCGCATCGTCGAGGTCCGTTCTTGAGCGCGGGCATCTCCCGCGCGCTCGCCGCCACCCTGCTGGCGATCGCCCTCGCTGGCTGTGCCGGCGGCGGCACCGGCAAGAGCGACAGCGGCGACATCAAGACCGCCTCCGACCAGAGCCCGTCCGAGAAGCGCGCCTCGATCCGCCTGCAGCTGGCGGTGGGCTACTTCCAGGACGGCAAGCTGGAAGTGGCGCTCGACGAGGTCAAGCAGGCAATTGCCATCCAGCCCGATTTTGCCGATGCCTACGGCGTGCGCGCGCTGATCTATTCGCAGATGGGCGAAACGGCGCTGGCCGACGCGAGTTTCCAGCGCGCCATCAAGCTGGCGCCGCGCAATCCGGACCTGGCCAACAACTACGGCTCCTTCCTGTGCCAGCACGGCAAGGGCACGCAGGGCATCGCGCTGTTCGAGTCGGCGCTGAAGAACCCGGCCTACCAGTCGCCCGTCAAGGCGCTGCTCAACGCCGGTTCGTGCAGCCTGAAAATGAAGAACCTCGAGGCCGCGGAGCGCTATTTGCTTGACGCCTTGCGCTACGAGCCCGATCATCCTGCCACCAACGCCAACCTGGCGCGGGTTTATTATGAGCGGCGCGACTACCAGCGCGCCGGATTTTTTATCAACCGCGTGAAAGCGACCGCCAAGCTCGACAGCTTGTCGCCCGACGTGCTGTGGCTGGCGATGCGGATCGACCGCCGGCTTGGCGACAAGGCCTCGGAAGCGAGCCTCGGCACCTTGTTGCGCCGGCACCATCCCGGCTCGCCAGAGTATGCGGCTTTCCAGCGCGGTGCATTTGATGAATGAAACAGGAACGACAATGAGTTCAGAGTGGGCAGAACAGCCGGCAGCACCCGATAGCCACGGCATTCCGGGCAGGACTTTGGCCGCCCAGCGCGAGGCGATGGGCTGGACCGTCGAACAGGTGGCCGACCAGCTCAAGCTGGCGGTGCGCCAGGTCGTCGCCCTCGAGGCCGGCGACTACGCCTCGTTGCCGAGCCCGGCCGTCGTGCGCGGCTTCGTGCGCGCCTACGCCAAGATCGTCAAGCTCGACGCCACGCCGCTGGTGGCACAGATCGCGCTCGACGCCCCCGGCCCGACCGACGCCACCGGCACCACCGTGCGGCGCGACAAGCCGGCCTCGTTCGCCGAGGTGCGCTTCCCCACCTACGGCAAGCGCGCGCCGCTGCCGATCGTGCCGATCGTCGCCGTGGTGGCGGTCGCTGCCGCCGCGGCCGCCGCCTGGCACTTCGGCCTGGTGTCGAACCTGCTTGCGCGCGGCCAGGGGCCGGCCGCTTCGGCCTCGTCCACCGCCGTGCTGCAGCCGAACCTGTCGGTAGCGACTTCGACGACGGCGCCGGTCGCCACTGCGCCGGCGCTGCCCGCCAACGCCTTGCAAAACCCGTCGGTGCCGCTCATTTCGGTGCCGCCGCCCAGTTCCACCACGGCCGGCTCGCCCGCCGCCGGCGTGGCGCCGCAGCAGAGCGCGGCCGTCGCCGCGCCGGCGCCCGGCGCCAACGCGCTGGTGCTGGAAGTGCGCGAAGACTCCTGGATCGAAGTGCGGCGCGCCAAGGGTGCCCCGCTCATTTCGCGCCTGGTCAAGGGCGGCACCACCGAATCGTTCGACATCACCGAACCGGTCATGCTGGTCGTCGGCAAGCCGGGCGCCGTCGGCGTCACCTTGCGCGGCGCCGCCGTGCCGCTGCCGCCGGTATCGGGCAGCACCGTCTCGCGCGTCAACCTCAAGTAAACAAACACACGTTCATTATGTCTTCTTCCAATCTGGCGATACCCTCCGGCCCGCTCGCGCGGCGCGCCAGCCGCAGCGTGCTGGTCACGCACGGCGAGCGCCGCGTCTGGGTCGGCGGCGACGCCCCCGTGGTCATCCAGTCGATGACCAACACCGATACGGCCGACGTCATCGGCACCGCGATCCAGGTCAAGGAACTGGCGCGCGCCGGCTCCGAGCTGGTGCGCATCACCGTCGACAAGCCGGAAGCGGCGGCGGCCGTGCCGCTGATCCGCGAGCAGCTCGACCGCATGGAAATCGACGTCCCGCTGGTCGGCGACTTCCACTACAACGGCCACACCTTGCTGCGCGACTTTCCCGAGTGCGCGCGCGCCTTGTCGAAGTACCGCATCAACCCCGGTAACGTGGGGCAGGGCGCCAAGCGCGACAGCCAGTTCGCGCAGATGATCGAAGTGGCCGCGCAGTACGACAAGCCGGTGCGCATCGGCGTCAACTGGGGTTCGCTCGACCAGGCGCTGCTGGCGCGCATCATGGACGAGAACGCCGGCCGCGCCCAGCCCTGGAGCGCGCAGGCGGTAATGTACGAAGCGCTGATCACGTCCGCCATCGACAATGCCGTGCGCGCCGAGGAACTCGGTCTCGCCCGCGACAAGATCATCCTCTCGTGCAAGGTCTCCGGCGTGCAGGACCTGATCGCCGTCTACCGCGAGCTGGCGCGCCGCTGCGACTACCCGCTGCACCTGGGCCTGACCGAAGCGGGCATGGGCAGCAAGGGCATCGTCGCCTCCACCGCGGCGCTGTCGGTGCTGCTGCAGGAAGGCATCGGCGACACCATCCGCATTTCGCTGACGCCGGAACCGGGCGGCGACCGCACCAAGGAAGTGATCGTCGGCCAGGAAATCCTGCAGACCATGGGCCTGCGCAAGTTCGCGCCAATGGTGATCGCCTGCCCTGGTTGCGGCCGCACCACCTCGACCACCTTCCAGGAACTGGCCGACAACATCCAGACCTACCTGCGCGAGCAGATGCCGGAGTGGAAGAAGTCCTATCCGGGCGTGGAAGCGATGAACGTGGCCGTGATGGGCTGCATCGTCAACGGCCCCGGCGAATCGAAGCACGCCAACATCGGCATCAGCCTGCCGGGCACGGGCGAATCGCCGGCCGCGCCGGTGTTCGTCGACGGCCAGAAAACGGTCACCCTGCGCGGCGAAAACATCGTCCAGGAATTCCAGGCCATCGTCTTAAATTACGTACAAACGAATTACGGTAAAAAATAAATGAGCAAGCAAGAAAAAATTGTAGGTGTAGCCGGAGTTTAGAACGGCATGCCGCTCTCCGGCGGAACGGTCCCGGCTTGCAAGCCGGGATTCCTTGGCGACATTCTGAAATTACAGAGCAACAGAATTTATTGAAGTGATATAGAGATGGCTGAGAACAAAAAAGCTGAGAAAATCGTCGCCGTCAAAGGCATGAACGACATCCTGCCGGCCGAAGCGCCGCTGTGGGAGCTGCTGGAAAACACCACCGAGTCGATCCTGAAAAGCTACGGCTACCAGAAGATCGTCACCCCGATCCTGGAAGAGACGGGCCTGTTCGCGCGCGCGATCGGCGCCGTCACCGACATCGTCGAGAAGGAAATGTATTCCTTCACCGATTCGATGAACGGCGACCTCTTGACCCTGCGCCCTGAAGGCACCGCCGGCACCGTGCGCGCCGTGCTCGAGCACAACCTGGTCTACGACGGCCCCAAACGCCTGTGGTACAAGGGCCCGATGTTCCGCCACGAGCGTCCGCAGCGCGGCCGCTACCGCCAGTTCTTCCAGTTCGGCGCGGAAGCGATCGGCTTCACCGGCCCCGATATCGATGCCGAGCTGATCATGATGTGCCGCCGCCTGTGGGACGACCTCGGCCTGGAAAACATCCGCCTCGAACTGAACTCGATCGGCGACGCCGCCGAGCGCCTGCGCCACCGCGCCGACCTGATCGCCTACTTCGAAGCGAACGACGCCACCCTCGACGCCGAAGCGAAGCGCCGCCTGCACACCAACCCGCTGCGCATCCTCGACACCAAGAACCCGGCCATGCAGGACCTGGTCAACGGCGCGCCCAAACTGCTCGACTACCTCGACGGCGAATCGCTGGCGCACTTTAACGGCGTCAAGCAGATCCTCGACCACAACAACGTGCCGTACACGGTCAACACGCGCCTGGTGCGCGGCATCGACTACTACAACCGCACCGTGTTCGAATTCGTCACCGACGAACTGGGCGCGCAGGGCACCGTCTGCGCGGGCGGCCGTTACGATCCGCTCATCGAAATGTTCGGCGGCAAGCCTACCCCCGCGGTCGGTTTCGCGATGGGCATGGAGCGCCTGATCGAGCTGATGAAGTCAAGCGGCGAAGCGGCCGCGCCGTCGCAGTGCGACGTCTACATGGTGCACCAGGGCGAGGCCGCGCAGATGCAGGCCTTCGTGCTGGCCGAGAGAATTCGCGATGCCGGCCTCGATGTTGTGCTACATTGCGCGGCTGCGAGCGGCCCGGGCAGCTTCAAGAACCAGATGAAGAAGGCCGACGCCAGCGGCGCGGCGTTCGCCGTCATCCTCGGCGAGGATGAAGTGGCCGGCCACGTGGCGGCGGTGAAGGCAATGCGCGGCAGCGCCGGCGACACCCAGCAGAGCACGGTGCCGTTCGACGAGGTCGTCGACTACCTGGTCGACCAGATCGTCGGCGACGACCACGACCACGATCACGTGCATTACCACCACTAAGCACACCGACGTTTCCTATCAACCATTAAAACGACAATTCCATGGCATACGATCTCGAAGAACAAGAACAACTAGCGGACCTGAAGGCGTTCTGGAACAAGTACGGCAACCTGCTGACCTGGGTGCTGATCATTGCGCTGGCCGCTTTTGCCGGCTACAACTTCTGGACCTCGCACCAGCGCAGCCAGGCGTCGGACGCCTCGGTGCTGTACGAAGACCTGCAAAAGTCGCTGATCGAGAAGGACAACGCCAAGGTGCAGCGCATCGCCGCCGACATCGAGAGCAAGTACGGCGCCACCGCCTACGGCCAGATGGCCGCGCTGGCCGCCGCCAAGGGCGCCTTCGACGCCAACGACCTGAAGGCCACGAAAGCCCAGTTGCAATGGGCGATCGAGCACGGCAGCGACGAATACAAGTCGATCGCCAAGCTGCGCCTGGCCGGCGTGCTGCTCGACGAGAAAGCCTACGACGAAGGCCTGAAGCTGCTCGCCACCGAGTTCCCGCCGCAGTTCGCCGGCTCGGTCGCCGACCGCAAGGGCGACCTCCTGGTGGCGCAGAACAAGATCGCCGAGGCTCGCACCGCGTATCTGGCCGCGATCGCCGCGATGGACAAGCGCAACCCTGGCCGCAAGCTCGTCGAAGTCAAGCTCGAGTCGATCGGCGGCGTCGTGCCTGCCGCGGTGACGGTGACGAAATCGCCGGCCTGATCAGAATCTGATCAATTTGCCCAAGAACAAATAAAACAACAAGGTTAATGACTATGCGTATTACCCAGAAACTGGTTGGCGTCAGCATGCTGGCGCTGATGGCCGGCTGTTCGACGTTGAGTTCGATGAACCCTTTTGCTTCCAAGCCGAAGGGCAACCTGCCGGCGCCGCTGGTCGAGCTCAAGGGCTCGATGGCCGTGCGCACCGCGTGGAAACTCGACATCGGCAAGGCGCACGACTACGCGCTCTCGCCGGCGCTGGCCGGCAGCGACGTCATCGTCGCCGGCGGTGACGGCGCCATCGCGCGCATCGACGCCGCCAGCGGCCGCCAGGTCTGGCGCATCAACGCCAAGAGCCCGCTGACGGCCGGCGTCGGCACCGACGGCAGCATCGTCGTCGTCGGCGCCGCCAAGGGCCTGGTGCTGGCCTTCGACATGGACGGCAAGCAGCTGTGGACCAGCCAGGCGTCCAGCGAAGTGCTGTCGGCGCCGGCGGTGGCGCAGGGCATGGTGGTGGTGCGCTCGGTCGACAACCGCATCGTCGGCCTCGACGCCAAAACGGGCGAAAAGAAATGGACCGTGCAGCGGCCGTCGCCGCCGTTGACCTTGCGTAACGCGCCCGGCATGGTCGTCGCCGGCAAGGACGTCATCGTCGCCCAGCCGGGCGGCAAGCTGCTCTCGCTGATCCTCGCTACCGGCGCGCCGCGCTGGGAAATCGCCGTCGGCGAAGCGCGCGGCGCCACCGAACTGGAACGCGTCACCGATATCGGCGGCACCCCGGTGGTGGTCGAGAACGACGTCTGCGCCGTCTCCTACCAGGGCCGGGTCGGCTGCTTCGACCTGCTCACCGGCACCGCCCGCTGGACCAAGGAACTGTCGTCCGACGTCGGCGTCGCCGCCGACCAGCGCTTCGTGTTCGCCGCCGACGACAAGGGCGCCGTACTGGCCTTCAATCGCGACGGCGGCACCAGCGCCTGGAAGAACGACAAGCTGGGCTACCGCCGTCTGTCGACGCCGGTCTCGTACGGCCGCACTGTCGCGGTCGGCGATTACCAGGGCTTCATCCATTTCCTGTCACGGGAAGATGGCGCCTTTTTAGCACGTGCCGCAACTGACGGGAGCGCGGTGAAATCCGTCCCGCTGGTCGCCGGCTCGAATCTGATTTTTCAAACACAATCTGGGACAGTGACCGCCATCGCGGTCGAATAACACCATGAAGCCGGTAATAGCATTAGTTGGTCGCCCCAACGTCGGGAAATCGACCTTATTCAACCGCCTCACCCGCTCGCGCGACGCGCTGGTGGCGGACCTGCCTGGCCTGACGCGCGATCGCCACTATGGCGAAGGCCGCGTCGGCGATCGCCCCTTCCTCGTCATCGACACCGGCGGCTTCGAGCCGGTCGCCAAGGAGGGCATCATGCACCAGATGGCCCTGCAGACCAAGCAGGCCGTCGCCGAAGCGGACGTCGTCATCTTCATCGTCGACGGCCGCCAGGGCATGACGCCGCACGACAAGACCATCACCGATTTCCTGCGCAAGTCGGGCCGCAAGGTCATGCTGGTGGTGAACAAGGGCGAGGGCATGAAGTACAGCTCGGTCGTCGCCGACTTCTACGAGCTCGGCATGGGCGACCCGTACGTGATCTCCGCCGCCCACGGCGACGGCGTCAACGACCTGGTCGAGGAAGCGCTCAACGAAGCGTTCGCCTCGCGCCCGGACGACGCCCAGGAACTCGAACCTGCCGAGCGCGGCATCAAGATCGCCATCGTCGGCCGCCCCAACGTCGGCAAGTCGACGCTGGTCAACACCCTCATCGGCGAAGAGCGCGTGATCGCCTTCGACATGCCGGGCACCACGCGCGACTCGATCGAAGTGCCGTTCGAGCGCGACGGCAAGAACTACACGCTGATCGATACGGCCGGCATCCGCCGCCGCGGCAAGGTCTTCGAAGCGATCGAGAAATTTTCGGTCGTCAAGACCTTGCAGTCGATCTCGGAAGCGAACGTCGTCATCCTGCTGCTCGACGCCCAGCAGGACATTTCCGAGCAGGACGCCCACATCGCCGGCTTCATCCTCGAAACGGGACGCGCGCTGGTGGTGGCCGTCAACAAGTGGGACGGCCTGCGCTCCGACGAACGCGACGAGATCAAGATCGACATCGACCGCAAGCTCGACTTCCTGTCGTTCGCCAAGACACACTTCATTTCGGCGCTGAAGAACACCGGCATCGGCCCGCTGATGAAGTCGGTCGACGCCGCCTACGCCGCCGCCACCGCCGACCTGTCGACGCCGCGCCTGACGCGCGCGCTGATCGAGGCGGTCGAGAAGCAGGAGCCGCGCCGCAAGGGCTCGATCCGGCCGAAGCTGCGCTATGCCCACCAGGGCGGCCAGAATCCGCCGATCATCGTCATCCACGGCAACGCCCTCGACTCGGTCGGCGAGCCGTATAAACGTTACCTCGAGAAGCATTTCCGGGACACATTCAACCTGGTCGGCACGCCGCTGCGCATCGAATTGCGCATGGGTAAGAACCCGTTTGCCAAAACGCAGAAATAACGGCGCGGCGTACGACAAGAACCGGCAAAACAGGTTACAGTAGCTTATCGACATCTTTGGCTTCTTGGAGAAAGATCATCCTTGGTACACGTTAGGCCTTGAAATCGCCCGAGTCGCCTCCAATTTTTGAACTACAACAACACACGGAGCTGTTATGAGCAACAAAGGGCAACTGTTACAAGACCCATTCCTGAATGCCTTGCGCAAGGAACATGTTCCTGTTTCGATCTACCTGGTCAACGGCATCAAGCTGCAGGGACACATCGAATCTTTCGACCAATACGTCGTCCTGCTGCGTAACACGGTTACCCAGATGGTCTACAAGCATGCTATCTCCACCGTGGTACCGGCGCGCGCCGTCAACCTCAACCTTGAGACCGAAGCTGAATAAGGCCACGGGCGCCATGGACACGGCCCAGGCACGAAGCGTATGCGCGCAGCGTTAGTCGGCGTCGATTTCGGCGCTGGCGATTTCGACGCCAGCGTGGAGGAGCTGTCGCTGCTCGCCCAGTCGGCCGGTGCCGAGCCGATCACCATCATCACCGCCAAGCGCTCCAGCCCTGACGCTGCCTACTTCGTCGGCAGCGGCAAGGCCGACGAGATCGGCCAGGCCTGCCTGGCCGACGACATCGAACTGGTCATCTTCAACCATGCGCTGTCGCCTGCCCAGCAGCGCAACCTCGAGAAACGCATCAACGTTCGCGTGCTCGACCGCACCAGCCTGATCCTCGACATCTTCGCCCAGCGCGCCAAGAGCCACGAGGGCAAGCTGCAGGTCGAGCTGGCCCAGCTGCAGCACCTGGCCACCCGCCTGATCCGCGGCTGGACCCACCTGGAACGGCAAAAGGGCGGTATCGGCCTGCGCGGTCCCGGCGAAACCCAGCTCGAGACCGACCGCCGGCTCATTGGCGAGCGCGTCAAGGCGTTGCGCATCCGCCTGACCAAGCTGCGCAAGCAGCACGAGACCCAGCGCCGCGCGCGCGGGCGCAACACCACGTTTTCGGTGTCGCTGGTCGGCTACACCAATGCCGGCAAGTCGACCCTGTTCAATGCGCTGACCAAGGCCGGCGTGTACGTCGCCGACCAGTTGTTCGCCACCCTCGATACCACCTCGCGCCGCCTGTACCTCGGCGCCGAAGTGGGCAATGTGGTCATCTCCGACACGGTCGGTTTCGTGCGCGAACTGCCGCACCAGCTGGTGGCGGCGTTTCGCGCCACGCTGGAAGAGACCATCCACGCCGACCTGCTGCTGCACGTCGTCGACGGTGCCAGTCCGGTGCGCATGGAGCAGATCGAGCAGGTCAACCTGGTGCTCAAGGAGATCGGCGCCGACCATATTCCGCAGATCCTGGTATGGAACAAGATCGATGCGGCCGGGCTGGAGCCGGCGATCGAGCGTGATGAGTATGATAAAATCAGCCGCGTTTTTATCAGCGCCAGGAGTGGCGAAGGCCTCGACCTGCTGCGCCAAGCGATAGTAGAAGCGGCCAAGGCGGCGCCCGGCCTGACCCATCTTTTCGACGGGCAGGACCGCGCCGGCGAGGGCTACGCGCCTGAAGAAGTTCAAGCAGAAGCGCCTTCCGACAGTATTTCAACCAACGCCGGACCACGATAGCATGCTCGTTACCCTCATACGGCGCCTCGGCGTCAAATTGTCGCTCAACGATCCTCGTTGGGGCAAGCGCCTTGACGGCGACAATAAAAAACAAGAAGGCAGAAAGCCTGGCGAAGGTCCTCCCGACCTCGACCAGATGTGGCGCGACTTCAACCAGCGCCTCAACCGCATGTTCGGCCAGAAGAACACCGGCGGCGCCGAGCCGGGCGGCTATCGTCCCGACATGCGCGGCGCCGGCATCACCGCCGGCGTGGTCGCCGCGGTGGTGCTGTTCATCTGGCTCGCCAGCGGCGCCTTCATCGTGCAGGAAGGGCAGTCGGCCGTCGTCACCACCTTCGGCAAACTCAGTCACACCACCGGCGCCGGTTTCAACTGGCGCTGGCCGGCGCCGTTCCAGTCGCACGAAATCGTCAACGTCTCGCAGGTGCGTACCGCCGAAGTGGGCTACCGCGGCTCGGTGCGCGCGAAGAACCCGAAAGAGTCGCTGATGCTCACCGACGACGAGAACATCATCGACATCCAGTTCGCGGTGCAGTACACGCTGAAAGATCCCGTCGCCTGGATCTTCAACAACCGCGAGCACGACGACGACACCGTGCGCCAGATCGCCGAAACGGCGATCCGCGAAGTCGTCGGCAAGAGCAAGATGGACTTCGTGCTGTACGAAGGACGCGAAAAAGTCGCCATCGATACCCACAAGCTGATGCAGTCGATCGTCGACCGCTACGCCCTGGGCGCGCAGATCACCAACGTGACGATGCAAAGCGTGCAGCCGCCCGAGCAGGTGCAAAGCGCGTTCGACGACGCCGTCAAGGCCGGCCAGGACCGCGCCCGCGCCCGCAGCGAAGGCGAGGCGTATGCCAACAACGTCATTCCCAGCTCGCGCGGCAATGCAATCCGCCTGACGCAGGAGGCCGAGGCCTATCGCGCCATGGTCACCGAGAACGCCACCGGTAACGCCGCCCGCTTCACGGCGGTGCTGGCCGAGTACCAGAAGGCGCCCGGCGTCACGCGCGACCGCATGTACCTCGACACCATGCAGCAGATCTTTTCCAGCGCCAGCAAGGTGCTGGTCGACGCCAAGTCCGGCAGCAACCTGCTGTACCTCCCGCTCGACAAGCTGATCGCGCAGGCTGCCGCCAGCGATGCCGCGGCGGGTTCCAAATCCGGTCCGGTGCAGACGGCGCCGGCCACGACGCCGCCACAGGAAGTCATGCAGACAGTAGAACAAGTACGCCAGCGGGACAGCCGCAACCGCGAAAATTCGCGTGACCGGGAGAGCCGCTGATGAGCCGCCTCGTGAGCTTTTTCGTCGCCGGCTTCATCGCCCTGATGCTGCTGTCCTCGACCGTGTTCGTGGTCGACCAGCGCCGCTTTGCGATCGTGTTCGCGCTCGGCGAAGTGCGTGAAGTAATCAGCACGCCCGGCCTGCACTTCAAGCTGCCGCCGCCGTTCCAGAACGTGCTGTACCTGGAGAAGCGCATCCTCACCATCGACACGCCCGACGCCGACCGCTTCATCACGGCCGAGAAGAAGAACATCCTCGTCGATGCCTTCGTCAAGTGGCGCATCACCGATCCACGCCTGTACTACGTCAGCTTCAGCGGCGAGGAAAGCCGCGCGCGCGACCGCATGAACCAGATCGTCAAGTCGGCGCTGAACGACGAAATCACCAAGCGCACCGTGCGCGAAGTGATCTCGGGCGAGCGCGGCAAGGTGATGGAAGCGATCCGCACCAAGGTCGTCTCCGAAGCGAAGCAGATCGGCGTCGAGATCGTCGACGTGCGCCTCAAGCGCGTCGACTACGTCGAGCAGATCAACAACTCGGTGTACGAGCGCATGAAGGCCGAGCGTACCCGCGTGGCCAACGAACTGCGCTCGACCGGTTCGGCCGAGTCCGAGAAGATCCGCGCCGACGCCGACCGCCAGCGCACCGTGATCCTGGCCGAAGCGTTCCGCGACGCCGAGAAGATCAAGGGCGAGGGCGACGCCAAGGCATCGCAGATCTACGCCGAGGCGTTTGGCAAGAACCCGGAGTTCTACAAGTTCTACCGTTCGCTGGAAGCCTATCGCAGCACCTTCAAGAACCACGGCGACGTGATGGTGCTCGATCCGAGCTCCGAGTTCTTCAAGTACTTCCGCAGCCCGGGCGGCGCCGCGTCGCCGGCGCCGGCCAAGAAGTAACGACGGCCAGTCCCGCTAGGATATTCGTCGTCGTCCACGCGAAACCGGGATCCATCGTGAGCGGGACACAGCAAGGATCCCCCCCTCGCGAGGACGACGGTTTTCTGGCGGGGGCCGGAAATCGGCGGCGGTGCCCGCCCCCCAGACCAAACCTA
>JBBRXM010000034.1:0-51847 GCA_038248405.1 Burkholderiales bacterium
AAGGCCGCCAGATGATCATGATCCTGTCGCCGAAGAAGAAAAAAGCATAAATCAGTTGGACCGAGGGGTCAAACCCCGGTTGTTCCGTTGGGGGTCTGACCCCGTTTCGGAGTCGAAGGCGGGTGAGTCTCTCACTCGCCTTTGTCATTGGTGGGCGCGCTGCAGCACATAGGGTCAGACCCCTTAAAAGAAACACCGGGGTCTGACCCCGGCGTGCTATAATCCTCGGCTTCCTTCCTTCCGGGGAATGGAACTAATGTGAAAGCAGGCATCTAAGCGCAGCGAGTTGTTGCCACCTGCAATCCTATAATGGAGCTGTCCCACAGGATAGAACTGCTATGCCTAAAATGAAGACCAAAAGCTCTGCGAAAAAACGTTTTCGCGTGCGTCCAGGTGGAACCGTCAAGTCGGGCCACGCTTTCAAGCGTCACATCCTGACCAAGAAAACCACCAAGAGCAAGCGTCAGCTGCGCGGTATCACCAATGTCGACAAGGCAGACGTGAAGTCCGTGTTACGCATGATGCCATCGGCTTAATCTCACACTCAATTTAAGGAGTTACTATGCCTAGAGTAAAACGTGGGGTTACAGCTCGTGCCCGTCATAAGAAAATTCTTGTCCAAGCTAAAGGCTACCGTGGTCGCCGCAGCAAGGTATACCGTGTTGCCAAGCAAGCAGTCATGCGCGCTGGCCAGTACGCGTACCGTGACCGCCGCAACAAGAAACGCGTATTCCGCCGCCTGTGGATCGCCCGTATCAACGCCGCTTCCCGTGAGCATGGCGTAACGTACAGTGTGTTCATGAACGGCCTGAAGAAAGCATCTATCGAACTGGACCGTAAAGTCCTGGCCGATATGGCAGTGATGGACAAGCCGGCATTTGCCGCGATTGTCAACGCCGTCAAGGCTAAGATCGCTGCGTAAGCACGATATTGCCAAAGCGCTGCCCTAGGGCGGCGTGAAAAGAGCGGGGCAAAGGTTCAAACCTGTGCCCCGTTTTTGATTGTGGCGCGCTGCGCCGCACCCAGACAGGAAACCACAACCGCATGAACTCCCTGGAACAACTCGTCGTTGCCGCGCAGGCTGACTTTATCGCCGCCGAAGACGCTGCCGCACTGGAAAACGCCAAGGCGAAGTACCTTGGCAAGACTGGCCAGATCACCGAACAGATGAAGGGCCTGGGCAAACTCGACCCGGACCAGAAGAAAGCCCAGGGCGCGCTGATCAACGGGGCCAAGGTGCAGATCGAAACGGCCTTGAGCGCCCGGCGCGATGCGCTGGCCAATGCCGTGCTCGAAGCGCGCCTGAACGCCGAGGCGATCGACGTCACGCTGCCTGGCCGCGGCCGTTCGATCGGCGGCATCCACCCGGTGATGCGCACCTGGGAGCGGGTCGAGGAAATCTTCCGCTCGATCGGTTTCGACGTGGCCGACGGCCCCGAAATCGAAAACGACTGGACCAATTTCACGGCGCTCAACAGCCCGGAAAACCATCCCGCGCGCTCGATGCAGGACACCTTCTACATCGAAGGCAACGACAGCACCGGTAAACCCCTGCTGCTGCGCACCCACACCAGCCCGATGCAGGTGCGTTACGCACGCACCCACACGCCGCCGATCAAGGTGATCGCGCCGGGCCGCACCTACCGCGTCGACAGCGACGCCACCCACTCGCCGATGTTCCACCAGGTCGAAGGCCTGTGGATCGCCGAGGACATCAGCTTCGCCGACCTGAAGGGCGTCTACCTCAATTTCGTCAAGGCCTTCTTCGAGACCGACGACCTGCAGGTGCGCTTCCGCCCGTCCTACTTCCCGTTCACGGAACCGTCGGCCGAGATCGACATCGCGTTCGGCAGCGGCCCGCTCAAGGGGCGTTGGCTGGAAGTGTCGGGCGCCGGCCAGGTGCACCCGACGGTGGTCAAAAACTTCGGACTCGATCCGGAAAAGTTCATCGGCTTCGCGTTCGGCTCCGGCCTCGAGCGCCTGACGATGCTGCGTTACGGAATCAACGATCTGCGTCTCTTCTACGAAGGCGACCTGCGGTTCCTGAAGCAGTTCAACTAATAACCCTCGCACGCAAGGCACGCATATGCAATTTTCCGAAAAGTGGCTCCGCACCATGGTCAACCCGGCGATGACGTCGGATGAACTGTCGCACCTGCTCACCATGTCCGGCCTCGAGGTCGAGGAAGTCGAGCCGGTGGCGCCACCGTTTTCCAACGTGGTCGTGGCCCAGGTGCTGGAAGTGTCGCGCCATCCGAACGCCGACCGCCTCAACGTCTGCACCGTCGACGTCGGCACCGGCACCTTGCTCAATATCGTCTGCGGCGCGCCGAACGTGCGCGCCGGCATGAAGGCGATCTGCGCGATGGCCGGCGCCGTGCTGCCGCCTGGCGCGGACGGCAAGCCGTTCGAGATCAAGGTCGGCATGCTGCGCGGCGTCGAGTCGCAGGGCATGATGTGCTCGGCGAAAGAGCTGAAGCTGTCGGATGACAGCAGCGGCCTGATGGAACTGCCGGCCGACGCGCCAGTGGGCAAGAACATCCGCGACTACCTTGCCCTCAACGACCTCAAGTTCACCATCAAGCTGACGCCGAACAAGGCCGACTGCCTGTCGGTGCTGGGCGTGGCGCGCGAAGTGTCGGCGCTGACCGGTACGCCGCTGGTGCCGCCGTCCGTGCGCACGGTGACGGTCAACGGTACCGAAGTGCTGCCGGTGAAAATCAGCGCGCCCGACCTGTGCGGCCGCTTTTCCGGCCGCGTCATCCGCGGCCTGAACGCAAGAGCGCAAACGCCGTCGTGGATGGTCCAGCGCCTCGAGCGCAGCGGCCAGCGTTCGGTGTCGGCGCTGGTCGACATTTCCAACTACGTCATGCTGGAACTGGGCCGGCCGTCGCACGTGTTCGACCTTGACAAGATCCACGGCGGCCTGGACGTCCGCTGGGGCATCAAGGGCGAGACGCTCAAACTCCTCAACGGCAATACCGTGACGGTGGACGACTGGGTCGGCGTCATCGCCGACGCCAACCAGATCGAGTCGCTGGCCGGCATCATGGGCGGCGACGCCACCGCCGTCACTCTCGACACCACCAACATCTACCTGGAAGCGGCCTTCTGGTGGCCGAACGCGATCCAGGGGCGCGCGCGCCGCTTCAACTTCTCGACCGACGCGGCGCACCGCTTCGAGCGCGGCGTCGACTTCGCCACCACCGTCGAGCACATCGAGCGCATCACCGCGCTGCTGGTCGAAATCTGCGGCACTGCCGGCACCATCGTCAACCCGGTCGACGACCAGGCCGTCAACCTGCCGCAGCGCGCGCCGGTGCCGCTGCGCACCGCGCGTGCGCAGAAGGTGATCGGCGTGCCGCTCACCGACGCCGTCATTGCCGACATCTTCACGCGTCTCGGCCTGTCGTTCACGCAGCAGCCGGGCGTGTTCGCCGTGACGGCGCCATCGTACCGCTTCGACATCGAGATCGAGGAAGACCTGATCGAGGAAGTGGCGCGCGTGTACGGCTTCGAGAACATCCCGGCCAGGCCGCCGGTGGCCGCCAGCGAGATGATCGTCGCGCCCGAGCATGTCCGCTCGCTGTTCGCGCTGCGCCACCGCATGGCCGACCTCGGCTACCAGGAAGTGGTCAACATGAGTTTTGTGGACGCCGCCTGGGAAACGGACTTCTCGGCCAACAACGACCAGATCAAGCTGCAGAACCCGATCGCCAGCCAGATGAACGTGATGCGCTCGTCGCTGATCGGCAGCCTGGTGGCCAACGTGCGCTACAACCTGAACCGCAAGCAAAGCCGCGTGCGCGTGTTCGAGATCGGCGCCATCTTCCGGCGCAACCCGTTCGCCGTCGACGGCGCGCTGTCGATCGCCGGCTTCGACCAGCCCAAGCGGCTGGCGGCGATGGCCTATGGCCCCGCGTTCGACGAGCAGTGGGGGCAGGCCGCGCGTGCCGTCGATTACTTCGACGTCAAGGCGGACCTGGAAGCGATGTTCGCGCCGCTGCCGCTGCGTTTCGTCAAGACCGACCATCCGGCGCTGCACCCGGGGCGCTCGGCCGTCGTCGAGCTGGACGGCAAGGCGATCGGCTTCATCGGCGAGCTGCATCCGCGCTGGCTGCAAAAGTACGAACTGGCGCAGGCGCCGGTGCTGTTCGAAGTCGATGCGGTTGCACTGCAGCAGCGACCAGTGCCAAAGTATGAAGAAATTTCGAAGTTTCCGGGCGCCACGCGCGACCTCGCCTTGCTGGTGCAAACGAGCGTCGCGGCGCAGGATATACTCGACGCTTTTATTGCAGAAAAGCAGGTAAATCCTGCTGGAAACATCGTGCAAGCCATTGTTTTGTTTGATGAATATCGCGGGAAGGGTTTGGAGGGCGATCAAAAAAGCCTTGCTTTCCGCTTTAGCTTGCAAGATACTCAAACCACCTTGCAGGATGACGTCGTCGATGCCCTGATGGCCGCGATGGCGGACGCTGCAAAGAAAAAACATAACGCAACCATGCGTACCTGATCTCTTCAAAACGTAGCTTGAATTAAAAGGCAGGGCTGGAAAATTAATAACATCGACGTTGATTCGGCCGTACTCCAATCGGCATTGGCGGCCGACCTGCATCGCGCGATGCTGGACGCCAAGGTGCGCCATGAGGCCGAGAAGGACCTGCCCACCCTCACCAAGGCCGAGCTGGCCGAACTGTTGTTCGAGCAGGTGGGCCTCAACAAGCGCGAAGCGAAGGACATGGTCGAGACCTTCTTCGACGAAATCCGCAATGCGCTCGAGCGCGGCGAGGCGGTCAAGCTGTCCGGCTTCGGCAACTTCCAGTTGCGCGACAAGCCGCAGCGGCCCGGGCGCAACCCGAAGACCGGCGAGGAAATCCCCATCACCGCGCGCCGCGTGGTGACCTTCCACGCCAGCCAGAAACTCAAGGGCATGGTCGAAGCGAGCAGCCCGCTCGCGCGCGCGGCCTGAACTGATCCATGAACGATCGTCCGAGCAAGACCGATCTCATCGTGCTGCCGTCGATTCCGGCCAAGCGCTACTTCACGATCGGCGAAGTGAGCGAGTTGTGCGGGGTCAAACCGCACGTGCTTCGCTACTGGGAGCAGGAATTTACTCAACTGAAACCTGTCAAACGACGTGGGAACCGGCGTTATTACCAGCACCACGAGGTGCTGCTGATCCGTCGTATTCGCGAACTGTTGTACGAGCAGGGTTTTACCATCAGCGGCGCGCGCAACAAGCTCGACAGCCGCGGCGGCGAGGCGATGCCGGCCGATGAGGCGGCCGATGTGGCAGGCGGCATCGCCGCCGGCACCGACCCGCATCCTGACACTGCAATGATCCGCACCGAGCTGACGGCGATCCTGGCCCTGCTGCGACAGGGCGTTTAACACCTGGCAGGCGCGGGTGTGAGGGCTGCGGCTGTATGCTCGCGTGAAGTGATAGAATATTGTTATTTCGTGCAGCACCCAACGCATGCGCACTACCGGGCGTGAGGTTCGCCTCGGCTCTTTCCTATGCCAGGACAATTTAAGGGAAGACAATGATACGCGTTGCCATTTGTGACGATCACCAAATTGTACGAGCAGGTTTCAAGCAGATTTTTTCGACGTCGGGCGATGACTTCACCGTCGTCGCCGAAGGCGCAACCGGGCGTGAAGCCCTCGACATCGCACGCCGCGAAATTTGCGACGTGCTGTTGCTCGATATCGCCATGCCCGACCAGAGCGGCATCGATATCCTGCGCACCATCCGCCAGGGCCAGCCGAACCTGCCGGTGCTAATTCTGTCCGGCTATCCGGCGCAGCAGTACGCGCTGAACCTGTTCAAGATGGGCGCCAACGGCTACCTGAACAAGGAGTGCGAAGCGGACGAACTGAAAACCGCCGTGCGCACCGTGTTCCAGGGCCGCCGCTATGTGAGTTCGACGGTCGGCGAATTGCTGGCGCAAAGTTTCGACCGCGATCCGAACACCGCGCTGCACACCGAATTGTCGGACCGCGAGTTCCAGGTATTCCTGCGGCTGGCCAAGGGGGCGACCGTGTCCGACATCGGCGTGGCGCTGTCGCTGTCGATCAAGACCGTCTCCACTTACCGTACCCGCATCATGGAGAAGATGGGCCTGCAGTCGAACAGCGACCTGACCTACTACGCCATGAAGAACAACCTGCTCGACTAAGGTGCCCGCCTCCAGGCCCGGCCCCTACGGCCGAGCTTGGATGAAACCCTGA
The DNA here is from genome assembly GCA_038248405.1 of Burkholderiales bacterium. GTDB lineage: Bacteria > Pseudomonadota > Gammaproteobacteria > Burkholderiales > Burkholderiaceae_D > JAFCUW01. Next base: position 6,232 of record JBBRXM010000034.1, read on the forward strand.
CGGCCGCGGACTATAATGCCGACAGAGTGACTCTGCAGCGCGCAAAGGAGGCCGGGGATGTATTTCACTACTGACGCCGGAATCAAGCCGGGCCTGCCGTTCTACAAAACCCTGCTGTGCGTGTTGTGCGTGCTGATCCTGGTGGTCAACGGCGTGAGCCTGGCACGCAACCTGCAGGCCCTGCGCGGCAGCAACGAACTGCAAAGCCAGGACGCGCGCGTCACCGACAAGGTGCAATACCTCAACGTGCTGGTGATGGATGCCGAAGGCAGCCTGCGCGGCTACTTCCTGTCCGGCTCGGAATCCTACCTGGGGCCGGTGCGCACTGCGCGCACCGAAATCGCCAGCCAGGTGCGCCAGCTGCAGTCGCTGCTGGCGGACAATCCCTCGCAACTGAAGAACCTGGCGCAGCTGCGCCTGCTCATCGGGCGCAAGCTGGCCAGCATGGACCAGGCGCTGGCCGCCTACCGCGCGGGCGGCCTGCCCGGCGTCGTCCGGATTACCCAGACCAGCGACAGCAAGGCGGTGATGGACGAGATCCGCCTGATGGTCGTCATCATCGCGCGCGAGCAGCACGACCTGCTCGCCGCGCGCAGCGCCGCGTTCTACCGGCAGTACCACCAGGCGGTGGTGCTGGGCATCAGCATCAACCTGCTCGCCATTCTTACCATCATGCTGTTCTACCGGCTGATCCGGCGCAGCTTTTTTTCGCGCGTCGTGGCCCAGCGCGCGCTGCAAAGCGCCAACGACACCCTCGAATCGATGGTGGTGATGCGCACCGAGCAGCTGTCGGTGCTGTCGCGCCACCTGATCAGCGTGAGCGAAGAAGAGAAGGCCCGGCTGGCGCGCGAGCTCCACGATGAAATGGGCGCCAACCTGACGGCCATGAACATCGACATCAACGCCGTCGCCGAGCGGCTGCGGCCCGCGCATCCCGAGCTGGCGGCCATGCTCGAACGCGCCCGCGCGCGGCTGGTCGACACCGTGCAGCTCAAGCGCCGCATCGTCGAGAACCTGCGACCCAGCCTGCTCGACAACATGGGCCTGGCCGCGGCGCTGCACAGCTACTGCGATGAATTTGCCAACATCACCGGCCTCGATTGCGAAGCGCTGATCGACGCCGACGCCGACGCCGCCGCGCCGATCCAGTCGATCGCCGTATTCCGTATCGTCCAGGAGGCGCTCAACAACGTCGCCAAGTACGCCCGTGCGCGGCACGTGATCGTGCACCTGACGCGCGAGGCCGGCCTGTGGGTGCTGGAAGTGGTGGACGACGGCATCGGCATCGATGCGGCGGACGCGGCCAAGCCGAATTCGCACGGCCTGCTGGGCATGCGCGAGCGGGCAAGACTGCTGGGGGGGAGGCTGGAAGTAAAACGCGGGATCAATGGCATCGGCACCTGTGTCGAAGCATTCATCCCGCTGGGCGAGCTTGGCTTGGCGAACGACGCGGCCAGGACGGCAAGCTCGGGTGCTGCGTTCGACGATTAACGCGCGACGTCTGCCAGCAGGCGGTCGTATTCGGTCTTGGCGACCTTGTAACATTCGCCGGCATATTCTTCCAGGCCCTGGCGGTCGATGACGGTGATGTTGCCGCGGCGGTACTGGATCAGGCCGTCGTCCTGCAGCTTGCCGGCAGCGGCGGTGATGCTTTCGCGGCGCACGCCGAGCATGATCGAGATCAGCTCCTGCGTGACCTTCAGTTCGTTCGATGGCGAACGGTCGAGGCGGTCGAGCAGCCAGCGGCACAGTTTCTGTTCGATCGAGCTGTGGCGGCCGCCGACGGCGTTCTGCGCCATCTGGGCAAACAGGGCATTGGTGTAGCGCATCAGCAGCTGGGGCAGGGCGCCGCCCTGGTTGAAGGCGTCGCGCAGGTACTGGGTCTTGAGGCGGTAGCCGTAGCCGGCGCTCTGCACGACGGCGCTGCACATGGCGCGCTCGCCCATGAACAGCGACATGCCGACCACGCCTTCATGGCCGATGACGGCGATTTCGGTGGTGGCGCCGTCTTCCATCACGTACAGCAGGGAGACGATCGCGGTGGTCGGGAAGTACACGTTTTCCAGCTTGCTGCCGTACTCGAACAGTTCTTTTCCAAACGGCAGGGCAACCAGTTCGAGGTGGTCGAACAGCGTCTCGAGGTCATGGCGCGGCAGGGCTGCGAGCAGCTCGTTCTGCTGCGTGCCGCTGTAGCTGACGACGGGTTTGGACGCAACTTTGAATTCCTGGGTTGCAGCAATCTGGCTTACCGATGGGGCTTTTTGCGCGGTACCACCAAGTTGAGTGCTGTTCATTTTTATCCTCATTATCTCTACATGACATCGGAAGCGTTGCGGCTTGTTTTGTAATCTTGCCGATTCGCGATGTATGAACGATACGGGCTTAGTCTGTTGCCGAACATAAGATTAGCAGTCGCCCCCATGTAGGCTGGTTGCATAGGACTTTGTCGTCCTAGTCCTACTGGGGGCGCGGGGCATGGCCCCGTGGTTTTTGTTGGGATCGAGAACGAAATGCCGCATAATGGGCCTTTCCTCCCACCGACGGCAGCGCAATGCAGGTTTTACTGGTCGAAGACGACGCGGTGCTGGCCGACGGCCTGTCGCGCATCCTGGCAGCGCAGGGCATGCAGGTCGAGGTGCTCGGCGACGGCCTGCTGGCCGACCAGGCGCTGCAGCGCCCGGAAGCGGCGGCGCTCGCCGTGGCCGTACTCGACATCGGCCTGCCCGGCATCGACGGCTTCGAGGTGGTGCGGCGCCTGCGCGCACGCGCCAGCAGCCTGCCGGTGCTGCTGCTGACGGCGCGCGACGCCGTCGAGGACCGCGTGCGCGGGCTCGAGACGGGCGCCGACGACTATCTGGTCAAGCCGTTCGCCACCGCCGAACTGGTGGCGCGCATCAAGGCGCTGGCGCGCCGCAACGCGCCGGCGCCGTCCACCCTCGGCATGGGCGAACTGCGGCTCGACACGGCCGCGCGGCGGGCGCGCATCGGCGAGCGCGTCGTCGACCTGTCGGTGCGCGAGTGGGCTGTGCTCGAATACCTGCTGCAGCACGGCGGCCGGGTCGTCAGCAAGCAGCAGATCATCGAGGCGATCCTGCCGTGGGGCGACGACCTCACGCTCAACGCCGTCGAAGTCTACATCTCGCGCCTGCGCCTGAAAATTGCCGACGCCGGCGTCGCGATCCGCACCATCCGCGGCTTCGGCTACATGCTCGAACAGGGCGCATGAGCAGCATCCGCCTGCGCCTGCTCAAGTGGCTGGTCGGGCCGATCCTGGTGGTCAACCTGGCCGGCGCGGCGCTGGCGACGATGCTGGCCTGGACGCCGGCCCAGCTGCGCTTCGACCAGGGGATGCCGGCCACCTTTGGTGCGCTGGTGGCGCTCGAAGCGCTGTTTACGCTGGTGCTCGTCGGCCTGATCTGGTTTTCCGTCACCAACGGCCTGCAGCCGCTGGCGCGCCTGTCGGCGATGCTGCGCGCGCGCGACGCCGACGACCTGGCGCCGGTCGGCGAGCAGGACGTGCCGGTCGAGCTGGCGCCGGTGGCGGCCGCCTTCGACGACCTGCTGGCCAGGCTGCAGGCCGGCGCCGACGCCCGCCACGACTTCCTCGCCAACGTCGCCCACCAGCTGAGGACGCCCCTGGCCGGCGTCAAGCTGCAGCTCGAATGGCTGGCCGCGCGCCACGCCGGCGACGCCGACAGCGTCGATTCGATCCGCCTGATGCTGCTGTCGAACGAGCGCATGATCCGCCAGACCAACCAGCTGCTGGCGCTGGCACGGGCCGAACCGAGCCACTTCGAAAAGACCCGGCTCGAGCCGCTCGACCTGGCGGCGCTGGTGGAGCAGTCGATCCAGCACTTCGTCGACCTGGCGGTGAAAAACGGCATCGACCTCGGCTTCGAGCTGGCGCCGGTGCCGATCGCCGGCGACCCCTTCCTGCTGCGCGACCTGATCGACAACCTGGTCGACAATGCGCTGCGCTACACGCCGGCACACGGCAGCGTGACGGTCAGCTGCTACCGCGACGGCCGCTTCGGCGTGCTGGCGGTGGAGGACTCCGGCCCCGGCATCGCGCCCGCCGAGCGCGAGCGCGTGTTCGACCGCTTCGTGCGGCTCGACGACAAGACCACCGGCAGCGGCCTGGGGCTGGCGATCGTGCGCGACATCGCCCGCGCCCACGGCGCCATGGTCGCCATCGACAGCCGCGCCGGCGGCGATGGCGCTGTCTTTTCCGTGCGTTTCCTCATATAAATCTTCCGTAGAAGCACTTTTCTGAAGTTTGTCAGCAATTTGTCAGCATTTCCTCAGGCAAATGACAGCTTGACGCGCTACGATGCGTCATGAACATTGCCACATGGAATTATTTGGTGTTGGCAGGCAAAGGCAAAGGCAAACCCGCAATGAACAACCGGACCCATGGATTCACGCTGATCGAGCTGTTGGTCGCCCTCGCCATCTCCGGCGTCGCCATCTCGATCGCCGTCCCCAGCTTTCGCACGCTGGTGGCCGACAGCCGCCTGACCGGGCAGGCCAATGACCTGCTCGGCGCGCTCAAGTACACGCGCTCGGAAGCGGTCAAGCGCAACGCCCGCGTGACGATGTGCAAAAGCAGCAACGGCACCGGCTGCGCCACCGCAGGCAGCTGGCAGGCCGGCTGGATCGTGTTCGTCGACGGCGGCGTGGCAGCGGCCGTGAACGTCGGCGACGAGGTCCTGCAGGTGCATGGCGCGGTGGCCGACAGCACCGTGGTCGGCGACGGCAACATCGGCGACTACGTCTCCTACCTCGGCAGCGGCCAGACCAGCACCGCGGCCGGCGCCAGCCAGGCCGGCGCCATCAGCGTGTGCGCCTCGCTGGCCGGCGCCAGGCGCAGGAAGATCGACGTCACCCAGGGCAGCGGCTGGGTGGGCGTGAGGACGGTGGCGGCCTCGACCACGTGCAGCGCCATTTAAGACGGAGAGACGATGAACAAGCAGGCAGGATTTTCGCTGTTGGAAGTATTGATCACGATGCTGATCGTCAGTTTCGGCTTGCTCGGCATTGCCGGCCTCGTCATCACCAGCCTGAAGAACACCCAGGGCTCGTACGCCCGGAGCCAGGCCAGCCTGCTGGCCAACGACATCATCGACCGCATGCGCGCCAACCGCGCCGTCGCCTCGGCGACGCCGTCGCCCTACAACCTGACGCTGACGGCCGACCCGGCCGGCGCAGGCGTGCCGCTTGCCGACCTGACCCAGTGGCGCAGCGCGCTGGCGACCAGCGTGCCGGCCGGCACCGGCGCCGTCAATGTCGACGACGCCAGCAAGAAAGTGACCGTCACGGTGCAATGGAACGACTCGCACGCCACCGCTGATGCCGCCCGCGGGGTCGGCGGCAGCGCCCAGCAAATCGTGGTGGAGACCCGCTTATGAAGCCGCACCGCACTGCAGCGCCGCATCGCCAGCGCGGCCTCGGCCTGGCCGAATTGCTGGTGGCGATGGCGATCGGCGTCGTCATGCTGGGCGCGGTCGGCTATTTGCTGGTCGGCAGCAAGAAGATGAACAGCACCCAGGACGACGTCGCCCGCATGCAGGAAAGCGGACGCAATGCGATGGAGATCCTGGGCAAGGCGATCCGCCAGGCCGGCTTCCAGCTCGACGTCGACCAGGGCTTCGTCGCCGGCGCCCTGGCCGGCACCGATTACGGCGGCACCGGCGCCGCCGCCCAGGCCGACACCCTGACGGTTCAGCACGACCCGGCCTGGATCGCCGACGCCGCCAATCCGAACAAGGGCCAGGAAGTGGACTGCGAGGGCAACCAGATCACGTCCGACAACACCGTCAGCGGCACCACCGGCATCCGCCCGGCCAACACCGCGCTGGTGCAGTATGCGTTTTCGGTCGATGCCGGCCGCCTGCTGTGCAAGGCCGACGACAGCAACCCGGCCGTCGGCGGCACCGTCGTTGCCGACAACATCGAGAACATGCAGATCCTGTACGGCATCGGCAACGGCAACGAGACCATCACCTCGTACACGGCGACGCCGTCGGCGGTCGACTGGCAGCACGTCACCGCCGTGAGAGTGAGCCTGCTGGTGCGCGGGCCGAGCCCGAACCAGACCCCGAACAATTCGCAGAAATATACCTACAACGGCGTCGACGAAACTTCCGCCGACGGCCATCTGCGGCAAGTCTACACGTCGACGTTCACCGTCAGAAACCAGGCAAGGTGGAAATAATGGCTCATTGCGCGTCACAGCAGGGCGCCCGGCGCCGCCTCCGGAACGGCCATCGCGGCCAGCGCGGCGCCATCCTGATCACCAGCGTGATCTTCCTGATCGTGGTGACGATGATCGTGCTGACGGTGCTGCGCGGCGGCACGCTGGAAGAGCGCATGGCGCGCAACGCCCGCGACCGCCAGGTGTCGCTGCAGGCGGCCGAATCGGTGCTGCGCGATGCCGAGGCCAGCCTGTTCTCCGGGCCGCCGTTCGATCCTTACGATCCGAGCAAGTTCACCAGCGCCTGCACCGGTGGCTTCTGCTTCAAGCCCGGCGCCACCGTCACCTGGCAGTCGATCGACTGGAGCTCGACGGCGTTGACGCGCAGCTTCGCGTCGGCCACCTCCAACCTGGCCGACCTCAACACGCAGCCGCGCTACATCGTCGAGATCGTCACGCCGCCGGCCAAGAGCGGCAGCTCCGGCCAGTGCGAAAACGGGCTGGCCAAGGTGACCGCGCGCGGCGTCGGCAACGGCAACGCCGTCACCTATGTGCAATCGACCGTGCGTTTCAGAGTATTCACCAACATCTGTGATTTTTAGCAAGCCCGGCAACTGTATCGGAGAACCACCATGCAAACGAAGACCAAGATCCTGACCGGCGCCGCCGCCGGCGCCATCGCCGTGCTGGCGGTGGCGAGCCTGGTGGCACAGGTCGTGCCGGACGTGTTCCTGCCCGACAAGCAGCCGGTCGGTTTCGTCGGCCAGCCGGTGGTCTCCAATTCGAACGTGGCGGCCGGCACCTCGAAGATGTACTCGATCGATTACGACGCCCACGACTGGTCCGGCGACCTGCATTCCTATCCGGTGTCGAGCGACGGCGCCATCAGCACCACCGACGACTGGGGCGACGGCGCCGCCGCCCTGATCAAGGCGCAGAGCACGGCCAAGACCCGTTTCATCGTCACCAAGAAAGCCGGCGGCAGCGGCGTGCCGTTCCAGTGGAGCCAGCTCACCAGCGGCGCCGGCAGCCAGCAGGCCGCGCTCGACGCCGCCACGCTGGCGAGCGCCTCGACCTCGCCGGTGCTCGAATACATCCGCGGCGTCGCCACCAACGAGGGCAGCACCGCCGGCAAGTACCGCGCGCGCGCCGCCGGCATGGGCGACATCATCCATTCGACGCCGGTGTACTGGAACGACGGCACCAACCAGACCGTGTTCGTCGGCGCCAACGACGGCATGCTGCACGCCATCAATGCCGCCACCGGCAAGGAACGCTTCGCCTACATCCCGTCGGTGCTGATCCCGAAACTGCCGGCGCTGACCAGCCAGACTTACACGCACCAGTATTTCGTCGACGGCCGCATGGATGTCAAGAAGTTCGAGACCAAGACCATCCTCACCGGCACCCTCGGCGGCGGCGGCAAGTCGCTGTTCGCGCTGAACGTGACCAACGCGGCGGCCACCAACGAAGCCGACGCCGCCACCAAGGTGATGTGGGAGATCACGCCAGCCTCGAGCGGCTTTGCCGACCTCGGCGACACCTACGCCGCGCCCACCCTGTTCACCCTGCCCAATGGGACCGCCACCGGTACGCCGGCGCTGGTCGTGGGCAATGGCTACAACAATGCCGGCACCGGCACCGCGGTGCTGTACCTGATCAACGCCGACACCGGCGCGCTGATCCGCGCCTTCGACACCGGCTCGGGCGGCACCGCGCGGCCCAACGGGCTGTCCTCGCCTTCGCTGTGGGACACCGACGGCGACGGCAAGAAAGATACCGCCTACGCCGGCGACATCGACGGCAATATGTGGAAATTCAGCCTGGTCTCGCCATACACGGTCACCAAGCTGTTTGCCAACCCGACCCCGGGCGACGCCCACGCCATCACGATGGCGCCGGGCCTGTCGCGCCATCCGCTCGGCGGCACCATGGTCACCTTCGTCACCGGCCGCATGCTGCGCCCCGGCGACGCCACCGACACCGCCACCCACTACGCTTACGGCATCTGGGACGGCGCGCCGGCGCTCAACACGGCGCTGCTGGACCAGAGCCTGACCGAAGTCAATTACGTCGGCACCTCGCCCAATCCGGACGTGCGGGTGCGCATCGCCACCGCCAAGGTGCCGAACTGGACGGCAGGGGCGGCCAACCACCGCGGCTGGGTCACCACGCTGCCGACCGCCGGCGAACGGCTGGTCGGCGACGGCGCCTTCGTCACCGGTTCGGTGTTCCAGTTCATGACCACCAATCCGACCATCCGCCCGACCGCGGTGCCGCCGGGCGAGAACTGGTGGATGCAGCTGAACGTGCTGACCGGCGGCGACACCGGCGCCACCAACTTCGACCTCGACAACGACCGCGACTTCACTTCGCTCGACCAGGTCGGCGGGCGCGACCCGGTCGGCCGCTACATGGGCGGCGGCGTGCGCTCGCAGCTGATCGCCATCTCCGCCGACGGCGTCGACGTGTTCCAGTCCAATTACGACAAGAACGGCGCGCCGCCGGCCGGCCCCACCACCACCGTCACCACCCAGACCACGGGCGACCGCGGCGTCTCCGGCGGCCACTTCGACTTCGACATCTACTGCTACACCAACTGCGGCAACGGCAAGGGCGTGAGCAAGTCCGACGGCTATTACTACCTCGGCACCAACACCGAGGTCAACACCAAGGATCTGGACTGGACCCACGTGCACGAATACGACGACATCTACGACGTCACCGGCGTCAACATGCTCGCGCCCAGCCAGGGCCTGTTCAAGCTGTCGCGGGTGCTGCGCTCGAGCACCAGCAGCACCGCGGTAGGGGCCACCACGTCTTCCGCTTCCACCGTCACCGGCATCATCGCCTCCTCGGTCCCGGGCCCGACCACCGGCCGGCCGTCGGTCGGCAGCACCACCAACGTCACGGGCTACCCGACCACCACCGTGGTCGGCACCAACACCGTCACCACCACCAAGACCAAGTACACCACCACGACGGTGTCGACCCAGGCGATCAACGCCGTCAAGATTCTGAGCGGCCCGAACAAGAACAAGTGGCGCTACGACATGCAGACCACCACCGCCAGGTACGACACCGTGATCACGGTCGTCGATACCACGCCGGTGAGCATGAAATTCAAGGTGCTGGTCGCCAATCAAAGCTATTCGCCGGCGGTGACGCTGACGCTGGCCGACGCCGCCTCCACCTACGACGCCAAGGCGTTCGCCTACCAGTCGGCCGGCGTGTCGGTGGCGACCCTGGCTTCCACGCTGAAGGAATACCACCTTGGCACCGACGCCGGCGCCATCACGGGCCTGCAGGTGAACATGCCGCTCGACGCCTTCAAGTCGAAGGACTGGGGCACCGGCATCAGCCGCGCCGGTCTGCATCCGACCAAGGCCGACTGCGTGTACAACAATCCCAAGCTCGGGCCGCTGGGCGAATGGCGCAACGGCGCGCTGACGATCCAGATCGTCGACCCGACCGTGGCCGAGACCGACCTGCAGTTCAACGTCGCCAATCGTCCCGACCTGGGCTACCGGCTCAAGTCGACCAGCATGAAGGCCAAGCTGATCGCCGAATACACCTTGTTCTGGCACAACCCGAACGATCTGTGCATGGGCAGCATCGGTTGGATCAAGGATCCTGCCCAGGATACCAGCGCCTCCGACGCCGTCGCCGGCAAGAAGGCGGTCGGCTCCAGCGATCCGGGCGCCGGCCTGCTGTTTAACGGCGATCCGAACGCCACCGGCGACACCGGCGTCTACACCCCCGGCACCGTGGTGCTGCCGGTGGTGACCAATGCCGACGGCAGCCAGACCACCACCACCATCGTCACCACCGCCAACGCCAACGGCGGCTACACCATCACCACCACCGTCGTCACTGTGCCGGACCCGACGGTGGGGGCCGACGTCGGCATCGTCACCGGCGGCGCAGTCGGCACCACCGGCAAGATCGACACGGGCGGCATCGACAAGAATGCCGCGAACCTCGGACGCATTACCTGGCGGGAGCTGCAGAAATGACCAACAACACCAACAAGCGGCCGGCGCGCGCAGGCGCGCGCGGCTTTACCCTGATCGAAGTGATGGTCGTCGTTGCCATCGTCGGCGTGCTGGCGGCGGTGGCCTACCCGAACTACATGCGCCACACCCAGCGCGCCAGCCGCGCCAACGCCCAGGCGGTGATGATGGAGACGGCCCAGTTCATGGAGCGCTATTATTCAGCCAACAACACCTACGTCGACGCCGCGCTGGTGTCGGCGGTGGTGCCGAAGGGGGCCAGCGGCACCGCCGTCAGGTACAACGTCACGTTCAGCGTGACGCCGACGGCGGCGGCCTACACCGTGCGGGCGGTGCCCGCCAACGCCCAGAGCGGCGACTCCTGCGGCACCATGACGCTGGCCCACACCGGAGCCCAGACGGCGGCCGTCGCCGGCTGCTGGTGAAGCTGCGGGTCGGTGGCGCCTGCGCCGCCAAATGAATTCACACGGGCGGTCCCGGAGTCGGTAAAATTATGGGTTTTCCTGCATGGGCCACCCGATGGGCTCCAATATGGCCACCGATTCCGAACTGATCACCCCCGATTCTCCCGACAACTCCGACGCGGCCATCGCCGCCAAGCCGGCCGCGGTGATTGCCCGCGAGGTGGCGCGCCGCCGCACTTTCGGCATCATCTCCCACCCCGACGCCGGCAAGACCACGCTGACCGAAAAGCTGCTGCTGTTCTCCGGCGCGATCCAGATGGCAGGTACCGTCAAGGCCAGGAAGAGCGGGCGCCATGCGACGTCCGACTGGATGGAGATCGAAAAGCAGCGCGGCATTTCGGTCGCTTCCTCGGTGATGCAGTTCGAGCACCGCGACCACGTCATCAACCTGCTCGACACCCCCGGCCACCAGGACTTCTCGGAAGACACCTACCGGGTGCTGACGGCGGTCGACTCGGCCCTGATGGTGATCGACGCGGCCAAGGGCGTCGAGGCGCAGACCATCAAGCTGCTGGCGGTGTGCCGCATGCGCAGCACGCCGATCGTCACCTTCATGAACAAGATGGACCGCGAAACGCGCGATCCGCTGGAACTGCTCGACGAACTCGAATCGGTGCTGAAAATCGAATGCGCGCCGGTGACCTGGCCGATCGGCATGGGCAAGAACTTCCGCGGCGTGTATCACCTGCTGCGCGACGAGATCATGCTGTTCAAGGCCGGCGAGGAAAAGGCCGACGGCGCCTTCGAGATCATCAAGGGCATCGACAATCCCAAGCTGCGCGCGATGTTCCCGCTCGAGATCGAGCAGCTCAAGACGGAAGTGGAGCTGGTGCACGGCGCCTCGCATCCGTTCGACCTCGAGCGCTTCCTGGCCGGCATCCAGACGCCGGTGTTCTTCGGTTCGGCGATCAACAACTTCGGCGTGCGCGAGATCCTCTCGGCGCTGGTCGACTGGGCGCCGGCGCCGCGTCCGCGCGACGCCACCGTGCGCGTGGTCGCACCCAACGAGCAGCCGTTTACCGGCTTCGTCTTCAAGATCCAGGCCAACATGGACCCGGCCCACCGCGACCGCATCGCGTTCCTGCGCGTGTGCTCCGGGCGCTTCGAGCGCGGCATGAAGGTCAAGCACCTGCGCCTGGGGCGCGAGATCAAGGTGTCGTCGGTGGTGACGTTCATGGCGTCTTCGCGCGAACAGGTCGAGGAAGCCTACGCCGGCGACATCATCGGCCTGCCGAACCACGGCAACATGCAGATCGGCGACAGCTTCTCGGAAGGCGAGATGCTCACCTTTACCGGCATCCCGTACTTCGCGCCGGACTTCTTCCGCTCGGTGCGGATCAGGAATCCGCTCAAGATCAAGCAGCTGCACAAGGGCCTGCAGCAGCTCGGCGAAGAGGGCGCTGTGCAGGTGTTCAAGCCGGTGCAGGGCGGCGAGCTGATTCTGGGCGCGGTCGGCGTGCTGCAGTTCGAAGTGGTCGCCAGCCGCCTGCTCAACGAGTACGGCGTCGACGCCGTCTTCGAAGGCACCAGCATCAGCAGCGCGCGCTGGGTCAGCGGCGAGGACAAGCGGGTGCTGGCCGACTTCGAGGCAGCGCTCGGCCACAACGTCGCCTACGACGCCGCCGGCAACCTCGCTTACCTGGCTACATCCAACGTCAACCTGCGGCTGACCGAGGAGCGCTGGCCCAAGCTGACTTTCCACGCCACCCGCGAGCACGCGGCCAAGCTGGGCTAAGCTTTTTCAGGCCGGCGGCGGCGCCTTGGCGTCCGCCCGCCGCGCCAGCAGCCAGGAGTCGGCGATGGCGCCGACCCAGCACACCACCATCACGGTCGCCGCCGCCGTCCCCAGGCTGGAACCGCCGCCGCTTTGCTCCATGCGGGCGGCGATCGCCACCGGGTCGGCCGGCATCGCGCCCGACATGATCTGGCCGGCGATCTCGCTGGCCTGCTCGAACGCCTGGTTCAGGAACAGCGCCACCGCCGCCAGGGTAGGCAGCAGGAACAGCATGCCGCGCGCGGCGCGCTTCAGGTACAGGTGTCCCGCACCGGGAAACACCAGCGCCGATATCAGGGCGGCTGTGACTGGACGACTCATCGAACTCCTTTTTCTCATGGCGTGGCACGGCTGCTTGTTTGCTGGCACTGTTTGCGCTGGCGCAAACCAGCCCAGCACCGTGCGGGTAGATTGAGCAATGCGTTTGGGCAATACCTTTGCGCAAAGCGTTTTGCAGCGCCCATCATACCCGCCCGCGCCGGCCGACGGCGTGCGTGCTGACCGACCTCGGAGGAAGCGCCTTGAACGTGCTCTCGAAACTGCGTATCGGCCCCAAGCTGCTGCTCGCTCCCGGGGTGGTGCTGGTGCTGCTGCTGGTGCTCTCCTGCGGCGCCTATTACGCGATGGTGCGCCAGAACGACTCGCTCGAAACGATCGTCAAGCAGCGCGCCGCGCGCCTGCGCGACGCCGCCGACCTGGTCGCCTCGGCGCACCAGGCCCATACCGAGATGTACCAGCTGCTGACCTGGATGAGCGCCAGTTTCTCGCGCGTGCGGGTCGACGCCCTGATCCGCGACATCCACCACCGCCACGACGCGCTGCAGCGCCGCTTCGCCGGGCTGACGCGGGTGACCGCGCCGGCCAGCGCCGAGCGCCGCTTCGTCGAGCAGGCCGAAGCGGCCCATGCGACCTACCTCAAGGCCATCCTCGACGTCATCGAACTGTCGCGCCAGGACCAGTCGGTGAGCGCGAGCGCGATGTCGAAGGCCGAGCGCGCGTTCGACCTGGTGTCGCTGCGCCTGGGCGAACTGTCGCGGCTCGAACAGGCGCTCAGCGAAGAAGCGTCCAGCAGCGCCGAAGCGGACTTTCGCACCATCTCGATCCTGATGCCGCTGGTGATCGCGCTGTCGATCGTGCTGTCGCTGGCGATCACGGTGGCGGTGCGGCGCGCGCTGCTGAAAGAAGTGACGGAGATCGGCGAGGCCGCGCTGGGCCTGGCGAACGGCAACCTGATGGTAGGTCCGCGCAGCTACGGCAAGGACGAAATCTCCGACACTTCGCGGGTGCTCGACACCAGCATCCGCAACCTCAACGCCACGCTGAAGGGCATCCTCGAGTCGGCGCGCTCGATCGACAGCGCCTCGCGCGAGATGGCGCTGGGGAACGCCGACCTGTCCAACCGCACCGAGGCGCAGGCCTCGTCGCTGCTGCAGACGGCGTGTTCGATGGAAGAGTTGACGGCGGTGGTGAGCCAGACCGCCAGCAATGCCCAGGTGGCCAACCGGCTCGCCGAAAACGCTTCCAGCGTGGCCAGCAAGGGCAGCGGCGTGGTCGACGCCCTGCTGACGACGATGGCATCGATCCGCGCCAATTCGGCCCGGGTGGTGGAGATTGCGGCGGCGATCGACGGCATCGCCGGCCAGACCGGCACGCTGGCGCTGAACGCCGCGGTGGAAGCGGGGCGCGCCGGCGAGCATGGGCGCGGTTTTGCGGTGGCGGCGTCGGAAGTGCGGCTGCTGGCGCAGCAGTCGGCCAGCGCCGCGCGCGAGATCCGCGAGCTGATCGCGCAGTCGATGGCGGAAATCGACGGCGGCCGCGCCTCGGTGCTGGAAGCGGGCCACAGCATGGCCGACCTGGCCACCTCGGTGCAGCAGGTAGGCGATATCATCAACGAGATCAGCCACGCCAGTGCCGAGCAGGCCACCGGCATCTTCGAGGTGAGCCAGGCGATCGTCCAGATGGACCAGATGACGCAGAAAAATTCGGCGCTGGTGACCGAGGCGGCGGCGGCGGCCGAAAGCCTGCAGCAGCAGGCGGTGAGCCTGGCGCGCGCGGTGGCCGGCTTCAACCTCGACGAGGCGCTGCTGCTGCCGCTGCCGGCGGTGCGCAGTGGCGTGCATGGCCGCAGAAGCCACCTGCGGCTGGCCTCCAAGCGCGCCTGAAAAACTGGTGTCAGGTCTGACATTAGCACAAGAGTTCGCCAGCAATAGCGGCCTGGTGTACGAATGTCAGACCTGACACCAGAAATTTCAGCCCTGCGCCGCGCGCAGAAAGCGCCCGATCAGGTTCAGGATGGCTTGCTCGTGCGCGTCGGCCGTGTTGAAGTCGACGTTCAGCTCCGCGGCCGTGGCCACGCACAGGTTCAGCTTCGGCACGATGACGGCGAACTGGCCTCCATAACCCCACGCCAGGCTCACCGCCAATCCCGCCATCGTCCCGGTCCACCACAGATTGCTGTAGCCGATGTTCTGCAGTTCGCCGGGGTCGCCCACAAGCGCCACGTGCGGCGCCTGGCAGTCCGCCAGCCATGGGCCGGGCACCACCGCGCGGCCCTGCCATCGGCCGCCCTGGGACGCCATCCACGCCAGCTTGATCAGGTCGCGGGTGCGCAGCTGCAGGCCGAACGAGCCATGGACCGTGCCGGTGGCGTCGCGCGACCATGCGCTGCGGCTGATGCCCAGCGGCTCGAACAGCTTCGCCGTCGCCAGGCTCGCCTCGTCGATGCCGCAGGCGTTGCGCAGGATGGGCGAGAGCAGGTGTGACGACGCAGTGGTGTAAGTCCATACCTTTCCCTGCGCCTTGCCGTCCGACGGCAGCGCCAGCGCGAACGCGGTCATGTCGGTCGCGCCGGTGGCGTCGAGCTGGCGCGTGGCCTCGTTCCATGCCTGCCCGCCGCGCATGTCGAGCAACTGCTGCAAGGTGATGCCGGCGGCGTAGGGATTCGGCGTTTTCGCCAGCTCGTTCGGCAGCAGCCTGGCCAAGGTATCGGCGGTGCTGGCGATCTTGCCCTCGGCTAGGGCTTGGCCGACCAGCATGCTGCTGACCGACTTGGTGATGGAGGCAACGCTGCGCAGTTCGGACGACCTGGCGCCGTTGTAATAGCGCTCGGCAATGAGCTGACCATTGCGCACCACCAGCATGCTGTACAGGAAGGAATTGGCCGCCCCATCGTCGAGCAGCGCCTGGACTGCGGCCGGCGGCACCGCCTGGCTGGCCGGCGTGGCCAGCGGCCAATCGTCGGCAGCGATGCTGGTGTCGATCGGGTGTTCGGTACGGTCGGCGGCGGCGGTGGGGAAGGCTGCCTGGCTGCCGCCATTGCCGCCGCCGCAAGCAGCCAGCAGCGGTCCGAGTACGGTCAAACCAAGCAGATCGCGGCGGGTAGTCAAGGTCAGCCCTTCGAAGTGTAAAGATGACAACACTAACACGGTTTCTTGCAACGCAGAATTGAAAAATGGGCCCGGAGGCCCATTTTTGGTCGCGTGCACGAAGCGATTTACTCGTAATCGCTGACCGGTGCGCAGCCGCAGAACAGGTTGCGGTCGCCGTAGGCGTTGTCGGCGCGGCCGACCGGCGGCCAGTACTTCTGGCGCCGCAGCGAGGCCACCGGGAACGCCGCCACTTCGCGGCTGTACTTGTGCTGCCAGTCGTCGGCCATCACCACTTCGGCGGTGTGCGGGGCGCCTTTCAGCGGATTGTCCTCGCGGTCGTACTCGCCGCGCTCGACCTTGACGATCTCGGCGTGGATGGCGATCATCGCATCGATGAAGCGGTCGATCTCGACCTTCGACTCGCTCTCGGTCGGCTCGATCATCAACGTGCCCGGCACCGGGAAGCTCATGGTAGGCGCGTGGAAGCCGAAGTCCATCAGGCGCTTGGCGACGTCCTCGTTGCTGATGCCGGTGGCATCGGTGAGCGGGCGAAGGTCGAGGATGCACTCGTGCGCGACCAAGCCGTCGTGGCCCGAGTACAGCACCGGATAGTGCGGCGCCAGCCGGCGCGCGATGTAGTTGGCGTTGAGGATGGCCACTTCGGTCGCCGCGGTCAGCCCTTCGCCGCCCATCATCGCGATGTACATCCACGAAATCGGCAGGATCGAGGCCGAGCCGAACGGCGCCGCGCTGACCGCGCCGATGCCCGCTTCGTCGCGCGTGTAGCCGGTCGAGCGCTGGTTCGGCAGGAACTTGGCCAGGTGCGCGCCGACGCCGATCGGGCCGACGCCAGGACCGCCGCCGCCGTGCGGGATGCAGAAGGTCTTGTGCAGGTTCAGGTGGCTGACGTCGCCCCCAAAACTGCCCGGCGCCGCCACGCCGACCAGCGCGTTCATGTTGGCGCCGTCGATGTAGACCTGGCCGCCGTGCGAGTGGATCACTTCGCACAGTTCGTCGATGCCTTCCTCGAACACGCCGTGGGTCGACGGGTAGGTCACCATCACGCATGCCAGGTTCTTGCTGTGCTGCTCGGCCTTGGCGCGCAGGTCGTCCAGGTCGACGTTGCCGCGTGCATCGCAGGCGGTGACGACCACCTTCATGCCGACCATGTTGGCCGACGCCGGATTGGTGCCGTGCGCCGATTGCGGAATCAGGCAGATGTTGCGGTGGCCTTCGCCGCGCGATTCGTGGTACGCCTTGATCACCAAGAGGCCAGCGTATTCGCCCTGCGAGCCGGCGTTCGGCTGCAGCGACACCGCCGCGTAGCCGGTCAGCGCGCACAGCATGTCCTCGAGCTGGCCGATCATTTCGCGGTAGCCGACCGTCTGCGCATCCGGCGCGAACGGGTGGATGTTGGAAAACTCGGGCCAGGTCACCGGGATCATCTCGGAAGTGGCGTTGAGCTTCATGGTGCACGAACCGAGCGGGATCATGGTGCGGTCCAGCGCCAGATCCTTGTCGGCCAGGCTGCGCAGGTAGCGCAGCATCTCGTGCTCGGAGTGGTAGCGGTGGAAGGTGCGGTGCGTCAGGTAGGCGCTGGTGCGCGCCAGCTGCGCCGGGAAGGCGTCCTCGCCCTCGGCATCGAAGTCGGCCGCGGCGGCGCCGAAGATGGTGCACAGCAGCGCGATGTCCTCGCGCGTGGTGGTCTCGTCGAGCGAAACGCCGATATGGCCATCGTCGATGCGGCGCAGGTTGACGCCGTGTTCGATGGCGGTGGCGTGCAGTTCGCCGGCGCGGTCGGTGGCGATCGTCAGCGTGTCGAAGAAGGTCTGGTTGGCCAGCTTGAAGCCGGCCTGCTGCAGGGCGGCCGCCAGGATGGCGGTGAAGCGGTGCACGCGGCCGGCGATCTGCGCCAGGCCGGCAGGGCCGTGGTAGACGGCGTACATCGACGCCATCACCGCCAGCAGCACCTGCGCGGTGCAGATGTTGGAGGTGGCCTTTTCGCGGCGGATGTGCTGCTCGCGCGTTTGCAGCGCCAGGCGATACGCCTTGTTGCCCTGGGCATCGATGGTCACGCCCACCAGGCGGCCGGCCATGCTGCGCTTGAATTCGTCGCGCGTGGCCAGGTAGCCGGCGTGCGGGCCGCCGAAACCGAGCGGCACGCCGAAGCGCTGGCTGTTGCCGACGACGACGTCGGCACCCCATTCGCCCGGCGGCGTGAGCAGCGTCAGCGCCAGCAGGTCGGCGGCGACGACGACCATCGCGCCGGCCGCGTGCAGCTTCTCGCAGGCGGCGCGGTAGTCGCGCACGTCGCCGTTCACGCCGGGATACTGCAGCAGCACGCCGAAGCAGGTATCGGTCAGCGACTCTACATCGGCGGCGGCGACGGTGCGTACTTCGACGCCGATTGGTTTGGCGCGCGTCTCGATCACTTCGCGCGTTTGCGGCAGCACGTCGTCGGCGACATAGAACACGTTGGAGGCGGATTTGCCGACGCGCTGGATCAGCGTCATCGCTTCGGCCGCTGCGGTGCCTTCGTCGAGCATCGACGAGTTGGCGATGCCCATGCCGGTCAGGTCGGTGACGACCTGCTGGAAGTTCAGGATCGCTTCGAGGCGGCCCTGCGAGATCTCCGGCTGGTACGGCGTGTAGGCGGTGTACCAGGCCGGGTTTTCGAAGATATTACGCAGCACGACAGGCGGCGTGATGGTGTTGGCGTAGCCCTGGCCGATCATCGACTTCATGACCTGGTTCTGGCCCGCGATGCCTTTCAGCTTGGCCAGCGCGGCCACTTCCGGCATCGGCTCGTAGAACTGGCCGAGCTCGAGCCGGCTATTGTTGCGGATGTTCGGCGGCACGATGGCGTCGATCAGCGCCGCGCGCGAGGCGTAGCCGAGGGTCGACAGCATCGCCGCCTGTTCGGATTCGGTTGGGCCGATATGGCGCGGGATGAAGGCGTCGCGCGCTTCGAGTTGGGTCAGGCTGGTGCGGGTCATGTTGGGGGCCAAAAAGTGTGGCCCGCGGCGCATGGGCGCCGCGGGCCTGGGTCAGGGAAGGGCGGTTGGCGGTCAGTCCGCGGTGTTCTTGCCGTAGGTCTCAGGGTCGAGCAGGCCATTGATGGCGTTAGGGTCGCTCGGCTGCAGCTTGAACAGCCAGGCCGAGTAGGCGTCCGCGTTGATCGATTCCGGCGCGGCGGCGACGGCGTCGTTGACGGCGGTGACCTGGCCGCTGACCGGCGCGTAGATGTCGCTGGCAGCCTTCACCGATTCGACCACGGCGGCGTCGTCGCCGGCGGTGTAGGACTTGCCCACCGTCGGCAGTTCGACGAAGACGATGTCGCCCAGCGCGTCCTGCGCGTATTCGGTGATGCCGACGGTAACGGTGCCGTCGGCTTCGGCGCGCACCCACTCGTGGGACTCGGTGTATTTCAGGTCGGCTGGGATGTTCATGTGTGGCTCCAAAAGTGGGTTGGTTCGGGACTGACCCCGCTGGGTCAGTCCCTGGTTTAGTGCGTCAGAAAAGGTCAGGCAACCAGGATTTTACCGTTTCGCACGAACGGCAGCTTCACCACCGTGGCGGCGAGCTGCTTGTCGCGAATTTCGACTTTGACGGTGTCGCCGACGGCCACGCTCATCGGCACCCGCGCCAGCGCGATCGCCTGCTGCATGGTCGGGCTGAAGGTGCCGCTGGTGATTTCGCCGAGGGAGCCGTCGGCGCCGATCACTTTCTGGTGCGCGCGCAGCACGCCGCCTTTTTCGCGCAGGATCAGGCCGACGAACTGGAAGCGCTGGCCCATGGCTTTGAGCGCATCCTTGCCGATGAAGTCGCGCTCGGAGACCAGGTCGATGGTCCAGGCCAGGCCGGCGTCGAGCGGGTTGACCGTCTCGTCCATGTCCTGGCCATACAGGTTCATGCCCGCTTCCAGGCGCAGCGTGTCGCGCGCGCCCAGGCCTGCCGGCTTCACGCCGGCCGCCAGCAGCGCGTTCCACAGCGCCTCGGCCTGCGCGGCCGGAAAGGCCAGCTCGAAGCCGTCTTCGCCGGTGTAGCCGGTGCGCGCGACCATCACCTCGCCGAAGGCAGTGTCCTTGACGACGACCGCATTGAAGGGCTTGAGCGGCTCGGACGCCGCCTGCGCGGTCGGCAGCACTTCCCATACCTTCGCGCGCGCGTTCGGGCCCTGCACCGCGATCAGCGCCATCGCGTTGTCGCCGTCGCGGCGCTGGGTGACCTTGACGGCGCTGCCGGTGGCGGCATTCTGCGCCTCGATCCAGGCGATGTCCTTGGTGGCGGTGCCGGCGTTGACCACCAGGCGGAACCAGGTCTCGCCGAAGAAGTAGACGATCAGGTCGTCGATGACGTAGCCTTGCGGGTTGAGCATGCACGAGTACAGCTCCTTGCCCGGCACCTGCAGCTTGTCGACGTTATTGGCCAGCAGGGCGCGCAGGAAGGGGCGGGCGTTGGCGCCTTCGATGTCGACCACGCACATGTGCGAGACGTCGAACATGCCGGCGTCGCTGCGCACGGCGTGGTGTTCTTCGATCTGCGAGCCGTAATTGACGGGCATGTCCCATCCGCCGAAATCGACCATCTTGGCGCCGGCGGCGCGGTGTGCGGAATTGAGCGGGGTCGCTTGAAGCGTCATGGAATCCTCGGAGCAGGTAAACGAAAAGGGTCGCCGACCAGCGCGGACATGCGTTGCCGCTGCCGGGATGATCGCGCCCCTCTGTCCTTGATACCTGAGAGATAGCGGAAGAAGCGTCCGCCTGCCCCTTCGGTGGGCCGCCGGCTATGCGCCGCGGCCGCTCTCCAGAGTGTGGTGCGGCGGAACGCGTCCGCCGACCCTTGACCGGTCCTTTTGCCTGAGAGTTTTTGGGTGATGCCCCTTCGGCGGCAGCGCATGGCTGCCCTCTCCCGATCAAGACTGTGGAGCATATGCCAGCAGGACAGCGGTGTCAACCTGTCGCCTTCGGCACCCTGCGGCAATATTGTCCATTTGCACGCTTTAGATCAAGATCGGCAAGCGCCAGACGCGGTATCCATTGAGGGGCGGAAACATGCGCACGCCTGCTGCGGCGACGGGCTTTCTTCACCTCTATTTGTTAAAATGCGGCATCCACTTTGCGAGCTTACACATCATGAGCGAAGAACTAGCAAAACACCCCAAGGAAGCCTGGTTCACCCTGTCGGGCGACGTCAACAGCGACATGGTGCACCGCGTCTTCGAGGCGGTATCGACGATGACGGAGGAGGGTGTCGAGACGGCCCACATCCTGGTGCAGTCGAACGGCGGCTACGTCAGCGACGGCCTGTGCCTGTACAACTTCCTGGCGCGCGCGCCGATCAATTTCGTCATGTACAACGGCGGTGCGGTGGCCTCGATCGCCGTCATCCTGTTCCTCGCCGGCAGCCGCCGCTACGCCAGCGAGACGGCGCGCTTCATGGTGCACAAGTCGCATGCGACGGCCTCGCCGGGAGCGCGGCCGGACGCGCTCAACATCATCGTCGAAGGCCTGCGCGCCGACGATGCCCGCACCGAGGCGATCCTGCGCAAGCATATCGAGCTCACCCCCGCCCAGTGGGCGATCCACCAGTACTCCGACCTGCACCTGACCTCGGCCGACGCTAAGGTCGCCGGCATGATCGACGACGTCGGCGACTTCGCGCCGCCGAAAGGCGCGCACCTGCGCAATATCTGACCGCGGCGCCCTGCGCTTCCAAAAAAAAAGAGCCTGTCAACGGGCGCGCCGCTGCAGACTCCTGGTTGTTCCTGTGTGGCCACTGTCGCGGCAACGCCCGGAAATCCGGCGCTGCCCAGCAAAAACGTAGCGGCGAATGCCGCGCCGCTGTCAGCGCTTGTCGTCGTTCTTGTGGCTCTGGCGTCCCGCCGCTGCGTGCTGCTCAGGGGTACCGCCGCGCGTGCTGCCGCCCGACGCCGACTGCTTGCTGTCCGAGTCGGAGGACCCCGATTGCTTGCCGCCGCCGCCGCTGCCGGCATCGTTCTTGTGGCTTTGACGGCCGGCCTCGACGTGTTGCTCGTGGGTGCCGCCCTGGCCACCGGACCGCGAGCCGGAACCCGCGCCCGATCCGCCCGACCCCTGCGAGCCTGACTGCTGGCTCTGGCTGGAACTGCCGCTTTGCTTGCTCGACTTCGAGTCTGCAGCCTGCTTGCTGCCGCCCTGGCTTTTCTCGTTCGACTTCATCTTCATTCCTTTACAAAGTTTGAAATGTCGTGCTCGCCGGTTGCTATAGAAAAAATGTCTTTTCGGTAGCGTTTCCGGAAACACAATGATGGGAGGCGCGCTGTTGGATCGCTATCGGAACGATGCCTGCACTTCTGTAGGAGGCAGCCCTACAGGATTGAAATTATTCCGCGGCAGCGTCCCCCACAACGACACCGGGGTCAGACCAATTGGTCTGACCCCGGTGCAGGCAGCGTTGCAGGGCAAAGGGCGTCGATGCGCGATGGCCGCTTAAAACTCTTCCCAGTCGACATCCGGCTTGGCGACGACATTGCGCTTGGGCGCAGCCGTGCGCAGCGGCGGCGCGCTGCGGGCGCGCGGGCGCGCTTGCGCTTTGGCGGGCGCCGGCGTCGCCGCATTGCTGGCGATCAGGTGGATCGGCGCCGCCGGGCGCGCATGCTCGGCGCCCAGAACGAAGCTGCCGATCGTGCGGTTCAGGCTGCCGGCGTGCTCGCGCATCGACGCCGCCCCGGCCGCCGCTTCCTCCACCAGCGCCGCGTTTTGCTGGGTGGCCTGGTCCATCGCCGCGATCGCCTGGTTGACCTGCTCGATGCCGGTGGTCTGCTCGGCGCTGGCGTCGGCAATCTCGCCGATGATGCCGGTGACCCGCTTGACGCTGGTGACGACCTCGTTCATCGTGTTGCCCGCCTTGTCGGCCAGCAGGGTGCCGGCGTTGACCTTTTCGACCGAATCGTCGATCAGCGCCTTGATCTCCTTGGCCGCCGCCGCCGAGCGCTGCGCCAGGTTGCGCACCTCGGAGGCGACGACGGCGAAGCCGCGCCCCTGTTCGCCGGCGCGCGCCGCTTCCACCGCCGCGTTGAGCGCGAGAATGTTGGTCTGGAAGGCGATGCCGTCGATGACGCCGATGATTTCGGCAATCCGCTTCGACGAATCGTTGATCGAGGCCATCGTGCCGACCACTTCCGAGACCACCTCGCCACCCTTGACTGCCACCTCCGAGGCCGACACCGCCAGCTTGCTGGCCTGGTGGGCGTGGTCGGCGTTCTGCTTGACGGTGACGGTGAGCTGCTCCATCGACGACGCCGTTTCCTCCAGCGACGCCGCCTGCTGCTCGGTGCGTGCCGACAGGTCGATGCTGCCGGTGGAGATCTCACCGGCGCCGCCGGCGATCGATTCGGTGCCGGCACGCACCTCGACGATCATGCCGACCAGCTTGTCGTTCATTTCCTGCATCGCGCCCAGCAGCAGGCCCGCTTCGCCGCGCGCCGAGCCGTCGATCTTGGTGCTGAGGTCGCCCCCGGCGATACGCCGCGCTACCAGCACCGCCTCGTGGATGGGCCGCGCCACTTCGGCCGCCAGCCACACGCACAGGCCCACCGCCACCGCAAGCTCCAGCGCCAGGAACACGAAGCTCCAGCTGCGCGCGGCGGCGAACTCGGCGCGTGCGCTGGCGGCACTCGCCTTCTGGCCGGCAGCGGCCAGCTCGGTGAGCTGCGCCATTTCTCCCAGTTGCCAAACCGACAGCAGTACGCCCAGCAGCAGCACGACGGCGAAACAGGCGAACAGCTTGGTGCTGGTGTCCAGCTGGCGGATTGATTTCATGGAGTTTCCTTTACGGAGGCGGCGGAGATTCCATATGGTAAGGAAATGCCTGAAGGCACCATTGCGTGGTATCAACTCAGGCGGGGCGGATCACCTTTGCGTGCGGGCGCGGCGGCGGCCGGATGTGGCGAAAATCATGAGGACGCAAAAAAAGCCTCGTAAATGGCTTTTTAACTATTGCCTTGTGGAAATAATCTGTCAAAATGGGTAGAGCGCAATGACAGTTGCGACCAGGCGAACCGAACCATGGCTATGACCAACCCGACACCGCAAGCGGCATCCAGGACGACAGTCCCGTCGCCGCACGCGCACTTGGACAGCCTGGTCAAGCTGGCCACCGGCCACATCAACGACCAGCTGATGGCGATGGTCAACCGGCTGGCGGCAATGCTGCTCGACGTCAGCGATCCCGCGCTGGAGGCGCACCAGGTCTACCACCGCGTCAAATCGGGCAACCTGCTCAAGAACAACGCCTACGCCTACTTCCACCTCGCCTGTACCGAGCTCGACAGCAGCCTGCGCAAGGAAATCGCCTTGCTGGCGCCGCCCCGCAAGATCGCCACTGCCGCCGCCGCCGAGGCGCTGGCGCTGGTGCCGCTGGCGGACATGGACCGCAGCGTCGAGTTCGGCAGCATCAGCCGGCCGTTCGAGGCTGCCTGCGCCGAGCAGCTCGCCACGCTCAACGTCCGGCTCGGCTTCCTGCTGGGGCGCGACACGCTGCGCATCGGCCAGAATCCGTTCCGCCCCGACCTGGTGCTGATGGCGCTGTACCAGGCCTGGACCGAATTCGAGCCGGACGCCGATGCCCACCCCTTGCTGGCGCCGCTGCTGCGCCCGGCGGTGGTGTTCGACTTCGCGCCCGTCTACGAAGCGCTCAACCAGGCGCTGATGGACAGCGGCGGCCAGGCCGACTCGCTGCGCATCCGCAAGACCGACAACGCCGCCCGCGCCAAGGCCCAGCGCGCCAGCGGCCAGGCCGCGCTGGCCCAGCAGCTGCGCCAGTTCTTTTCCGGCAGCGACAACCCGGCGGGCGAGTTCGACGCCGGCATTCCGCTGATTCCCGACTTGCCGGCGATGCCAAGCGGCAGCGGCGGCTGGCGTCCGAGCGGCGCCGAAGGCTTCCGCGGCTTTCCCGCGGCGCAAGCGTTTGCCGCCGCGCCGGCGCCGCCCGCCGCCAGCCCGCTGGTCGCGAGTACCCACGACGGCCGCGCCCACCACGGCGCCCCGTCGGTGCCGTATTCCGGTTTTGCCGCGCCGGCCGGCCAGCCGCATGCGGGCGACGGCCACCCCGGCCTGCTCGACATGCTGGCCAAGCTGCAGCACACCCTGCCGGCCCAGATGGCCGGCGCCGCCGCCATGCCCGCTGCCGCGGGCGCCCCCGGCAACGTGTTCTATCTGCCGCGCCTGAAAGCAAGCATGCCCAAGGGCAGCCTGACACGCGGCGACGAGAGCACCATCGACCTGCTGTCGCGGATCTTCGAGACGGTCTATGTCGACGAAAACATTCCCAAGGAAACGCGCGAGCTGATCCAGTTCCTGCAGGTGCCGGTGCTGAAGGCGGCCTTGCAGGACAAGGATTTCTTCTTCCAGGAGGCGCACCCGGCGCGGCGCATGATCGACCTGATGTCGCGCATGGGCTGGGAGCAGCGGCGCGGCGCGGACGACCCGCTGTTCCAGGCGATGCAGCGGGGCGTAGACCGGGTCGGGCGCGATGTCGACAGCGGGGTGGGCGCGTTTGCCGACGCCGTGGCCGAGCTCGAGGCCAGCATCGAGGTCCAGGACAGCGCCGCCACCGCCGAGATTTCGGCGCCCATCGCCGCCGCCCTGAAGCAGGAAAAAGTCACCGCCGCCAACAAGTCCGCCAAAAACGCCGTCGCCCTGCGCATCGGCACCGGCGACGTGGTCGCGGTGGTGGAGACCTTCCTCGAGCACAAATGGACGTCGGTGCTGACGATCGCCTACAGCGTCGAGCCGGACAAGCCGGGCGCGGTCGGCAGCGCCACCCGCACGATGGATGACCTGATCTGGAGCGTCAAGCCGAAGATCACCCAGGAGCAGCGCAAGCAGCTCATTTCCAGGCTGCCCGGACTGCTGGCCACGCTCAACAAGTGGCTCGACATCATCAAGTGGCAGGATGCCGAGCGGCTGCAGTTTTTCGCCGAGCTGGCCGAGTGCCACGCCTCGATCGTGCGCGCGCCGATCGAATTGTCGCCGGAGCGCCAGCTGGAAATCGCGCTCGAAGTGGCCCAGCAGGATGCCCAGCGGCGCATCGAGAAGGAGCAGGCGCTGGCGGCGGCCGAGCAGGCCGAAGCCGTGAAGGCCGAGGCCGACCCGGCGGTCGTCACCGTCGACGGGCTCGAGCGCGGCATGTGGCTCGAGTTCACCGAGGCCGGCGGCAGCGCGCGGACGGTCAAGCTCGCATGGATCAGCCCGCTGCGCACGCTGTTCATCTTCTCGACGGGCGCGCGCAAGGAAGCGTTTTCGCTGACGGTGGAAAAGCTTGCCGAGGCTTACCGCGCGGGCACGGTGCGCCTGGTGCGCCAGGATGGGGTGGTGGCCAGGGCGCTGGCCGACGCGATGAATGATCCGGGGGCGGCGGTGGCGTAAATCAGTCCGGCGGATGCTCTGAAAAATGGGGTCCCGCGTTCGCGAGGACGACGAATCATCTGCCGTCGTCCTCGGGCTCGGCGCCCCCCTTCGCGGGGACCCCATTCCGCACCGCAGCCACTACATTTGCCTGAACTGCTCCACGTAATTCCTGCTCACCACCAGCTGCTCGGTCCTTCCCTTCAGCTTGACCATCAGCCGCCCGCGGAAATCGGTATGGGTGGCCTCGATGAACCTGGCCGCCACGATCATCCCCCGGTGAATCTGCCAGAACTGATCCTCCGGCAACTGCTCGCGCAATTGGCGCAGCGGCGTGCGGATCAGGCTTTCGCCATCTTGCAAGAATACGCTGGTGTACTTGTCGTTACTCTGGAAATACACCACCTCGTCGACCGAGATCAGGCGCGTCTCGCGCCCGTGCGCCGCGCGGATCCAGCGCAGCGGCGCCACCGCCGGCGCCGCCACTCCCAGCTGCTTGAGCAGCGCCTGCAGCGCCGCGCTGTCACCCTGCGGCTCGTCGCGCAGCGCGGCCTTGAGCTTGCCGGCGGTACGCGTCAAACGCTCCAGGCTGGCCGGCTTGAGCAGGTAATCGCAGGCCGAATGCTCGAACGCGGCCACCGCATAATGATCGTGCGCCGTCACGAACACCACATGCGGTCCGTCAGCCGCCAGCCGCGCCGCCACCTCCAGTCCGGTCAGGCCCGGCATCTGGATGTCGAGAAAGACGATGTCGGGCGACAACTCGTCGGCCAGGCGCAGGGCATCGATGCCGTTGGCGGCCCTGGCGACGATGCGCAGTTCCGGCCACACGCCGGCGAGCTGGGTTTCGAGATAGTCGCGCAGGTGCGCTTCGTCGTCGGCGATCAGGGCAGTGGGGTGGTCGATGGCAACACCATGTTGGTAGGCAGCAGGACGCGCACGGTCATGCCGCAAGGTTGATTTTCCAGTAATTGTACTTGCGCGCCACTGCCATACAGGCTGCGCAGCCGCGCCCGCAGGTTCGCAAGACCGACGCCGCCGCCCGGTCGCGGCGGCGCGGCGCGCAGGCCGGCACCGCTGTCGGCCACCTCGATGCACAGCTGAGCGCCGTCGAAGCGCGCCCGCAGCACGATCTCGCCGCCCTCGACCTTCGGCTCCAGGCCGTGCATGACGGCGTTTTCGACGATCGGCTGCAGCAGCATCGGCGCGATGCGCGCCGCCCGCTCGGCGTCGCCGGCGTCGATACGGTAGCGCAGCCGCTCGCCCATGCGCACCGCCAGCACGTCGAGGTAGGCGGCCGCCAGGTCGAGCTCGGCGCCCAGGGTGGCGTGTTCGGCGCGGCTGGCAGTCAGGCTGGCGCGCAAGAAGTCGATGAAGCGCTCGAGCATGTGGCGCGCCTGCGCCGGCTGGCTGTCGATCAGGCTGAGCACGTTGGCCAGCGTGTTGTACAGAAAATGCGGCTCGATCTGCGCCTGCAAGCCGCGCAGCCGCGCCTCCGCCAGCAGCTGGCCGGCGGCGGCGATCTGCTCGCTCTGGCGCGCCGCCAGCGTTTCGCTGACGATCCGCCGTTCGCTCGCCATCAGCACCATGAACACGAACAGCGCCATCGCCAGCGCAAACGGCACCAGCGGCGCCATCGAACCGGTCCGCGCGAGGTAGTGCAGCGGATCGACGCCTTTCCACAAGGCATTGCCGACGCCGATGCCGATCAGCACGCAGATGCTGATCACCCCGATGTGATACACCACCGCCGGCGCGCCCGTGGCGAGCTTCGGCCAGCCGCGCAGCAGCCGGTCGAGCACGGTCAGGGTGCCGTGCACCAGGTAGCCGACCACGTTGGAGATCAGCCACACCGGCAGGAAGGAGGCAAGGAAACTGCCGCCGCCGCGGTTGAACATCATGCCGGCGCCGGTCAGGAACAGCGCGATCAGCGTGTTCCACACGCCGGTGTAGACGAAGTTGCGAAAATGCGAACGCGGCCAGCGCCGGAACAAGGGCAACAGTTCCAGCGGGTGGGAGCCGCACGCGGTGGCGGAGTCAGCCATGGTAATCGTCCAGGTAGGTTAGGCCGGCAAGAAGTTACCATGAAAACATATCGGCGTCCGATAAGCCAGCCGCGCCAGCGCCAGCGGGCCGTCGCTGACATGGGCGGCATCGAACACGCTGAGCAGCGTTTCCCCGCGGCGGGTGTCCTGCACCACACCGACCAGATAGCCGTCGGTTTCCGAGCGGGCGTTGCGGCGCGGCACCAGGATATGTTCCTCCGCCAGCCAGCCGGCGTCGAACTGGTAGCTGTCGGCCTTGCCGGTATCGGTGTCGACGACGTTGACGGTGTCGAGCACGTGCTCGCGGTTGCGCGCCGCGCTGCTCAGCACGGCGAGCTTGCGATGGCGCTGGCCCACCACCTGCGGCATCACGCGCGGAAACTCGCTGGTGCCGAACAGGCGCGCCTGGCTGGCCTTGCCGCTGGCGTAGTCGAGGGTGATCTGGGCGGTGTAGCTGCGGTCGAGCATGTTCGGCTGGCGCACACCGCCCATCAGGGCGCCGAACGCGGCGAGGGCGTCGCCGTCGTGCAGCACGACGTCGAGCCGGGTGGTCTCGCCGTCGTCGTATGCGTTGCCGAAGTGGAAGGCCATGCGCGGGTCGAGCTCGAACACCTTGCGCACTCGCAGGGTCGCCTTCGACACTACCACCGCCCGCATCGGCCGCGCCTGCGCGCCGCTGCCGGCCCACAGGTGGCGCTCGGCGTAGCTCAGGGAGGTGTCGGCCGACAAGTCGTACGGCGGCACCAGGAAGATCAGGTGCTGCCCGCTGATGACGAAATCATGCACCATCGCCAGCTTCGGCACTTGCACCATTCCCGCCTGCAGCACCGCGCCGCTGGCGCCGATGTGGTACAGCGCCAGGCCGCTGGTGCCGGGCACGGCGCCGAAATTCCACAGGCTGCCGTCCTGGTCGATTTTCGGGTGTGCCGAGAACGGCATCGACTTGAGGTCGTCGCGCCAGGTGCGGATGCCGACCGTGTCCAGCGTGTCGCGGTTCAGTTCGATCGCCGAGCCGCCTTCCCACAGCGCGTACAGGCGCCCGCCGAACGGCAGCAGGTTGGTGTTGGCGGCGTTCATGGTGTCGTTGCTCTTGACCCCGCGCCGGGAAATCTGCGTGCCGAAAGCGGGATACAGGAACTGGCCCGCCTGCGACTCGTCGACGAATTTCTGGGTGGCGACGAACCTGCCGCGGTGGCTGACCTTGCCCTGGCCGATCTGCCAGCGCTGGGCGTAGCCGTCGCCGTCGAACCAGTGGTGGTAGCGTTCGCCGCCGAGCTCGAACCGGCCCGGCCCATTGCGAAAGAACACGCCGTCGAGGTCGGCGGGAATGCGCCCGCGGATGGCGGCTTCGCCCGCGCGCTCGCCCACCATGTCGGCAAACACCGCCAGGGTCGGGTCGCGTTCGAGCGCCGCGTGGAAGCGCTTGTACGTGTCGGGGTTGGCAAACGCGCTGGCGGGCAGCAGGGCGAGCGCGGCGGAAGAGAGCAGCTGGCGACGGTTCATGGTCGTCTCCTCGTTAGCGAAAGCTGACACGAAGCGTGGCGCCGGCGGCCGGCAGCGTGAAGCGCGCCTGCTCGAAGCTTGGCGGCCCCATTTTGCCGAGCGCATTATTGCTGAACGCATAATCTTCGGTCGGGATGCCCAGCAGGTTTTTGTCCAGCTTGCCGTTGGAGTTGACGTCATGGAATACGGCGAAGGCGTACTCGCCCGGCTGCAGGTCCTTCAGCACGACCGTGTTGGCGGCGGCGCTGGTCGGGGCGGAGCGGGTGGCGACGGCGCTGCGCATGAAGGTGCCGGCGGAATTGAACAGCGACACTTCGATGTTGCCGTCCGCCTGCTTGAGGTCGTCGACGAGGATGGTCAGGTCGGCGGCGCCGGCGGGGCCGGCGGGGCCGGCCGCCAGCAGGGCGGCGGCGAACAGGGATCGGATCAGGGTCATGGCGGTCTCCGTGGATAAGGTGGAGACACTGTAGCGCCGCCAGACGGGCGCCCGGTGGCGCTGCGACGGCGCGCACCTGGCCGTCGCCAGTTGCAGCCGGCTGGCGCGAAATGCTAGTCGCCGGGGCCGTCGCCGGGCATGGTGTCGGCCATCAGGCGCAGCTCTTCGGCGCTCAACTGTTCTTCGGCCGGCTGTCGCGCTGGCGCGGCCACGGCCATTGTCTTGGAAGTGGGAAACGGAATCGGCCCTTTTTCCCGTGCAAGGGGGAAATGGATGCTGGGAAGAGGCGAGGCTTTCATGATGCTGGGGGCAGTGGTCGGGTTAAAGTTGTTTGACCGCACCGGCTGCCGGCAGTTCAGGCTGACAAAGCGGATATTATTTCCGTCTCACAACTTCCGCCGGCGATGGGGCGCGCAACAAATGGTATGATTCCCGTCTTCTTCATAGGGTCAACCAGGCACCGTGCGTCTTTCTTCCATCAAATTGTCGGGATTTAAGTCATTCGTCGATCCCACCAATTTCCAGGTGCCGGGTCAGCTCGTGGGCGTGGTCGGTCCCAACGGTTGCGGCAAGTCCAACATCATCGACGCCGTGCGCTGGGTGCTGGGCGAATCGAAGGCGTCGGAACTGCGCGGCGAGTCGATGCAGGACGTCATCTTCAACGGCTCGACCCATCGCAAGCCGGCCGGCCGCGCCTCGGTCGAACTGGTGTTCGACAATGGCGACGGCAAGGCCGCCGGCCAGTGGGGGCAGTACGCCGAAATCGCGGTCAAGCGCACGCTCACGCGCGACGGCACGTCTACCTATTACATCAACGGCCAGCCGGTGCGCCGGCGCGACATCCAGGACATTTTCCTGGGCACAGGCTTAGGTCCCCGCGCCTACGCCATCATCGGCCAGGGCATGATCTCGCGCATCATCGAGTCGCGCCCCGAAGAGCTGCGCGTGTTCCTCGAAGAGGCGGCCGGCGTCTCCAAGTACAAGGAGCGCCGCCGCGAGACCGAGAACCGCCTCAACGACACGCGCGAGAACCTGCTGCGGGTCGAAGACATCCTGCGCGAACTGAACGCCAACCTCGAAAAGCTGGAAGCGCAGGCGGTGGTGGCCAACCGCTTCCACGCGCTGCAGGCGGACCAGGAAGAAAAGCAGAAGCTCCTCTGGCTGCTGCGCAAGAACGAAGCGCACGCCGAGCAGACGCGCTACTTTCGCGAGATGGAGCAGGCGCAGACCGACCTCGAGGAGCAGACCGCCAAGTTGCGCCACGTCGAACTCGACCTCGAGCACATGCGCCAGGCCCACTTCGCGGTCGGCGACCGCCTGCATACCGCCCAGGGCCACCTGTACCAGACCAACTCCGAGATCGGCAGCCTGGAAGCGCAGATCAAGTTCGTCATCGAATCGCGCAGCCGGCTGCAGAACCAGCTCGGCACACTGACCGCGCAGCGCAACCAGTGGCAGGCGCAGGGCCAGGACTACCAGGAGCAGTTGAACGAGGCCGAGTTCACGCTGGAAGAACTGGGCGCGCGCGTCGAACAGTCGCAGATGACGGCCGAGCAGCACACCGAAAGCCTGCCGGCGCTCGACGCCGCCTGGCGCGAGGCGCAGCACAAGACCACCGAATCGCGCGCACGCATCATGCAGGTGCAGCAGCAGATCGAGCTGTCGTCGGCGCACCAGCGCAACGCCTCCAACATCCTGGCCGGCCTGGCAACGCGGCGCGAGCGCCTGCAGCAGGAAAAAAACGGCCTGAACCTGCCCGACAGCGCCCACCTGTCCAACCTGCGCCTGCAGCTCGAGGAAAAGCAGCAGGCGCTGGAAGAGCAGACCATGGTGCTGGAAGAGGCGGTGGAGCAGCAGGAGCAGCGGGAGCAGGAACGCGCCGCCGCCCAGGCCCAGGTCAATGCCGAAACGGCCGCCAACGCCCAGCTCGAAGCGCGCCTGGCTGCCCTCAAGCAGATGCAGGAACGCGTGCAGACCGAGGGCAAGGTGCAGCCCTGGCTGAAGAAGCACGAACTCGAATCGCTGCCGCGCCTGTGGCAGAAACTGCATGTGGAGCAGGGCTGGGAGACCGCGCTCGAAGCCGTGCTGCGCGAACGCACCGCGGCGCTGGAGATGTCCAACATCGAGTGGGCCAAGGCCTTCTTTGCCGATGCGCCGCCGGCCAAGCTGGCGCTGTACGCGCCGTCGCTGGCCGCCGCGCAGTCGGCCGAGATCCCTGGCTTTGCACCGTTCGCCAGTCTCCTGAAGATTAATGAAGCTGGCTTGCGCGGCGTGCTGCACGACTGGCTGCACAACGTCTTCATCGCCGACGACGCCACCAGCGCGTTCGCCGCCCGTGCCTCGCTGCCGGCCGGCGGCTCCTTCATCACGCGCCAGGGTCACGTCGTCACCGCGTCGAGCGTGCGCTTCTACGCCGCCGACGCCGAGCAGGACGGCATGCTGGGGCGCCAGCAGGAGATCGACAACATCGGCAAGCAGCTGCGCGCGCAGGCGCTGCTGGCCGACGAGGCGCGTGCGCGTTCGGTGCGCGCCGACGCCGCGGTGTCGGACCTTTCGCGCCGGCTGCAGGACGCGCGCCTGCGCATCGGCGCGCTGACGCAGTCGGTGCACACGCTGCAGATCGAGGTCGTCAAGCAGTCCGAAGTCGAGGCGCGCTTCAACCAGCGCAGCACCCAGATCCAGGCCGACCTGGCCGAAATCGCGATGCAGGAAGAAGAGCAGCAGCAGGTACGGATGGAGTCCGAAGAAAAATTCGAGCAGCTCGACATGGAGCTGGCCGACCTGCAGGGCGCGCATGAAGACGGCCAGACCGCTTTCCTCGAGCGCGAGCAGGCGCTGGCCGACGCCCGCGAGAAGCTGCGCGAGCTCGAACGGGCGGCGCAGGAAGCGCAGTTCGCCGAAAAGTCCCAGCGCAGCAAGATCGAAGAACTGCGCCGCAATATCGCCACCGCCACCCAGCAGGCCGCGCAGGTGGGCGAGAGCCTGGAGCTGGGCCAGCAGGAACTCGAGTCGCTGGAGACCGGCGCCGCCAACGACGGCCTGCATGATTTGCTGGAGCGGCGCACCACGCAGGAGCGGGCGCTGTCGGACGCGCGCCATGAGCTCGACCAGATCACCCAGCAGCTGCGCCAGGCCGACGAGACGCGCATGTCGGCCGAGCGCAGCCTGCAGCCGCAGCGCGACAAGATCTCCGAGATGCAGCTCAAGGAGCAGGCCGCGCGCCTGAACCAGGAGCAGTTCGCCGAAGCGCTGAAGGCGGTCGACGCGGACGAGGCGGCGCTGGCGGAAAAGCTGCTGCCGGAGATGAAGCCGCAGTACCTGCAGGGCGAGGTGACGCGCCTGACCAATGCGATAGCCGCGCTGGGCGCCGTCAACCTGGCCGCGCTCGACGAGCTGGCGCAGGCGTCCGAGCGCAAGAACTTCCTCGATGCCCAGAACAAGGACCTGACGGAGGCGATCGACACGCTGACGGACGCCATCCACAGGATCGACAAGGAGACGCGCGAGCTGCTGCAGGACACCTTCGACAAG
This sequence comes from Burkholderiales bacterium, assembly GCA_038248405.1. Classification (GTDB taxonomy): domain Bacteria; phylum Pseudomonadota; class Gammaproteobacteria; order Burkholderiales; family Burkholderiaceae_D; genus JAFCUW01. The sequence continues at coordinate 39,947 of JBBRXM010000034.1, forward strand.
GTCAACCTGCACTTTTCCGAGCTGTTCCCGATCCTGTTCGGCGGCGGCAATGCGCGCCTGGTGATGACGGGCGACGAGATTCTCAACGCCGGCGTGCAGGTGATGGCGCAGCCGCCGGGCAAGAAGAACGCCACCATCCACCTGCTCTCGGGCGGAGAAAAGGCGCTGACGGCGACCGCGCTGGTGTTTTCGATGTTCCGCCTCAATCCGGCGCCGTTTTGCCTGCTCGACGAGGTCGATGCGCCGCTCGACGACGCCAACACCGAGCGCTTTTGCCGCATGGTCAAGCGGATGTCGGAGCACACCCAGTTCCTCTTCATCTCGCACAACAAGATCGCGATGGAGATGGCCAACCAGCTGATCGGCGTGACGATGCAGGAGCAGGGCGTCTCGCGCATCGTCGCGGTCGACATGGAGGCGGCGGCCGGCTTCGCCGCCGAGGCGCAGGCCGCCTGATTCGATTGTGCCGATGAGCAAGAACGTCGTCCTCGCGCAGCGGGGATCCATGCTGAGCCGGGTGCATGGGCGGGCCCGGCCATTTATGCGCCAGCCATACATGGCGCGCACCCCTTGTTATTGGTATCATGGTGGCGATTTTGCTACCGTCGGCCCTCCGCGCGCCCCCGCGCGGCGTGGTACGCTCGCAGGCTGAGGCAGTAAACACCCACCAACGCACTATCAGTACATAAAGGGCCTTGCACATGCTGGGATATCTTAACGTTGCAGCGAACCTCGCGTCCGCCGCGAATTTCGCTAGCGAGGCACACACAGCATGACCGATCTTCAAATGAGCCTGATTGGCGGCGCCGTCGTTTTTGTCGGCGCCGTATTCGTCTATAACAAATGGCAGGAGCACAAGGCGCGCAAAACCGTCGAACGCGCCTTCTCTTCCGAGCACGACGACGTGCTGATGCGTCCAGGCGATGCGGCGCCGATCGCGCGCCATGAGCCGAGCTTCGACCCCGGCGCCGGCGCGACCGGCAAGGGCGGCGGCGGCGACGCCGGCGAACCGGAACCGCGCTTCGAGCCGGTGGTCGCCGACACCGTCATCGGCGCCGATGACCCGGCCGCGCCGGCGACCGAGCAGGCCACCAGCCTGGTCGACCCGCTGATCGACTGCCTGATCCCGCTGGCACTGGAAATGGCCGTCCGCGGCGACAAGATCCTGCCGGTGCTGCACACGTTGCGCCACGTCGGCAACAAGCCGATCCACTACATCGGCCTGGCCGTCTCCGGCGAATGGGAGCCGATCGCCCACGGCGGCGTCTACACCAGGCTGCAGGCCGGGGTGCAGATGGCCAGCCGCACCACCGCCCTCAACGAACTCGAATACTCCGAGCTCGTCACGCGATTGCGCACGGTGGCCGACGAAATCGGCGCCGAGGCCGAAATCCCGGACATGATCGAAGTGATGGCCGAAGCGAAGACACTGCACCGCTTCGTCGCCGGCCACGACGCCCAGCTGGGCGTGAACCTGATGTCGAACGGCGCCCCGTGGGCCATCTCGACCCTGATCGGCGCGCTGGAAAAGCAGGGCTTCGACGTCCGTCCGGACGGCCGCTTCGTCATGCCCGACGTCGACGGCGGCGTGCTGTTCACGCTGTCGACCAACGTCACGCTCGGCGCCGACACTACCTCGCACCTGACGCTGCTGCTCGACGTGCCGGTGGTGGCGCCCGCGCGCGACGGCTTCGGCAGCATGGTCGCGTGCGCGCGCTCGATGGTGGCGCGGCTGGACGCGACCATCGTCGACGACAGCAACCAGCCGCTGATGGACGAGGCGCTTGCCGAGATCAACGGCCAGGTGCTCGAGTTCTACCAGGAGATGGAAGCGGCCGACATCCCCGCCGGCTCGACCCGCGCGCTGCGCCTGTTCAGCTGAAAGAGGCGCCGTGACAAAGCAACCTGCATTTCGCGAGCGGATGGCGTGGCTGACAGCGGAGCTCAACCGCCACATCTATGCCTACCACGTGCTCGACGCGCCGACCATCCCCGACGCCGAGTACGACCGCATGTTCCGCGAGCTGCAGGAGCTGGAAGCGGCGCACCCGGAGTCGGTGTCGCAGGATACGCCGACCTCGCGCGTGGGCGCCGCGCCGATCCCCGAATTCAAGCAGGTCACCCACACGGTGCCGATGCTGTCCCTGAATAACGGCTTTTCCGAAGAAGACGTCGAAAACTTCGACCGCCGCGTGCGCGAGGGCCTCGGCGCCGAGGAAGTGGCGTACGCGGGCGAACTCAAGTTCGACGGCCTGGCCATCAGCCTGCGCTATGAAGGCGGCGTGTTCGTCCAGGCCGCCACCCGCGGCGACGGCGCCACCGGTGAAGACGTCACCGTCAACATGCGCACGGTGCGCGCCATCCCGCTGCGCCTGCACGGCGACGCCGTTCCCAGCGTGCTCGAAGTGCGCGGCGAGGCGCTGATGTACAAGGCCGATTTCGCCAAACTCAATGCGCGCCAGCGCGACGCCGGCCAGAAGGAATACGTTAATCCGCGCAACGCCGCCGCCGGCAGCCTGCGCCAGCTCGATTCGCGCATCACCGCCGCGCGCAACCTGCGTTTTTTCAGCTACGGCATCGGCGCGCTGGAAGGCGCCGACATGCCCGAGTCGCACTCGAAGCTGCTCGACTGGCTCGACGCGCTCGGCCTGCCGGTGTCGAAGGAGCGCGCCGTGGTCAAGGGTGCCGCCGGCATGCTGGCCTACTTCGCCGACATCGGCAGGCGCCGAGCCAGCCTCGCCTACGAGATCGACGGCGTCGTCTACAAGGTCGACCGGCTGGAATACCAGCGCCGGCTCGGCTTCGTCTCGCGCGCGCCGCGCTTTGCGATTGCCCATAAATTCCCGGCCGAGGAAGCGCTCACCCAGGTGACCGACATCGAGGTGCAGGTCGGCCGCACCGGCGCCATCACCCCGGTGGCGCGGCTGGCGCCCGTATTCGTCGGCGGCGTCACCATCGAGAACGCGACCCTGCACAACGAGAGCGAAGTGCGCCGCAAGGATATCCGCATCGGCGACACCGTCGTCGTGCGCCGCGCCGGCGACGTCATTCCCGAAGTGGTCAGCTACGTGCCCGAACGGCGTCCGGCGAACGCGCGCGAATTCGTCATGCCGGCCAACTGCCCGGTATGCGGCTCGCCCATCGTGCGCCCCGAAGACGAGGCGGTGGCGCGCTGCTCCGGCGGCTGGACCCACTGCAGCGCCCAGAAGAAGGGCGGCCTGATGCACTTCGTCTCGCGCCGCGCGATCGACGTCGAGGGGCTGGGCGACCAGCTCATCGAGCAGCTGGTCGACAAGGACATCATCCACACCGCCGCCGACCTCTACACGCTCGACGCCGACAAGCTCGCGGGGCTCGACCGCATGGCTGCCAAGTCGGCGCAGAACGTCGTCGCCGCGCTCGAGAAGTCGAAGGACACCACGCTGGCGCGCTTCATCTACGCGCTCGGCATCCGCAACGTCGGCGAATCGACCGCCAAGGCGCTGGCCCAGCACTTCGGCAACCTCGACGCGCTGCTGCACGCGGCCAGTTTCGAAAAGGGGCTGCAGCTGCTGGAGGTCGCCGACGTCGGCCCGGTGGTGGCGCGCTCGATCGCCGAATTCCTGACCGACCCGCAGAACGCCGAGCTGGTGGCGCAGCTGCGCCGGCACCTGCGCTGGAAGGAGGGCGAGCACGTCATGAAGAACAACGGCGCGCTGGCCGGCAAGACCTTCGTGCTGACCGGGACCCTGCCCACGCTCAGCCGCGACGAGGCGGCCGCCATGATCGAGGCGGCCGGCGGCAAGGTATCGGGCTCGGTATCGAAAAAGACTTCTTACGTAGTGGCCGGCGAGGACGCCGGCAGCAAGCTGGCCAAGGCGCAGGAACTGGGCATCGCCATCCTCGACGAAGCCGGCCTGCAGGACCTGCTCGCCAACGCACCATCAACCGGGCAATGACCATGAAAAAAATTACCAAGGCCGTCTTTCCGGTCGCCGGGCTGGGCAGCCGTTTCCTGCCCGCGACCAAGGCGCAGCCGAAGGAGATGCTGCCGATCGTCGACAAGCCGCTGATCCAGTACGCCGTCGAGGAGGCGGTGGCGGCCGGCATCAACGAGATGATCTTCATCACCGGGCGCAACAAGCGCGCCATCGAAGACCATTTCGACAAGGCGTACGAGCTTGAAAGCGAGCTCGAAGCGGCCGGCAAGGAAGAGCTGCTCGAGTTCGTCCGCAACGTCATCCCGAAGAACATCACCTGCATCTACATCCGCCAGTCGGCGCCGCTGGGCCTGGGCCACGCGGTGCTGTGCGCGCGCCCGGTGGTGGGCAACGAGCCCTTCGCGGTGCTGCTGGCCGACGACTTCATGGACACCGCCGAAGGCCAGAAACCGGTGCTGGCGCAGATGACCGACGTCTTCGCCTACGAAAAGTGCAGCATCCTGGCGGTGCAGGACGTGCCGCGCGCGGAAACGCGCCAGTACGGCATCGTCAGCGCCTCGCCTTACCGGCCCGGCCTGGAACTTGTGTCGGGCATTGTCGAGAAGCCGCAACCGGACGTCGCACCCTCGACCCTGGCGGTGGTGGGACGCTACGTGCTCACGCCGCGGATTTTCCACTACCTCGAACACCTCGGCAGCGGCGCCGGCGGCGAGATCCAGCTCACCGACGGCATCGCCGCGCTGATGCAGGCCGAACGCGTGCTGGCGTACCGTTACGCCGGACAGCGCTATGATTGCGGTTCCAAGCTCGGATACCTGCAGGCGATGACGGCGATGGGCCTCAAACACCCCGAGACGGGCGAAGGCTACCGCGCCTTCCTCCGGCAATTGCACATGGACAGCGACGCAACATGACCGTACGTGAAATCCTCAAGATGGGCGATCCGCGCCTGCTGCGCGTGGCCGAGCCGGTGCGCGAATTCGGCACCGCCGAGATGAACGCGCTGATCGCCGACATGTTCGACACCATGCACGCGGCCAACGGCGCCGGGCTGGCGGCGCCGCAGATCGGCGTCAACCTGCAGCTGGTGATCTACGGCTTCAAGGACAACCAGCGCTACCCGGATGCGCCGCCGGTGCCCGAGACGGTGCTGATCAACCCCGTGCTGACGCCCTTGTCGAGCGAGATGGACGAGCAGTTCGAAGGCTGCCTGTCGGTGCCGGGCCTGCGCGGCGTGGTGCCGCGCTACACCCGGCTGCACTACGAAGGCGTCGACCAGCACGGCCAGGCGATCGTGCGCGATTGCGAAGGCTTCCATGCGCGCGTGGTGCAGCACGAAGTCGATCACCTGCTCGGCATCCTCTACCCGATGCGGATTACCGACTTTTCGCGCTTCGGCTACACCAGCGTGTTGTTCCCCGACCTCGATCCGGACGACGACGAATGAAGGCGCTGCTGCTTGCATTCGCCCTTGCTTGCCCGCTGGCGCAGGCGCAGGATATCTTCACCCGCATCGAACCGGCGCCGGCGCGCGAGCTCTGGCTCGACAGCGGCTTCGCCACCTTCCACTTCGACCGTGACAAGAATCTCAGCGGACGCAATATGGGGCTCGGCGCCGAATACCGCTTCCGCGGCGATTTGGCGCTCACGCTCGGCCACTTCAACAACAGCGACCGCGCGCCGTCGAACTACCTGGGCGCGATCTGGCAGCCGTATGCATGGGGACCGGTGCGGCTCGGCGCGGTGGCCGCCGCGTTCAACGGCTATCCCCGCATGCGCGACGGCGGCTGGTTCCCGGCGCTGATACCGGTCGCCACGTTCGACTACAAGCGCGTCGGCGTCAACGTCGGCTTCGTGCCGTCGTACAAGGACCGCCTGTACGGCGGCATCTCGGTGCAGCTGAAACTGAAACTGACCGAGTAGCTAGGAACAGGCGCGCGCCGCCGGTGTGCCGGCGCGCGACTGGCGGCACAGTTCGCGCCAGAAGCGCTCGGTAAACTCCGGGTAGGCCTGGCGGAACCGTTTGCTCACCGGCGCATAGCGATACGTGATGCGTACCGGCGGCTGCAGCCGGCGCACCGCGCGCGCCTCGGCGCCGGTCAGGTAAGCGCGCATCACCACGTCCGGCTCGAGGATCACGTCGACCCGGCCCGCGAGGAGCTTGCGCACGTCCACTTCCGGCGTCGCCGCCGATTCGATCGTCCAGCCGTGCGCGCTCGCCGTCGCCGCGGCGGAGCCGCCGCCGGTCGAACTGCCGACCAGCGGGTTGGGGCTGCGCAGGGTGACGCCGTCCCACTGCACGCGGGTGTCGCCAGCCCGTGCATACAGCGACACGCTGTCGGTCATCAACGCCAGCGCGGTGTTGGCGCTGCCATCCTTCATCGGAAAGGCCATTTCGGACTCGACCCTCGGGACGAACGAGAAGCCGGGCAGCACGTCGATCTCGCCGCTCGCCATTTCCGCCAGCTGGCGGTTGGGCGGGCGCCGCACGATGACGATGCGCGGCTTGCAGCCGGACTTCGCCAGTGCGTTGCGGACCCACTCTACCAGCAGCCCGGGCGGCTCCGGTACCTCGTCGGTGCCCAGCACGTAGGGCGGAATTTCGAAATTCGGCAGGCTGGCGCGCACCTGCGCCGGGCAGCGGACGGCGGCGACGCTGGCGCCGTGGCACAGCAGCAGCGCGGTGCAGAGCGTGGCGAAACGACTCATGGCGACCTCAGAACTGCTCGTCGGGGCGCAGGTAGCGCCATTGGCCAACCGGCAGGTCGCCCAGCTTGACCTTGCCGATCCTGACGCGCTTGAGGCCGATCACCTTCAGTCCCACCATGTCGCACATGCGGCGGATCTGGCGCTTCTTGCCTTCGCGCAGCGTGAAGCTGAGCTGGTCGTCGTTCTGCCAGCGCACTTTCGCCGGCAACAGCGGCTTGCCGTCCATCCAGAGGCCGAAGCACAGCTTCTTCAGGTCCGCATCGGGCAGCGTGCCCGGCTTGGTGTACTGCACCCGCACCAGGTACTCCTTTTCGATGGCCGTATCCTGGCCGATCAGGGTCTTGGCGACGCGGCCGTCCTGGGTCAGCACCAGCAGGCCCACCGAATCGATGTCGAGCCGGCCGGCCGGCACCAGCGAGCGCAGTTGCGTCGGATGGAACTGCTCCGGCGACGGATCGTCCGGCCAGCGGTTCTCGGCCTTGATCAGTGCGATGGCCGGCGTGTAGCCGTCTTCGGCCTGGCCGCTGACGTAGCCCATCGGCTTGTTGATCAGCACGGTGACGCGCTTGGACTGCTCGGCGGCGGCCTGGCGCTCGACGGTCACCTTCTGGTCGGGCGTGACCTTGCTGCCCAGTTCCGACACCACCTGGCCATCGACGCGCACCCAGCCGCGGGCAATCCATTCATCGGCTTCGCGGCGCGAGCACAGCCCGAGTTCGGACATGCGTTTGGAGAGGCGTAACAATTCACTCATGGGGTAGCTAATCTTTACTTAAACTTTGAGGGCGTCCAGCAGCGCGGTTTCGAGCTGGATCTGGTTGCGGGGACTGTTGAGCACGGCGCCGTCGACCAGGAACACGTCCTCGACGCGCTCGCCGAGCGTCATGATCTTGGCGGTGTGCAGGTTGATGCGGTAGCGCGTGAGCACGTTGGCGATCGAGTACAGCAGCCCGGTGCGGTCGTTGGCCGAGATCGACAGCAGGTAGTACTGGCCGCGTTCGTCGGGGCGCAGGTCGACCGTCGGCGTGATCGGGAAGGTGCGCGACATGCGCGACAGGCGCCCGTGCGAGGGCGCCGGCAGCGGCGTCTGCGACGTCAGCAGCTCGCAGATCTCGTGCTCGATCAGGTTGATGATGTCGCGGTAGCTCTTGGCGAAATTGGCCTCCGTCACCATGAAGGTGTCGAGCGCGTAGCCGTTGCGGGTAGTGTGGATCTTGGCGTCGAGGATCGAAAAGTTCTTGCGGTCGAAGTAGCTGCAGATGCGCGCGAACAGGTCCGGCTGGTCGCGGATGTAGACCGCCACCTGCAAGCCTTCGCCGACCGGCGCCAGGCGGCACTTGACGACCGGCTTTTGCGAATCGAGCCGGTCGTGCAGCGAGCGCGTCTGCCAGGCGATGTCGGCGGCGTCGTGGCGCAGGAACCAGGCGACGTCCAGCTGATCCCACAGCGCCTCGTGCGCGTGCTCGGGCAGGCCCCACAGGCGCAGCATGGCGCGCGCCTCGTCCTGGCGGTTCTTCAGTTCGCGGTCGGCCGAATGCGGCTCGCCGCCCAGCACGCGCAAGGTCACGCGGTACAGGTCCTCGAGCAGCTTGGCCTTCCACGCGTTCCACACCTTCGGGCTGGTGCCGCGGATGTCGGCCACGGTCAGCAGGTACAACGCGGTGAGGTGGCGCTCGTCGCCGACCACCCTGGCAAAGGCGGCGATGACGTCCGGGTCGGACAGGTCCTGCTTCTGCGCCACCTGCGACATCGTCAGGTGCTGCTCGACCATGAACGCCACCAGCTCGGTGTCCTCTTCCTTGATGCCGTGCTCCTCGCAGAATTGCCTGGCGTCGGCGATGCCGAGTTTGGAGTGGTCGCCGCCGCGGCCCTTGGCGATGTCGTGGAACAGCGCCGCCACGTACAGCAACCAAGGGTCGCGGAAGTTGGCGATCAGCTGGCTGCAGAACGGGTACTCGTGCGCGTGTTCGCTCATCGTGAAGCGGCGCATGTTGCGCACCACCATCATGATGTGCTGGTCGACCGTGTAGACGTGGAACAGGTCGTGCTGCATCTGGCCGACGATGCGGCGAAACACCGGCAGGTAGCGCCCCAGCACGCTCATGTCGTTCATGCGGCGCAGCGCGTGCACCAGGCCGACGGGCGCCTGCAGGATGCGCAGGAACAGCGCGCGGTTGACCGGGTCGGCGCGAAACGCCGCGTCGATGCGTTCGCGCGCGTGCCACAGCGCGCGGATGGTGCGCGCCGTCATGCCCTTGATGTCGGGGCGCTGCGTCATGACGACGAAGATCTCCAGCATCGACGACGGATGCTTCTCGAAGGTGTCGTCGTCGCGGATGTCGATGAAGCCGTGCACCTCGTTGAAGTGGTCGTTGATCTCGACCGCTTCGGCCGGCTGCGGGAACAGCTGCGCTTCGATGTTCTGCAGCAGGATGGTGTTGAGCTGGGTGACCGCCTTGGCGGCCCAGTAGTAGCGCTGCATCAGGTATTCGCTGGCGCGGCGCGCGTTCGGCCCGGTGCCGGTGTCGTTCAGCCCGAGGGACTTGGCGATCGCGTCCTGGACGTCGAACACCAGCCGGTCCTCGCGGCGGTTGGTGTGCAGGTGCAGGCGCACGCGGATGTCCTTGAAGGCGCGCTCCTTTTCCATCAGCGCGCGCGCCTCGGTCGGGGTGATCAGCCCGCGCGTGGCGAGCTGGCCGAAGGAGCTGGCAAGACCGGCCGCCTTGGCCACCCACAGGATCACCTGCAGGTCGCGCAGCCCGCCTGGACTCTCCTTGCAGTTAGGTTCGAGCGAGAAGGCGGTGTCTTCGTACTTGGCGTGGCGCAGCCGCATCTCGGCCGTCTTGGCCTGGAAAAAAGCCTGCGGATCCATCGCCGCCTGGTAGCGCTGCTGCAGCTGCTCGAACACCTCGGCGCTGCCGGCGACCAGGCGCGCTTCGAGCAGGCTGGTTTGCACCGTGATGTCGGCCTGCGACTCGCTCATGCATTCGTCGACGGTGCGGATGCTGCTGCCGATCTCCAGCCCGAGGTCCCACAGCAGCTGCACCAGCTCCTCCAGGCGGCCGCGGGTGATGGCGTCGGCGGGTTCGGACAGCAGGATCAAGAGGTCGACGTCGGAGTAGGGGAACAGCTCGCCGCGGCCGTAGCCGCCCACGCCGACCAGCGCGGCGGAGGCGGGCAGGCCGGAATCCTGCCATGCCTGGGTGAGGACCGCGTCGACGCTCTGGCGCAAGCCGCGCAGCAGCTTTTCCGGCTTGCCGTCCTGGTGGAAGGCGGCGGTGAGCAGCTGGCGGTCGGCCTTGAGCTGCTGCTTGAGAGAGTCGCGCAGGTGCGCCTTGCGCGCGGCGGCGGGCATGGCTTACGCCGCGGCGGCTGGCGCCTGCTTCTGGACGATGGCCGGCGGCGGCGGCGTGCCGGCCGACTGGGTCAGGATCTCGTAGCCGGTTTCGGTCACCAGCACGGTGTGTTCCCACTGCGCCGACAGGCTGCGGTCCTTGGTTTTGATGGTCCAGCCGTCGCCCATCTCGCGGATATCGCGGCGGCCGGCGTTGATCATCGGCTCGATGGTGAAGATCATGCCCGCTTCGAGGCGCTCGAGGGTGCCCGGTTTGCCGTAGTGGAGTACCTGCGGCTCTTCATGGAAGACGGTGCCGATGCCGTGGCCGCAGAATTCGCGCACCACGCTGTAGCCGTGCTTTTCGGCGTGCTGCTGGATCACGTGGCCGATGTCGCCCAGGTGCGCGCCCGGCTTGACCTTGGAGATGCCCAGCCACATGCATTCATAGGTCACTTCCGACAGGCGGCGCGCCAGGATCGACGGCTCGCCGATGAAGAACATGCGGCTGTTGTCGCCATGGAAGCCATCCTTGATGATGGTGATGTCGAGGTTGACGACGTCGCCGTTCTTGAGAACCTTGTCGCCGGGAATGCCGTGGCAGATGACGTCGTTGACCGAGGTGCAGATCGCCTTCGGGTAAGGCGTGTAGCCGGGCGGGCAATAGTTGAGTGGGGCCGGGATCGAGCCTTGCACGTTCGTCATGTACTCGTGGCACAGCCGGTCGAGTTCGCCGGTGGTGACGCCGGGCTTGACGAACGGCGTGATGTAGTCGAGCACTTCGGCGCCGAGCCGGCCAGCCACGCGCATGCCGGCGATTTCTTCGGGGGTCTTGATGGAGATGGAGGACATAGGTATCGCAATCGACAGATAAGGTAGGTGCGCATCGAGGGCCTGCAACTCGAGCGCGGATGCTTCCCATTATAAAGGATGTCGATATCCGGCGATGGGATGCCGTCGGCAAAGTTGATCCGGCCGCGACGGCGAGACGAGTAAGAATGCTATTGTTGAAAGATTGCCCTTCTTCGTCAGCGTCCGCGTTACTTCGGCGGTGTCGTCGGTGCATTCCGCGCTCCAGGTGCAGGTCGATGGGTAGCCGACCCAGGCGGCGCTGGCGGTGCCGCTCATGCTGCCGCTCAGCGCGACGGTACCGCTGGCGTTGTAGCCGGTGCCGGCGGCGGTGCACGAGAAGCGCACCGTGCTCGCCTTCGAACTGCTCCAGTTGACGTTCCACGCCTGGCCGGCCACCATCGGCACCGGGTAGTAATTGACCGACAGCGTGACCGGGCTCGGTTGCACCGCGCTGGGGCCGGGCACGCCGGGCGGCGTCGACTTTCTCACGACAACGGTGGTCTGCGCCTGCGCGGTCATGCCGGCTAACGCCAGCAGCAGGCAGGCGGCATGACCCCAGACACGGGCCGCTGGCGCGGCGGGGAGGGCGGCGATCATCGTTTCACCTCGGCGACCTGGTGGCGGTGGACATAAATGTATTGCGTCGTCGCCGCCGCCCTCGGGCCGCCGCGCTGCGTGACATACAGCAGCTGCCCGGCCGGGCTGTAGACGCTGATGGTGACGGTGCCGTCGGCCGCTGTCATCTTGAGCCGGTGGCCGTAGCCGTCGTAGCGGTAGGTGTGGTCAACGTGTGGCGCTTGCCAGAGCTACACGCAGAAAGGCCCGGCCGAGCCGCGCAGATTCGCGTAGACAAATTAATCGGTACGACGCGTGCAGCGCGCTGCCGACGCTGGACCGCGTCAACGACTTGGCGAACAGCGCGGGGCTGCTGTGCATAGCAAATGCCGGCTCTATGCCGTTTTGTGTGGAAATGGACGGCCAGCGCGGTAAATGGTAGAGCGCAGCGGCGCGGCTGGCTGCATGGGATTCTTCGGCAGGTTTCTTAACTTGGACATGCGAAGGTAGGCGATGGCGACGAAGTTCTTC
>JBBRXM010000035.1:0-50383 GCA_038248405.1 Burkholderiales bacterium
CCGGGCCTGCTGGGCGACGAGAAAACCTTCAACAGCCAGTTCCGCCACCCGATCGAGCGCCAGGACGACCCGCTGCGGCGCGCACTGCTGAACCGCCGCATCAAGCCCTTCCTGCTGCGCCGCACCAAGGACAACGTTGCCAAGGAATTGCCGCCGAAGACGGAAATGGTGCGCAAGGTCGAACTGTCCGGCGCCCAGCGCGACCTGTACGAGACGGTTCGCCTGGCAATGGACAAGAAGGTGCGCGACGAGATCGACAAGAAGGGCGTGGCGCGCAGCCAGATCGTGATCCTCGAGGCGCTGCTCAAGCTGCGCCAGGTCTGCTGCGACCCGCGGCTGGTCAAGGCGCTGCCGTCGCGCAAGAAGGAGTCGGGCTCGGCCAAGCTGATCGACCTGATGCAGATGGTCGACGACCTGCTCGAGGAAGGCCGCAAGATCCTGGTGTTCTCGCAGTTCACCAGCATGCTGGCGCTGATCCAGGAAGAGCTCGACGCGCGCGGCATCCGCTATGCGCTGCTGACCGGCGACACCAAGGACCGCGCCGCCCAGGTGGCCGCGTTCCAGCAGGGCGCGGTGCCGATTTTCCTGATCAGCCTGAAGGCGGGCGGGGTCGGCCTGAACCTGACCGCGGCCGACACCGTCATCCACTACGATCCGTGGTGGAACCCGGCGGCCGAGAACCAGGCCACCGACCGCGCCTGGCGCATCGGCCAGGACAAGCCGGTGTTTGTCTATAAACTGATCGCCAAGGGCACGCTGGAAGAGAAGATCCAGCTGCTGCAGCAAAAGAAATCGGACCTGGCGCAGTCGATCCTGGCGGACGGCGAATCGCAGAAACTGGTGCTGACGCAGGAAGACCTGCAGCAGATCTTTGCCCCACTGGAAGAATAGGAGAGCGGATGAGTGCAAGCGCCGAGCAGTTCCGTGTCATTGCCGAAATTGGCGGTGACGTCGCCTGGATCGTCGATTGCGCCACCTGCGCGCCGACCTACATCAGCCCTGCCATCGAGCAGTTGCTCGGCTACGGCGTCGACGACTTCCGCCGCCAGATGCGGGAGCGCAAGGCCGGCCCGCTGGCCGCGCTGTGCGCCGGGCTGCCGCAACGGCTGGCGCGCCTGGCCGCCGGCGACCTGTCGCGCCTGCGGCTGGTGCGCCAGTTCGAGCAGCCGCACCGCGACGGCCGGCTGGTGCCGATCGAAATCATCTCCAGCGTGCTGATCGACGGCGCCGGGCAGCCGGCGTCGCTGGTAGGCATCGTGCGCGACCTCGGCGCCCGGCGCGAGCACGAAGCCGGCCAGCGCCGCTTCGCCAGCATGCTCAACCATGAGTTCCGCACGCCGCTCTCGAGCATCGACGGCGCCATCCAGCGGCTGGAAGTAACCGGCGCTAACGCCGACCAGCCCACGCGCGACCGCTACCGCCGCATTTCCAACGCTGTCGAGCGCATGATCGGCATGCTCGACCAATACCTCTCGCCCGACCGCATCGAGGCGATCGGCGCGCGCCGCCCGGCCGACCGCATCGACCCGCGCACCTTGCTGGAAGAAGGCGCCCTGCTGGCGCGCGCCGCCGGCCGCGAGGCGACAGTGGCGGCCGGCGACCTGCCGACCGAACTGCGCTGCGAACCGCAGGGCTTGCGGCTGGCGCTGAAAGTATTGGTCGACAACGCGCTGCAGTACGGCGCGTCCGGCGCCATCGAACTGAGCGGGCGGCGCCTCGATGGCGGCGTCGAACTGGCGGTGTGCGACCACGGCGCCGGCGTGCCGCCGGCCGAGCTGGAGCAGATCTTCGGCAAGTCTTATCGCGGCAGCAACGCCGGCGCGCGTCCCGGTTCCGGCCTCGGCCTGTACATGGCGCGTTCGGTGGTGGAAGTACACGGCGGCACCCTGATCGCCCGTAATGTGGCGCAACAGGGCGCTGAATTTCGCATTTGGCTCCCCGTTCGTGATGTTCTCGGGAAAGATGTTGCATCCGGCGGTCACAGCAGTGATAATTCCAGTAACAATTATCGGTTGGCATTGGACACTAAAAACGTCCATGGTTAATGAGACAAGTAGAGTGGCCAACGCATGACGCAGATATTGATCGTGGAGGACAACGGCGAATACGCCGGTGACATGGCCGAGTTCCTCGTCGAGCTGGACCATGAGGTGACGATCGCCACGACTGCCGGAGAGATGTGGGCGGCGCTGACCAAGACGCCGGCCGCGGTGGTCGTGCTCGACCTCGGCCTGCCGGACGAGGACGGCTTCAACGTGATTCCCCGCATGCGCCAGCTGTATCCCGAAATTGGCCTGTTGGTGCTGACCGGCCGCGTCGCCTTCGACAACCGTATCCTCGGTTTGCGCCTTGGCGCCGACCATTACCTGACCAAGCCGATCAAGTTTCCCGAGCTCGCCGCCCACATCGAAGCGCTCGATCGCCGTGTCCGGCCGCAGGAACCGGTGCCGGCGCCGAGCAAGTGGACACTGCGAGTGAGTGCTCGCCAACTTGAGCTGATGGGCTCGACGATCGACCTCACCGAGAAAGAATGCAACTTCCTGCACCTGCTCACCATCAACACCCGGCCGGTGCCGCGCCAGGTGATCGTCGCCGGCATGGGCGGCGACGACCCGGACGCCAGCCGCCGCGTCGACATGCTGGTGTATCGCCTGCGCAAGAAGGCCCGCAGCGGCCTCGGCCAGGACCTGCCGCTGCGCAGCGCCTACGGCGAAGGCTACAGCCTGTCGGCCGGGTTCACGCTCTCCTGAGCGAATCGACGACGCCCCACCGGCTCACCGATACACTCGTCAAGGTCATCCTCGCGCAGGCGAGGATCCATGCTGAGGACGCTGCGCTTACGGCCTGCTCTGCTGTGTCGCCGCATTCGCAGTGCCCGTTCAATCCATATAAACCCAATCCGCTTAGGTTTCGGCTAGAATGCCTACAGTCCTTTACGTTTTTGGAATGCGCGTCGTGATCTACCCGAACGACCATCGTCCGGCTCACGTCCATGTGATCGGTGATGGCTGCGAAGCGGTTTTCGATTTGCGCTGTCCCGATGGCCCAGCCAGCCTTCGAGAAAATTACGGCTTTTCCAAAAATATTTTGTCCAGGATTGCACGAGTGCTGAGTACCCATCTTGCACTTCTCTGTGAAAAGTGGAGGGAAATACATGGACGCATTGAATGACGATGTTGTCGAAGCGGCCAACCGGCGTGGTGTGGCGAAGAAGGCCGCTTATCCGACCGTTGTGTCGGCACGCTACGACCGCCGGATTGCGCGCGTTGTCATCTCGCTCGACACGGGACTGGATCTCGCCTTTTCTCCACACCTTGCCCAAGGGTTGGAGCACGCTCGGCCCGCTGATCTCGACGTCATCGAAATCAGCCCCTCTGGTTTAGGGCTACACTTTCCGAAGATGGATGCCGATCTCTACATCCCTGGTCTCATCGAAGGCTTCCTCGGTTCTCGGCGCTGGATCGCCGCTCAGAACGGCAAGGCCGGCGGGAAAGCCTCTTCGCCCGTGAAACGTGCCGCAGCCCGTGAAAACGGCAAGCTTGGCGGGCGACCCAGGAAGACGAAGTCAGCCAAAGAATCGTCCGATATTCCAGAACCGTTGTGATTTTCAGCCGTTTACGCGGCCAAACAAATAGGGACAGGTTACTTGTCGTCCGGTAGAATCGGTCATACGCCAACTATTGCGACCGCCATGGCCCGCCTTCCCCGCCTCATCGTCCCGCACCAGCCCCATCACGTCATCCAGCAGGGCAACGACCGCCAGCGTATCTTCCGCGAGCCGGAGGATTACCAGCGCTTCCTCGGCTGGCTGCGCGAGAGCGCCAGGGAGTACAAGGTCGCCATCCACGCCTACGTGCTGATGCCGGACCAGTGGCAGCTGCTCGCCACGCCGGCCGATACCGACGGCCTGGCGCAGGCGATGCAGCGGGTCGGCCGCTATTACGTGCCGTGGTTTAACGCCAAGTACGACCGTTCCGGCAGCCTGTTCCAGGGGCGCTTCAAGACTTCGGTGGTCGACGCCGCGGCGTTCTTCATGCAGTGCAGCCTCTATATAGAATGCGTGCCGGTGCGCTCGCAGGCGGCGGCCGAGGCGGCGGAATATCCCTGGTCGAGCTACGCACATCATTCCGGCGTCCAGCCCGATCCCATGATCACGGACCACGCCTTGTATTGGGCGCTGGGCAACACGCCGTTTCAGCGCGAGGCGGCGTATAAGGAACTGGCGGAGCGGCAACTGAGCGCGGCGCAACTGGCGGTGATCGAGGCGGCCGTCCTGAAAGGCTGGCCGCTGGGAACGGATGCTTTCAAGGCGGAACTGCAGCGCAAGGTGACGCGGCAGGTGCTGCCGGCCAAGCGTGGCAGGCCGTTCAAGATCAAAGCCGCCGCAGGCTGATTATGCTGGGGTACCTCCGGCTATGACGAATTAACTATGTCCCCAATTAATTTTGGCGGAGGCGCGCGCTGAATTAATTCGACTCCGACCCTAATTGTTAGGGTTGACGGCTTCTGCTGCATTGCACTATTCTCGTCCTTCACCTGAATACGCTGTGGAGATACGCATGATTGCCCAAGGTTTGTACGATCCTTCGAATGAACACGATGCCTGCGGCGTCGGTTTCATCGCCCATATCAAGGGCAACAAGAGCCACTCCATCATCGAGCAGGGCCTGCTGATCCTGAAAAACCTCGATCACCGGGGCGCCGTCGGCGCCGACAAGCTGATGGGCGACGGCGCCGGCATCCTGATCCAGATTCCCGACCAGTACTACCGCGACGAAATGGCCAAGCAGGGCATCGAACTGCCGCCGCCCGGCGAATACGGCGTCGGCATGGTCTTCCTGCCGAAGGAACACGCCTCGCGCATCGCCTGCGAACAGGAAATCGAACGGGCCGCCCGCATCGAAGGCCAGGTCGTGCTCGGCTGGCGCAACGTGCCGCTCGACGAAACCATGCCGATGTCGCCGACCGTGCGCGCCAAGGAGCCGGTGATCCGCCAGATCTTCATCGGCCGCGGCCCCGACATCATGGTCACCGACGCCCTCGAGCGCAAACTGTACGTCATCCGCAAGTCGTCCGGCCACGCCATCCAGGCACTGAAACTGCTGCACGGCAAGGAATTTTTCGTGCCGTCGATGTCGGCCCGCACCATCGTCTACAAGGGCCTGCTGCTGGCCGACCAGGTCGGCGTCTACTATAAAGACCTGCAGGATCCGCGCTGCATCTCGGCGCTGGCGCTGGTGCACCAGCGTTTCTCGACCAACACCTTCCCCGAGTGGCCGCTGGCCCACCCGTACCGCCTGATCGCCCACAATGGCGAGATCAACACCGTCAAGGGCAACTTCAACTGGATGCGCGCGCGCGAAGGCGTGATGAAGTCGGCCGTGCTGGGCGACGACCTGCACAAGCTGTTCCCGCTGATCTATGAAGGCCAGTCCGACACCGCCTGCTTCGACAATGCGCTCGAGCTGCTGATCATGTCGGGCTACCCGATCGCCCAGGCCATGATGATGATGATCCCGGAAGCCTGGGAAAACCACGGCATGATGGACGACAACCGCCGCGCCTTCTACGAATACCACGCGGCGATGATGGAGCCATGGGACGGCCCGGCCGCCATGGCCTTCACGGACGGTCGCCACATCGGCGGCACGCTCGACAGGAACGGCTTGCGGCCTGCCCGGTATATCGTCACCGACGACGACCTGGTGGTGATGGCGTCCGAGTCCGGCGTGCTGCCGATTCCCGAATCGAAGATCATCCAGAAGTGGCGCCTGCAGCCGGGCAAGATGTTCCTGATCGACCTGGAAGCGGGCCGCATCATCGACGACAAGGAACTGAAGGACACCTACGCCAACGCCAAGCCGTACAAGGCGTGGATCAACTCGGTGCGCATCAAGCTCAACGAAATCAAGCTGGCCGAAAGCCAGCTGTCGCACAACCGCGCCAAAGACACGCCGGCGCAGGGCGAGAAGACGGCGCCGTCGCTGCTCGACCGCCAGCAGGCCTTCGGCTACACCCAGGAAGACCTGAAGTTCCTGATGACGCCGATGGCGCTGCTGGGCGAGGAAGCGACCGGCTCGATGGGCAACGACTCGCCGCTGGCGGTGATCTCGAACAAGCTCAAACCGCTGTACAACTACTTCAAGCAGCTGTTCGCGCAGGTCACCAACCCGCCGATCGACCCGATCCGCGAAGCGATGGTGATGTCGCTGGTATCCTTCATCGGCCCCAAGCCGAACCTGCTCGACACCAACAACGTCAATCCGCCGATGCGCCTCGAAGTGTCGCAGCCGGTGCTCGGCTTTAACGACATGGCGCGCCTGCGCGGCATCAGCGGCCACACCGGCGGCAAGTTCAAGTCGTACGAGCTGAACATCTGCTACCCGGTCGCCTGGGGCAAGGAAGGCATCGAAGCCTCGCTCGCCTCGCTGTGCGCCGAAGCGGTCGACGCCGTCAAGTCCGGTCACAACATCCTGATCGTCTCGGACCGTAACATCTCGGCCGACCAGGTCGCGATTCCCGCCCTGCTGGCCACTTCCGCCATCCACCAGCACCTGGTCGGGCGCGGCCTGCGCGCCTCCACCGGCCTGGTGGTGGAAACCGGTTCGGCGCGCGAGACCCACCACTTTGCGCTGCTGGCCGGCTACGGCGCCGAAGCCGTGCACCCCTACCTGGCGATGGAAACGCTGGTCGAACTGGCGCACGGCCTGGCCGGCGACGTCACCGGCGACACCGCCATCTACAACTACACCAAGGCGATCGGCAAGGGCCTGATGAAGGTGATGTCGAAGATGGGCATCTCCACCTACATGTCCTACTGCGGCGCCCAGATCTTCGAAGTCATTGGCCTGAACAAGTCGCTGGTCGACAAGTATTTCCGCGGCACCTCGTCCAGCGTCGAAGGCATCGGCGTGTTCGAAGTGGCCGAGGAAGCGCTGCGCCTGCATACGCTGGCCTTCGGCGACGACCCGGTGCTGGCCGAAGCGCTCGACGCCGGCGGCGAGTACGCCTTCCGCGTGCGCGGCGAGGAACACATGTGGACGCCCGACGCGATCGCCAAGCTGCAGCACGCCACGCGCGCCAACAACTTCTCGACCTATAAAGAGTACGCGCAGCTGATCAACGACCAGAGCCGCCGCCACCTGACCTTGCGCGGCCTGTTCGAGTTCAAGCTCGACCCGACCCGCGCGATCCCGATCGACGAAGTCGAGCCGGCCAAGGAAATCGTCAAGCGTTTCGCCACCGGCGCCATGTCGCTCGGCTCGATCAGCACGGAAGCGCACGCCACCTTGGCGATCGCCATGAACCGCATCGGCGGCAAGAGCAACACCGGCGAAGGCGGCGAAGACCCGGCGCGCTACACCCAGGAGCTGAAGGGCATCCCGATCAAGCAGGGCCAGACGATGTCGTCGGTCATCGGCGCCAGCAACGTGGTGGTCGACATCCCGCTGCAGGACGGCGACTCGCTGCGTTCGCGCATCAAGCAGGTGGCGTCGGGACGTTTCGGCGTCACCGCCGAATACCTCAACTCGGCCGACCAGATCCAGATCAAGATGGCGCAGGGCGCCAAACCCGGCGAGGGCGGCCAGCTGCCCGGCCACAAGGTGTCGGAATACATCGCCAGCCTGCGCTTCTCGGTGCCGGGCGTGGGCCTCATTTCGCCGCCGCCGCACCACGACATCTATTCGATCGAAGACCTGGCGCAGCTGATCCACGACTTGAAAAACGCCAATCCGCGCGCCTCGATCTCGGTCAAGCTGGTGTCGGAAGTGGGCATCGGCACGGTTGCCGCCGGCGTCACCAAGGCCAAGGCCGACCACGTGGTCGTTGCCGGCCATGACGGCGGCACCGGCGCCTCGCCGCTGTCGTCGGTCAAGCACGCCGGCACGCCGTGGGAGCTGGGCCTGGCCGAAACCCAGCAGACGCTGGTGCTCAATGGCTTGCGCAGCCGCATCCGCGTGCAGGCCGACGGCCAGATGAAGACTGGCCGCGACGTCGTCATCGCTGCCATGCTGGGCGCCGACGAAATCGGTTTCGCCACCGCGCCGCTGGTGGTGGAAGGCTGCATCATGATGCGCAAATGCCACCTGAACACCTGCCCGGTCGGCGTGGCGACGCAGGATCCTGTGCTGCGCGCCAAGTTTTCGGGCAAGCCCGAGCACGTGGTCAACTATTTCTTCTTCGTCGCCGAAGAAGCGCGCCAGCTGATGGCGCAGCTGGGCATCCGCAGCTACGACGAGCTGATCGGCCGCGCCGACCTGCTCGACAAGTCGAAGGCGATCACCCACTGGAAGGCGCAGGGACTCGATTTCTCCGCCATCTTCTACCAGCCGAAGGCGCCGGCCGGCACCAGCAACTACCACACCGAGTTCCAGGAACACGGCCTGGAAAAGGCGCTCGACCACAAGCTGATCGCGCAGGCCAGGGCCGCGCTGGAAAAAGGCGAGCGCGTCTCCTTCATCTCGCCGGTGCGCAACGTCAACCGCACGGTCGGCACCATGCTGTCGGGCGAAGTGGCCAAGCGCTACGGCCACGCCGGCCTGCCGGACGACACCATCCACATCCAGCTGCAGGGCACCGCGGGACAGTCGGCGGCGGCGTTCCTGGCCGCCGGCATCACGCTCGACCTGGTCGGCGAAGGCAACGACTACGTCGGCAAGGGCCTCTCGGGCGGTCGCATCATCGTGCGGCCGAACACCGAGTTCCGCGGCTGGGCGGTGGACAACATCATCGTCGGTAACACCGTGCTGTACGGCGCCATTTCCGGCGAGGCTTTCTTCAACGGCGTGGCCGGCGAACGCTTCGCGGTGCGCAATTCCGGCGCCACGGCGGTCGTCGAAGGCTGCGGCGACCACGGCTGCGAATACATGACCGGCGGCACCGTCGTCGTGCTGGGCGGCACCGGGCGCAACTTCGCCGCCGGCATGTCGGGCGGCATCGCTTACGTGTACGACCCGGCGGGCGACTTCGAAAAGCGCTGCAACACCACCATGGTCAACCTCGAGCGCGTGCACAGCGCCAAGGAACAGGGCGACGTATCGGGCTGGCACAGCCAGACCCGCGACGGCGAGCGCGAGTCGGACGAGGTCATCCTCAAGCGCCTGATCGAGCGTCACTTCAAGCACACCGGCAGCACGCGGGCGCGCTACCTGCTCGACAACTGGGCCGAAGGACGCGCCAAGTTCGTCAAGGTCTTCCCGACCGAGTACAAGCGCGCGCTGGAAGAGATGCACAACAGCAGCATGGAAGAAGCGGCCGAGAAAATCGCCGCCTGACTAACCGTCGTCCCCGCGAATGCGGGGACCCATGCTGAGCTGGCCTGGCCGCCCAGGCATGAGTAACGAGAACAAAAGGATATATCGTGGGCAAAATCACCGGTTTCATGGAATTCCAGCGCGAGGAAGAGCAATACCTCCCGCCCGACACGCGCGTCAAGAACTACCAGGAGTTCGTGCTGCACCTGACCGACGGCCAGGCCAAGCACCAGGCGGCGCGCTGCATGGATTGCGGCATCCCGTTCTGCCACACCGGCTGCCCGGTGAACAACGTCATTCCCGACTGGAACGACCTGGTCTATCACGGCCATTACCGCAGCGCGCTCGACAACCTGCACTCGACCAACAACTTCCCCGAGTTCACCGGCCGCGTGTGCCCGGCGCCATGCGAGTCGGCCTGCACGCTGGGCATCAACAATGACCCGGTCGGCATCAAGTCGATCGAGCACAAGATCATCGACACCGGCTGGGAACATGGCTGGGTGGTGCCGCAGCCGCCCGAAACGCTGACCGGCAAGAAGGTCGCCGTGGTCGGTTCCGGCCCCGCCGGCCTGGCCGCTGCGCAGCAGCTGGCGCGCGCCGGCCACGCGGTGACGGTATTCGAAAAGAGCGACCGCCTCGGCGGCCTGCTGCGCTACGGCATCCCCGACTTCAAGATGGAAAAGTCGCACATCGACCGCCGCATCGAACAGATGCAGGCCGAAGGCGTCACCTTCCGCACCAGCGTACTGGTCGGCAAGGATTTCCCGGCGTCAGTCAACAACTGGGCCAAGGAAACCATTTTCCCTGAAGACCTGGAAAGAGAGTTCGACGCCGTCATCATCGCCGGCGGCGCCGAGCAGCCGCGCGACCTGCCGGTGCCGGGCCGCGAGCTCAAGGGCGTGCATTTCGCGATGGACTTCCTGCCCCTGCAAAACAAGGTCAATGCCGGCGACAAGGTCAAGGACCAGATCAAGGCTGCCGGCAAGAACGTGGTGGTGATCGGCGGCGGCGATACCGGTTCCGACTGTGTCGGCACCTCCAACCGGCATGGCGCCGCCTCGGTGGCCCAGTTCGAACTGATGCCGATGCCGCCGGAACAGGAAAACAAGCCACTGGTGTGGCCGTACTGGCCGACCAAGCTGCGCACGTCGTCCTCGCACGAGGAAGGCTGCTCGCGCGACTGGGCCGTTGCCACCAAGCGTTTCGAAGGCAAGGGCGGCAAGGTCGACAAGCTGATTGCCTGCCGCGTCGAATGGAAGGACGGCAAGATGGTCGAGGTGCCCGATTCCGAATTCGAGATGAAGGCCGACCTGGTGCTGCTGGCGATGGGCTTCGTGTCGCCGGTGCAGCAGGTACTGGACGCGTTCGGCGTCGAAAAAGATGCGCGCGGCAACGCGCGCGCCACGACCGACGGCGAAGGCAGCTACGCCACCTCGGTGCCGAAGGTGTTCGCCGCCGGCGACATGCGCCGCGGCCAGTCGCTGGTGGTGTGGGCGATCCGCGAGGGGCGCCAGTGCGCGCGCGCGGTCGACGAGTTCCTGATGGGGTCGTCCGTCCTGCCGCGGTAATCGATCGCGAGACGAAAAAAAAGCTTGCCGGCGAAAACCGGCAAGCTTTTTTTATGGCTGAAACACGCTTAGCTGCGCTTGGCGCGGCGCAGGCTTACCATGCCCGCCAGCGCCAGGCCGAACAGCGCGATGGAACCCGGTTCAGGCACGACGGAAACCTTCAGGTCGTCGACGCGCACGACGACGTTGTGGTCGAGGTTGACGGTGCGAAAGCCGATGGTATTGAAGGACGAGACGCCCGAAAAGCCGCTGGCGGTGGCATCGGCGCCGGTAAGCGTGCTCATTTCCATCGCAGTCGGATCGATCCACGCATCGAACTTGTTGTAGGCGGTGCTCGCGCCGGTCTTGTACAGGTGGCCGAACAGGTGGTACGCGACGTTTTGCTGCATGTTGACCGGCAGGTAGGGACCGCCGGTGCCGGTGGTGCGGACAAAGGCGTCGTTGGTGCAGAGAGCAACGTCGCCGCCGCAATTTGCCTTCAGGCCGATGTTCGGACCATTGTAGTTACCGAACCACAGGCCGAGGAAGTCGTTGTCGCCAAGCACATTGCCGCTGTACTGGAACTGGAAGTCGATGAAGACGTCGCCGCTGAGGCTGGTGCTCATCACGCGCGTTGCGGCATTGGCGTCATTGCCCCCGATCTGCATCGCCTGATTGCCGGCGACAGGACCCTGGGCGACGATCATCGGCTTGCCCGCACCGGCCAGGCCCGATTGCCAGCTCGACGCCCAGCCTGAGCCACTGTTTTGCCCGGCGGCGGCGCCAAGGGCCGCCGATTGGAAATTGTCGCTCGCAACTACGGTCGTCGCCGATGCAGCGTTTGCGGCCAGCAGCAGGGCTGCGGAGAGAAGGGTAGACAGAGTTTTCATAATTATTTCTTTCAGGAATATTATTTTGTAATATCGCTAATAGCAAGTTGCATGCCAGAGTGGCAATATTCAATGATTTCAAGAACTTATTCTTTGCCTGGGCTGGCCGGCCGTCGACGGTGTAAAGTTTTTCGACAGGAAATTAATGATGTCACATGGCACCCATCAAGCCGAGCCCGGTGCCGGCGCCGGCGGCGAGTGGGGTGCGCCGGCCCCGGCGAGCCGCATGATAGGATTTCACCCTGACGCGGTGGCAGATGGAAGCCTTCCTCCCAGCCGTGGTCGAATAGCGAGGTCGGGGTTGGAAAAAATGCAAGGCGCAATGGAAGCGGACGTATTGGCAGCCTTGCGCCGTGCCACCGCCGAGCGCCACGATATCCTTGACCGCGCCATGCCGCTGGCCACCGCCGCGCCGTCGCTGGCCGATTACGGCGCGCACCTGGCGCTGCTGCATGCGTGGCTGGCACCGATCGAAGCCTGGCTGGCCGGCTACGACGACGGCCCGCAGGATGCCGCGCGGCTGGCGCCGGTCGCCCGCGCGGCCATCATTGCGGCAGACCTGGCCGATCCCGCCATGCCTGCCAGGCCGGGCCCGCCCGCCCCGGCCGCGCCCATCTGGCCCGCCGGCGCCGGCGCCGCCTATCGCTGGGGCGTGTGCTACGTCATCGAGGGCTCGCAGCTGGGCGGCGCGGTATTGTTCAAGCGCTTGCGCGGCGTGCTGGCCCCGCATCCGCTCACCTACCTCGGCGGAGACGGCGCCGCGGTCGGCGCCCGCTGGCAGCATTTCGTGGCGCAGCTGCGGTCCGGCGTCACCGCCCCGTGCGCGGTGGCGGACGCCTGCGCCGGCGCCTGTGATGCGTTCGACAGCCTGTTGGCGCTGATGGACGCCGCCCATGCCTGAATTCGGGGTTGTGTAATTCAATTCTTGCCGGCACGCCGATCTGACGTCCCTGTGACGCCGCACAAAACTCCGCCGAACTCGAGCGCTCCTGCCGCAATCAAGGCCACATGTGACTGCCCATACTGAAGTGAAGTTCCCCTTCATTTCAAGGAGTAGATCATGTTGATCCCACTTGCAAAACTGCCGGCACGGGCACTGCCCTGGGTCGCCACGTTGGCCCTGGCCGCCTTGCTGACCGGATGCGGCGGCGGCAATGATGACCAGCCCGCTCCGCCGGTGCCGCCGACGCCGCCTTGTGGCTGCCACGCTTGAGCGCAACGTGAAAAAGTGTGCGAACGGCGCATCGCGGCAGGCCGTTATCGCGCACGCCTGACGCCGGACAAGGACGCGCCGGCGCCGCCTCCGGTAACGCAACCATTACGCCGCTTTTCTGCTCTGATTGATCAGGAGTGACCCTTCCGATCGAGGAGCAGACCATGTTGATGTCATTGGAAAAAATGGCGGCCGGCACGCTGTGGCGGGCGGCCGCGTTCCTCCTCGCCGGCCTGCTGGCCGGCTGCGGCGGCCAGGAGCACGGCTGGCACGAGCGCGAACGGCCGCCCCAAGACACGGGGCCCACCTACGACGTCGTCCTGCTTTCGCTGGGAGGCAAGAGCGGCGACGCCGTCGTCCATCACAACGGCATCACTGCCGACGGCAAGGTGGCCGGCACCATCGGCGCGGCCGACGGCAGCCGGCACGCTTTCCTGTACGACGGCAAGACCATGGTCGACCTCGGCACGCTGGGCGGCACCGGCTCCGAAGCGCACGCCATCAACCAGCGCGGTCAGGTGGTGGGCCGTGCCTTCGGACCGGGCTGGACACGCGCCTTCCTGTACGACGGCGCCATGCACGACCTCGGCAATTTCGGCGGCGCCGATGCGCTGGCGGCGGACATCAACGAGAGCGGCCAGGTCACCGGCTACGCCACCTCCGCCGACGGCGCGCGCCACGCATTCCTGTACCGCGACGGCGCCCTCAGGCAGCTGCAGACGCCCGGCACCGCCTCGGTCGGCTGGGTCATCAACGGCGGCGGCCAGGTCGCCGGCGACTTCGACAGCAATGCCCACGTCCAGCTCGCCCTGCTCGACGATTCCTGCCGCTGCGTCAAGACGCTCGGCACGCTAGGCGGCGCCGAATCGCTGGTGTACGGCCTCAACGACGCCGGCGACGTCGTCGGCGTGTCCGACACCACCGGCGGCCAGCGCCATGCTTTCCTCTACCGCAACGGCGTGATGAAGGATATCGGCACGCTGGGCGGCGCCGGCTCGTTCGCCGCGGCGGTCAACGAGTCCGGGCTGGTGGTGGGCGACGCCGACACCGCCGCCGGCACCGCCCATGCGTTCGTCTACGACGGCAGCGTGCTGCGCGACCTCGGTACCTTCGGCGGTGCGCAGTCGCGCGCCGATTCCGTCAACGGCGTCGGCCGGGTGGTCGGCTACGCCCAGACCGGCCGCGGCGTGCCGCGCGCCTTCAGCTGGACCGCGGCCGAGGGCATGGTCGACCTGAACACGCGCATTCCCCATGCGCCGCGCGACCTGGTGCTGAGCGGCGCCGGCGCGGTGTCCGACAGCGGCGACATCGTGGCATATTCGAACGCCGGGCTGGTGTTGCTGCGAGTTCGCAACCCGTCCAAGTGAGCGCATCGGCACGCCCGCAGTGGCGGGACGGAATGCGCTTGACTGGAGAGCCGATATATTTACACTGGTTCCTGAAGCAGGGAGCGGGAGAGTGAATGGAACCTGTAGCAAATGGCGCAAGCCCGGCATCGCCAATCGCGATCCTGACGGCAGACATCGGTCGGCTGGATCAACGCATCGGCAGGCTCGATGATCGGTTCGGCAAGGTGGAAGCCCGTGTCGCCGCCTTGGAACAGCGGGTCGGCGCCTTGGACGAGCGGGTCGGCGCGGTGGAAAGGCGGCTCGGCGCTTTGGAAGGACGCGTCGGCGCGGTGGAAAGGCGGCTCGGCGCTTTGGAAGAGCGCGTCGGCGCGGTGGAAAGGCGGCTCGGCGCTTTGGAAGAGCGCGTCGGCGCGGTGGAAATCCGTCTAGGCGCCGTCGAAACCCGGCTGGGCGTAGTGGAAATACGATTGGGCGAAGTCAGCGAACGCCTCGCCCGCGTAGAGACTGGCATCGATTTCCTTCGGTCCGACCTCATAAAGCTCGGCGATGGGCTGCTGGCCGTGCGCACCACGGACTTTCGCCTCATGTTCGGCGCGATCATCGGCGTCGCACTTGGGCTATCGGGCATGATGGCGAAAGGCTTCGGCTGGCTCTGACCTGTCTTCTGGCGTTGGTATCGCGTCATCGCAGTCGCTACATTTGTATCGCCTTTGGCGCAACACGCGCAAATGTCCGCTCCACGCGTTCGACCCGCCCTTTTCAAACGGCGGCGCGAGCCGCCCACCTCTCGGCCACACCACTTCGCCGGCGCCAGCGCGCTTTTACATGCATACGTGTATGAATAATTAGAAACTAAACAGATGCGTGGGTGATTTCCATCATTTAACAAAAACAAATACTTACGCTTGGAAATATCTGACCCGTCGTTCATTAGTGTTGTATTCTGGTGCCGGCCGGCGGCGCTCAAACGGGCGCGCGCCAGCAGAGATTGACCTTTCTGCACTACAATACGGCATTCCTAAATACTGAATAGCCCTGTGTCCAATCTTGTCGAAATCCGCGATCTGCAGTTTGCTTACGGCGAGCGCGTCATCCTGTCGAACCTGCGCATGGATTTCCCGCGCGGGAAAGTCGTCGCCGTCATGGGCGGATCGGGCTGCGGCAAGACGACGGTGCTGCGCCTGATCGGCGGCCAGATCCGCCCGCAAAAAGGCGAAGTGAAGGTCTCCGGCGAGGTGGTGCATTCGCTCGACACCGACGGCCTGTACCGCCTGCGCCGCAAGATGGGCATGCTGTTCCAGTTCGGCGCGCTGTTTACCGACCTGACCGTGTTCGAGAACGTCGCCTTCCCGCTGCGCGAACACACCGACCTGCCGGAAGAATTGATCCGCGACCTGGTGCTGCTCAAACTGAACACGGTAGGCCTGCGCAACGCCGCCCAGTTGAAGCCCGCCGAGATTTCCGGCGGCATGGCGCGCCGCGTGGCGGTCGCCCGCGCCATCGCGCTCGACCCGGAACTGATCATGTATGACGAACCCTTCGCCGGCCTCGACCCGATCTCGATGGGCGTGACCGCCAACCTGATCCGCAAACTCAACGACGCCCTCGGCTCGACCTCGATCCTGGTCTCGCACGACGTCCACGAATGCTTCGCCATCGCCGACTACGTCTACTTTATGTCGGCCGGCAAGATCGTCGCCCAGGGCACGCCGGCCGACCTGCGTGTCTCGACCGACCCCTACGTCAAGCAATTCGTCAACGCCGAGCCGGACGGCCCGGTGCCGTTCGACTATCCCGGCATGTCGCTGGCCGACGACCTCGGCCTCGGAGCGCGTCCATGATCGCCGACTTCCTCGCCGCCATCGGCCGCCCGCTGCGCGAAAACGTCGCCCACGTCGGCTTCGCCACGCGCTCCTTCTTCGGCCTGCTGAAGGTGTTGCCGGGCGCCATGCGCCGCCCCGGCCTGATCTCCGAGCAGATCCACTTCATCGGCAACTATTCGCTCGTCATCATCATCGTCTCCGGCCTGTTCGTCGGCATGGTGCTGGGCCTGCAGGGCTACATCACCCTGACGCCCTACGGCGCCGAACAAAAGCTTGGCCAGGTGGTCGCACTGGCATTGGTGCGTGAACTGGGGCCGGTCGTGACCGCGCTGTTGTTCGCCGGCCGCGCCGGCACCTCGCTGACCGCCCAGATCGGCCTGATGAAGGCCGGTGAGCAACTGTCGGCCATGGAAATGATGGCAATCAATCCGATCCAGCGCGTGCTGGCGCCGCGCTTCTGGGCCGGCGTCATTGCGATGCCGATCCTGGCGACGATCTTCAGTGCCGTCGGCGTGCTCGGCGGCTATCTGGTGGGCGTGCAGCTGATCGGCGTCGACGAAGGCGCCTTCTGGTCGCAGATGCAGGCCAATGTCGACGTGCGCGCCGACATCCTCAACGGCGTGGTCAAGAGCGTGGTGTTCGGCATCGCCGTCACCTTCACCGCCCTGTTCCAGGGCTACCATGCCGAGCCGACCCCGGAAGACGTCTCGCGCGCCACCACCCGTACCGTGGTGATCGCCTCCCTGATGATCTGGGGTCTCGATTTCGTGATGACGGCGCTGATGTTCAACAAGTAACGTTCCGCATATTGCGTAAGAAGTAGTCTGCAACATTTGACCGGGCAGCGTTGCCCGGGAAAAAAACAAGAGTTAGGAAATAAATTATGCACCGCAAAACTATCGACGTCTGGGTTGGCCTGTTCGTCCTGCTGGGACTGGCTGCACTGGTGTTCCTGGCACTCAAGGCTGGCAACATGAGCACGCTGTCGTTCGGCCAGACCTATGCGATCATCGGCAAGTTCGACAACATCGGCGGCCTCAAGCCGCAGGCGCCCGTCAAGAGCGCCGGCGTGGTGGTGGGCCGGGTCGGCGAGATCCGTTTCGACGACAAGAGCTACGCCGCGATGGTGACGCTGGACATGAACTCGGTCTACAAGTTTCCGAAGGATAGTTCGCTGAAGATCCTCACCGCCGGCCTGCTCGGCGAGCAGTACATCGGCATCGAACCCGGCGGCGATACCAACAACCTGGTCAATGGCGATCGCATCACACGCACACAATCGGCAACCGTGCTGGAAGACCTGATCAATCAGTTCATCTACAGCAAGGCTGCGGACGGAAAGGAAACATCCAAATGACCACCGCAACCACACCGGCCGCAATGAACTGGCGCGGCATCGTGCTGGCACTGGCCGTCGGCTCCACGCTGGCCGGCTGCGCCACCGGCAAGAATCCGCGCGACCCGTTCGAAAAATTCAACCGCCAGATGTTCGCCTTCAACGATGCGATCGACCGCGCCGCGCTGAAACCGGCCGCCACCGCCTACAAGCGGGTGCTGCCTACTTTTGTCCAGACCGGCGTGTCCAACTTCTTCGGCAACCTGTCCGACCTGTGGACCGGCGTTAATAACCTGTTGCAGGGCAAGGGCCAGGACGGCATGTCCGACCTCACCCGCTTCACGCTGAACTCGACGTTCGGCCTGGTCGGCGTGCTCGACATCGCTTCGGAAGCGGGCCTGCACAAGCACAACGAAGACTTCGGCCAGACGCTGGGCGCCTGGGGCATGCCGTCCGGTCCCTACCTGATGCTGCCGCTGCTGGGCCCGTCGACGGTGCGCGATGCCGCCGTCATCCCGCTCGACGTGGCCGCCGACCCGTGGGCCTACAAGGATCCGGTCGGCTGGCGCAACGTCGGCACCGCCGTGCGCGCGGTCGACCAGCGCGCCGCCGTGCTCGATGCCTCCAACCTGATGGAAGAAGCCGCGCTCGACCGTTACGAGTTCATCCGCGACGGCTTCCTGCAGCGCCGCATGAGCCGCATCACCGACAACGGCGAACAGAAGATCAAGTTCAAGAAGGGCGAGAAGGAAAGCAAGAAGGACGACGCCCCCGCCGACGCCAAGACCATCAAGGCGGCCTATCCGGACGATCCGGGCGCCACCCCGGCCGCCGGCAAGGAGTCGGCAGGCACGCCGGCAGCGGCACCGGCCGCCGCGCCCGCCGGTGCAAGCGCGCCGTCGGACGCCAAGAGCATCCGCGCCGCGTACTCCGACGATCCGGGTCCGACTCCTGTGACCCCGGCGCCGGCTGCACCGGCGCAGCAAAAGGCGAAGCCGGCCCCGGCCGTGTCATCCGAAACGCCGTCGAAGTAGTTAACCAGTATTCCTGTACCGCCAATGAGAGCGGTTTGCAGCCTGTACTACCCGCAAACATGAAAGAGGGCTTATGAAACTGATCAAACACCTTATCGCGATGAGCACCATCGCCTTCACCGCGTTCGCCGTCGCCGCGCCTGCGTCAGTCAACAACGAAGCGCCGGACGTCCTCGTCAAGCGCATCAGCAACGACGTCATCGAAACGGCCAAGACCGACAAGGACATCCAGTCCGGCAACCAGCAGAAAATCATGGCACTGGTCGACGCCAAGATCCTGCCGTACGTCGACTTCCAGCGCATGACGGCACTGGCCGCCGGCCGCTTCTGGCGCGACGCCACTCCCGACCAGAAGACGCGCCTGTCGAACGAGTTCCGCACGCTGCTGATCCATACCTACGCCGGCGCGCTGTCGCAAATCAAGAACGAAACGGTCGAATTCAAACCGATGCGCGCCGATCCGGCCGATACCGAAGTCGAAGTGCGTTCGCAGGTCAACGTCGCCCGCGGCGAGCCGATCCAGCTGAACTATCGCCTCGCCAAGGGTTCGGCCGGCTGGAAGATCTTCGACATCAACGTGCTCGGCGCCTGGCTGGTGGAGACCTACAAGGGCACCTTCGCCACTGAAATCGGCAAGGGCGGCATCGATGGCCTGATCACCAAGCTGGCCCAGCGCAACAAAGAGCTGGCCAACAAGCCGCTCAAGGCCGCCAAGTAAATGACCGCATCGACTGCCGACTCGGCCGCGGCGGCGCCGCTCGACACGCTGACCTTCGCCACCGCCCGCGCCGCGCTCGAGCGTGGCGTGGCGGCGTTGCGCGCCGGCCAGACGGTGTTCGACTTAAGTTCGGTCAAGCTGGCCGATTCGTCCGGCGTGGCCGTGTTGCTGGGCATGCAGCGCGCCGCCCGCGAGGCCGGCGTTGCCGTATCGTTCATCAACCTGCCGGTCAGCCTCAAGAGCCTGGCCAGCCTGTACGGCGTCGACGCCCTGCTGGTGGAATCTCCCGCCAACCTGCAGCACCATTGATCCTCGATTAAGAAACGTCGTCCTCGCGTAGCGGGGATCCATACAGAGCGCGCTGTCGATCAAGCCCGCTCAAGAATGGATCGCCGCTATCGCGAGGACGACGTTTTAACGCTTCCCGCTGCGCAGTTCACATAATCCCGGCCCCTCGCGGCTGATCCGTCAATTTCCCCTATAATTGACGTCCCCCGAGAAATCCTTGCCGCCGGACAAATCCGCACGACACACAGAAGCCCCAACAAGAATGACAGCAATCCAGATCAGCAATGTCGAAAAGAGCTACAAGTCCCTGAAGGCCCTGGGCGGCGTGTCGCTGTCGATCGAAGAAGGCGAATTTTTCGGCCTGCTCGGCCCCAACGGCGCCGGCAAGACCACCCTCATCTCCACCATCGCCGGCCTGATCCGGCCTGACGCCGGCTCCGTGTCCATCCACGGCCACGACGTCGTCACCGACTTTCGCGCCGCGCGCAAGATGCTCGGCGTGGTGCCGCAGGAACTGGTGTTCGACCCCTTCTTCACCGTGCGCGAAACGCTGCGCCTGCAGTCCGGCTACTTCGGCCTGAAGAACAACGACAAGTGGATCGACGAAGTGATGGAGAACCTCGACCTGACCAACAAGGCCGACGTCAACATGCGCGCGCTGTCGGGCGGCATGAAGCGGCGCGTGCTGGTCGCCCAGGCGCTGGTGCACAAGCCGCCGGTGATCGTGCTCGACGAGCCGACCGCCGGCGTCGACGTCGAGCTGCGCCAGGGCCTGTGGAAATTCATTTCGCGCCTGAACCGCGAAGGCCACACCGTGGTGCTGACCACCCATTACCTGGAAGAAGCGCAGGCCATGTGCCAGCGGGTGGCGATGCTGCGCGCCGGCAAGGTCGTCGCGCTCGACACGATGAAGGCGCTGATCCGCCGCATCTCCGGCTCGCAGCTGATCGTCCACCTGGCCAGCGGCGAGCTGCCGCAAGGTCTGCGCCACCTGGTCTCCCACGTCGAAGGCAACGGCGGCAACAAATACAGCCTGCGCGTCAACGAATACGCCGAAGTCGAGCAGATCCTGGCGCGCCTGCGCGAGTCGGGCGCCGTCATCGACGAGATGCAACTGCAGCAAGCTGACCTGGAAGACATCTTCCTGCAGATCATGGACGGAGGTTCGGTATGACGGTCTTTTCGGTAGGTTTCCAGACCCTGCTCTACAAGGAGACGCTGCGCTTCTGGAAGGTCGCCACCCAGACCGTCGCCGCGCCCATCCTCACCGCCATGCTGTACCTGCTGATCTTCGGCCACGTGCTCGAGGGCCGCGTCGAGGTTTATCCGGGGGTGTCGTACACCGCCTTCCTGATCCCGGGCCTGGTGATGATGAGCGTGCTGCAGAATGCGTTTGCCAACTCCTCGTCCTCGCTGATCCAGTCCAAGATCACCGGCAACCTGGTGTTCATCCTGCTGCCGCCGCTGTCGCACTGGGAGATCATCTCGGCCTACGTGCTCGCTGCCGTCGTGCGCGGCATCGCGGTCGGCGCCGGCGTGTTCATCATCACCGCCTGGTTCGCCCACCTGTCGTTCGTGGCGCCGCTGTGGATCCTGGCGTTCGCGCTGTTAGGGGCCGGCATCCTCGGCACCATGGGCGTCATCGCCGGCATCTGGGCCGAAAAATTCGACCAGCTGGCCGCCTTCCAGAACTTCCTGATCATGCCGGCGACGTTCCTGTCGGGCGTGTTCTACTCGATCAAGTCGCTGCCGCCTTTCTGGCAGGCGGTCTCGCATTTCAATCCATTCTTTTATATGATTGACGGGTTCCGTCACGGCTTCTTCGGCCAGTCGGACATCTCGCCATGGACCAGCCTCGCCATCGTCTGCACCTTCTTCGTGGTGCTGGCGACGATCGCGGTCAACCTGCTCAAGCGCGGCTACAACCTGCGTCACTAATCCAAGGAACCTAACGTGGCTACTACCCCTGAACTGATTCACGGCTACATCAGCGCCGGCCTCGAATGCACCCACCTCGAAGTGGACGGCGACGGCCAGCATTTCAACGCCCTCATCGTCTCGCCGGCGTTTGCCGGCAAGCGCCCGATCCAGCGCCACCAGCTGGTCTACGCCGCCCTCGGCGAACGCATGCGCGAAGAAATCCACGCGCTGTCGATGAAGACCCTCACCCCAGAAGAATTTCAAGGATAACCATGGATAAGCTCCAGATTGTCGGCGGCAAGCGCCTCAACGGCGACATCACGATCTCCGGCGCCAAGAACGCCGCCCTGCCGATCCTGTGCGCGGGCCTGCTCACCGCCGGCGATCTCGAACTGTCGAACGTGCCGCACCTGCACGACGTCAAGACCATGTTGAAGCTGCTGGCGCAGACCGGCCTCACCGTCAAACAGGACGGCGAGACCGTCACGCTCAACGGCGGCGCCATCGACACGCTGGAAGCGCCCTACGAAATGGTGAAAACCATGCGCGCCTCGATCCTGGTGCTCGGCCCCCTGCTGGCGCGCTTCGGCCAGGCCAAGGTGTCGCTGCCGGGCGGCTGCGCGATCGGTTCGCGTCCCGTCGACCAGCACATCAAGGGCCTCGAAGCGCTCGGCGCCGAGATCACCATCGAAGGCGGCTACATCTACGCCAAGTGCCCGAAGCTGAAGGGCGCGCGCATCCGCACCGAGATGATCACCGTGACCGGCACCGAGAACCTGCTGATGGCCGCCACCCTGGCCGAAGGCGAGACCATCCTCGAGAACGCCGCCCAGGAACCGGAAGTGACGGACCTGGCCAACCTGCTCGTCGCCATGGGCGCCAGGATCGAGGGCATCGGCACCGAACGCCTGGTGATCCAGGGCGTGCCGTCGCTGCACGGCGCGAAGCACGCGGTGATCTCCGACCGCATCGAGGCAGCCACGTTCCTGTGCGCCGTCGCGGCCACCGGCGGCGACATCCTGCTGCGTAACACCCGCACCGACATCCTCGGCGCGGCGCTGGAGAAGCTGCGCGACATCGGCCTGGTGATGGAAGTGGGCGAGGATTCGATCCGCGCCAGCATGAACGGCCGCCCGCGCCCGGTCAGCTTTTCGACCACCGAATACCCCGGCTTCCCGACCGACATGCAGGCGCAGTTCATGGCGGTCAACACCATCGCCGGCGGCACCAGCCAGGTCACCGAAACGATCTTCGAGAACCGCTTCATGCACGTGCAGGAGATGAACCGCCTCGGCGCCTCCATCACCACGCACGGCAACACCGCCAGCATCGCCGGCGTGTTCCGGCTGCGCGGCGCCCCGGTGATGGCCACCGACCTGCGCGCCTCGGCCTCGCTCGTCATCGCCGGCATGGCCGCCGAAGGCACCACCCTCATCGACCGCATCTACCACCTCGACCGCGGTTACGACCGCATGGAAGTGAAGCTGTCGGCGGTGGGCGCCGACATCGTGCGCATCAAGTAAGCGGAAAAAGAATGAACCCATTCGTCACTCCCGCCAGCGGCCAGCTGATCCTCGCATTGTCGAAAGGCCGCATCTTCGACGACACCCTGCCGCTGCTGGCGGCCGCCGGCATCGTCGTCACCGAGAACCCGGAGACCTCGCGCAAGCTGATTTTGGCGACCAACGATCCCGACGTGCGCGTCATCATCGTGCGCGCGTCCGACGTGCCGACCTACGTGCAGTATGGCGCGGCCGACTTCGGCGTGGCCGGCAAGGACGTGCTGCTCGAGCATGGCGGCGAGGGCCTGTACCAGCCGATCGACCTGAAGATCGCCGCCTGCCGCATGTCGGTGGCGGTCAACGCCGGCTTCGACTACGACAGCGCGGTGCGCCAGGGCGCGCGCCTGCGCGTGGCCACCAAGTTCGTGCAGACCGCGCGCGAGCACTTCGCCGCCAAGGGCGTGCACGTCGACCTGATCAAGCTGTACGGCTCGATGGAGCTGGCCCCCCTGGTCGGCCTGTCCGACGCCATCGTCGACGTCGTCTCGACCGGCAACACGCTACGCGCCAACAACCTGGTCGAAGTCGAGACCATCATGGAGATCTCGTCGCGCCTGGTGGTGAACCAGGCTGCCCTGAAGCTCAAGCGCGCGCGCCTCCAACCCATCCTCGAGGCGTTCGAACGCGCTTCCAACATGCAAAGCTGATTTCCCATGACGATCCAGATCCGCACACTCGATTCCACCGAACCGGACTTCCGCAAGAAGCTCGATACGCTGCTCGCATTCGAAGCCTCGGCCGACGACGCGATCGAGTCCGCGGTGACGACCATCCTGGCCGACGTCAAGGCGCGCGGCGACGCCGCGGTACTGGAGTACACCAACCGCTTCGACCGCATCAGCGCCACCAGCATGGCGCAATTCGACATCGGCCAGGCCGAACTCGATGCGGCGCTGGCCGCCCTGCCGCAAGCGCAGCGCGCCGCGCTGCAGGTAGCGGCCGAGCGCATCCGCGTGTTCCACGAGCGCCAGCGCGATGAGCTCAAAGGCTTCAGCTATACGGAGCCTGACGGCACGGTGCTCGGCCAGCGCATCACGCCGCTGGACCGCGTGGGCATCTACGTCCCCGGCGGCAAGGCGGCCTATCCGTCGTCGGTGCTGATGAACGCCATTCCGGCCAAGGTGGCCGGCGTGGCCGAGATCATCATGGTGGTGCCGACCCCGGACGGCGTGAAGAACCAGATGGTGCTGGCCGCCGCCGCGATCGCCGGCGTCACCCGCGTGATCACCATCGGCGGCGCGCAGGCAGTCGGCGCGCTGGCCTACGGCACCGCCACCATCGCCGCGGTCGACAAGATCGTCGGCCCCGGCAACGCCTACGTGGCCGCGGCCAAGCGCCGCGTGTTCGGCACCGTCGGCATCGACATGATCGCCGGCCCGTCCGAGATCCTGGTGCTGTGCGACGGCAGCACCGATCCGGACTGGGTGGCGATGGACCTGTTCTCGCAGGCCGAGCACGACGAACTGGCGCAGGCCATCATGCTGTGCCCGGACGCCGGCTACATCGCCCGCGTCGAAGCGAGCATCCGCAAGCTGCTGCCGACGATGCCGCGCCAGGACGTCATCCGCACCTCGCTGACCGACCGCGGCGCCCTGGTGAAGGTGCGCAGTATGGAAGAGGCGTGTGAGATCGCCAACGCCATCGCCGCCGAACACCTCGAGATCTCCGCCGAGAACCCGCAGCAGTGGGCCGATTTGATCCGCCACGCCGGCGCCATGTTCCTCGGCCGTTTCTCGTCCGAGTCGCTGGGCGACTACTGCTGCGGCCCGAACCACGTGCTGCCGACCTCGCGCACGGCGCGCTTCTCGTCGCCGCTGGGCGTGTACGACTTCCAGAAGCGCTCGTCGATCCTGTTCGTGTCCGAAGCCGGCGCCCAGACGCTCGGCAAGGTGGCCGCCGAACTGGCCTACGGCGAAGGCCTGCAGGCGCACGCCCGCAGCGCCGAACTGAGACTGAAGACGCCGTCATGAGCGCCTGGGTCAACCAGGTGTTCTGCGAGGATGCGCTGCAAGGACTGGCGCGCATCCCCGACGGCGCGGTCGACCTGATCCTGACCGACCCGCCCTACAACCTGGGCAAGGACTACGGCAACGCCTCCGACCAGCAGAGCGTGGCCGACTACCTCGCCTGGACCGAGCAGTGGATCACCGCCGCGCTGCCCAAGCTCAAACCCAACGGCAGCCTGTACATCTTCTCGACCTGGCGCTTTTCGCCGGAGATATTCGTCATGCTCAAGCAGCGCATGACGATGATGAACGAGATCATCTGGGACCGCCGGGTGCCGTCGATGGGCGGCAGCGTGCGCAGCTTCACGTCGGTGCACGACACCATCGGTTTTTTCGTCAACCGCAAGGACTACTACTTCGATCTCGACGCCGTGCGCATCGCCTACGATGCCGAAACCAAGAAGGCCAGGTCGCGCTCGATTTTCGTGGGCGCCAAGTGGCTTGAAATCGGCTACAACCCGAAGGACCTGTGGAGCGTGTCGCGCCTGCACCGCGAGCATCCGGAGCGAGCCGACCATCCGACCCAGAAGCCGCTGGAGATCATCGAGCGCATGGTCAAGGCCTCGTGCCCGCCGGGCGGCGTCGTGCTCGACCCGTTCATGGGCAGCGGCACCACCGCGCTGGCGGCCAAGCGCTGCGGACGCGACTACGTCGGCTTCGAACTCAATGCCGACTACTGCCAGATCATCGAAAGCCGTCTCGCCGCGCCTGAGGAACCCGCAGTGCGCAAGCGTCCCAAGAAAACCGTCATCGAAGCTGCCAGCTGAGGAAAATGCCATGTCTTTCATCGACAACCTGATCGTCAACACCATCCGCGCCGACGTGCGCGCCACCAACAGCTACAACGTCGCCGACGCCGCCGGCTTCATCAAGCTCGACGCGATGGAGAACCCGTACGAGCTGCCGGCGACGATCCGCGCCGAACTGGGCGAGCGGCTGGCCGCGGCGGTGCTGAACCGCTATCCGGTCGCCTCCTACGCCACCCTCAAGGCGCGCATCCGCGACACGCTCGGCGTGCCGGAGGGGTACGACGTCATCCTCGGCAACGGCTCGGACGAGCTGATCTCGATCATCGCCATGGCCACCGCCCGCCAGGACAAGCGCGCCGTGATCCTGGCGCCGGTACCGGCCTTCGTCATGTACCAGCGCTCGGCGCAGTTCGCCGGCATGGACTTCGTCGGCGTGCCCTTGAATGCAGACTTCACGCTCGACCAGCCGGCCATGCTGGCCGCGATCAAGGAGCACAAGCCGGCGGTGCTGTTCCTGGCCTACCCGAACAACCCGACCGGCAACCTGTACGACGCCGCCGACATGGCCGAACTGATCGACGCGCTGGGTGACACCGGCATCGCCGTCGTCGACGAAGCCTACGGCCCGTTCGCGCGCTCCAGCTTCATGGAGCACCTGCCCGAATTCGAGAACCTGGTGGTGGTGCGCACGCTGTCCAAGCTCGGCCTGGCCGGCATCCGCCTCGGCTACATGTCGGCGGCACCAAGCCTGCTGGCGCAGTTCGACAAGGTGCGCCCGCCCTACAACATCAACGTGCTCACGCAGGTGGCGGCCGAATTCGCGCTCGAGCACCTCGCCGTGCTCGACGCCCAGGCCGCGCAGCTGGTGGCCGCGCGCGTCACGCTGGCGGCCGACCTGGCGGCCCTGCCGGGGGTGACGGTATTCCCGTCGGCCGCCAATTTCCTGCTGCTGCGGGTACCCGATTCGGATGATGCATGCGCGAAACTAGCAGCGGCGAAGGTGCTGGTCAAAAATTTGGGTAAAATGGGTACGCTGCTGGCCAATTGCATCCGCGTGACCGTCAGCACGCCGGAAGAAAATTCCGCATTCCTGACTGCCCTCACAGCAGCGCTGAAACCATAGAGCACCGTCCATGACCCGCACCGCAGAAATTACCCGCAACACCAACGAGACGCAGATCCGTGTCGCCATCAACCTTGACGGCACCGGCGTGCAGAAGCTCAACACCGGCGTGCCCTTCCTCGACCACATGCTCGACCAGATCGCCCGCCATGGCCTCATCGACCTCGATATCGAATGCGTCGGCGACCTGCACATCGACGCCCACCATACGGTCGAAGACACCGGCATCACGCTCGGCATGGCGGTCGCCAAGGCGATCGGCGACAAGAAGGGCATCCGCCGTTACGGCCACGCCTACGTGCCGCTCGACGAAGCGCTGTCGCGCGTGGTGATCGATTTTTCCGGCCGCCCGGGGCTGGAGATGCACGTGCCGTGGAAGCGCTCGATGATCGGCAGCTTCGACGTCGACCTGGCCCACGAATTTTTCCAGGGCTTCGTCAACCACGCGCTGGTATCGCTGCATATCGATAACCTGCGCGGCGAGAATGCCCACCACCAGTGCGAAACCGTGTTCAAGGCCTTCGGCCGCGCGCTGCGCATGGCCGCCGAACTCGATGCGCGTTCGGCCGGCACCATTCCATCGACCAAAGGCAGCCTGTAAGCTGCGCGCCCCAAAGCGCTGAGACTCTATGACTAAAATTGTTGTAATCGACGGCATCGGAAATCTGCGCTCGGTCGCGCAAGCGCTGCGCGCCGTCGCGCCCGAGGCGAACGTCATCATCTCCGGCGACCCGCTGGAAATCGACAGCGCCGACCGCATCGTGCTGCCCGGCCAGGGCGCCATGCGCGACTGCATGCGCAGCCTGGCCGAATCCGGCGCCCAGGAAGCGGTGCTGCGCGCATTTGCCACCCGCCCCGTGATGGGCGTGTGCGTCGGCGAGCAGATGCTGTTCGACCGCAGCGAGGAAGGCGACACGCCGGGCCTGGGCCTGATTCCCGGCCAGGTGGTGCGCTTCCAGCTCGAGGGCCGCACCCAGGCCGACGGCTCGCGCTTCAAGGTACCGCAGATCGGCTGGAACCGCGTGCGCCAGGCGCGCAGCCATCCGCTCTGGAACGGCGTGGCCGACAACAGCTATTTTTACTTCGTCCACAGCTATTACGCGCAGCCGGACAACCCTGACCACATGGTCGGCGAGGCCGACTACGGCGCCCCGTTCTGCTGCGCGGTGGCGCGCGATAACATCTTCGCGACCCAGTTCCACCCCGAGAAGAGCGCCGCCGCCGGCCTGCAGATCTACAAGAACTTCGTCAGCTGGCGTCCCTGACGAACCCCCTGATGTAACCCTCGTTTTAACCGATCACTCACTGAAGAACCCGACCATGCTGCTCATTCCTGCCATCGACCTCAAAGACGGTCACTGCGTTCGCCTCAAACAGGGCGACATGGAACTTGCCACCGTCTTTTCCGAAGACCCCGCCGACATGGCGCTGCACTGGCTCAAGAAAGGCGCGCGGCGGCTGCACCTGGTCGACCTGAACGGCGCCTTTGCCGGCAAGCCGAAGAACGAGTCGGCGGTCAAGTCGATCCTGCAGGTGGTACGGGAGTTCGCGCTCGAAAACGACATCGACGAGATCCCCGTGCAGCTCGGCGGCGGCATCCGCGACCTCGACACCATCGAGCGCTACCTCGACGACGGCATCACCTACATCATCGTCGGCACCGCGGCGGTGAAAAACCCCGGCTTCCTGCACGACGCCTGCGGCGCCTTTCCGGGCCACATCATCGTCGGCCTCGATGCGCGCGACGGCAAGGTCGCAACGGACGGCTGGAGCAAGATGAGCGGCCACGACGTCACCGACCTGGCTAAAAAATTCGAGGACTACGGCGTCGAGTCGATCGTCTACACCGACATCGGCCGCGACGGCATGATGGGCGGCGTGAACATCGAGGCCACCGTCAAGCTGGCGCAGGCGGTGCGCGTTCCCATCATCGCCTCCGGCGGCGTGCACAACCTGGCCGACGTCGAAGCGCTGTGCGCGGTGCAGGACGAAGGCATCGAAGGTGTCATCTGCGGCCGTTCGATCTACGAAG
This sequence comes from Burkholderiales bacterium, assembly GCA_038248405.1. Lineage (GTDB taxonomy): Bacteria > Pseudomonadota > Gammaproteobacteria > Burkholderiales > Burkholderiaceae_D > JAFCUW01. The sequence goes on from JBBRXM010000035.1 coordinate 28,848, forward strand.
GCACGCTCGACCTGACCACCGCCCAGCTGCGCGCCGACGAGCTGACCGGCGAGGCAGAGGTATAACCGATGCTCGCAAAACGCATCATTCCCTGCCTCGACGTCACTGACGGCCGTGTCGTCAAAGGGGTCAACTTCACCGAGCTGCGCGACGCCGGCGACCCGGTCGAAATCGCGCGCCGCTACGACGGCCAGGGCGCCGACGAGATTACCTTCCTCGACATCACCGCCTCCTCGAGCGGGCGCGACCTGATCCTGCACATCATCGAAGCGGTGGCCTCCACCGTGTTCATCCCGCTCACCGTCGGCGGCGGCGTGCGCCGCGTCGAGGACGTGCGGCGCCTGCTCAATGCCGGCGCCGACAAGGTCAGCATGAACACCTCGGCGGTGACCAATCCCGAGCTGGTGTTCGACGCCTCGCAAAAGCACGGCTCGCAGTGCATCGTGGTGGCGATCGACGCCAAGCAGGTCGCGCCGGGCAAGTGGGAAGTGTTCACCCACGGCGGGCGCACCGCCACCGGCCTCGACGCCGTCAAGTGGGCGCAGCACATGGAGCGCCAGGGCGCCGGCGAAATCCTCCTCACCAGCATGGACCGCGACGGCACCAAGTCCGGCTTCGACCTGGGCCTCACGCGCGCCGTGTCCGACGCCGTCGGCATTCCGGTGATCGCCTCGGGCGGCGTCGGCGGCCTGCAGGACCTGGCCGACGGCGTCCGGCTCGGCCACGCCGACGCGGTGCTCGCCGCCAGCATTTTCCACTATGGCCAGCACACGGTCGAGGAAGCCAAGCGCTTCATGGCGGCGCAGGGCATCCCGATGCGCCTCGATTAAGGATGACCATGTCAACACTCTGGCTCAACAAGATCCGCTGGGACGAGAACGGCCTGGTGCCGGTGATCGCCCAGGAAGCCGGCAGCGGCGACGTGCTGATGTTCGCCTGGATGAACCGCGACGCGCTGGCCCGGACGGTCGAACTGGGCGAAGCGGTGTACTGGAGCCGCTCGCGCAAGAAGCTCTGGCACAAGGGCGAGGAGTCCGGCCACATCCAGAAGGTGCTGGAGATCAGGCTCGACTGCGACGAAGACGTGGTGCTGCTGAAGATCGAGCAGGCCGGCGGCATCGCCTGCCATACCGGGCGTCACTCGTGCTTCTTCCAGAAGCTTGAAGGTGACGTACGCGGCGCCGACTGGCACAGCGTCGAGCCGGTGCTGCAGGATCCGGAAACGATTTATACTAAAACGAAGACGACCAAATGAGCGTGACCCAATGAGCGTGACCCTTGCCCGCCTGGCCGCGGTGATCGAATCGCGCAAGCTGGAAAACGGCGGCGACCCCGACAAATCTTACGTCTCGCGCCTGTTCGCCAAGGGCGACGACGCGATCCTCAAAAAGATCGGCGAGGAAGCGACCGAGACGGTGATGGCGGCGAAGGACGCGCGCGTCGACGGCGACACCTCCAAGGTGCTCTACGAATGCGCCGACCTGTGGTTCCATTCGCTGGTGATGCTGGCCCAGTTCAACCTGACGCCGCAGCAGGTGCTCGACGAACTGGCGCGCCGCGAAGGCATCTCCGGCATCGAAGAAAAGGCGGCGCGCAAGGACGTGCTGCGCGACGCCACCGAAGCCGACAAACACCAAGACCGGAGCTGACAAGTGGAAAACTGCCTTTTTTGCAAGATCGCCGCCAAGCAAATCCCTTCCTCGGTGGTCTACGAGGACGACGAGTTGCTCGCTTTCAAGGACATCAACCCGGCCGCGCCCATTCACCTGCTGGTGATCCCCAAGGTGCACGTCGCGACATTGCAGGACTGCAATGCCAGCCACATCGAACTGCTGGGCAAGATGCTGGCGCTGGCGCCACGCCTTGCCCAAGAGCATGGCTGCGCCGTCACCTACGATGCCGACGGCACCCCGGGCGGCGGCTACAAAACCCTCATTAATAGCGGCCCCGACGGTGGGCAAGAGGTGTACCATCTGCACCTGCACATGGTCGGCGGTCCGCGCCCATGGCGCGGCCAGCGCTGATACAGGGCACGAAAAGCCTGCTTCGCTTATACTGGCGCCGTACGTTCCACGTTATTGTTGGCGCCTGGCGCCGCGCAAGGAGAATATGATGGGTTCTATGAGTATTTGGCACTGGCTGATCGTGCTGGTGGTGGTGATGCTGGTGTTTGGCACCAAGAAGATCAGCGGCATGGGTTCGGACATCGGCAAGGCCGTCAAGGGCTTCAAGGACGGCGTCAAGGGCGAGGACGACAAGCCTGGCGTCGTCGTGCCGCCGTCGCAAGTTGCCGACAAGACCACCATCGACGTCGAGACGAAAGAGAAATCGAAGTTCTGATGCCCGCGCCCGCGTTGTTGCGGGCACGGCCTTCTGACTTTGCCCATCCATGATCGATCTTGGACTTTCCAAACTCGCCATTATCGGTGTCGTCGCGCTGATCGTCATCGGTCCCGAAAAGCTGCCGAAAGTGGCGCGCATGGCCGGGAGCCTGTACGGCCGCGCCCAGCGTTACCTGCACGAGGTCAAGACCGAAGTCAGCCGCGAAATCGAGCTCGACGAACTGCGCAACCTGCACAAGGAAGTGACGGAAACGGCGCACTCGATCAAGGCCGACGTCGAGAATTCGCTCACCAAGGACCTCGACGACATCCAGGCCTCGTGGCGCGGCCATATCTCCGACGACAGCCGGGCCCGGCCGACCACGGCCGACCTCGAGCGCAAGGCGCGCGACTTCCGCCGCAAGAAGCTTTCGCGTAACGCCGCCATTCCCGGCTGGTACAAGCAGCGCCATGGCGGCCGCACCCACATCGTCTCGGGCGCCGCGCGCGTCAAGAAATTCCGCCCGCGCGCCTCCACTCCCTCTTCCTTCTTCTAATGACAGACAAAGCAGCAGGCGAAGAGACCTTCATCTCCCACCTGATCGAATTGCGCGACCGCCTGGTCAAAGCATCGGCCGGCATCGCCATCGTGTGCGTGGCGCTGATGCTGTGGCCGGGGCCGGCGCAGATCTACGACTTCATCGCGCGCCCGATGATCGCGGCGCTGCCGGTGGGCTCGAAGATGATCGCCACCGGCGTCATCGCACCGTTCCTGGTGCCGATGAAGGTGACCCTGGTGATCGCCTTCATCCTGGCGCTGCCGTGGGTGTTCTACCAGCTGTGGGCCTTCATCGCGCCCGGCCTGTACGCGCACGAGAAAAAGCTGGTGCTGCCGCTGGTGGTGTCGTCCTCGCTGCTGTTCATGGGCGGGGTGGCGTTCTGCTACTTCTTCGTGTTCGGCCGCGTCTTCAAGTTCATCAGCGACTTCTCGCCCAGCTCGATCGCCGTCACGCCCGACATCGAAAACTACCTCGACTTCGTCATGTCGATGTGCCTGGCGTTCGGCGCCACCTTCGAAGTGCCGGTGGTGGTGGTGATCCTGGTGCGCATGGGGATCGTCAGCGTGGAAAAGCTCAAGGAAATCCGGCCCTACGCCATCGTCGGCGCCTTCGTGATCGCCGCCATCGTGACGCCGCCGGACATCGTCAGCCAGCTGGCGCTGGCCTTGCCGATGTGCCTGCTGTTCGAGCTGGGCCTGCTGGTGGCGCCGGCGTTCGCCAGGGCCACCCGCGCCCCGGAAGAGACCGCCTGAGGCAGACGGCTCCGGGAATCAACTACTGAAGCGACGTGGTGACGACCTTGGGGGCGCCAGTGCTTCCCGTATCGTTGGCCTCCGGCTGGGCGTCGCGCAGCTGGTTCGACGGCGGGTTCAGCGTCTGCGGACCGATAGCGGGCCCCTTGGTATTGTTGCCGCCGCAGGCGGCGATCATGGCGGCGAGCATCAATGAAACAGTGAGCTTGATCATGGCGTTCCTCGCATTTCGCTGGGGGGTGCCAACCAATCTTAGAACCCGGCCGTGCGGCACAACTGCGCCATATCAAGCGCAGCGCAGTCGTGCACACAGATTGAAACGGGCCGATCCGTGATCGCGCGGCTCGCCACGGGCGCCCATCGCCATGCACCCACTCAGTTGGTCTTCAAGATGCCGCCGTTGCCCAAGCCGCCCTCGACCGACTGCGCCTGGTAGCCGCTGACCGCCCTCACCAGCTGGTTGTACGAGTCCATGAACGAGGCCGCCAGCACCTTGCCCTGCGGCGTGTTGGAGAAGCCGCTGGCGCCGCCGACGGTGCCGTTCCAAAGGGCGCCGGCCGCGCCGAAATCCCAGTTCTTGGCGCTGCCTTCGGCTGCCGCCAGCTGGATGCCGGAGCGGTTGTCGGTCAGCAGCAGCATCGTCGACGCTTCGTTCGACTTCATCGAGCCGCCGATCAGCGAGCCGGCCGAACCGAGCATGCCGCCCACCAGCGCGCCGACGCCGCCGGTGCCGCGCGCGCTGAAGCTGATCGATGGCGTGACGGTGTAGTCGGCGGCCACCATCTGGCCCTTGCCAAGCCTGCTGGTCCGGCGCAGCTCGCCCGACTGCATCAGGGCGCGCTCCTGCTGCATGTTGTGGAACGCCCGGCCGCGCTCGACGATGGCGAAGCAGTTCGACTGCTGGATGATCATGCGCAGCATCGGCACCGTGCTCTGCATGCCGTACTCCTGGGTGAACTGGTACAGCCAGGGCTGGTTCGCCTCTTCCACGATGGTGATCGTGCCCAGCGTCCTGCTGCAGCGTGCGAGCTGGCCGTTGACGTTCTGTGCATTGGCGCCGCCGGCCGAGCCGGTCGCGGCCGTCTTGGCGCTGGCGTCGCCCAGTGTCGGCGCGGTGGCGGCGCAGCCGCCGAGGGCGAACAGGGGGAGCAGCAGCGGCGCGAAGGTGATCTTCATGGGCATGTCCTTGAGCAAGGTTGAGTGGCAAAACCTCCCGATCGTAGTGCCGCCGGCGCCGCCGCGTGTTATCTGGGGTCAAGCGCGCTGCCGGGCGCGCATCGATCTGATCAATTGCGCCGTGCGGCGCCGCCACGAGGTGATCGCCACCGCGCTGCTGCTCAGTGCGTTACCCCGCCGCGGTACGCTTCGTCAGCAGCAGCGCCACCAGGCTGATCAGGGCCGCCACGCTCAGGTAATAACCCACGTACGGCAAGCCGTGATTGGTCGCCAGCCAGGTTGCCGCGTAGGGCGCCAGCGAGGCGCCGAGGATGCCGGCCAGGTTGAACGTCAGCGACGCGCCGGTGTAGCGCACCTCGGCCGGGAACATCTCCGACAGCAGCGTTCCCAGCGGGCCGTAGGTCATGCCCATCAGCGCCAGCCCGATTGCCAGGAAGGCGGCCACCGCCGGCGTGCTGCCGGAACCGAACAGGGGTGCCAGCACCAGGCCGAAGCCGGCGATCGCCGCCGACACCCAGATCATCGTCTCGCGCCGGCCGTAGCGGTCCGCCAGCAGCGCCGATACCGGAATGGCCAGGCCGAAGAACAGCACCGCGAACAGCTGCAGCAGCAGGAAGTCATGGCGCGAGAAGCCCAGGTGGCTGGTGCCCCAGCCGAGCGTAAATACCGTCATCAGGTAGAACAGCACGAAGGTCGCCATCGCGATGAAGGTGCCCAGCACCAGTTCGCGCATGTGCTCGCGCAGCACCGTCAGCACCGGCACCTTGACCACTTCTTTTTTTGCCAGCACCTGCTTGAAGGCCGGCGTCTCGGTCAGCGACAGGCGGATGTACAGGCCGACGATCACCAGCAGCGCGCTGGCGAGGAAAGGAATGCGCCAGCCGAAGCTGAAGAACTCCGCCTCGCTCAGGTACTGGGTCAGCAGCAGGAAGGTGCCGCCGGAGAGGAAGAAGCCGATCGGCGCGCCCAGCTGCGGGAACATGCCGTACCAGGCGCGTTTGCCCGGCGGCGCGTTTTCGGTGGCCAGCAGCACCGCGCCGCCCCACTCGCCGCCCAGCCCCAGGCCCTGGCCGAAGCGGCACAGCGCCAGCAGCAGCGGCGCCAGCGTGCCGATCGCCGCGTAGGTCGGCAGCATGCCGATGACGACGGTCGACACGCCCATCGTCAGCAGCGCCGCCACCAGCGTGGCCTTGCGGCCGACGCGGTCGCCGAAGTGGCCGAACACGGCCGAGCCGATCGGCCGCGCCAGGAACGCCAGCGCGAAGGTGGCCAGCGACTGCAAGGTGGCGGCGGCGGCGTCGCTGGCGGGGAAGAACAGCTGGGGGAACACCAGCACCGCGGCGGTGGCGTAAATATAGAAGTCGAAGAACTCGATGGTGGTGCCGATCAGGCTGGCAAAGAGGACAGTGGCGGGGGAGTTGGTTTTAACGGCTTGGGTGGTCATCGATGGTCCTTGGCGATGCGCGCGGATACACTGCGGGCGGAACCGTCGATTTTAGCAGCCGCGGCGCGCCCTCGCAGCGCGCCGCTCTTTCGCGGGCTTACTGCATCAGCTCCCGGATCACCTTCACCGGCGCGTTGCCGTAGCTGAGGAACTGCTCGTGGAAGTCCTTCAGCGCGAACCTCGGCCCCAGCGATTGCTTCCTCTGCTCGCGCAGTTCCATGATCTCGCTGTAGCCGCTGAAGTAGCTGGTCAGCTGCACGGAGCTCAGCTGCACGCGGCGCCACTTCTCGTTGGCCTCGGCGTTGGTCTGGAAGGCCTGGCGCACCAGCAGGTCCAGCGCCTGTGCCTGCGTCATGCCCTGCACGTGCACGCTGTAGTCGAGGATGGTGTTGGTCACCACCCGCAGGTTCCACTTGCACCACATCAGCCACATCTCCGGCGCGTTCTCGCCATAGCCCGATTCGAGCATCATGCGCTCGGCGTACACCGCCCAGCCCTCGACCATCGCGCCGTTGCCGAACAACGATTTGACCAGCGACGGCGAGCGGTTGGCATACACCAGCTGCGCGTAGTGGCCCGGCACCGCCTCGTGGATGTTGAGGATCTGGAGCATCCACTTGTTGTACTCGCGCAGGGTGCCCTCGGCTTCCTGCGCCGTCATCGAATCGAGCGGGGTGACGTTGTAATACGTGCGGTCCTGCGGCCGGTACGGGCCGGGCGCGTCGATGCTGGCGCCGGCGATGCCGCGCTGGTACAGCGGCGTTTCGCGCACCACCAGCGGGCGCTTCGGATCGAGCGAGAGCAGGTTGTTCTTCACTACCCAGTCCTGCAGCACCGGGATCTGGCGGCGGATCTCGGGGAAGAAGTTCTCGCGCGCGACGTGGTTGGCCGACAGCTTGTCGATCACCATGCCGATCTTGCGGGTGCGGTCGGCCGGCCTGGCGGCACCGCCCATGGTCTTCGTCCACAGTTCGTCGGCCAGGCCGTCCATCCGCGCCAGCAGTTCTTCGCGCGCCTCCAGCGCCTTGCGGTAAGTCTGTTCGGCGCTGCCGGCGGCCTGGATGTCGAAGCCGAACTTGGCCTCGTACAGCTCCTTGCCGATCCTGAACGGACGCGCAGTGCGCCTGTCCTGCTGCGTCTTGTCGAGCGCGGCGAGGAAGTCGATGTAGCCGAGCAGCGCGGTGCCGGCGTTGGCGATGCGCTGCGCGAAGATGGCCTTTTCCTGCGCCGTCAGGATCGATTCCTGCGCCGCCTTGCCCAGGTCCGCCAGCACCGTGATGGTGCCGGGCGCCTGCGCGATGGCCAGCTGCGTGTGTTCGTGGGTCGGGTTGACGATGCTCGCCTGCGCCGCCTGGTAATAGGCCGGCACGTTGGCCAGCCGCTTGAGCAGCGTGCGCAGGCGCTGCGGCTTGGCGGCGTACTCGGTGGAGAGGATCAGGTCGAAGGGCTCGGCGATGTTGTACTGCGCCGGATTCCACTCGTGTTCGCGCAGCGTGGTCAGGCGCCAGCGGTCCGACTTCACCTTGTTGACCAGCAGCGCCAGGTCGGTGCGCTGCTTGGCCGACAGGGCGCGGCCGTCTATCCTGGCGAATTTTTTCAGCCACTCGTCGGCAAAGGCGATTTGCGTCGCGCGCGTGGCGGCATTGGGGACGGTCAGGTTGGCCGCGCCGTCGTACTTGCCGGCCCTGATCGCGCCTTCCGGATCGAGCCGCCACTGCGCGGTGAGGAACTGCATGCTGGTGGTGTCCATCCAGCGGTCCGATTTGCGTTCGGCCGGCGCGGCGCTGACCGCTGCCGGCGTCTCCACGGCCGCCGCCGCAGCAACCGGCGCCGCCTTGGCCGCATGTTTGCCCTGCTGCGGCTTGCTTGATTTTGCCGGCGCTGCCTTGACCACCTTGGCGGCGGCCTTGGCGGCGGCCTTGGCGGCCTTTTTCGGCTTCGCCGCGGAGGCCGGCGCCAGCGCGAATGTCGTCAACAGGACCGCCAGCGCAATTTTCGTTTTCATCATCGTAATCGGGCCTTGTAAATATAGGGCATAACGCGCGCGCCTCGCACTCGGGCCGCGGCGCGTCAGGTTAGCACCAATCGCGCCGCTTGCGCGGCTCGGTAACAATTGGATGCAGGTGGCCGCCGGCCCCGGTCAGCGGTCGATCGCACCTGCGCGGATCAGCTCCTGCTGGTATGCGTTGAGGGTAGCCACTGCCGCCTTGCCGCGGCCGATATTGGTCAGCATGATCTCGTTGGCCTTGGTGAAGCGGTGGCGCACGCACACCGTGTAGGAGCCGGTGATCCAGCTCCAGAAACCGGGGACGAAGGTCGCTTCGTCAAGGTCGCGCCACTTCACGCCGGACAGGCCCTTTTTCCAGGGCAGGATGCCGGAATAGGTCCACACGCCGACATCGTCGTAGTACAGCTGCACGCTGCGCAGCAGCAGCAGGCGGTAGCCGATCAGCAGCGCCGAGGCCACGAACACCACGCCGGCGGCGATCTCGTTCCACATGAACGCCAGCGGCAAGAAGCCAAAGAACAGCAGCGCCCCCAGCACCAGCGTGCCGAAGTAGGCGATCCACGACTTCACGCCGACGACATGAGCGTTGGCCGAGGCTTGCGTCGAATTGTCTTCTTCCATCTGGGTGCCTCGTGTTCAAAAAACGCATGATTGCATGAAATTACTGGTGTCAGGTCTGACATTCGGACATTTTGCATGTAGAAATGTCCGAATGTCAGACCTGACACCAGCGTTAGGCAGTTAGCGCGCCAGCCCTTCCTGCAGCATCCGCAGCATGTCGCCCGGCGACATCCGCGCCGACAGGTCCGATCCCTCGAGCAGGCTGTCGGCCAGGTCGCGCTTGTGCTTGTGCAGCTCGACGATGCCTTCCTCGATGGTGTGGCGCGCCACCAGCCGGTAGATCGTCACCGGCCGCTGCTGCCCCATGCGGTGCGCGCGGTCCGACGCCTGGTCTTCCACCGCCGGGTTCCACCACGGGTCCATGTGGATCACGTAGTCGGCCGCGGTCAGGTTGATGCCGACCCCGCCCGCTTTCAGGCTGATGAGGAAGACGTCGCCGTCGCCGCCCTGGAAGGCGTCGACCCGCTTCTTCCGTTCCATCATCGGCGTCGAGCCGTCGAGGTACTGGTAGACGATGCCGCGGGCGTCGAGGTGCTGGCGGATCAGGGTCAGGTGGTCGACGAACTGGCTGAACACCAGCACCTTGTGGCGGTTCTCGAGCAGTTCGTCGAGCAGGCGCGCAAAGGCGGCCAGCTTGCTGCTGGCCAGTCCCAGCTCAGGCGCCACCAGCATCGGGTTGCAGCAGGCGCGCCGCAGCTTCATCATCTCGGCCAGGATCTGGATCGACTTCTGGCCCTCCGGCGCTTCCAGCGCAGCCAGCTTGTCGATGGCGTCGCGCCGCAGCGATTCGTACAGCGCGGTTTCCTCGGCCGTGAGGTCGACCGGCAGCACGATCTCGGTGCGCGGCGGCAGTTCGGCCAGCACCTGTGCCTTGGTACGGCGCAGGATGAACGGCTGAATCAGGCGCCGCAGGCGCTGGCGCGCGCCCGCTTCGGCGCGCTTGTCCTGGGCCCGTTCGATCGGGCCGGCGAAGCGCAGGTTGAACTGGTCGCTGGTGCCGAGCAGGCCCGGATTGATGAAGCGGAACAGGTTCCACAATTCGCCGAGGTGGTTTTCCAGCGGCGTGCCGGTGGCCACCATGCGGAACTCGCCCTGCAGCGCCATCACCGCCTGCGAGCGCTTGGTGGCGTTGTTCTTGATCGCCTGCGCTTCGTCGAGCACGATGGTATGCCACTTCACCTTGGCGAACGCCGCCGCTTCCAGCTGCAGCAGGCCGTAGCTGGCGATGACCAGGTCGAACGCTTCGGCGCCTTCCAGCATCGCCGCGCGGTCGCCGGCGCCGAACAGCTTGATTCTCAGCGTCGGCGCGAATTTTTCCGCTTCGGCGATCCAGTTCATGCACACCGAGGTGGGCGCGATCACCAGCGTCGGCCCCTGCGGCGCGCGCGCGAGCATCAGCGCCAGCGCCTGCACCGTTTTACCGAGGCCCATGTCGTCAGCCAGGCAGGCACCGACGCCCCAGTGGGCCAGGCGCGCCAGCCACTCGAAGCCTTCGAGCTGGTAATCGCGCAGCTCGGCCTGCAGCGTGGTGGGCAGCTGCGGCGTGAAGGCGGTGTTCTTCGCCATGCGCGCCAAGTGCTCCTTCCACATCTTGTCGGCCTTGACGCCGCCGGCGTCCTGCGCCAGTTCTTCGAGCGCGAAACTGGCCAGCGGATGCACGCGCACGCCGTCGGCGGTGTCGTCGCCGAACGAGGACAGCTCCATCAGGCGCCGGTGCAGTTCCGACGACAGCGCCATGAACTGGTTGTCGCCCAGCGCGACGAAGCGGCCCTGGCTCGAGCGCAGCATGTCGAGCAGCGCGCGCAGGTCGAGGATGCGCGTCTCGTCGAGCTGCACTTCGCCGTTGGCGGCGAACCAGTCCTTGTCGCGCTTGATGGTCAGGCGCACCGACTGCGAATCGACCTTCTTGCTGACCCTGAACGATTCGCCTTCCGGCCACGCCACCAGCACCCTGGCCGGGTCGAGCTCCTGCAACTCGGTGAGCAGCTCCAGGCAGGGCACCGGCTGGCCGAGCAGCCATTCGCCATGCTCGGCCTCGGCGTGTTCGAGGCTGTGGCAGGCGCCGATCAGCTGGCGCTCGGCTTCGCGTTCGGCATTGAGGTTGCGGCGCGCCTCCACGCGCGCGCCGTTGACGTCGGCGATCACGCTCTCGGCGCCGCTGCCGGGCGGGTAGTAGGCGCCGGCGCCGGGCAGCGGGCGCACCAGCACCTGCATCTTCAGGCCCTGCTGGTAGGGCAGCAGGTGCACGTGCAGGCGCGGATCGGCCTCGACCTGGTCGATGTCGGCCGCGCTGCCGCCGATGTCCGACTGCACCGTGACGATCGACGATATCGCGCTGATCGCGGCAAGCACCTGCTTCTCCGCGTGCAGCGGCACCACCAGGCCGGTGCCGACGATGGCGCCGATGCGGCGGTGTTCGGCCGTGATGCGCACCACGCGCAGGCGCGTCGGCGTCTCCTTGGTCACGCAGACGTCGTCGGCGCCTTCCGGCACCGGCGGCTGCATGGTGATGGTGACGTTGCCGCCGCGCGCCTTGACCAGTAGTTCCGGCTCGCCCGGCAACAGTTCGAGCCGCGTGCCCGGGGCGTCGACCCAGTACAGCAGCGGATGGCCGACCAGCGCGGCGACCGCCTTGTCCATTTCGAATTCGTAGCGCGTGCCGCTCTGGCTGTAGTACTTGAAGCCCTGGATCGTGGCCGCCACGTTCAGGTCCTGCGCGCTGAGGAACTCGAGCTCGCGCGCCTCTTCCGACAGGCGCTTCAGGCCGACCGCGCGCCCCTTGCTCCAGCCGCCCTGGGCATCGCGCTTCTGTTCGCGCGGCTCCAGGCTCGTCACGCCCATGTTCGGGTTGTAGCCGATGATCCACACCAGCCGCGACTCCTTGACCACTTCGGCGTTGATGGCCGGCTGCAGGTTGATCAGGGCGTTGAGCTGGCGCTGCCACGGCTCCTCGCGCTCGAACCAGGTGGTCAGGTCGGCGATGTGGTGGCGCTGCCGTAGCGTGACGGCGTCGCGCTCGCGTCCGACCGCGCCGAGGTGGCCCAGCAGGGCGCCCAGCTGGGCGGCGATCAGGTCGAAGCCCGCTTCGACCGCCTGCTCCATCGTTTCTTCCAGCTGCTCGCGCTTCGCCTCCAGCTGCGGCAGTGCCAGCCAGTAGTGCATCAGCGCGCGGAACATCACCGGCTGCATCGCCGTTTCCCAGTTCCGCGACGGCAGCACCGCCGGGTCGACCGTACCGCCGCGGATCAGGCGCAGCATGCTCAGTTGCTGGTAGACGGCGGTGTCGTGGTTCTGCGCCGCGCGGGTGGCGATGTCGAGGTAGGCCGCCGCCAGCTTGTCGTGCTTGGCGTCGCCGCTCCTGATCAGGGCCAGCACGTACAGGTGGCCGCCGATGCCTTCGAAGATGGCCTTGCGCTTGCCGGTTTCCTTGCGCAGCGCCTTGAGCGCCTGCTCGAACATCGGCAGCGCCTGCGCGTGCTCGTCGCGCAGCAGCAGGATCAGGGCGCGGAAGAACAGCATCTGCGACTCGTCCAGGTTCTCCAGCGCGAGGGTGGCGTCGTGCAGCCGCCCGCACAGGATCAGCTGCTCGGCGAGCGCGATGCGCAGCGCCATCGAGGCGCCGCTTTGCGCGGCAAAGCCCATGCCGAATTCGCGCAGCAGCGGCGCGGTGGCCGGCTCATGCTGCGCATTGGCGACCAGCACCGCCAGGATATTGTGCTGCAGCTTGGGCTGGATGTGCGCGAACAGGGCCGGCTCGAACGGGCGCGCGCAAATGTCCACCAGCGGATGCAGGTAGCCCGCTTCATGGCAGGCCAGGCACGCTTCGATCAGCGGCGCCACGGTATGCACGTCGTCGCCGCCGACCAGCGCCATGCGCAGCAGCGCCACGCCCTGACGGTAGCTGCGCAGCACCACGTTGCCTTCCCAGTTGGTGCGCAGCGGGTTGATTTTTTCGTAGACCCGGCGCAGCGGCGCGAACATGTCCTCGTACAGCGCGGTCCGGATCGCCGGCCATGAAGCCTCCTGCACAATGGCAAAGCCACGGCCGACCGACTCGGTGACGATGCCGAGCGCCTTGAGCAGCCTGACGTCGTCGTCGAGCGTGGTGGCGGGGATGACCATGCCCATCTCGGCCAGGTGCAGGACGATGCGGCTTTTCCCCATCGGCTCGCCCGCCAGCGCGAGCAGGGCCGCGATCAGCTTCTGTGTTTCGGAAAGGGCGTCGACCTGCTGCTGCATGCTGCGCGAACTGCTTGTCGTCATGGAGCGTCCGGCAAATTATCGATCGCTACCGGCGCCAGCGCCTCGGGCGACCGCACGCCGAAGATGCGCAGGTAAAAATACAGCTCCGCTTCGAGCGTGCGCGCGATGCTGTCGGCCTTGCGGAAGCCATGGCCTTCGCCCTCCAGCGTGATGTAGGCGACCGGCACGCCGGCCGTGCGCATCGCCTCGACCATTACTTCGGACTGCTGCGGCGGCACCACCTTGTCGTCGAGGCCCTGGAAGAAGATCATCGGCCGCTTCAGCTGTGCAGCGTGATTGATCGGGGAGCGCTGCAGGTACAGCGCCTGCGCCTCGGGCTGCGGCGCGATCAGGTACTCGTTGTAGTGCGACTCGAACTTGTGCGAGTCGTCGTCCAGTCCCTTCAGGTCGGACACGCCGTAGTAGCTGGCGCCGGCCTTGAAGACGTCGTGGAAGGTCAGGGCGCACAGCGTCGTCAGGCCGCCGGCGCTGCCGCCGCGGATCACCAGGCGCTCGGCGTCGACCAGGCCGCGCGCGGCCAGGTAGCGCGCGCCGGCGACGCAGTCGTCGACGTCGATGACGCCCCACTGGCCCTTGAGGGCGTCGCGGTAGGCGCGCCCGAAGCCGCTGCTGCCGCCGTAGTTCACGTCGAGCACGGCGAAGCCGCGGCTGGTCCAGTACTGGGTCGCCAGTTTCAGCGTATTGCTGGCCATGCTGGTCGGCCCGCCGTGGCTGATCACCATCAGCGGCGGCTTGCTGCCGGGCGCCGCCTGGTATGCTGCATTGCAGGGCGGGTAGTAGAAGGCGTGCGCCAGCCGGTTGCCGCTGCTCGGGTAGCTGATGTTTTCCGGAACCGACAGGTAGCCGGCATCGGGCAGCTCGGTGATGGAGCGGGCCAGCACTTCGTGGCCCCCCGTGTACAGGTCCAGGCGCGCCAGTTCGAGTGGAATGGTGGGCGCGCCGCCGAGCAGGGCGACGACGCTGCCGGCCACGCGCAGCTCGCGGATCTCCTGGTAGGGATTGGCGATCGGCTGCAGCTCGCCGCTGCCGGTCGACAGCTGCGCCAGCCGGCTCACGCCGTTCTCTATATATGTGCAGACGATCTCCTGCTCCGAGCGGAAGCCGTACATCGAGCCGCCGAACGTCCAGTGCGGCGTGGCGAATTCGGCGGCGCGCTCGCACAGCGCCCGCGTCGTGGCGCCGTCCTGGCGGTACAGGTTCCACCAGCCGCTGCGGTCGGAGACGAAGTGCAGCACGCTGCCAGGCGACCATTCGGGCTGGCAGACTGCTTCGTCAAGCCCGCCGGCCACCAGGCGGGGGTTGGCGAGGACGCCGGCGGCGTCGAATTCGGCCAGCCACAGCTCGGTGCCCTGCCACGGCATGCGCGGGTGGTTCCAGCTCAGCCAGGCCAGCGCGCCGCCATCGGGCGAGATGCGCGGCGCGGCGTAAAAATCGCTGCCTTCGGCCAGCACGGTTTCGGCGCCGTCGAATCCGATCGCGCAGACGGTGTTGACCGGGTGGCCGTCGGCGGCGTGGCTTTCCCGCACCGCCACCAGGCGCCCGCGCCCGCGGTCGAGCACGAAGTCGGCGTAGCGATGGTCGCCCTCGGCAGTCAGCGCGACCGGCGAGGCGCCGTCGGCGATGACGTACAGGCGGTTGTCGGCGAAGTTGGAGAAGTAGACCGTGCCGTCGGCGACCAGGCAGGCGCCGCCGCCGTATTCGTGCACGCGGCTGCGCACGTTGAACGGTGCCGGCGTCATGTCGACGACGTCGGCGCCGCGCTGGCGCAGCAGCGTGGTGCGTCCGCCCTCGCTGGCGCGCCCGGCCAGCCAGTAAGTATCGGCGCCGTCCTGCAGCACCTGCGACAAGGGCGCGGCGCCGGCGGCGACGATGGCCGCGCTGATGGGCGAAGGCCAGGCGCCGCAGATGGCGGCTTGTTTGCTGTTCGATACTGTCATGGGGGTGATGGTCAGTTGGGGGCGGTATGGCATGATAGATAATCCCGCGCCAAACCGCCACCCTTGCGACTACGTCAAGTGTGGACGCGCTGGCGGACAGTGCGATAATAGCGCCTTTCTTCAAGCTACCGCCCGCCTCCCATGCCACAATTCGCCCCGCTCCAGAACGACACCTTCCTGCGCGCGCTGCTGCGCCAGCCGACGGACTACACGCCTGTGTGGCTGATGCGCCAGGCCGGCCGCTACCTGCCCGAATACCGCGCCACGCGCGAACGGGCCGGCTCGTTCCTGGGCCTGGCGAAAAATCCCGACTACGCCACCGAAGTGACGCTGCAGCCGATCGACCGCTACCCGCTGGACGCCTCGATCCTGTTCTCCGACATCCTCACCGTGCCCGATGCGATGGGCCTGGGCCTGTACTTCGTCGACGGCGAAGGCCCCAAGTTCGAGCGTCCGCTGCGCACCGAAGCGGACGTGATGGCGCTGCGCGCGCCGGACCTGGCCTCGCTCGATTACGTGTTCAAGGCGGTCACCCAGATCCGCACCGAATTGAACGGCCGCGTGCCGCTGATCGGCTTTTCGGGCAGCCCGTGGACGCTGGCCTGCTACATGGTCGAAGGCGGCGGCTCGAAAGAATTCCACACGATTAAAAAGATGGCCTACAACCGTCCCGACCTGATGCATCACATCCTGGCCACCAATGCCAGCGCGGTGGCGCAGTACCTGAACGCGCAGATCGACGCCGGCGCCCAGGCCGTGATGATCTTCGACTCGTGGGGCGGCGCGCTGGCCGACGGCGCCTACCAGGAGTTCTCGCTCGAGTACATGCAGCAGGTGATAGGCCAGCTCAAGCGCGACAAGGACGGCGTGCGCATCCCGGCGGTGGTGTTCACCAAGGGCGGCGGCCTGTGGCTGGACCAGATCGCCGACATCGGCGCCGATGCGGTGGGCCTGGACTGGACCGTCAACCTGGGCCGCGCGCGCGCGCTGGTCGGCCACAAGGTGGCGCTGCAGGGCAATCTCGATCCGGCCATCCTGTTCGCCAGCCCGGAGCAGATCCGCGCCGAAGTGGAGCGCTCGCTGACGTCCTACGGCAAGCCGGCGGCCGGTTCCGGCCATGTATTCAACCTCGGCCACGGCATTTCGCAGTTCACGCCGCCCGAATCGGTCACCGCGATGGTGGAAGCGGTGCACAGCTTCAGCCGCGCGCAGCGGGCCTGACGGCCTGTTTTTCCGCAGAAAAAATCACACTTATTCACATGTTTCAAAAAAGAAATAGTGCAGCGAGCTGAGCGATGGTAATTTTTCACGCTGTTGCCAAGTGCTTGATTTTTATAGGAAATAAATTTATTGCGGCGTAGCGCCAAACGCCTTCCGCTGTCGGTTAACAGAGGGGAATGCGGGTTTTGCTGACATTGTCCACAAAGTTATCAACAGGCTGTGTGAATAAATCCAGAAAGTCGTGCGTTTACCGTGACTTAGCGAATTTGCGCAGGTTTTACATGAGGTACATGCTGCGATGCATGATATTTTCATATGCATCCTGGGCGGCCGGGGGGCGTGCCGGAGTCAATATCTGACGGCGCGGGAGCGGGCCGCAAGCGTGAATTATCGCGGCGGGAAGCGCCCCGGAATTCGGCGAAATTGCTCAGTTATGCACAAGCTGGCGGTTACAAAAGCGATTGTGACGCCTCTATGACGCGATTTCCAAGTGATTGATTATTAAGGAAAAATTTTTCTTGATTTTTGGTCGATGCGTTAGTCTCTTGATTAACAACAAACTTTACGGCTGCCGCAGAATGCTATTGTCCACAAAGTTGTCCACATGCCTGCCGGGCGCCTTGCTGCGCTGCGCCGCGCGCGTGGCGCAGGGCTCTTGATGGCGTATTGCATCCTCACTGTCGCCCTCGACACTCCCCTGAACAGCCTGTTCGATTACCGCTGGCCGTGCGAGGCCGGCGCCGAACCGCTGCCCGGCCAGCTGGCGCTGGTGAGCTTCGGCCGGCGCGAGGTGGTCGGCCTGATCGTGGGCGTCGGCCACCAGACCGACGTGCCCGCCGAAAAGCTCAAGGATGCGCTGGCCGTGCGCAGCCAGCTGTCGCCCTTGTCGCCGGCGTGGCTGGCGCTGGCCACCTTCGCCGCCGACTACTACCAGCGCCCGCTGGGCGAAGTCGCGCTGCCCGGCCTGCCCAAGAACCTGCGCGTGCTGACCACCGTCGCGCTCGACCGCGCGCTGAAAAAGCTCGCCAGGCCCGGGCCGCCGGCCGATGGCGCCACCGTCGGCACGCCGCTGCTCAACCCCGCCCAGCAGGTCGCGGCCGACGCCATCGGCGGCGCCGCCGGCTTCACCCCCATCCTTTTGTACGGCGTCACCGGCAGCGGCAAGACCGAGGTCTACCTGCAGGCCTGCGCGCAGGTGCTGGCGCGCGACGCCGAGGCGCAGATTCTGATCCTGGTCCCCGAGATCAACCTCACCCCTCAGCTGGAGGGCAATATCCGCGCACGCTTCCCCGGCCTGATGCTGGCCACGCTGCACAGCAGCCTGTCCGAGGGCGAACGCATGCTGCACTGGCTGGCCGCCCACCAGGGCCAGGCCCGCATCATCCTCGGCACCCGCCTGTCGATCCTGGCGTCGCTGCCGCACCTGCAGCTGATCGTCATCGACGAGGAGCACGACCCCTCCTACAAGCAGCAGGAAGGTTTGCGCTATTCGGCGCGCGACCTGGCGGTGTGGCGCGCGCGCCAGCTGGCGATCCCGATCGTGCTCGGTTCGGCCACGCCGTCGCTGGAGTCCTGGCACCACGCCGGCTCGGGGCGCTACCGCAAGGTCGAACTGCGCGAGCGCGCCGTCACCGACGCGGTGCTGCCGCGCGTGAAGCTGCTCGACATGGAGAAGGACCGGCCGAAGGACGGCCTGACCTCGCACCTGGTGGCGGCGCTGCGCCAGCGCATGGAGCGCGGCGAACAATCGCTGCTGTTCCTGAACCGCCGCGGCTACGCGCCGGTGATCAGCTGCGAAGCATGCGGCTGGATCAGCGAGTGCACGCGCTGCACCGCGCACATGGTGCTGCACAAGCCCGAGCACCGGCTGCGCTGCCACCACTGCAGCCTGGAGCTGCGCATCCCGCGCCATTGCCCGACCTGCGGCAACGTCGACCTGCAGCCGCTCGGGCGCGGCACCCAGCGCGTCGAGGAAGGCCTGCAGCAGCTGTTCCCCGACGCGCGCATCCTGCGCATCGACGCCGATTCGACGCGCAAGAAGGGCAGTGCGCAGGCGGCGTTCGACAGCGTGCACCGCGGCGAGGTCGATATCCTGATCGGCACCCAGATGGTCGCCAAGGGACATGACTTCAAAAAGCTCACGCTGGTGGGCATCCTCAATCCGGACACCGCGCTGTTTTCGCACGACTACCGCGCCAGCGAGCGGCTGTTCGCGCAGCTGATGCAGGTGGCCGGCCGCGCCGGGCGTGCCGCGCGCGCGGAGGGCGGCAGCGTCAGCGAGGTGCTGGTGCAGACCCGCTACGCCGCGCATCCGCTGTATGCGGCGGTGGTCAGCCACGATTACGACCGCTTCGCCAACGGCCTGCTGGATGAACGCAAGCAGGCCGCGCTGCCGCCCTTCATGTACCAGGCGCTGCTGCGCGCCGAGGCGCGCGAGCTGGCCACCGCGATCGAATTTCTCGAGCTGGCGCGCGACTGCCTGCCGACCGACGGCATCACCATCAACGACCCGATTCCGATGACGATGACGCGCGTGCACAACGTCGACCGCGCCCAGCTGCTGGTGGAATCGCCTTCGCGGCCGGCGCTGCAGGCCTTCCTCCGCGAATGGCTGGCGATGCTGCGCGACATGAAAAGCCGCGTCAAGTGGTCGCTGGAGGTCGATCCGCTGGATATCTAGCCGAAAACCGGTTCGCTCAATATAAATGCAAATGAGAGTGATTCTCGTTTACAGAATGGGCCTGTCTGTTTATAATCGCCTCAGACATTCACCGGAGCGCACCATGACACACCCAACATCGCGGCAACCACTTAGCCTGCGCAGCAATTCCCCCGCATCCCTCAAAGCAATGAGCAAATCGACCATTGCGTTGAGCCTGTCGGCGGGGCTGTCGGGCATGCTGCTGCCGCTGGCGGCAATGGCGCAGACCGCGCCGGTTGCAGTTGCCGACGACCAGGTGCGTGCGCTGCCGGATGTGGTCATCTACGGCAAGCACCTCGACCCGAATCCGAACGCGGAAGTGGGCGCGCCGTACAAGGCGAAGACCTCCGGCGACGCCCGCCACACCCGTCCGCTGGCCGAAACGCCGCAGACGATCGCCGTCATCACCAAGGCCGCCATCGACGACTCCGGCCTGACCGACCTCAAACAGATCCTCAGCGCGCAGCCGGGCATCACGCTCGGCACCGGCGAAAACGGCAACGCCTTCGGCGACCGCTACATCATCCGCGGCCAGGAAGCGCGCAGCGACGTCTACGTGGACGGCTTGCGCGACCCCGGCATGACCACCCGCGAGAGCTTCGCCATCGAGCAGCTGGAAATCTCCAAGGGCCCCAACTCGAGCTTCGCCGGCCGCGGCACCGCCGGCGGCGCGATCAACGCCATCACCAAGCAGGCCACGCTGGACAAGGACTTCACCAAGGTATCGGTGGGGCTGGGCAGCGACCAGCACAAGCGCGTCACGGCCGACGTCAACAAGGGCTTCGGCGACCATTTCGCGGTGCGCGCCAACCTGCTGTACGGCGACGAGAACGTGCCGGACCGCGCGCCGGCAAGCCGCAACCGCAAGGGCGTGGCAGTGTCGGGCCTGTGGGAGCGCGACCGCGACCTGTCCGTCACGCTCGATTATTACGGCCTGCGCACCCACGACAGCTTGCCGGACCTGGGCTTCTACCTGACCGGCGTGGTGCCCAACCGGGTGCCGGCGAAGAACGTGCCGCTGTACGCCCAGGCCGGCGACTTCCTCGCCTCCGACGTCGACACCGTGACCGCGCGCGTCAACTGGAAAATCGCGCCGGCCCTCACGCTGACCAGCCTGACCCGCTACGGCAAGTCGAACAACGCCTACCTGACCACCGGCGCATCGAGCCAGACGCGCTACAGCGGCGCCACCGGCGCGGCCTATGTCACCGGCGTGCTCGATAACGGCCATAGCGGCTGGCAGGACGTCGACTACTTTGCGCACCAGAGCAACCTGCGCTGGGACAAGCAGCTGATGGGCATGAAGCACGAGTTCATCTTCGGCGCCGAATACACCGACCACCGCGTCGTCTCCGGCAATTACGCCATCGCCAACAGCGGCGCGTTCAACTGCAAGAGCACCGAAGGCGCTGTCGCCAACAACAACTTCTGCTTCACCGACAGCAGCGGCGCGCCGGTGGCCAGCCTGCGCACGCTGGCCGGCCGCAACGGCACGCGCCTGGGCTGGAACCAGGACTGGCAAGTCAGGACGATCGCCCTCACGGCGATGGACACGGTCGACCTGACCGACCGCCTGACGGCGTTCGGCGGCGTGCGCGCCGACAGCTTCGACCTGTCGCTGGTGCGACGCAATAACCTCACCGACGCCGTCACCCTCAACGACGGCTACAAGGACACGCTGGTCAACGGCCACTTCGGCCTGTCGTACAAGGTGCTGCCCAAGCTGATCGTCTACGGCAGCGCCGCCAGCGCCCAGGACATCAACTCCGGCGAAGCCGACGCCGGCACCAACAGCGGCTACGGCGGCGCGGTGGTGTACCAGAATTCGCTCGCCGGCGCCAAGCCGGAAACGTCGATCAACCTCGAACTGGGCGCCAAGTGGAACCTGTTGGGCGACAAGCTGCTCGCCACCGCGGCGGTTTTCCAGACGCGCAAGACGGACGTGATGGAAGGCGCCAACTACGACACCGTCGGCACCTTCAACAGCGGCGCCAACCGGGTGCGCGGCATCGAAGTGGGCCTCGTCGGCGACATCACCGAGAACCTGTCGGCGCAAGTAGGCGCGGCGCGGCTGCAATCGCGCGTGCTCGATTCGGTCACCGCGGTCAATATCGGCCGGCCACTGAGTAACTTCGCCGAGAAGTCGTTTTCGGCCCAGTTCAAGTATCAGCTGACCAACGCCTTCTCGTTCGGCGCCGTGGCGCGCTACGAGAGCGACCGTTGCGGCGGCCAGCCCGATACCGCTGCGGGCTACACCGCAGCCGGCCAGTGCGCCCAGCCGGTGCCTTCCTTCACGGTGTACGACGCCTTTGCCGCCTACCGCTTCTCGAAAAAGCTCGACCTGCGCCTGAACGTGCTCAACCTGGCCAACAAGGACTACTACACCGCGGTGTACCGTTCCGGCGCCTTCCTCTACAAGGGTGACGCGCGCGCGGTGAGGCTGACGCTGAACTACGAAATCTGACCGCGTCGCCACCTTCGCTACAATGCCGGGATCGCTCCCGGCTTTTTTCCATATGACGAGTCCTGCCA
>JBBRXM010000036.1:0-45430 GCA_038248405.1 Burkholderiales bacterium
ACTATCTCGAGAAGCTGCTCGAACTCGGGCAAGGCTATCACGCTCACTCCCATGGCGATCTGGTCTGGTTGAGACCTCAGCCATACGAGCTAGTTCAAAATCCCCGACTTAACGCGCACAGAGCCAATAAGCTACATGCCGCCCCACAGGGCGTTCAGCGCCGCCACCGCGGCGATACCGGCCGTTTCGGTGCGCAGCACGCGCGGCCCCATCGACAGCGCGATGGCGCCGCGCGCGATCGCCGCATCTTCTTCCTGCTCGCTGTAGCCGCCCTCCGGGCCGATCACCAGCGTCACTGCCTGCGGGCCCTGGTGGCGCGCCCACTGCGCCAGCGATTCGGTGGCGCGCGGGCTCAGCAGGATGCGCTTGTGCAGGTCGTGCTGGCCGATCCAGCCGCTGAAATTGTCCAGCGGCGCCAGTCGCGCCAGCCGGTTGCGCCCGCTCTGCTCGGACGCCGCCACGATCACCCCCTGCCAGTGGGCCTGGCGCTTCTCGGCGCGCTCGGCCGACAGCCGCACCACGCAGCGCTGGGCCGCCAGCGGCTGCAGCGCCGCCACCCCCATCTCGACCGCCTTTTCGATGATCCAGTCCATCTTGGCCGCTTCCGGCAGCGCCTGCGCCAGCGTGATCTCGTACGGCAGCTCGCGGTCGCGTTCGGCAAACGCGAGGATGCGCGCGCTCGCGCCTTTCTTGTCCAGCGTGGCCAGCTCGGCCAGGTATTCGCCGCCGCCGCCGTCGAACAGCGTCAGTTCGGCGCCCGGCTGCAGCCGCACCACCCACGCATGGTGGGCGACCTGCTCGGGCAGGGCAATGGTGAGGCCGGCCGCCAGCGGCTGGGGACAATAAAAACGCGCCATGCGGGTCCTGTACAAGAGCGTGGTAAACAAGCGCATTTTAAGTCGCCACCTTCCGCTCTGGTAAAATAGTTGGCTCAGTGCTTGTTGCCACGCCCCGCATTCCCCATTCTTACGACTTCAACATTTCGATCGATGAAACCTATGCAAACCACTACCCTGATGGCCAACGCGATCCGCGCGCTGGCAATGGACGCTGTCCAGAAAGCTAATTCCGGCCACCCGGGCATGCCGATGGGCATGGCCGAAATCGCAGTGGCGCTGTGGGACGGTCACTACCGCCACAACCCGGCCAACCCGAAGTGGGCCAACCGCGACCGCTTCCTGCTGTCGAACGGGCATGGATCGATGCTGCACTACTCGCTGCTGCACCTGACCGGCTACGCGGTGTCGATGGACGACATCAAGAGCTTCCGCCAGCTGCACTCGAAGACCCCGGGCCACCCGGAAGTGGACATCACGCCAGGCGTCGAGACCACCACCGGCCCGCTCGGCCAGGGCCTCGCCAACGCCGTCGGCATGGCCCTGTCGGAGTACCTTCTGGCCGCCGAATTCAACAAGCCCGGCCATGAAGTGGTCGACCATTACACCTACGCCTTCGTCGGCGACGGCTGCCTGATGGAAGGCATTTCGCACGAAGTGTGCTCGCTGGCCGGCACCCTTGGCCTGAAAAAGCTGATCGCCCTGTACGACGACAACGGCATCTCGATCGACGGCCGGGTCGAAGGCTGGTTCACCGACGACACGCCGGCCCGTTTCGCCGCCTACGGCTGGAACGTGATCGCCGACGTCGACGGCCACAGCGTCGAAGCGGTTGACGCCGCCCTGGCGCAGGCGCGCCAGTCCGACAAGCCGACCCTGATCTGCTGCAAGACCGTGATCGGCAAGGGCTCGCCCAACCTGCAAGGCGGCGACAAAGTGCACGGCGCCGCCCTCGGCGACACCGAAGTGGCCAATGTGCGCGCCCACCTCGAGTGGAACCACGCGCCGTTCGAAGTGCCGGCCAACGTCTACACCTCGTGGGACGCCAAGGAGCAGGGCGCCGCCGTCGAAGCGGAATGGAACACCACATTCGACGCCTACCGCGCCGCCTTCCCGGCCGAAGCGGCCGAACTGGAACGCCGCATGAACGGCGAGCTGCCGGCCAACTTCGAAGCGACCCTGGCCGCCGCCATCGCCGCCTGCGCCGACAAGAAAGAAACCATCGCCACCCGCAAGGCCAGTCAGAACGCCATCCAGGCGCTGGCGCCCGTGCTGCCCGAGTTCCTCGGCGGCTCGGCCGACCTGACCGGCTCGAACCTGACCAACTGGAAGGAAAGCATTGCCCTGCGTTCCGGCAAGCCGGGCAACCACATCAACTACGGCGTGCGCGAGTTCGGCATGAGCGCCATCATGAACGGCATCGCCCTGCACGGCGGCTATATTCCGTTCGGCGCCACCTTCCTCACCTTCTCCGACTACAGCCGCAATGCGCTGCGCATGGCCGCGCTGATGAAGCTGCGTTCGATCTTCGTGTTCACCCACGATTCGATCGGCCTGGGCGAAGACGGCCCCACCCATCAGTCGGTCGAGCACGTCTCGTCGCTGCGCCTGATCCCGAACCTGGACAACTGGCGCCCGTGCGACACCGTCGAGACGATGGCCGCCTGGGGCGCCGCCGTGCGCCGCGCCGACGGCCCGTCGACGCTGATCTTCTCGCGCCAGAACCTGCCTTACCAGGAGCGCAACGCCGCCCAGGTCGCCGACATCGCCAAGGGCGGCTACGTGCTGCAGGACGCGCCCGGCGCCAAGGTGATCCTGATCGCCACCGGTTCCGAAGTCGAGCTGGCCGTCAATGCCGCCGCGGTGCTGAAAGAACAGGGCGTGCCGGCGCGCGTGGTGTCGATGCCATCGACCGACGTGTTCGACCGCCAGGACGCCGCCTACAAGGCCAGCGTCTTGACGCGCGGCACGCCGCGTGTTGCTATTGAGGCTGGCGTGACCGATTTTTGGTATAAATACGTCGGTCTCGAGGGTGCCGTGGTCGGCATCGACACGTTCGGCGAATCGGCGCCGGCGCCGGACCTGTTCAAGCACTTCGGCTTCACCGTCGACAACGTGGTGGCCAAGGCCAGGCTGGTGGTGGCGGCATAGAATAATAAGGGGTGGCGCGGGGTTCCAGGCCGCGCCGCATGACAACGGTTTTTTATTCATCAGGAGAGCAGAATGACGATCAAAGTTGCAATCAACGGTTATGGCCGCATCGGCCGCAATGTGCTGCGCGCGTTCTATGAAGGCGGCAAGAAACAGGACATCCAGATCGTTGCCATCAACGACCTCGGCGACGCCAAGTCGAACGCCCACCTGACCCGCTACGATACGGCGCACGGCAAGTTCCCCGGCACCGTCACCGTCGAGGGCGACAACATGATCGTCAACGGCGACCCGATCCGCGTGTTCGCGCAGCGTAATCCGGCCGACATCCCGTGGGGCGAACTGGGCGTCGACGTCGTGCTCGAGTGCACCGGCTTTTTCACCACCAAGGAAAAGGCCTCGGCCCACCTGAAGGGCGGCGCCAAGAAAGTGATCATCTCCGCGCCCGGCGGCAAGGACGTTGACGCCACCATCGTCTACGGCGTCAACCACGACGTGCTCAAAAGCACCGACACCGTCATCTCCAACGCCTCCTGCACCACCAACTGCCTGGCGCCCCTGGTCAAGCCGCTCAACGACGCGATCGGCCTGGAAACCGGCCTGATGACGACGGTGCACGCCTACACCAACGACCAGGTGCTCACCGACGTCATGCACGAAGACCTGCGCCGCGCCCGCTCGGCGACGATGAGCATGATCCCGACCAAGACCGGCGCCGCCGCCGCGGTCGGCCTGGTGCTGCCTGAGCTCAACGGCAAGCTGGACGGCTTCGCCATCCGCGTGCCGACCATCAACGTCTCGCTGGTCGACCTGACCTTCATCGCCAAGCGCGACACAACGGTCGAGGAAATCAACCAGCTGATGCAGAAGGCTGCTGAAGAAGGTCCGCTCAAGGGCATCCTCACGTACCAGACCGAACCGCTGGTGTCGATCGACTTCAACCACAATCCGGCGTCGTCCAATTTCGACTCGACCCTGACCAAGGTGTCCGGCCGGCTCGTCAAAGTGTCGTCATGGTACGACAACGAGTGGGGTTTTTCGAACCGCATGCTCGACACGACGGTGGCGTTAATGAACGCGAAGTAAGCGACGGCGCCTCAGGCGCCATAGGGAAGGGCGGGGAAACGGCGACGTTTTCCCGCCCTTTTTTTTGCCTCCGGCAGCACCTTGTAATCGATATGCATATATTGCCAAACTTGTTGAACGGGCTGTACTCTTGCGCTCTTGCATTGTGCGCCCGCAAAGCGGGCGCCGTGCACCGAAATGTCATCAACTTTAAATGGGATTGCCGATGCTGCACACACGTATGTATTCCGCCTGCTTCGCCGCACTGCTGGCCTTTTCCGCCGCCGCGCCGGCGCTTGCCGAAGGCCAGGCCACCCCGGTTGTCAAGATCGCCGCCCCGATCCCAACCGAGAACTTTTTCAAGAAGCCCGAATTTTCGCAGCTCGCACTCTCGCCCAACGGCAAATACCTGGCCGCGCTGCGCCCGGTCGAAGGCCACAAGAAACTGGTGATCATCGATGTCGTCAACAAGACGTCGGCGCTGGTGGCCGGCTCGCCCCAGTACGACGTCCAGGGCGTGGCGTGGATTAACAACGACCGGCTGCGCTACAGCGTCGGCGAGGAAGAGGCCGGCAAGGGCGAGCAGACCGGCGGCGGCCTGTTCATCGTCGACCGCGACGGCAAGAACACGCGCACCATCACGCCGAAGGCGCGCAACATGGAGCACCGTCCGCTGAGCTATTTCGGCCCCGTTCCGGAGCACGACTCCGCCGACATCATCGTCGCCGGCTTCGAACGCAACGCCAAGCAGATGGACCTGTACCGCCTCGACACCCTCACCGGCAAGAAGACCTTGCTCACCTTCGATGCACCGGAACAGGCCAGCGGCTGGGTGCTCGACCACGCCGGCGTGCCGCGCGTGGCCACCTCCAGCATCAAGGGCAAGACCACCGTGTACTACCGCGCAGCCGCCGGCGCGCCGTGGCAGGTGCTGGCAAGCTTCGGACGCGAGGACAGCGACGCCATCGCCCCGCAAGCCTTCGACGCCGACAACAAGACCATGTACGTGGTCGCGCGCGCGCCGGGCCAGGACAAGCAGGGCGTCTACAAGTACGATTTCGCTAACAAGCGCATCGACCCGACGCCGGTGTTCCTGCATCCGCAGGTCGACATCGAAGGCGGCATCATCACCCACCGCAAGGACGGCAAGCTGCTCGGCGTGTCCTTCAACGCCGACAAGCCCGGCATCAACTGGATCGACCCGAACTTCCGCGCGCTGCAGGCCTCGATCGACGCGGCCCTGCCGGGCCGGGTCAACAACATCAGCGGCTTTTCCACCTCGGAAACCGGCCTGATGCTGGTGCACTCGTATTCCGACCGCGATCCGGGCACCTACTATCTGTACGACGACAACAAGAAAAACCTCGACTTCCTGCTGGCACAGCGTCCGTGGATCGACCCGGACCGCATGGCCGAGTATCGCCCGGTACGCTACAAGGCGCGCGACGGCCTCGAGATCCCCGGCTTTCTGACCCTGCCGCACGGCGTGCCGGCGCAGAAGCTGCCGCTGGTGGTGTACGTCCACGGCGGCCCGTTCGTGCACGGCGAGTCGTGGGGCTGGCACCCGGATGCGCAATTTCTCGCCGCGCGCGGCTACGCCGTCCTGCAGCCTGAGTTCCGCGGCAGCACCGGCTACGGCTGGCAGCACTTCCGCAAGTCGTGGAAGCAATGGGGCCTGGCCATGCAGGACGACGTCACCGACGGCGTCAACTGGCTCGTCGCCCAGGGCATCGTCGACAAGGACCGCGTCTGCATCGCCGGCGCCAGCTATGGCGGCTACGCCGTGATGATGGGCCTGGCCAAGGATCCCGACCTGTACCGCTGCGGTATCAACTGGGTCGGCGTCACCGACATCGACCTGCTGTACAGCTCGACGTGGTCGGACACCTCCGGCGGCGACTGGGAAAAATACGGCATGCCGAACCTGATCGGCGATCCGGTCAAGGACGCTGCCCAGCTGCGCGCCACCTCGCCGCTGTACCAGGTCAAAAAGATCACCAAGCCGGTGCTGATGGCCTACGGCGGCCGCGACATGCGCGTGCCGCTGGTGCACGGCGAAAAGATGCGCGACGCCTTGCAGGACAACAAGGTGCCGGTCGAGTGGGTGGTCTATCCGGAAGAGGCGCACGGCTGGAACAAAACGGTCAATAACGTCGATTTCTGGGACCGTATTGACCGCTTCCTGTCGAAGAATCTGGCGAAATAAAGGACGGCCCGCAACGGGGCACTACGAAATATTTCTCGTGAAAACGTTGTTTTCACGAGAAATATGCGTCGTGAATCGTTGACGCGAAAGTATGTAGATGGTCTGATCATGTACTTGGGCAATCTGCAACAGTAAACAATATAAATCGTTGCTCCCAAATTGCTTTGCGGCAAGTAGTCGATAAAAATTACCTTAAATCCCGGAGAGAGTTTTGAACAAATCATTCAAATTGAAAAAAAGCGTTGTGGCAGTGGCGTTGACCCTCGCCGCGTCGCAAGTCGCGCTGGCCCAGCAAACCGCTGACCAGCCGATCACCCGCGTAACTGTCACCGGATCGAACATCAAGCGCGTCGATTCGGAAGGCACTTCGGCGATCCAGACCATTACCGCCGTCGATATCCGCGCCAGCGGCGCCAATTCGGTATCCGAACTGCTCAGCAAGATCCCGGCGCTCGGCTCCGGCGCCTCGTTCGACAGCACCGACGGCAGCTTCTCGAAGGGCATCGCCACCGCATCGCTGCGCGGCCTCGGCCAGTCGTCGACCCTGGTGCTGCTCAACGGCCGTCGCCTGACCCCGTCCGCCTACGCCGACCCGAACAACGGCAAGTCGACCGCCTATGACCTGAACAACATTCCGCTGTCGGCCATCGAACGCGTCGAAATCTTCAAGGACGGCGCGTCGGCCGTGTACGGCTCCGATGCCATCGCCGGCGTCATCAACTTCATCACCCGCCAGGATTACCAGGGCGCGCAAGTGTCGGCCAGCTACGGTGCCAACGACAACAACAAATTCCGCAACAAGAAAGTCAGCGGCACCTTCGGCTTCGGCAACCTGGCCACCGACCGCTTCAACGGTTTCGTCGCCGTCGACCTGACCCAGCGCGATAGCGTGCTGATCAAGGACGTCAACGACATCGAGAAAGCGCAGTACGCCGACATCAACGGCCGCCTGGCCCCGCTGTCGAGCAACCTGTCCGGCTCGCCGTTCTTCTACCGCGAACGCGGCCCTGGACTGAACTCCTACGCCAACAGCCTGGCGCTGACCTCGCAGGTCATCAACCGCCTCAACTGCGATCCGTCGCAGCAGCTGGTCGGCAACCCTGCCACCCAGAACCTGTCGGCATCGAGCGCGCTGGTCGGCCGTACTTTCTGTAACTTCAACCTCAACGACTATACCGAAGCCGTCTCGGCCGGCAAGGACGCCAGCGTGCTGTCGCGCGCGACGTTCCAGATCAGCCCGACCGTGAGCGCTTTCGGCGAATTCGCCGCTACCCGCTCCGAGCGCACCTACATCGGCGCGCCGCGTGCGACCCAGGGCACCTCGCCGTCGACCGTGTTCCTGCTCAACGGCGCACCGCAGCAGTTCCAGCTGGTGTTGCCCGTCGGCGCGCCTGACAATCCGTTTCCCGGCGCCCGTTCCGCAGTCGGCATCCGCTTCGTCAACAGCACCGGCGGCTCCAAGAACGTCAACGACACCTACCGCGGCCTGGTTGGCCTGAAGGGTACCGCCGGCAACTTCGACTGGGAAACCGGCCTGCTGTGGAACCGCAGCGAGCGTACCGAGAACTTCAACGGCATGCTGTACCGCCCGACCCTGCTCAAAGTAAATGCCGGCACCATGACGATCGCTCAGTTGTTGGCTGATCCGACCGCTACCCGCAACGTCGAAAACCACGGCTACTCGCAGACCACCCAGTTCGATGCCAAGGCATCCACTGAGTTCGGCCAGCTCGGCGGCGGCGCCATCGGCTTCGCCTTTGGCGGCGAAATTCGCCAGGAAAAAATCGGCCTGACCCCGGATGCAGCGACCCAGGCAGGCGACATCGTCGGCCTGTCGAACTCGTCCGCTTCCGGCAGCCGCAACGTCAAGTCCGGCTTCGTCGAGTTCCGCACCCCGTTCACCAAGTCGTTCGAAATGGACTTCGCCGCCCGCGTCGACAAGTACCCGACCTTCGACACCAACTTCGCACCGAAAATCGGCGCCAAGTGGACCGTCTCGCCGACCATGGCCTTCCGTGCCAACGTCGCCCGCGGCTTCCGCGCGCCAGGCCTGACCCAGGTGTCGCCGGGCGGCGTGCAGTTCTTCCAGACCGTGGTCGATCCGATCCGCTGCACCAACGGCGTGACGGCCAACCCTGGCGCTGACCAGGCTGACTGCTCCAAGGGCATTTCGGGCACCGCTTCGGCCAACCCGAGCCTGCTGCCGGAAAAATCGAAGAGCTACACCCTCGGCGTGATCCTGTCGCCGACGAAGAACCTGGACATCTCGATCGACGGCTACAAGATCCGCAAGGAAAACGAAACCGCCCTGTCGAGCACCGACTATGTTCTGAATCACCAGGACCAGTTCGCCAACAACATCATCCGCGACACCAACCAGGCCAACTGGCTGCGTGACGCCAACGGCGTGCTGATCCCGAACTCGGGCTCGCTGCAGCAGATCCTGATCCCGTTCGTCAACCAGGGCGCCACCGAAGTCAGCGGTATCGACCTCGACGCTACCTACCGCAGCAACTTCGGTGAACGCGGCATCCTCACCAGCAAGCTCAACGTCGGCTACACCCTGCGCTACCTGCGTTCGGAACAGCCAGGCGACGTCGAGCGCAACGCGGTCGGCACCAACGGCGGCCTGTCCGACTGGGCCACTTCGGTCGGCGATATCCCGCGCTTCCGCACCAGCTTCATGAATGCATGGAAGAAGGGCCCGCACGAGGCGAGCCTGCTGGTGCGCTACGTCGGCGACATCTCGCTGCTGCGCCGTTACGACAACGACGTCACCTACGACCAGCCTTACTGCTACTACGGCAGCGGCCAGCCGAAGACGGCGTACTCGCTGGGCGGCCTGCCGAAGTACTCGAACTACTACCCGGGTTGCAGCGTGCACAGCTTCACGACCTTCGACGTCGGCTACTCGTACACCGGCATCAAGGACCTGACGATCTCGCTGAACGTCCAGAACATTCTGGACACCAAGCAGCCTTACGATCCGCGCAACGGCACCACCGGCTACAACTCGTCGCTGTCGAATGGTTCGGGCCGTTACTTCCGCCTGGGCGCAAGCTACAAGTTCAAGTAATCGCTTCGTAGTCTTATTTGTACCCAAGAATCCGGCGTTCGCGCCGGATTTTTTTCGCCTTGTTTTCGCTTTTTCCCCGCTCTTTTTTGATCGTGCGAGTTCCCTCGGGCGCCCTGAGTGTGCGCAAGCGCGCCGCACTGCCGGCTGTTATGGTGATCACAGGACGCAAGCGGACGACGCGGGAGGCGTACCATGAATGTGCTGATGGTTGGGGCGGGCAATGCCGGCTGCGCATTGGCCGCGGTGCTGGCGCAAGGCGGCCATCGCGTCGCGCTGCTGAAAACCTCGCATGCGCTGCACGATGAAAATTTCGACGTGCTGGCCGCGCGCCGCCGCATCGACGTCGTCAGCAATCCCGACGGCGGCGAGCGCAGCAGCGCGCCGCTGGCGCTGGCCACGCGCGACGTCGACGAGGCTTTTTCCGTAGAGCCCGACCTGGTGATGGTCACCACCCAGACCAGCTGCCACGGCGCCGTCGCCCGCCTGCTCGGCGCGCGCCTGCAGCCGCACCAGCTGGTGCTGCTGGCGCCCGGCTACCTGGGCGCCTGCTACTTCCTGCCTTACCAGGCGCGCACGCCCTTCCTGCTGGCCGAAGGCGAAAGCCTGCCTTACGATGCGCGCCTGCTGGCGCCGGGCGTGGTCAACATCCTGTACCGCAATACCCGCAACGCGCTCGCCTTTTTGCCGCGCGCGCGCAGCACCGAGGGGCTGGCACTGGCCGCGCGCTTTTTTCCCACCTACGTCGCGGTGCGCACCAACCTGGTCGAATCGGCGCTGCACAACCCCAACCTGGTGGTCCATACGCTGGGTACCTTGCTCTCGGCCAGCCGCATCGAGTTTTCCAGGGGCGAATTCTGGATGTACCGCGAAGCCTTCACGCCGTCCGTGCTCATGCTGCTGGCCCGCCTCGACGCCGAAAAGAACGCCGTCATCGCCGCCACCGGCGGGCGGCCCTCGCCATATTTCGACGAGTGCCGCTTCCGCAACGAGCCTGACCTGACGGTGCCGTCGCTGGCCGTGTTCCGCCGCTACGCGCGCGAGGGCGGCCCCAAGGGACCGGCCAGCATGCAAACGCGTTTCATCACCGAGGACGTGCCGATGGGGCTGGGCCTGATGGCCTCGATCGGCCGCCTGGTGGGCGTCGCCACGCCGGTGGCCGAAGCGCTGATCGTCATCGCCAGCGGCCTGCTCGGGCGCGACTTTGCCGCCGAATCGCGCACCCTGGCCACGCTCGGCCTGTCGGCCAGCGCCGACGAATTCAAGCGCGCCATCAATGGGTAGGCGCCATGGGCTACCAGGACCGCCTGCTGCAGTGCTATTACGCGTGCCGCGCATGGGTGCCGGCGCGCTGCCTGTACCACCCCGACTACTTTCGCGTGCGCGCGCTGCTGGCGGCCGACCCGCAGCGGCGCCGCGCGGCAGCCGACCAGCACCTGCGTCACGTGCTGCGCAGCGCCGTCGCCCACGTGCCGTTCTACCGGCGCAGCATCAGGCTGTCGGCCGCCGAACTGGCCAACGAGGCGCCGCGCGAACTGCTGCAGCGCTTTCCCTTCCTCGACAAGGCGCAGGTGATGGACTGCCAGGACGATTTCCTCGACGAGCGCGCCGAGCGCCGCCTGCTCCATTACGCCACCAGCGGCGGCTCGTCGGGGCAGGGCATCGGACTGTGGCGCAGCAAGCGCCTGGCGGACATCGAAAAAGCCTTCTTCGCCCACGAGTGGGGCCAGCTCGGCTATAGCGCCGACAAGGCGCGCACGCTGCGCATCGGCGCCGACGCCCGCCGCCAGTCGCACCAGGGGCCGCTGCGGGTGGTCGGCAACCGCCTGATGCTCTCGCCTTATCACCTGACGCCGCGCCACCGCCCCGCGATCATCGCCGCCATCGCCCGTTTCAGGCCGCGCTACCTGCACGCCTATCCCAGTTCGGCGGCGGCGCTGGCCGAGATGATCGATCCGGCCGCATTGCGGCTCGAGCTCGGTGCCGTGCTGCTGGCGTCCGAGCCGGCCACGCGCCAGCAGCTCGCCGCCATCGGCGGGCGCTTCGGCTGCCCGGTCTCGATCTGCTACGGGCTGACCGAGCGCACCAGCCTGGCTTTTGCCAGCTACCGCGACGGCGTCACCAGTCCCTATCGCTTCCAGCCGCTGTACGCGCTGCACGAGAACCGCAGCAGCGGCGGTCGCAGCGAGATCGTCGGCACCTCGCTGTGGAACGACCTGATGCCCCTGATCCGCTATTGCAGCGACGATTTCGGCGCCATCGGCCCTGACGGCGCCTGCGCCGCCATCGACGGGCGCCGGCAGGAATTCCTGGTGGCGCGCGACGGCACCCGCATTCCCGGGCTGTCGATCGTCATCGATGAGGCGACCTGGGACTTCGTGCGGCTCTACCAGGTGCGCCAGCGCGTGCCGGGCGCCATCACGCTGCAGGTGGTGGCGCGCCACTGGCGCCTGAACGAGCAGCAAAAGCGCTTCGTGCTCGACGCCCAGCTGCGCCGCTGGGGCGGCTGGTTCGACATCGCCATCGAGGAGGTCGACGACATCCCGATCGCCGCCAACGGCAAGCGCCGGCTGGTGGTCAGCGAGGTGGCGTGATGCGGTTCCATGCGCTGCCCGGGACTGTGTCGCTCCCGCGCGCGCGCCGCGACGAGCTCACTGGCCGGGTGGAACCTGGAGCGCTGCCGGCGCGAGGGCGACGGCGCTTGGTTCCCGCCCCCTCACAGCCCGAAGATCGCGTTCCACAGCTTCACTACCTGCGCCGCATGAGCGGCCACCAGCGCCGGCTCGACCCGCGCATTGTCGTGCCCCTGCAGGCGCACCTGGTGCTGCAGCTTGCGCAGCGCGCGGTAGGCGTTGCCGACCGCCGTCGCCAGCGCCGCGTCGATCAGGCCGAGCTCGCCGCACAGCCGCAGCAGCGCGATGTTGCCGGTATTGGCCGTCAGCTGCGGATACTGGTGCGCGTGGCGCAACACCAGGTACTGCACCATGAACTCGATGTCGATCATGCCGCCGGCCGCCTGCTTGAGGTCGAACAGGTCGTCGCGGTTCGGGTGGGCCTCGTGCATGCGCTCGCGCATCTTCAGCACCTCGTCCTTGAGCTGCTGGGTCTGGCCGCTGCGGTCCTTGCGCAGTACCTGCTCGCGGATCGCCTCGAAGCGCGCGCCGATGGCGGCGTCGCCGGCGCAAAAGCGCGCCCGCGTCAGCGCCTGGTGTTCCCACACCCAGGCCGAGCTGTCCTGGTAGCGCTCGAACGCGGCCACCGACGACACCAGCATGCCGGAGGCGCCGTCGGGACGCAGCGCCGTGTCGACGTCGAACAGGATGCCGGCCGAGGTATGCGCCGTCATCCAGGTGATGAAGCGCTGCGCCAGCTTGGCGTAGTTGCCGGGCGCTTCCTGGTCGTCGTCGTCGAACAAGAAGATGACGTCGAGGTCGGAAATGTAGCCCAGTTCCTTGCCGCCCAGCTTGCCGTAGGCGATGACGGCGAACTGCGGCACCGGCCGGTGCCGCGCGGCGATCGTCTGCCACGCCGCCTTGACGGTGGCGTCGACGATCAGGTCGGCCAGCGCCGACAGGTAGTCGGCCAGCTTCTCGACCGTCAGGTCGCCCGCCAGGTCCTGCGCCAGCAGCCGGAACAGCTGCGCATGGTGGGTTTCGCGCAGGATGTCCATCTGGCGCTCGGTGTCCCCGGCCGCGCCGTCCAGCTGCTGCTGCAGCTCGGCCGCCAGCGCCGCGAAGTCGGGCGCGCCGGCCCGTTCGCGGTCGTCGAGCAGCTCGTCGAGCAGGATCGGGTGCTGCGACAAAAAGGTGGCGGCCCAGCCGCTCGCGTTCATCATGCGGATCACCCGTTCCAGCGTGTGCGGGTACTCCGTCAGCAGCGACAGGTAGGCCGAACGGCGCGCGATCGCCTCGAAAAAATCGAGCAGGCGCGCCAGCGTGGCGCTGTGGCTGCCCACCCCGGCCTCGCTGACCACGCGCGCGATCAGCGGCAGCGCCGCGTTCAGCAGCGCCAGCAGGCGCGTGCGGCTCGCCTCCGGCAGCGCCTGCAGGCGCGGCGCCTGCCAGGTGGCCATCACCCGCTTGGCGGCGCCGGCGGCGTCGTCGAAGCCGAGCCCGGCCAGGCGCGCCTGGATAGACGCGCGGTTGTCGAGGTCGGCGTTGGCGTCGCTCGAGTGCGGATTGACGCTGTCGTCGGCCTGCTCGCTCTTGTCGCTGAAGATGGCATCGAACTGGGCGGCGACGAAACGGCGGTGCTCGGCCAGCTCGGCCAGCAGTGCCGGCACGCTCGGCCGCTGCATCATCTGCGCGATCACTGCGCGGTCGGCGTCGGCCGCCGGCAGCGTGTGGGTCTGGGCGTCGTCGAGGTATTGCAGGCGGTGTTCGAGGTTGCGCAGGAAACTGTAGGAGGCCAGCAGTTGCTCCACTGTATCGGGCGGCAGCAGTTCCTTCTCGCCCAGCACGCGCAGCGTGGTGCGCGTCGAGCGCTCGCGCAGGGCGGCGTCGCGCCCGCCCCGGATCAGCTGGAACACCTGGGCCAGGAACTCGATCTCGCGGATGCCGCCACGCCCCAGCTTGACGTTGTTGCTGCGGTCGGGGTGCAGGCGCTCCTGGCGGTCCACTTCGGCGCGGATCTGGCCGTGCATGGTGCGGATGGCGTCGATGACGCCGAAGTCGAGGTAGCGGCGGAACACGAACGGGCGCACGATGGCGTCGAGGGCGGCGATGTCGAGCGCTTCGCCGGTCACCGCGCGCGCCTTGACCCAGGCGTAGCGCTCCCATTCGCGGCCCTGCACGATCAGGTAGTTCTCCACCATGTTCAGGCTCGCCACCAGCGGCCCGGAGGCGCCGTTCGGGCGCAGCGCCATGTCGACGCGGAACACGAAGCCGTCCTCGATCACTTCCGACAGCGCGGCGATGAGCTTCTTGCCCAGCCGCGAGAAAAACTCCTGGTTCGACAGCGCGCGCTGGCCGGCGCCGGCGGCGGTGTCGCCGTCCTCCGGGTAGACGAAGATCAGGTCGATGTCGGACGAAACGTTGAGCTCGCCGCCGCCCTGTTTGCCCATCGCCAGCACCATCATCTGCTGCGGCAGGCCCGATTCGGCCCCCACCGGCATGCCGTGCTGCTGCACCATCTCGTCCATCAGCGCCGCCAGTTCGGTGCGGATGGCGAAGTCGGCCAGCGCCGTCATGGCCGCCACCACTTCTGCCAGGTCGGCCTGGCCGTCGAGGTCGCGGCGGATGATGGCCGCTACCAGCAGGTTGCGCAGGCGCCGCATGGCGCGCGGCAGGGGCAGGCCGGTGACAGCTTCGCGCGCCAGTTCGGCGTCCAGGTCGAGCCGGTCGAGCGCCAATCCGGACAGTTCGTCGACCCGCGCGGCGCGCGCCGGATCGGCGGCCAGCCAGCGTTGATAGAAGCGTGACGAGGTGGCCTGGGAAATTGGGGGCATGAGGATGGTCCGGCAGAGTGAAAGTGAGCTTCGGAAAGGAGTGCTATGCGGTAGAATTGGGCCGCCCACCCTGGTTGGTCAGCACGATGGTAAGGCAGGCGGCGACGTCGGCGCAAGCGCTGTGTGCGCCGGCATCGATGCACCACCTGTTGCAGCACGCAGCTTTTGACATGTCGCACCTCTATAATCCTAACCGCGGGCAAGAATTTCTGTTGATCGATGCATAACCCGGACACCGAAGACGTCGCCGCGCTCGAGCACGTCGCCCCGCACCTGCCGCTGGCAGAGCGCTGGCGCCGCGTGCGTGCGGCGTATCGCGTCTGCAACCTGGCCTCGCATCACATCCTCGGCTTCACCGTCAAGCTCGCGCTGCTGTTCTATTTCACGCTGGCGATCGTGTTCCTGCTGTTGCGCTACGCGGTCCTGCCGAACATCGATTATTACAAGGGCGACATCGAAAAGCTGGCCGGCCGCGCGCTCGG
The DNA here is from genome assembly GCA_038248405.1 of Burkholderiales bacterium. GTDB lineage: Bacteria > Pseudomonadota > Gammaproteobacteria > Burkholderiales > Burkholderiaceae_D > JAFCUW01. The sequence goes on from JBBRXM010000036.1 coordinate 15,260, forward strand.
CAGCCAGGTCTCGATCGCCCGCATCTACGCTTCGTGGGACGGGCTGCGTCCCAACCTGTTCCTCGGCGACGTCGTGCTGCGCGACGCCGAGGGCCGCGCCGCGCTCAGCCTGCCGAGCGTGTCGGCGACGCTGGCCTGGTGGACGCTGCTGGCCGGCGAGGCGCGCTTCGAAACGCTCGACATCATCCGCCCCTCGCTCGACGTGCGCCGCGACGCCGCCGGCAAGCTGACGGTGGCCGGCATCGCCCTCGGCGCCCCGGCCGGCGGCGCCCCCAACGACTGGGTGCTGCGCCAGCACCAGATCGTCATCCGCGAAGGCCAGGTGCGCTGGACCGACCAGTTGCGCGGCGCCCCCGAACTGGCGCTGGCCAACGTCAACCTGTTGCTCAGCAATACCTGGAACCGCCACCGGCTCGCCCTGCACGCCACGCCGCCGGCCAGCCTGGCGCAGCCCTTCGATGTGCGCGCCGATTTCACCCATCCGCGCTTTGCCGCCAACCGCGCCGACGTCTTGCAGTGGAAAGGCGAGCTGTACGCCGACCTGCGCGAGACCGACCTGGCCGGCTGGAACACCTATGTCGACTACCCGTTCGAGCTGACCCGCGGCAAGGGTTCGGTGCGCGCCTGGCTCACGCTCGACCATGCCAAGCTGGCCGGCTTTACCGCCGACGTCGCGCTGGCCGGCGTCAGCGCCAGGCTCGGCAAGGATTTGCCGCCGCTCGAGCTGGCGCGCGTCAGCGGCCGCCTGTCGGCGCGCGAGGATTTTCCCGCCGGCGTCGAAGACGGCACGCCGACCTTCGGCAGCCACGGCCACAACGTCACGCTCGACAATTTTTCGGTCGTCACCGTCGACGGCCTGACCTTGCCGCCGACCACCTTGTCGGAAACCTTCCATCCGGCCCGCGGCAACCGGCCGGAAAAATTCATCATCAGCGCGCGCGCCCTCGACCTGGCGACGCTGGCCGAACTGGGCGAGCAATTGCCGATCAGCCAGAGCCGCCGCGAGATGCTGGCCGACTTCGCCCCGCGCGGCATGCTGCGCGATTTTTCCGCCGAATGGGAAGGCAAGTACCCGGCCATCTCCACCTACCGCGTCAAGGGCAAGCTGGTGCGGTTGGGCCTGAAGGCGCAGCCGGCCCACCCGGCGCAGGCGAAGATGGCCGCCACCGAGGCGGTGGCGGCGATGCCGGCCATTCCCGGCTTCGACAACCTGACCGGCACCATCGACGCCAGCGACAAGGGCGGCAGCCTGACGCTCGACTCCGACAAGCTGGTGCTGCAGCTGCCGACCTGGTTCGCCGACCCGGCAATGCCGTTCGACCACCTCAAGATGCAGGCGCGCTGGTCCTATCCGAAGGGCGACCAGCTGGCGCTGCAGCTCGATTCCTTCAGCTTCGCCCAGGGCCGGCTGAAGGGCACGCTGGCCGGCAGCCACGTGATGCCGCTGGCGCCCGGCGGCGGCAAGCTCGGAGTCGCCGATCTGGCCGGCACCGTGACCGGCTTCCAGATCAACACCATCGACCGCTACCTGCCGCTGAAAACCCCGCCGCACCTGCGCGCCTGGCTGGTCGGCGCGCTGCAGGACGGCGTGGCGCAGGATGTCACGGTGCGGGTGCGCGGCGACCTGTCGCAGTTCCCGTTCCGGGGCGACACGGTGCACGAACGCGCGCGCGGCGAATTCCGGGTCGCCGGGCGCATCGAGAACGGCAAGCTGGACTACACGCCGGGCCACCCTGGCAAGGACGGCAAGTCGCCGCTGTGGCCGCTCGCTGAAAAAATCAACGGCAGCATCGTGTTCGACCGCACCCGCATGGAAATCAAGGCCGACAGCGCCGTCACCGGCGGCGTCGCGCTGGCCAACGTCAAGGCGGTGGTGCCGGACCTGCTGTCGCACGACATGCAGCTCGAGATCGACGGCAGCGGCGCCGCCCCGCTGCAGGAGTTCCTGCGCTACGTCGCCGCCAGCCCGGTGCTCGACTGGATCGGCCACTTCACCGAGGACGCCAAGACCACGTCGAACGCCAGGCTCGCGCTCAAGCTGCGCATGCCGATGGCGCACCTGCACGACACCAGGGTGCAGGGCACCTTGCAACTGGTTAACAACGACATCGTGCTGTTCGAGGACTTGCCGCCGCTGCAGGCGGCGATCGGCAAGATCGACTTCACCGAGCGCGGCGTCAGCCTGAACGGCGTCGGCGCCAGCTTCATGGGCGGGCCGCTGGCGCTGACCGGCGGCAGCCAGCCGGGCGGCGGCATCCTCATCAAGCTGGCCGGCGCCATGACGGCCGAGGGCCTGCGCAAGGCGTGGCCGGCGCCGGCCATGCAGCGCCTGGGCGCCCACTTCAGCGGCGGCGCCCGCTATACCGGCGCGGTTGCCGTCAAGGAGCGCCAGCTGCAGGTGACGGTCGACTCGACGCTGGCCGGGCTGGGGCTGGCCTTCCCGGCGCCGGCCAACAAGGCGGCGGCGTCGGAAGCGCTGCCGCTGCATTTCGTGCTGACCGGCGCGCCGACCGGCGCCGACGGCATCGCCCGCGACGAGATCCGGCTCTCGCTTGGCTCTGCCATTGCGGCGCGCTACCAGCGCCAGCGGCAGGGCCACGCGCAGTGGAGCGTGGTGCGCGGCGGCGTCGGCGTCAACGCCCCCGCCCCCGAGCCCGACAGCGGCATGATGGTCAACGTCAACACCAAGTCGCTCAATGTCGACCAGTGGCTCGCGCTCGGCAGCGACATCGCCGGGCCGGCCGCCGCCGCCGCGCCCGCCGCCGACGGCGCGCCGCTGGCGGCCTCGGTGCCGGGCCTGGGCCAGTACGTGGTGCCGGACGTGTTGGCCGCGCGCGCGGGCGAACTGATCGTCGGCGACCGCAAGCTCGACAACGTGGTGGTGGGCGCCACCCACCAGAAGGGCAGCTGGCAGGCCAACATCGATTCGCGCCAGGCGTCCGGCTACGTCACCTGGAACGAGGCGCCCGGCGGCCAGGGCCTGGGCAAGGTGACGGCGCGGCTGTCGTCGCTGATCATCCCGGAGTCGGCCGCCGCCGACGTCAAGGACCTGCTGGAAAACAAGAGCGCGACGGCGTCGATTCCCGCGCTCGACATCGTCGCCGAGCGCTTCGAGCTGTTCAACAAGCAGCTGGGCCGCCTCGATCTGCAGGCCAGCAACGAAAAAGCGCTGGCCGGGCGCGAGTGGCGCATCAACCGCCTGACCCTGGCCAATCCGGACGGCGAGCTGAAGGCCACCGGCAAGTGGCTGACCAAGGATGGCAAGAGCAACACCAACCTCAATTTCACCATCGACATGGCCGACGCCGGGCGCCTGCTGGGCCGCTTCGGCTTCCCCGACACCATCAAGCGCGGCAAGGGCAAGCTGGCCGGCGACATTTCCTGGATGGGACTGCCGTATTCGCTCGACATTCCCACGCTGTCCGGGCAGATCCAGATGAACGTCGAGGCCGGCCAGTTCCTCAAGCAGGACCCGGGCGCGGCCAAGCTGCTGGGGGTGCTGAGCCTGCAAGCGCTGCCGCGCCTGCTCAAGCTCGATTTCCATGACATCTTCTCGGACGGGCTCGCTTTCGACGGCATCAGCGCCAACGCCATCATCACGCGCGGCGTGCTCAAGACCGACAACCTGAAGATGCACGGCGTCGCCGCCACCGTGCTGATGGACGGCACCGCCGACATCGCCAACGAGTCGACCAACCTGCACGTGGTGGTGATCCCCGAGTTTAACCTCGGCACCGGGCCGCTGGTGTATGCGCTGGCGGTCAATCCCGTCATCGGCCTGGGCAGCTTCCTGGCGCAGCTGTTCCTGCGCGCGCCGATGATGAAGGCGCTGACCTACCAGATGCAGGTGACCGGGCCGTGGAAGGCGCCGGTGATCACCAAGCTCGACCACCGCACGCCGCTTCCGCCGGCCGCCGGCGCGGCCACCAACAAGTAAAAAGGAGCAACCCGATGACGACAGTGGCAGCCATCCAGATGGTCTCGACGCCCGACGTGGCGGAAAACATCGCCAGCGCCGCCGCCCTGGTGCGCCAGGCCGCGGCCGGCGGCGCCACCCTGGTCAGCCTGCCCGAGTACTGGCCCATCATGGGCATCAGCGACAGCGACAAGGTCGCCCACGCCGAGCACCCGGGTGACGGTCCGATCCAGCAGTTCATGGCCGGCGCCGCGCGCGAGCACGGCATCTGGCTGGTCGGCGGCACCTTGCCGCTGGTGTCGGGCGACGCCGCCCGGGTGATGAACACCACCCTGGTATACAACCCGCAAGGCGAGCTGGCGGGGCGCTACGACAAGATCCACCTGTTCGGCTTTTCGAAGGGGGAGGAATCCTACGACGAGGCGCGCACCATCGTGCCGGGCGCGGCGGTGGGCAGCTTCGAGGCGCCGTTCGGCAGGGTCGGCTTGTCGGTCTGCTACGACCTGCGCTTTCCCGAGCTGTACCGGGCGATGGGCGAGTGCGCGCTGATGGTGGTGCCGGCCGCCTTCACCCACACCACCGGCCAGGCCCACTGGGAAGTGCTGCTGCGCGCGCGCGCCATCGAAAACCAGTGCTACGTGCTGGCAGCGGCGCAGGGCGGGCGCCACCAGAACGGCCGCCGCACCTGGGGCCACAGCATGCTGATCGACCCGTGGGGCGAGGTGAAGGCGCAGCTGGCCGAAGGCGAGGGCGTCATCGAAGGCGAGCTGGACGCTGACTTTCTTGCCGGCGTGCGCGAAAGCTTGCCGGCGCTCAAGCATCGCCGGCTGTGACCCGGTGCGAACAGGCTGTCTATGGCACAATGCCTGCATCATCACTGAAGGACCTGCACCATGACTCCATTTGAACCGAACCTGACGACGCTGGCCGTGGCGCGCGACGTGCTGCTGACCCCTTTCGGCCTCGACGAATCGAAGCTGCTCAAGGCGCTCGGCACCATGTTTACCCACAAGGTCGACTATGCCGACCTGTATTTCCAATTTACCAAGAGCGAGAGCTGGAGCCTGGAAGAGGGCATCGTCAAGACCGGCAGCTTCTCGATCGACCAGGGGGTCGGCGTGCGCGCCATCTCCGGCGACAAGACCGCCTTCTCCTACTCCGATGAAATCTCCGAGGGCGCGCTGCTGGAAGCGGCCGCCGCCACGCGCACCATCGCGCGGGTCGGCAACGGCAAGATCAAGATCGCCACCGCCACCAGGCAGGTCGGCGGGCGCTCGCTGTACCTGCCCAACGATCCGCTCGACTCGCTCGACGCCACCGCCAAGGTCAAGCTGCTCGAGCGCGTCGAGAAGATGGCGCGCGCCAAGGATGGGCGCGTGGTGCAGGTGATGGCGGGCCTGGCCGGCGAATACGACGTCGTGCTGGTGGTGCGCAGCGACGGCGTGCTGGCCGCCGACATCCGCCCGCTGGTGCGGGTGTCGGTCACCGTCATCGTCGAACAGGACGGCCGCCGTGAAATGGGTTCGTCCGGCGGCGGCGGGCGCTACAACTACGGCTATTTCGACGACGCCATCCTCGAGCAGTACGCCGCCGAAGCGGTCAAGGCGGCGGTCGTCAACCTCGACGCGCGGCCGGCGCCGGCCGGGCCGATGACCATCGTGCTCGGGCCGGGCTGGCCCGGCGTGCTGCTGCACGAAGCGATCGGCCACGGCCTCGAGGGGGACTTCAACCGCAAGGGCTCGTCGGCGTTTTCCGGCCGCATCGGCGAGCGCGTGGCGGCCAAGGGCGTCACCGTGGTCGACGACGGCACCTTGCAGAACCGCCGCGGCTCGCTCAACATCGACGACGAGGGCAACCCGACCCAGTGCACCACGCTGATCGAGGACGGCATCCTGAAGGGCTATATCCAGGACACCATGAACGCGCGCCTGATGAAGATGCCGGTGACGGGCAACGCGCGGCGCGAATCGTTCGCGCACCTGCCGATGCCGCGCATGACCAACACCTACATGCTCGGCGGCGACAAGGACCCGGAAGAAATCCTGGCCTCGGTCAAGAACGGCCTGTACGCGGTCAACTTCGGCGGCGGCCAGGTCGACATCACCAACGGCAAGTTCGTGTTCTCGGCCAGCGAAGCCTACATGATCGAAAACGGCAAGGTGACCTATCCGGTCAAGGGCGCCACGCTGATCGGCAACGGTCCCGACGTGCTCAACCGCGTGTCGATGATCGGCAACGACATGCGCCTCGATTCGGGCGTCGGCGTGTGTGGCAAGGAAGGCCAGAGCGTGCCGGTCGGCGTCGGCCAGCCGACCCTGCGCATCGAAGAGGTGACGGTGGGCGGCACGGCTTAAGCGGCCGAACCTGTACCGCGAAAAAAGCCCGGGACTTCCGGGCTTTTTTTCGCGCGCGGATCGCTGGTGAACTGGGCGAAACGGCGCGCCGTCGGGCGTGTTCTTCAGCGGGATCCTAAGACGCGGTCCAGGAAGCTTGCATTCTGATGCAGGTGCGTGCACAGCGGAACGGCATAGTGCCGGAGCAACTCGCAAGGCAATCGCCATTGACCCTGACCGTACGTCAGGGTTTACAGTGACTTCTCCGTTAGCTGCTTAACATCGAATTGGAGCAACTGTCATGACCGTTTCTGCTGGAAATATTGTTCATTCAGGCATACCTAGTCGTACCGCCCTTCGCGTCGCAACACTGCGGGCCGCCCATCAGCTTCTCGACGATCCCATCGTTTTTGTAGATCCCGTGGTATTGCCTATCTTGGGCTTGGACCTCTCGCGATCAGTGCAAGAAGACCCCTTCCAGTTTAATGACCCTATGCAGCGCGGCTTGCGCGCGGCATCCATATTGCGTTGTTCAGGGAGCAGCGTACCTTGCTCGCGATTCTCGCCTTCGATAAAGCGCTTCATTTCACACCTGTGGCTATGAGATATCGGCTCAACGTTTACCGGGCAGATTTCGTTTACACAGTTTTACGTTTTTACACAGCCTGGACCCGAAGCGGACGTCGCCAAGCAGGTTTCGTTAAGCGCCCACCTTTTACGATAAACCCAAGACACTCTCGAGTTCAGCCGCAAGTCTGTTGAACTCGAGGTCCCAGCCGTAGTTATTAAAGGTTCGCTGTTGGCATCAGAAGGTACTTCACGCCTTTGTACGGATTGGTTAATCAACAGCCCGTCCAAGTCTTGGACGGCCTTGTTACGATCCCCGTACAGATGCCAAATTCCCCGCCGGACCGAGCGCGTTCACAAGGCAATTTGTCCGCACTGCTGTCCGCCCTGGTGTCCGCACCATTCCATAATGGACCGTCCAAACTGCCGCTTCCTTTAAAATCAACAACTTGCGCGCTGGCATGGGTCTTGCATCTGTACTGGGTATCGGATTGCCGAATCCGTCCCGTTTCTTAACTCTTACCATCGACCCTATGCTTTTACCAACTCCACGCCTTTGGATCGCCCTCGTCCTGTGCGCGAGCGCTTGCGCGCAAGCCGCCGAAAGTTTCACCATTTCGAACCCGCCGGGCTCGCACGCGGTCGGCGTCAAGATCGTCCAGCAATACGACCGGACGCGTGTTTTCAAAGCGTCGGTGGACCTGGCCACCGGCGAGCCTGTCCAAGGCGAGCGCGCCCGGCCGGTCCAGGCCATCGTCTGGTACCCCGCAGTGCGCGGCGGCAAGCCCGTCACCTACCGCGATTACCTCGACACCATCGCCACCGAGGTCGACTTCACGCGCGGCGCGGCCGAGGTCAAGCGCATGACCGATACCTTGGTCAGTGACAATGCGGGCACGCGCCGTGAAGCCGTGTCGCGCGACATTGCCAGTCCCATGCACGCGGTGCGCGATGCCCGTGCGGAAGCCGGCAAATATCCCGTGGTTATCTATGCGCCGAGCTATTCCTCGGATCCTGCGGAAAACGCCGACCTATGCGAGTACCTTGCCAGCCATGGCTATATCGTCCTGTCGAGCCCCTCGATGGGGGCGCACACGCTTGCAATGACGATCGATCACGAAGGCGTGGAAGCGCAGGCCGCCGACATCTCCCACCTGATCGCTTATGCGACGAACCTGCCTCAGGCCGACATCAGCAGGGTGGCCGCGATTGGCTGGAGCTGGGGCGGTCTGGCGAACGTGGTCGCTGCGGCGAAGGACGCGCGCATCAGGGCCCTCGTCAGCCTGGACGGGTCGGTCCGCAGCTTTCCACGGTTCGTCGATGGGGGCAAGGACGCGCTGCAATACGTGACGCCGGCGCGGGTCGCCATTCCAATGATGTTCGTGGGCAGCCGGCCCCGTACGGTCGAGTCGCTGAACAGCGCGAAGACGCCGACGGAGTACTCGTTTCTGAACCAGATGAAGTACTCGGACGTCTACGTCGTTTCCATGCTGTCGATGGAGCACGCGGACTTTTCGGCCTTTCATCTGCGCATGGCAATGGACGAAGAATACCGCAACCACCAGCGCGATTACACACGCGACGAAATCCAGCTTGCGTACAGTTGGGTCGCCCGCTACACGCGCGCATTCCTGGATGCCTATCTGAGGAAGGACGCTGACAGCCTTGCGTTCATCAACAATACGCCAGCGGCAAACAAGGCGCCGATGCACATGATCGCAGTGGACATCCGGCGCAGCAAAGGCGAAGAGGCGCCGACGCGCGAAAACTTCGTCGCCCGCCTGGCCGCCGAGGGCTTCGACAAGGCCATTCCGCTGTACGACCGCTTCGTCGCGCAGCCCGGCGCCTTCAGGCTGGACCCCAACCAGCTCCAGGCCTGGGGCGAGGAGTTGTACACGCTCAATAAGATGGAACAGTCGCGCGAAGTGTTCCGCCTCGGGACCCATCTGTATCCGGACAAGCTCTTCCTGCAGGCAAATCTGGGCGAACTGCAGGCGAAAACCGGGCAGACCGAAAATGCGGTGAAAACCTATCGCCGCGTGCTCCAACTCGACCCGAACAACACCGATGCGGCGAGTTACCTGAAGGAGCATGCAGCCGCCGCGTCTGCGCCTTGACCGAGAGAACCGATAAGGGAATCGAACCGCATGTCGAACTCCTGCAACGCCTTCTACGCGTTCCGCATCGTGCGGCACTCCGGGCCGCGCTGCAGGGCTAGGCCGACGAGCGGTACATCGATCACGGCCTGAGTTGTTCGGTGACCTTCGAATCAAGCAACTCGTACACTGAGCCATCCCGATCGCTCTCAGCTATTGTTCTGACGTCGTATGGCAAAGGCATGAGTGCGCTCGACCTGGCAAGGCTCAGCAAAAAAAAGCCCGGCACTGCCGGGCTTTCGGTTCCAGATCGCCGCGTGTCAGAACTTGTGCCGCAAGCCCACGCTGAAATACCTGCCCAGCGCGCCGCTGTAGTCGAGCGGGTTGTACGACTGCGCGCCATAGGTCAGCGGGTCGAGCGGCGCCACCTTGTCGAACAGGTTCTGGATGGTGCCGAACAGCTCCGTCTTGGACGTCAGGTTCCAGCGCGCGGTGACGTCGAAGGTAGTGAACGAGGCGATGTCGCAGTCGTTCGGCGCATCGCGTCCGTCCGCGAAGTGGCTGGCGCAGCCGTCCGGGTCGTCCTTGAACAGCGTGTTCTTCAGCGGCGCGCGGTAGTTCACCGTGGCCGACACGCGCCACGGCGCCAGGTCCCAGGTCGCGCCCAGGTTGACGCGGTCGTCCGGCGTGCCGATGCAGTTGGTGACGTCGCAGTTGCCGTGGGTGCCGGCGAAGTCGCGCGAACTGCCGTCCTGCTCGGTGCGGATCCACTTGAAAAGGTGCGTCCATTTGGCGTCCATCGACAGCATGCCGCGGCCGGTGCCCAGGTTCCACGCGGTGCGCGCGTCGAGGTCGACGCCGCGCACCTTGGTCTGCGCCGAGTTGACGTAGCGCGCCAGCACCGCCGTGATGGCGCCGGGGTCGCCCGGGATGGTGGTGGCCGTCGACGGGTCGCGCGCGATGTGGCCGGCCGCGATCGCCGCGTCGGTCTGCTCCTGGTTGATCTCGTTCTTGCGCTTGATCTGCCAGAAGTCGAGCGAGACGCTGGTGCGCGGCAGCGGATCCCAGATCGCCCCTACCGACCAGCTCTTGGAACGCTCGGGACTGAGCTCCGGGTTGGGCGAAGTGATGATGGCGATCGAGGCCGGGTCGCAGGCCGCCTGCACGCCCAGCGCACAGCGCACCGGGTCGGACGCGGTGGAGAAGGCGGCCAGACCGCCGACGCCGTTCTCGGCCGCGCTGGGCGCCCGGAAGCCCTTGGCGAAGGTGCCGCGCAGCGCCAGCTGGCGCAGCGGATTCCACTTGACGCCGACCTTCGGCGTCCACGAATTGCCGACGTCGGAGAAGTGGTCGTAGCGCAGCGCGCCCGACAGCTCGACTTCCTTGATGACCGGTGCCAGCACCTCCGCGTACAGTGCGGTGGCATCGCGCTTGCCGTTGTAGGCCGAATAGCCCAGGCCGATGATGTTGCCGATCTCGGTGCCGCTGGTGGGCGCCAGCTCGGTGCGCTCGTGGCGGAACTCGGCGCCGGCGGCAACCCCGATCGGGCCGCCGGGTAGCTTGCCGAATTCGCGCGTGGCGCGGAAGTCGATCTGGCTGATGCGCGTTTCGGCGTCGTTGGAGATGATCGGCGACAGCGCCGCGTACAGGGCGGGCGAGTTGAGGCCGGCATTTTCGGCGATGCGCCAGATGGTGCCTGCCGGCAGCGCAGCGTAGGCCGCGCTGCGCGCGGTGGCCGCGGCGACGTTGGCGGCGGTAGGGTTGAGCAGCGCGAAGGTGACGTCGCGTTGCAGGTAGTTGCGGCGATGGTTGTAGACCTTGTTGGCCGAGAACAGCAGCGCGCTGTCGAAGTCCCAGTCGTACATGGTGCCCTTGACGCCCAGTACCAGCCGGCCGAACTTGGAATTGATGTCGCTGATGCGCGGGCCGACGTCGGCGGCCAGGTAGCGCAAGCGGGCGGCGGTGCCGAAGTAGGGGTTGTCCGGATGGGCCGCCCCGAGCGCCACCCCGGAGTTGCTGACCGGGCCGCCCGGGTAGCCGACCGAGCCGCTGATGCCAGAAGGCGTGGCCGACGAGGTCGACTCGGTCCAGTAATAGTTCGCTTCCGCGTACGCCTGTACCTGCGAATTGAGCTGGAAGGTGCCGCGGCCGAACAGGTTGTACGAATTCTGGCGCGGCTGGATCTGCTCGTAGATCTGGTCGGCGTCGATCAGGCAGCCGCCGCCGGGGTCGCCCTGCGGATGGCTGGTGAAGTTGCCGCAGGCGGCGGCAGGGAAGGTGCGGGTGAAGCCGGCCCCGGCCGGATTGCCGCGGTTGTAGTAGTCGAGCGTGACGGGATTGCGCACGTTGCCGTTGATGGCGCTGCCGGCGGCGTTGTTGGTGGTGATGGCGCCGGTGCCGCCGAGCCCTTCCTGGGCGGAAAAGCCGAACGGGCGCAGGTCGCCGCGGCCGATCTGCTCGCGGTCGTTGCGGTCGCGGTTCCACACTTCGCGCTTGCCGCCGAACTCGAGGCTGAACAGCAGGTTGTAGCGGTCGGTGTCGAGGTTGCCCATGCCGTGGGTGATGGCCAGGCGCGAATCGCGCCCGTCCCAGTAGCCCGACTTGCCGTAATTGGCCTTGATGGTGGTGCCCTGGAAATCCTTGCGCAAGATGACGTTGACGACGCCGGCGATGGCGTCCGAGCCGTAGATGGCGGAGGCGCCGTCCTTGAGGATCTCGACCCGCTCGACCGCTTCGGCGGGGATGATGTTCAGGTCGGCAAACACCTTCTGGCCGTCGTCGGCGAGGCCGTAGGGGGCCACCCGGCGACCGTTGATCAGCACCAGCGTCGACGCCGAGCCGAGCCCGCGCAGCGAGATGCCGGAAGCGCCCGAGGCGAAGCCGCCGCCGAAGCTGGTCGGCACCGAGCCCTGGTTGTCCACCGCCAGCGTCTGCAGCAGTTCGGCGACGGTGGTGCGGCCCGATTTTTCGATGTCGGCGCGGTTCAGCGTCTGCACCGCCGACGCCGTTTCGGCCTGCGCGCGGCGGATGTTGGAACCGGTGATTTCCACCCGCGCCACGGGCTGCTGGCCCTGGTCCTGGGCTTGCGCCGGCAGCCCGGCCAGCAAGCCGATGCCGGCGGCGCCGCCGGCGAAAATAAGACGCATTGAACGGGACAAGACAGTTTCTTTCATGACGGACTCCAAGGTAGAAGGCGGTTGTCATCCCGGATCGCGTCCCTGACGGGGTCGGGGTGGATAAACCTTGATCGCGTTCAATTGATCCCTAAGGAAAAATTGTTCTTCGTCAAGCACAACCGTGCGGATCGGGCTGGGGTGTTAGTGGCAGAGTCTTGCACCGGCCGCGGCGATTCGACTGAGGTGGATCAAAGGTCTAACTGCCGGGCAGCGAAGTGTGGGATTGTCACAACTACATCGCCGCGCCGGCGCGCCGAATCCGCCGATGAGCATCGTCGGACAAAGCGCTTGCCAAGCGGCGCCGGTTGTTGCTATAGTCGTTGCAACCAATCGGATTCTCGCCATGCGCCCTGTGATGTTGTTTACCCGCCATTTTTACTTTAGCCATTCCAGCCCAACGGCGGTGGAGTAGCGGCAGGTTCACGTAGCAGCAACAACGAGATCCAGCAAATCCTAAAAACCGCCAGCGATGGCGGTTTTTTTATTTTCAGCCTTACTTTTTAGACCGGAGAACCGCATGCCACGTACCGACGACTTACGCATTCGCGAAATGAAGGAACTGACCCCGCCCTCGCACCTGATCCGCGAATTTGCGTGCAGCGAGGGGGCAGGGCAGACCGCGTCCGCGGCGCGGGTGGCGCTGCACCGCATCCTGCACGGCCAGGACGACCGCCTGATGGTGGTGATCGGTCCCTGCTCGATCCACGACACGCGCGCGGCGATGGAATACGCGCAGCGCCTGGCGGGCGAACGTCGCCGCTTCGCCGGCGACCTTGAAATCGTCATGCGGGTGTACTTCGAAAAGCCGCGCACCACGGTCGGCTGGAAGGGCCTGATCAACGACCCTTACATGGACAACAGCTTTCGCATCAACGACGGCCTGCGCATGGCGCGCGAGCTGCTGCGCGACATCAACGAACTGGGACTGCCGGCCGGCACCGAATTTCTCGACGTGATCAGCCCGCAGTACATCGCCGACCTGATCAGCTGGGGCGCGATCGGCGCCCGCACCACCGAGTCGCAGGTGCACCGCGAGCTGGCCTCCGGGCTGTCGTGCCCGGTCGGCTTCAAGAACGGCACCGACGGCAACATCAAGATCGCCGTCGAGGCGATCAAGGCGGCCTCGCAGCCCCACCACTTCCTGTCGGTGACCAAGGGCGGCCACTCGGCGATCGTGTCGACCAACGGCAACGAGGATTGCCACATCATCCTGCGCGGCGGCAAGGCGCCCAACTACGACGCCGCCAGCGTCGAGGAAGCCTGCCGGCAGATGGGGGCACAGGGGCTGGCGGCGCGCCTGATGATCGACGCCTCGCATGCGAACAGCTCGAAAAAGCCCGAGAACCAGGTGCCGGTGTGCGCCGACATTGCAGGCCAGGTGGCGGCCGGCGACGACCGCATCGTCGGCGTCATGGTCGAGTCCCACCTGGTGGCCGGGCGCCAGGACCTGGTGCCGGGCAAGGAACTGGTATACGGGCAGTCGGTCACCGACGGCTGCATCGACTGGGAGCAGAGCGTGCAGGTGCTCGAGGGACTGGCGCAAGCGGTGCGCCAGCGCCGGCTGCGCCAGGACTGAAGGCGTTCGATCATGCGGCTGCCGTGATATTGTCGTCCTCGCCAGCGGGATCCATGCCGGGCCTGCCGCACCTTATAGCGTGCTCGGCATGGGTCCCCGCTGCGCGAGGATGACGGCTCATTGTCAGGTGGAGACAAACAAAAAAAGGGCGCCGATTTCTCGGCGCCCTTTTCGTTACTACGCGTCAGGTTCTTAGAACTGGTAACGCGCGCCCACTTTCAGGTAACGGCCAATGGCGCCGCTGTAGTCGAGTGGGTTGTAGCTCATCGAACCGTAGGTCAACGGATCGAGCGGCGCGATCTTGTCGAACACGTTGGTGATCGACGCGAACAGTTGCAGCTGCTTCGAGTAGTTGTAACGTGCCGACAGGTCGACCGTCGTGAACGACGGCAGCGTGCAGCTGGCGTTCGGCGCTGGATTGCCGTTGGCCAGGGTCGAGGCGCAGGTGGTGTCGGCGGCGGTGTACGTGTTTTTCATGTCCGAACGGTAGTTCGCCGTCGTCGTCACGTTCCAGTCGTTCTTGTCCCACGATGCCGACGCGCTGATGCGGTCTTTTGGCGTGCCGATGCAGTTCGAGGTGTCGCAGTTGCCGTGCGTGCCGGCGTACTGGACCATCGAAGTTGCGGAGTCGGCGCGCTGCCAGGTCGCGATGTGCGTCCAGGTCATGCCCAGCACTGCGCGGCCGTAGTCACCCATGCGCAAGCGCTGCTTGATGTCCACGTCCAGGCCCTTGACCTTGGTGTAGGTCGAGTTGCGGTACGGCGACTGAACCATCAGGATGGTGCCGCTGTTCGGGATGATCGCGCCATTTGCGCCGGTCAGGTTGTTGTCGGCGCGCAGGACGCCCGGCATCAACACGGAATCGGACAGGTTGGTCACGTTGATCTCGTTGCTGCGCTTGATCTGCCAGGCGTCGATCGACAGGCTGGTGTCTTTCAGCGGATCCCAGACCATGCCGAGCGTCATGCCTTTCGACGTTTCCGGCTGCAGGTTCGGGTTACCGACCTTGACGCCGGCGAAGCTGGCGGCGCAATCGGAAGCCGATGCACCGGCGGCTGGCTTGCCACCGGCGCAACGCACTGGATCGGCAACGCTGGCGCTGCCGGCCGACTGCGACGTGATCGACGACTCGGCAGGACCTGGCGCACGGAAGCCTTCCGAGTAGGTACCGCGCACGGCGAAGGTATTCACCGGGGTCCACTTCACGCCCAGTTTCGGGGTGGTCGACTTGAAGCTGGTGTAGTGGTCGTAACGCAGCGCGCCGGTCACTTCGACCGTCTTGAGCACAGGAGCGGCAACTTCGACGAACACGGCGCCGATGTTTTCGTCGCCCTTGGCGGCCACGTAGCTCGAGTTGATCGAACCGCTTTCGCTGCCCGCCAGCGACGGGTTGTCCAGCTTTTCCTTGCGGTACTCTGCGCCCACTGCGACGCCGAGGGCGCCGCCTGCCAGTTGCATCAGTTCACGCGAAGCCTTGAAGTCGACGATGTCGATGCTGGTCGTCGAGTGCGACTTGGCGGTGGTGACGATGGCGGCGTACTGCGCCGGCGTGTTCTTGCCTGCCTGCGCGCCGACGTAGAACGGGAAGTTCTTGCTGGCAGGGTTGCTCAGCGCGTCATACAGCACTTGCATGTTGAGCGAATTGGCGTAGGCCAGGTCGAGCTTCGATGCCGAGTGGGTGTAGGCGGTGTCGTAATCCCAGCCCATGTACGAACCCTTGGCGCCGATGACGAAGCGGTTGAACGAATTGTCGACCGAACGCACGCTCGGGCCGAGGTCGAACATGGTGTACTTCAGGCGGACCGGGACGCCGTACGGGTTCTGCGGGTGGGTCGCGCCCAGCTGCATGGTGGTGCCGGCACCGGAGGTCCAGTTGACCACGCCGGTTGGGTACTTGGTGGTCGGCGGGAACGCGAACGCGCCGGTGATGCCTGGCGGCGTCAGCGTAAACGAGGTGTCGCGCACCGAGTAGCCAGCTTCGGCGTAGACCTGCAGGTCGGCATTGATGTTCTTGGTCACGCGGGTGTACAGGTTGCCGCCGTCGATCTGTGGCTGCATCGAACGGAACTGGTCCTGGTGCCACAGGCAGCCGCCGTTCGGGTCTTGCTGCGTGGTGGTCGACAGGGCGGCGCAGCCTGGCAGCGACGTGTAGTTCAGCGTGGCCGGGTTGCGGATCGCGCCGACCGGGCTGTTGGCTGCGTTGTTGTTGCCGATGATGGCGCCGGAGGCGAACTGGGTGTTCTGGGCGTAGCCCCACTGGCGCAGGTCGGAGTGGCCGATCCAGGCGCGGTCCGAACGGTCCTTGTTGAACAGTTCGTTGTTGCGGTACAGCTCGAGGTTGACCAGCACGTTGTAGCCGTCGGTGTCGAGGTTGCCCTTGCCCCAGGTCAGCGACGTCTTGAACTGCTCGCCGTCGTTGTACTTGAGCGCCTGGCCGCCGGTCACTTTCATGACCAGGCCGGTGAAGTCCTTGCGCAGGATGATATTGACGACGCCGGCGATGGCGTCGGCGCCGTAGGTCGACGAGGCGCCGTCCTTGAGCACTTCGATGCGCTCGACCGCTTCCATAGGGATGGTCGAGATGTCGGTGAAGGTTTTCTGGCCGTCGTCGGCACGCGCGAACGGCGCCATGCGGCGCCCGTTGAGCAGCACCAGCGTCGAGGTCGCGCCCAGGCCGCGCAGCGAGATCGCCGTCGAGCCGGCGGCGAAGCCGTTGCCGAAGCTGGTCGGCAGCGAGCCGGCGCCGTCGGCCGTCAGCGTCTG
This sequence comes from Burkholderiales bacterium, assembly GCA_038248405.1. GTDB lineage: Bacteria > Pseudomonadota > Gammaproteobacteria > Burkholderiales > Burkholderiaceae_D > JAFCUW01. The sequence continues at coordinate 31,687 of JBBRXM010000036.1, forward strand.
CAGGTATTCGGCAACCGTGCCCTTGCCCGACTTGGCGAGGTCTTCGCGGGTGATGACCTGCACTGGCGAGGCGGTCTCGGCGGAGGCGCGCTTGATGCTGGAACCGGTGATCTCGACGCGCTGCAACGGCGCTGCCGAATCCTGCGCCATGACCGGCTGCGCCAGCGACAAGGCCGCCAGGGCGAGCGAGACCGCTTGCGCTACTGCTGTTTTTTTGTACATATTAACTCCAGAAAATTTCATGGTAAAGAATACGCGGCAGGGTGTGCTTTCTCTAAAGAGAGCATGAATCGTCTCCACTGGCCGCTAAAACGGGGCTGTTCATTTAGTCCGCCGGATACAGCCGCCGGACGGACATCCTTCAAGCGCCCCGCATCTGACCACTCGTGTGTCTGGGTGTCAATGCTGACTCGTCGTGCATTGGGTCGGGATACAACACTTTTCCTCTCCGGCGACACAATTGAGATCATTTATGCGGCATGGCAGCATGCAATTTTCCGAATAGAAGAGTTCAATGTCAGGCGCTTTATGCTGCATCGCAGCAGAACGTGCATATCAGAAATATTGTTACGTGCGGACGGGTGCCCCTTGATTAATTCGGAATTGCCGCCAAGCGAGGCAGGATATGCGCTATCGTTACGCCTTTTTTGACCCCTCCAGTTGGGCGAAGGGAAACTTGCGATGAACAAAACCTGGGCGACACTGCTGCTGTGCCTCGGCGCGCTGGGAACGGTGGCGCACGCCGCACCGGTCAAAACGCTGCGCTACATTTTCCCGGCGGCGGAAACCGGCTTCGATCCGGCGATCTCCCGCGACCTGTATTCGGGCCACGTGCTGCAGGCGGTGTTCGAGACGCTGTATACCTACGATTACCTGGCGCGGCCGGCCACGCTGGCGCCGCTGGCGGCCGCCGCGCTGCCGCAAGTATCGGCCGACGGCAAGACCTACACCATCCGCCTCAAGCGCGGCATCCTGTTCGCGCCCGATCCGGCGTTCAAGGGACGGCGGCGCGAACTGACCATGGCCGACTACGTGTATTCGTGGAAGCGGTTGTTCGACCCGAAGCTGGCCTCGCCGCACGCGTGGCTGTTCGAAGGCAAAGTGGTCGGCTTCGACGAGCTCGCCGCGGCGGCGAAGAAGACCGGCAAGTTCGACTACGACGCCAAGGTCGCCGGCTTCGAGCTGGTCGACCCGTACACGCTGCGCATCCACCTGACCAAGACCGACTTCAACCTCGGCATGATCCTCGCGCACGAGCCGACCTCGGCGGTGGCGCGCGAAGTGGTCGCCGCCTATGGCGACGTCAAGGGGGAAATCTCGTCCAACCCGGTCGGCACCGGTTACTACCGGCTGGGGCAGTGGGTGCGCGGCAACCGCATCGTGCTCGAGCGCAATCCCGACCATTTACCCGAAACCTGGGACTTCAAGGGCAACGGCACCCCCGAAGACGAGCGCATCATTGCCCAGATGAAGGGCAAGAAGATCGGGCTGATCGACCGCATCGACATTGCGGTGATGGTCGAGGACCAGTCGCGCTGGCTGTCGTTCCAGAGCGGCGGCACCGACCTGTTCTGGCTGGACGGTCCGCTGGCGCCGAAAGCGCTGCTGGACGGCAAGCTGCGCCCGGAACTGGCGGCCAGGGGCGTGCAGCTGTCGCGCCTGATGGATCCGGAAGTAACTTATTATTACTGGAACATGGAAGACCCGGTGCTGGGCGGCATGGCCAAGGAAAAGATCGCGCTGCGGCGCGCCATCGCCATGGGCCACAACATCGACGAGGAAATCGCCCTCGTCTGGAATGGCCAGGCCGAGCGGATCGACTATCCGATTCCGCCCGGCGTGGTGGGGCACGACCCGGCCTACAAGAGCCTGCTGCAATACGATCCGGTACTGGCCAACCGCCTGCTGGACCGTTTCGGCTACAAGAAGGGCAAGGACGGCTGGCGCACGCTGCCCGACGGCAAGCCACTGGAAATTCATTACGTGTCGCGCAACGAAGCGAGCGGCGTGCTGCAGGCAGAAGTGTGGCGCAAGACCTACACGTCGCTGGGCATCCGCATGGTCAGCGACCGCATGATCTTCAGCGACCTGCTCAAGGCCGAACAGCTGTGCAAGGTGCAGACGCGCAATTACCAGTGGATGGCTGACTATCCGGACGGCGACAATTTCATGCAGCTGTATTACGGTCCCAACGTCCACCAGAACAATGCCGGCTGTTTTGCCGATGCCGAGTTCGACGCCATGTACGCGCAGACGCAGAAGATGCCGGCCGGCGCCGAGCGCGACGTGCTCTATCACAAGATGGCGCGGCGGCTGGAGGTGACCGGCGGCTCGCGGATGGGTTACGCGCGCTACCGCAACATGCTGGCGCAGCCGAACGTGCTGGGCTACAAGAAGCACCCGATCATGAAGCAGGAGTGGCAGTACATCGACATAGGGGTCTGACCCTGGTTTTTCAGTTGAGGGTCAGACCCCGGTTGAGGTAGCGGCTGCACACCGGGGTCAGACCCCCTTAAAGACAACACCGGGGTCTGACCCCTAGGAGCAATACTATGTTTGCCTATATCCTGCGCCGCCTCTGGCAGATGCTGCCCACCATGGCCGGCGTGGTCGTGCTCGTGTTCGTGCTGTTTAACTGGGTCGGCGGCGATCCGGCCTATATCCTCGCCGGCAAGATGTCGAGCGCGGAGGCCATCGCCAACATCCGCAAGCAGCTCGGCGTCGACCAGCCGTACTACGTGCAGCTCGGAATCTTCGTCAAGCAGATCGTCACCTTCGACTTCGGCAACTCGTGGGCCACCGGCGAGTCGGTCGCCCACATCATCGCCACCCGCCTGGGCCCCTCGCTGACGGTGCTCATTCCCCTGACCATCCTCGAAACCTTCTTCGGCATCGCCCTGGCGCTCGCCATTGCCTTCGTGCGCGGTTCGCTCACCGACCGCGCGGTGATGATCGCCTGCACCGTCGGCATGTCGATCAGCATCCTGGTCTACATCATCGTCTTCCAGTACGGCTTTGCCTACAAGCTGGGCCTGTTCCCGGTGCAGGGCTGGGGCGAACACTTCAGCGAAAACCTGTTGCGCTACTCGCTGCTGCCTATCCTGATCGGCCTGGCCGTGTCGATCGCGCCCACGCTGCGCCTGTTCCGCAGCTTCGTGCTCGACGAAGCCAGCCAGGACTACGTGCGCACCGCCCGCGCCAAGGGCCTGGGCGAACGCCGCATCATGTGGGTGCACGTGCTGCGCAACGCCGCCATCCCGATCATCACCCACGTCATGTCGAACCTGCCGGCCCTCTTGATCGGCGCCTTCCTGCTCGAGCGCTTCTTCGGCATCCCCGGCATCGGCCGCGAAGTGATCCTTGCCGTCGAGCGCAGCGACTTCCCGGTGATCAAGGCGATCACGGTCTACGTCGCCGCCGCCACCATGATCTTCAACCTGCTGACCGACCTGATGTACCAGGCCGTCGATCCGCGCGTTCAACTGTCCTGATCCTGACATGCACATGACCAATCAACCAACCTCGCCCGGCCTGTGGGCGCTTGCCTGGCGCCGCCTGCGCGCCGACCGGGTCGCGATGGTGTCGCTGGCCGTGGTGGCGGCCTTCCTCGCCATGCTGCTGCTGTCCTCGAGCGGCCTGATCGTCGCCGACTGGGAGCAGGAAGTCGGCGTCAATTACGCGCCGCCAAGCTTTGCCGGCGCCGCCGGCGGCCTGGCGAAGAAATCGCCCGCGGCGGCGGTCGGCGCCGTGCCCGACAACGCCTTCGATCCACTCGCCGCCGACATCAAGGCGATCCGCGCGCAGTCAGGGCAGGGCAGCGCCGCCGCCCCGCTCGACATGTACGGCGTGGCCGACCCGCTCGCAGCCGACATCGCCGCCCTGCGTGCCGGCATGAAAGGCGCCACCACGGCCCCGGTCGTGCGCCGCGACACGCTGCCCTTCGGCGGCGACAAGTGGGGCCACGACGTCATCAAGAAGACCATCAAGGGCGCCGAGACCTCGATCGTGGTCGGCCTCGTCGCCGCCTTGCTGGCGGTCACGCTGGGCACCCTGTTCGGCGCCGTGTCGGGCTACTACGGCGGCCTGGTCGACGATTTCTTCAACTGGTTCTACAGCATCTTCACGTCGATCCCCTCGATCCTGATGATCCTGACGGTGGCCGCGGTGCTGCAGCAGAAGGGCGTCACCACCATCGTGCTGATCCTCGGCCTGACCGGCTGGACCGGGCCGTACCGCCTGATCCGCGCCGAATACATGAAGCACAAGGCGCGCGAATACGTGATGGCCGCCGACGCCATCGGCGCCTCCACCTGGCGCAAGATGTTCTCGCACATTTTCCCCAACGTGAGCCACGTGGCGCTGGTGCAGCTGTCGATCCTGGTGGTCGGCTTCATCAAGGCCGAGGTAATCCTGTCCTTCCTCGGCTTCGGCGTGCCGGTCGGCGTGGTGTCCTGGGGCAGCATGCTGAACGAGGCGCAAAACGAGCTGATCCTCGGCAAATGGTGGCAGCTGACCGCCGCCGCCTGCGCGATGGCGGTACTGGTGACGGCGTTCTCGCTGTTTACCGATGCCCTGCGCGATGCGCTCGACCCGAAACTGAAATGAGGCGCCGCACATGACTCAAGACAACAACATGCTGCTGCAAGTGCGCAACCTGCGCGTTTCCTTCCGGCTCGACAAGAAGACCAGCGTCGAAGCGGTCAAGGGCATCTCCTTCGACGTGCCGCGCAACGCCACCGTCGCGCTGGTGGGCGAATCGGGCAGCGGCAAGTCGGTCAGTTCGCTCGCCGTGATGGGCCTGCTGGCGCCGGAAAACAGTATCGTCGACCCCGCCAGCAGCATCGTCTTCGACGGCATCGACCTGCTGAAACTCCCGCTGGCCGAGCGGCGCAAGATGTGCGGCAAGGACATCTCGATGATCTTCCAGGAGCCGATGTCCTCGCTCAACCCGGTGTTCACGGTGGGCTTCCAGATCGGCGAAGTGCTGCGCCTGCACATGGGCATGAACAAGAAGGAGGCGCGGGCACGCACGCTGGCGCTGCTGGGCGAAGTCGGCATCCCCGATCCGGCGCGCAAGATCGACGCGTATCCCAGCCAGATGTCGGGCGGCCAGCAGCAGCGCGTGATGATCGCCATGGCGATCGCCTGCGAGCCGAAGCTGCTCATCGCCGATGAGCCGACCACGGCGCTCGACGTGACGATCCAGAAGCAGATCATGGGCCTCATCGCCGACCTGCAGAAGAAGCGCCAGATGTCGGTGCTGTTCATCACCCACGACCTGGGCCTGGTGGGAGAAATCGCCGACCGCGTCATCGTCATGCGCCACGGCGTCGTGCGTGAAGCGGGCGAGGTGCGCCAGATCTTCGAGCAGCCGGCCGACGACTACACGAAAGCCTTGCTGCATTGCCGCCCGAATCTGGACGAGCGGCCGCTGCGCCTGCCCGTCATCGACGACTACATCGCCGGCGGCGGCGCCGTCGCCAGCCAGCCGCAGCGTACCCGCGGCACCGCTCCGGGCGACGTACCGGTGCTGGTGGTGGACAAGCTGTCGAAGAGCTTCTTCACGCGCGAAGGCCTGTTCGGCAAGCGCGAGTTCAAGGCCGTCAAGGACGTCTCGTTCACGCTGGCGCGCGGCAAGACGCTCGGCGTGGTGGGCGAATCGGGCTCCGGCAAGACGACGGTGGGCTTGACCTTGCTGCGGCTGCACCAGGCCACCGCCGGCACCGCCATGTTCGAGGGCCGCGACCTGATCTCGATGCCGGCGCGCGACTACATGCCGTTCAAGCGGCGCATCCAGATCATTTTCCAGAATCCCTACGCCTCGCTCAATCCGCGCTTCACGGTGGGGCAGATTTTGCTCGAACCGATGCGCATCCACCGCATCGGCGCCAATGACGGCGAGCGCATCGCCATGGCGCAGGCGCTGCTGGAAAAGGTCGGCTTGCCGGCGCAGGCCTTCCACCGCTACCCGCACGAGTTCTCCGGCGGGCAACGCCAGCGCATTGCGATTGCGCGCTGCCTGACGATGAAGCCGGAGATCCTGGTGTGCGACGAATCGGTCTCGGCGCTGGACGTGTCGGTGCAGGCGCAGGTGCTCAACCTGCTGCAGGATCTGCAGGATGAGCTGGGCATGAGCTACATCTTCATCTCGCACGACCTGTCGGTGGTCAAGTACATGGCCGACCAGGTGATGGTGATGCACCAGGGCAGCGTGGTGGAGCTGGCCGACTCCGACGAGCTGTACCGCAATCCGCAGCATCCGTACACCAGGACGCTGCTGAGCGCGATCCCGCGCGGGGTGTAAAGCTCGCCGTCCGTGTCTTGGGTCTGACCCCGCGGGGACTCGGCGTCCCCGTCAGACCCCGGTGGGGCTGTCGACCTTCCGGCAAGGTCAAAATCCGTCATCCGCCGGACGACGCTGCACAATTCCGCTACCATGACCGCATGTCCCACCTCATCCTCCTCATCGAAACCTACGGCCTGCTGATCGTCTTCGGCACCGTGCTGCTCGAGCAGATCGGCTTGCCGATCCCGGCCATGCCGATCCTGATCGTGGCCGGCGCCCTGGCCGTCGCCGGCGACGTCAACTGGCCCGCCTGCCTTGCCGCCAGCGTCATCGCCTGCCTCATCAGCGACTATTTCTGGTTCCGCGCCGGCCGCTTCTATGGCAAGCGCGTGCTGCGCTTGCTGTGCCGCATCTCGCTCTCGCCCGATTACTGCGTCAGCCAGACCGAAGACAAGTTCCGCCGCTATGGCGCCAAGTCGCTGATCGTCGCCAAGTTCATCCCCGGCTTCAACACCATCGCGCCGCCGCTGGCCGGCGCCACCGGCACCAGCACGCCGCGCTTTCTCGCCTTCAGCGTCGCCGGCGCGCTGCTGTGGAGCGGGGTCGGCCTCGGCGCCGGCGCCTGGTTCCACGCCAGCGTCGACGAAGTGCTCGGTTCGCTCGAGGAGATGGGCGGCGTCGCGCTGTCCGGCTTGCTCGCCTTGCTGGCGCTGTTCGTGTTGTATAAATACATCGAGCGCCGCCGTTTCCTGAACAGCCTGCCGGTCGATCGCATCCGCACCGACGAACTGCAAGCGCTGATCGACGGCGGCCACGGCCCCCTCATCATCGATGCCCGCAGCCTCACCGCCCAGCAGCTCGAACAGGCGATCCCGGGTGCGCTCAACTACCTCGACTGCACCCCCGGCGAACTGATGGCTACACTCGACAAGGACCGCCACATCGTCGTTTATTGCAGCTGCCCGAACGACGTCACGGCCGCCCAGGTAGCCCGCCAATTCCTCGCCAACGGCTTCCATCGCGCGAGGGCGCTGCAGGGCGGCCTGGATGCGTGGAACGCGCAGCAGGGCGCCGGCGGGCAGCAGCAATTGCCGCTCGCAGGTCGCGCCACGTAGTAAAAGTACAAAGATGCCTTGCATCGCGGCTGAGAAGTCCTTAAGCTTGGCGGCTCACGTTTTCCTTGCCGACCATGACTATTTCGACTCCGCCCGCGCCGTCCGCCACCTCCGCCGCTTATACCGATGGTCCGCGGCTGCTGGCTGACGTCGGCGGCACCAACGCCCGTTTCGCGCTGGAATCGGCGCCCGGGCAGATCGGCCTGATCGAGGTGTTGCCTTGCGCCGGCTACGCGACGCTGGCCGACGCCGTGCGCGCCTACCTGTCGGCGCCGGCGCAGGCCGCCGCCGGCGCCGTCCGCCACGCCGCCATCGCCATCGCCAACCCGGTGGTCGATGACCTGGTGCGCATGACCAACCACCACTGGGAATTCTCGATTTCCGCGCTGAAGCGGGAGTGCGGCTTCGACACGCTGCTGGTAGTCAATGACTTCAGCGCGCTGGCGGGCGCCTTGCCGCACCTGTCGGCGCAGCAGAAACGCCAGGTCGGCGCCGGCGTCGCGCGCGCGCACAGCGCGCTGGGGCTGGTCGGTGCCGGCACCGGCCTGGGCGTCTCCGGGCTGATTCCCGCCGGCGACGGCTGGAGCGCGCTGCAAAGTGAAGGCGGCCACGTCACGTTTTCGCCCGCCAATGAAGCCGAGGTCGCCATCCTGCGCTTCGCCTGGACCGAGTTCAGCCACGTCTCGGCCGAGCGGCTGCTGTCGGGCCCCGGCATCGAACTGATTTACCGCGCGCTGGCCTCGCACGCCGGCGCGCCCGGCGACCATCTCGGCGCGGCCGACATCGTCGGCCGCGCGCTGGCCGGCGACTGCGTGCTGTGCGACCAGGCCGTCGAGGCGTTCTGCGGCATGCTCGGCACCGTCGCCGGCAATCTCGCCGTCACCCTCGGCGCCCAGGGCGGCATCTATATAGGCGGCGGCATCGTGCCGCGGCTTGGCGAGCGCTTCGACCACTCCTCGTTTCGCAGCCGCTTCGAGCAAAAGGGACGCTTTGTCAATTACCTCGGGCAAGTGCCGACCTTCGTCATCACCGCCGACTATCCCGCTTTCCTTGGCGTATCGGCGCTGTTGACGGACGAGTTGGCCGGCCGTTAGGGCCGCGCCCGCTGTGCCAATTGTGCCATGCGCGCCTTTTATCGGGTACAATGGCGCCAGTTTGAAGAGACGATGTCGATCGTTCACGCAGCGCGCGCCCCGAGCCTGGTCTCCCGGCGGCCTCCAGGAATGAAGCGTTTCGCCTGAAAAATCAACGGCTTGCGACCCGCCAGGTGTGCGGGCAGCCGTGTGGCAGAGTACGGATCTCGCCACCAGTACCATCCTGCCAGCCGTTCTCCGGCCCCGGCAACGGATTCCAGCTTCAACGAATGTTTTGACACGCCCGGCCTCGTTCGATGAGGTTCGCCGCAATTCGCTGAGTGGTTTTTGTTTGATATTTTCTATGCATTGCATGTGCAAGATCCGCTGACGACATCGTTATGAATACTGATGAGGCTAAAAAAGTCCTCGAAACCGCCTTGCTGTGCGCCCGCGAGCCGATGTCGATCCACGGCATGAAAAAGCTGTTCGTCGATGTCGACGACAACGGCCGCCCGCTGGGCGCCGGCGTCGGCGCCGACACCATCAAGCTGTTGCTGGAAGAACTGCGCCGCGACTGGGACCAGCGCGGCATCGAGATCGTCAGCCTGGCGTCCGGCTGGCGCTTCCAGAGCCGGCCCGAGATGAAGCAGTACCTCGAGCGCCTGAGCCCCGAGAAGCCGCCCAGGTATTCGCGCGCCACCCTCGAGACACTGGCGATCATCGCTTACCGCCAGCCGGTGACCCGCGGCGACATCGAAGAAATTCGCGGCGTCGCGGTCAACTCGCAGACCATCAAGATGCTGGAAGACCGCGGCTGGGTGGACGTGCTGGGCTACCGCGAGGTGATCGGCCGGCCGGCGTTGCTGGGGACGACGAAGCAGTTCCTCGACGACCTCGGCCTGTCGACGCTGTCGCAGTTGCCGCCGTTGCAGGAAGTGGCCGACATGCGCGGCAGCGGCCTCGAGATGGAGGCGCTGGAAGCGGCCTTGCAGGAAAATTTTGACAAAGCGGCGGCCCCGGTGGCCGCCATTGACGGCGCAGGCGGCAGTGACAATACGCCCGGCCTTGATACTTCACCCGTTGAAGCCCCAATTCACGACCCTGCGCCAGAGAATCCGGTTGACGCTGCGACTGGTCAACAACCTGAAACGAACGATGAATCCAACTAATCCAAACGAGACAAGCGCCGCCGACATGGCTGGCAAGGACGAGGCCGTAGTGGCCAAGCCGAAGCGCCGCACCAAGGCCCAGATCGAAGCGGACACCGCGGCCGGCATCGCGCCGCCGCGCGCCCGCAAGGCCGCCGCGCCGAAAGCGCCTGCAGAGCAAGCCGAGGCGCCGGTGGGCGCAGCGGCCGAGGCGGACGCCCCGGTAGTGGCGCGCAAGCCGCGCAACGTCAAGGTGCAGGTCGCCAAGCCGGAAGCGGCGCCGGCCGAGCCGGCCGAGCAGGGCGAGAGCGCCGATGCGCCGCGCCAGGAGCGTGGCCCACGCCCGCCGCGCGGCCCGCGCCAGATGCGCGCCGAGCGCCAGATGCGCGAACCGCGCGTCGCTCCCGCCGCGCCGGCCGACAGCGCCGAAGCGATCGCCACCGCCGAGCCGGCCGCAGGCGCCGAGCCGCGTCCGCCGCGCGGTCCGCGCCCGGAGCGCATTTCCGACGGCAAGATCCGCCAGAAAAAGAACAAGAAGGGCAATCCCGGCCTGCAGCACCACAAGAAGTCGAGCACCTACGACGCCGACGCGGCGTTCTCGTACGTCACTTCCGACGCCTACGACGCCGACGGCGGCCGCTCGCAGCCGGCCAAGCCGGTCAAGCGCGACCTGACCTCCGACGACGACGCACCGAAGCTGCACAAGGTGCTGGCCGAAGCGGGCCTCGGTTCGCGCCGCGACATGGAAGACCTGATCGTCGCCGGCCGCGTGTCGGTCAACGGCGAGCCGGCCCACATCGGCCAGCGCATCCTGCCGTCCGACGCGGTGCGCATCAACGGCAAGCTGATCCACCGGAAGGTGAGCACCAAGCCGCCACGCGTGCTGGTGTACCACAAGCCGGCCGGCGAAATCGTCAGCCATGACGACCCGGAAGGCCGTCCGTCGGTATTCGACCGCCTGCCGACCATGAAGGCCGGCAAATGGCTGGCCGTCGGCCGCCTCGACTTCAACACCGAGGGCCTGCTGATCTTCACCACCTCCGGTGACCTGGCCAACCGCCTGATGCACCCGCGCTACAACATCGACCGCGAATATGCGGTACGTACGCTGGGCGAACTGGAAGAAGGCATGCGCCAGAAGCTGCTGGCCGGCGTCGAGCTCGATGACGGCGTCGCTTCCTTCACCAAGATCGCCGATGGCGGCGGCGAAGGCATCAACAAGTGGTACCGCGTGGTGATCGGCGAAGGCCGCAACCGCGAAGTGCGCCGCATGTTCGAGGCGATCGGCCTGACCGTCTCGCGCCTGATCCGTACCCGCTACGGCGCCATGACCCTGCCGAGCGGCCTCAAGCGCGGCCGCTGGGAAGAGCTGGAAGAAAACGACGTGCGCGCGCTGCTGACCGCGTTCGGCGTCGAAAAGAAGGGCGACAAGGGCGCCGCGCCGGAAGCGCGCAGCTCCGGCGCCAAAGGCCGTGGGCCGGCCAGCCCGCGCGTGCTCGACGAAGACATGCGCAACGACGGCAACCGCATCGATCGCGTCGATGCCAACCGCAATGCCGATCCGTTCGGTCCGCCGACCGGCCGTGGCCGCGGCGGCCGTCCGGGTGGGCGTCCGCAGGCAGCGCCGGTCGGCGCCGGCTTCGGCGGCATGCCGGGCGGGCATCCGACCGCAGGCGGCGGCCAGGGCCGTCCGCAAGGCCAGGCCCGGCCGGGCCAGGGCCGTCAGGGTCAGGGCCAGGGTCCGGACCGTCCGCAAGGGCAGGGCCGGCCCGATGGCGGTGGCCAGGGTGGTCGCCCGCAGGGGCAGGGCCGTCCGGGCGGGCGTCCGGGCCAGGCCGCGGGCGGTGGCGGCAACGGCGGGCCGAAAGGCGCGCGCCAGCCCGACCCGCTGCAGACGACTTTTGGTTTCGGTAACGCCGGTGGCGCGCGCCGTCCGCAGGGCCCGCAAGGCCCGCGCGGCGCCGACCACGGCCTGCCGCGCCGCGGCCGCCGCGGTTAGGGTCAGGCCCCGGTTTTTCACTTAGGGGGTCTGACCCGGGTCTGCTGCCACCAGCGCCACCGGGGTCAGATCCTAACGGAAAAACCGGGTCAGACCCCAGCGCTGACTGTTGTTGTAATGTTCATTTGCCCTGCGAGCGATTGCGGGGCGCGCTGAAAAGCGTTATAATCTACAGCCTAATAAAAGTTCCTTAGCCCCTCAGCTCTAGTCTGATGCAAGTGCTTTCATCTGGCAGGGAATATAAGAAGATGGGCACATGCCCATTTTTTTTTTGGTAAATCGTTTTTAGTGGTCCGTGCGCGGGCCTGGGATCTGGAGAAGACCGATTGCAGCAGTTTGATTTAATCGCCAAGACAGTAGCTGGCCTGGGCTATGACCTCGTTGACGTGGAGCGGGGCGAGCGCGGGATTTTGCGCGTGTACATCGACTTCACTGCTGAGGATGCCGCCGAAAAAGGCCCGATCTCGGTCGAGGATTGTGCGACCGTCAGTCACCAGTTGTCGCACGTGCTGACGGTCGAGAACGTCGCTTACGAGCGCCTCGAGATCTCCTCGCCGGGGCTGGACCGCCCGGTGCGCACGCTGGCCGACTTCGAGCGCTTCGCCGGCTGCGAGTGCACCGTCAAGCTGCGCACCGCGTTTGCCGGCAGCGCGAACCGCAAGACCTACACCGGGGTCCTGCAGGCGCCGCAAGGCGACAAAATCGGTTTGGAATTTGAAAGTAAGGATGGTCCGGCGCTGTTGGAGTTTACGCTCGCCGACTTGGATAAGGCACGCTTGGTGCCGCAGGTAGATTTTAAGAAGGGCAAAGCATGAGTCGCGAAGTATTGTTGTTGGTAGATGCGCTGGCGCGCGAAAAAAACGTCGATAAGGATGTCGTCTTCGGCGCGCTCGAATTCGCCCTGGCCCAGGCCACCAAGAAGCGTTATGAAGGCGAAGTCGACATCCGTGTCTCCATCGACCGCGAAACCGGCGAGTTCGAGTCCTTCCGTCGCTGGCACGTGGTGCCCGACGACGCCGGCCTGCAGCTGCCCGACCAGGAAATCCTCCACTTCGAAGCCGTCGAGCAGATCCCCGACATCGAAGTCGACGAATACATCGAAGAGCCGATCGAGTCGGTCGAGTTCGGCCGCCGCTTCGCCCAGGACACCAAGCAAGTGGTCCTGCAGCGCGTGCGTGACGCCGAGCGCGAACAGATCCTGGTCGACTTCCTCGAGCGCGGCGACTCATTAGTTACCGGCACCATCAAGCGGATGGAACGCGGCGACGCGATCGTCGAATCGGGCAAGATCGAAGCGCGCCTGCCGCGCGACCAGATGATCCCGAAAGAGAACCTGCGTATCGGCGACCGTGTGCGTGCATTTATCCTGCGCATCGACCGCAACATGCGCGGCCCGCAGGTGATCCTGTCGCGCACCGCGCCGGAATTCATCATGAAGCTGTTCGAGCTCGAAGTGCCTGAGATCGAGCAGGGCCTGCTGGAAATCAAATCGGCTGCCCGCGACGCCGGCGTGCGCGCCAAGATCGCCGTCTACACCGCCGACAAGCGGATCGACCCGATCGGCACCTGCGTCGGCATGCGCGGTTCGCGCGTGCAGGCCGTCACTGGCGAACTGGGCGGCGAACGCGTCGACATCGTATTGTGGTCGGACGATCCGGCGCAGTTCGTCATCGGCGCGCTGGCCCCGGCCAACGTGTCGTCGATCATGGTTGACGAAGAAAAGCATGCGATGGACGTCGTCGTCGATGAAGAGAACCTGGCGATCGCGATCGGCCGCTCCGGCCAGAACGTGCGCCTGGCAGCCGAACTGACTGGCTGGAAGATCAACATCATGACGGCCGAGGAATCGGAAAACAAATCGGCGCAGGAAACTGCGGCGGTGCGCGCGCTGTTCATGGAAAAGCTCGACGTCGACCAGGAAGTGGCCGACATCCTGGTGGAAGAGGGTTTCGCCTCGCTGGAAGAAATCGCCTACGTGCCGATCTCGGAAATGCTCGACATCGAATCGTTCGACGAAGACACCGTCAACGAGCTGCGCACCCGTGCCCGCGATGCCCTGGTGACCGAGGCGATCGCTTCTGAAGAAGGCCTCGAAGGCATGGACGAGCAGCTGGTCAACC
>JBBRXM010000037.1:0-45305 GCA_038248405.1 Burkholderiales bacterium
TACGCGTTCTCCACCTGCAGCGAGATGCGCTTGCCGATGAAGTCGCCCAGCATCGCCAGGTGCTGGGATTCCTCTTCGAGGAACAGGTCGACGACCTCCTGCGAGGCCAGGATGCGGAATTCGCGCGGGTTGAACTGCTTCGCCTCGCGCAGCAGCTCGCGCAGGATTTCGTAGCAGATGGTGCGGCTGGTCTTGACCTGGCCCTTGCCGGCGCAGGCCGGGCAGGGCTCGCACAGGATGTGGGCGAGCGACTCGCGCGTGCGCTTGCGCGTCATCTCCACCAGCCCGAGCGCTGAGAAGCCGCTCACCGACACCTTGGTGCGGTCGCGCGACAAGGTTTTCTTCAGCTCCTGCAGCACCGCGTTGCGGTGTTCGGCGTTGTCCATGTCGATGAAGTCGAGGATGATGATGCCGCCCAGGTTGCGCAGCCTGAGCTGGCGCGCGATCGCGTGCGCCGCTTCCAGGTTGGTCTTGAAGATGGTGTCGGCGAAATTGCGCCCGCCGACAAAGCCCCCGGTGTTGACGTCGATGGTCGTCATCGCCTCGGTCTGGTCGACGATCAGGTAGCCGCCGGACTTGAGGTCGACGCGCCGGCCCAGCGCGCGCAGGATCTCTTCTTCCACCCCGTACAGGTCGAACAGCGGGCGCTCGCCCGTGTAGTGCTGCAGGCGCGGCAGTTCGGTCGGCGTGTAGGCCTGGGCGAATTCGACCAGCTTGACGTAGTTCTCGCGCGAGTCGACCTGGATGCTGGCCGTCTCGTCGTGCACGAAGTCGCGCAGCACGCGCTGGGCCAGGTTGAGGTCCTGGTACAGCAGGCTGGTGGCCGGACGGGTGCGGGCGCCGTGCACGATCGCCGCCCACGTCTTGCGCAGGTAGTCGACGTCGGCGGCGAGGTCGGTGTCGGAGGCTTCCTCGGCCATCGTGCGCACGATGTAGCCGCCCTTTTCTTCGGCCGGCAGCAGGCCTTGCAGGCGGCTTCTCAGCAGGTCGCGGTCGGACTCCTTTTCGATCTTCTGCGAGATGCCGATGTGGCTGTCCTGCGGCAGGTACACCAGCATGCGGCCGGCGATCGAGATCTGCGTCGACAGGCGCGCGCCCTTGGTGCCGATCGGGTCCTTGATCACCTGGACCGTCAGCACCTGGCCGTCGAACAGGATTTTTTCGATAGCGGTGGGCGGCACCGCCGGCCCGTCGTGCGGGCGCGCTTCCCAGATGTCGGCCACGTGCAGGAAGGCGGCGCGCTCGAGGCCAATGTCGATGAAGGCCGACTGCATCCCCGGCAGCACCCGCACCACCTTGCCCAGGTAGACGTTGCCGGCCAGCCCGCGCGTGAGGGTGCGTTCGATGTGCAGTTCCTGCACGGCGCCTTGCAGGATCAGCGCGACGCGCGTCTCCTGCGGCGTGATGTTGATAAGGATGTCTTCGTTCATAGCGCGATCATACACGCGAGCGAGCGCGAGGTGGCGTCAATGACGGCGCCATGCAGTGCGCATGGGGCCGGCAGCGGCCGCAGTCCTTAAGGGAGCGGTACGCCGGCCTGGCGCAGCAGCCGCGCCGTTTCGAACAGCGGCAGGCCCATGATGCCCGAATGGCTGCCGGCGATGTGCTCGATGAACAGCGCGGCCACGCCCTGGATGCCGTAGCCGCCGGCCTTGTCGTACGGTTCGGCGCTGGTGCAGTAGGCCCGGATGGCGGCAGGCGTGAGCGTGGCGAAGCGCACGTCGGAGACCTGCGTGACCTGCTCGGCCATGTTGGTGTGGTGGACCGCCACCGAGGTCAGGACCTGGTGGGTGCGGCCGGACAGGCGCTCGAGCATGCGCGCCGCCTCGTCCGGATTGGCCGGTTTGCCGAGGATTTCGCCGTCGATGGTGACGGTGGTGTCGGCGGCCAGCACGGGCCGCAGCGGCATGCGCCGCCACTGCACGATGTTCCATGCGAAGGCGGCTTTTTCGTTGGCCACGCGCGCGACGTAATCGGCCGGCGCCTCGCCTGGATTGACATGTTCGGAAACGTCGGGACCGCGGGCTGTTTCGTTGCGCAGCATGAGCAGTTCGAATTCGACGCCAACCTGGCGCAGCAGCTCACGACGGCGGGGGCTCTTGGAGGCCAGGTAGATTTTTCGGTCGATCGGTTTCATCAGCGATGGTTCGAGGGTTGGTCAGACGCGGTGATAGGGGTGGTTCTGCGTGATCGACCACGCCCGATACAGCTGCTCCGCAAGGATAACACGCACGATGCCGTGCGGGAGCGTCATGCTGGAGATGCGGATCATGCCTTCGGCCCTGGCTTTCAGTTCAGGATCGAGGCCGTCGGCGCCGCCGATCAGGAAGGCGGTGTCGCGCCCGTCCTGCTGCCAGGCCATCAGCTGCTGGGACAGGCCGACGCTGGTGAGGTCCTTGCCGCGTTCATCGAGGGCGATGATGCGCACGCCCTTGGGCAGCACCGCTTCGATGCGGTCGCGTTCGAGCGCCATCGCGGTGGCGGCGGTCTTGCTGCCGGAGCGCTCGACCGGTTTCACTTCCTTGAGCACGATGCGCAGCTCGGGCGGCATGCGCTTGGTGTATTCGGTGAAGCCGGTCTCGATCCAGGCCGGCATCTTGTGGCCGACCGCAGCGATGATGAGCTGCATGGGCCCTTACTCGGCTGCTTTTTTGGCGACCCGCTTGATGACCTTCTTTTCGGGGACGGCATCGGCCGCCGGCTTGGCCACCTTGACCGCAGCGACGCGCTTGGCCGGCTGCGCCTTGAGCGCCTTGACGGCCGCCACTTCGGTCTTGGTCGGCGCGATCTTGACGACCTTGCCGACTGCCTTGGTGGCCTTTTTGGCTGCCGGCTTCTTGGCGGCGACGGTCTTGGCGGCGGCCTTCTTGGCGGCCGGCTTGCGCTCGTTGACCGGCTTGACTTCCGGCGCTTCCTGGGTCGAGGCGAGGTGCTTCGACTTCGGCTTGGCGGCGGACTTGGCTACTTCGGCCGAAGCGAGGGTGCCGGTGCGCTTGGCGGCGCCGAGCTTGACCGGCTTGTCGCCCCAGATCTCTTCTAGGCGGTAGTACTGGCGGATCGCCGGCTGCATGATGTGGACGATCATGTCGCCCAGGTCGACCAGCACCCATTCGCCGGTGTCTTCACCTTCGATGCCGATGACGTCGCCGCCGGCATCCTTGACCTTGTCGCGCACCGAGGCGGCGAGCGCCTTGGTCTGGCGGTTCGAGGTGCCGGAGACGACCGCGATGCGGTCGAACAGGCTGGTCAGGTGCACCGTGTCGAATACGGTGATGTCCTGGCCCTTGACGTCCTCGAGTGCGTCGACGACGAGGGTTTGCAGTTTTTTAATATCCATTAGGCTTTGTATAAATTATGTTGTTGAATGTAGTCTAGCACTACGCCGGGGATAAGCGAATTTGCCTGTTCTCCCCGTTGTAATGCAGCACGAATCTGGGTGGCTGAGATGTCCACGGCCAGCGCCTCGGCCAGGTAAACCCTGCCGGACGGTGTAGTACGAAGCTGTTCCAGGCTCCCCTGGCGTGTTTCAATTTCTTGTGCGACGGCGCTCGGCAAGGCCGCTTTCGCCAGCGAGTATCCGGGCCGCGCGGCCACGCCGAAGTGGGCGTAGTCGAACAGCGCGCGCCAGTCGCGCCAGCTGTCGAACTGCTGCAGCTGGTCGGCGCCGATCAGGAACACGATCGATGCGTCCGGCCCCAGTTCGGCGCGCAGCTCGCGCAGCGTATCGATCGAGTAGGTCGGCGCGGCGCGCGCGATTTCGCGGCGGTCGATGACGACGTCGATGGCGGCGTCACCGAACGCCAGTTCGAGCATCGCCACGCGGTCCTCGGCGCTCGCCTTGAGCGCGTTTTTCTGCCACGGGTCACCGGCCGGGATGACGCGCAGCTGGTCGGGCTTGAGCAGTTGCGCGAACAAGGCGGCGAGCGCCACGTGGCCATGATGGACCGGGTCGAAACTGCCTCCCAGCAGTGCGACGCAAAACGTCACGTCTGGAGCCAGTCTTTATGCACCAGGAAGTCGGTGTACAGCGCCGCCTCGGGCGTGCCGGCTTCCGGATGCCAGTCGTAGCGCCATTTGACGATCGGCGGCATCGACATCAGGATCGCCTCGGTGCGCCCGCCCGACTGCAGGCCGAACAGCGTGCCGCGGTCCCACACCAGGTTGAACTCGACGTAGCGGCCGCGCCGGTAGGCCTGGAAGTCGCGTTCGCGCTCGCCGTACGGCATGGCGATGCGGCGCTCGAGGATCGGCAGGTAGGCGGCGAGGAAGCTGTCGCCGACGCTTTGCGTCATCGCGAAGGCCTGCTCGAACGGCGTCTCGTTGAAATCGTCGAAGAAGACGCCGCCGACGCCGCGCGGCTCCTTGCGGTGCTTGATGTAGAAGTACTGATCGCACCAGGTCTTGAAGCGGTCGTGCAGCGTGTCGCCGAAGGGGGCGAGCGCGTCGCGGCAGACCTGGTGGAAGTGGCGGGCGTCGTCGGCGAAGCCGTAGTAGGGCGTCAGGTCCATGCCGCCGCCGAACCACCACACGGGGTCCTGGCCATCGGCGGTCGCTTCGAAAAAGCGGACGTTCATGTGGACGGTCGGCGCGTACGGATTGCGCGGGTGGAGCACCAGCGACACGCCCATCGCTTCCCATGCGCGGCCGGCCAGTTCGGGGCGCGCGGCCGCGGCCGACGGCGGCAGGCTGGCGCCGGTGACATGCGAGAAGTTGACGCCGCCCCGTTCGAACACGTTGCCTTCCTCGATCAGCCGCGAGATGCCGCCGCCGCCTTCGGGGCGCTGCCACTCGTCGCGTGCGAACGGCTTGCCGTCAACGCGTTCGAGCGCCTGCACGATTCGCGATTGCAGGTCGAGCAGCCAGGCCTTGACGGCGTGAGGGGTGGGGGATGACATCAGCGCGGGTTCGGGGAATAAAAAAGGGAGGACAGATTGTACACTGGGTGGGGGTTTTATGATATAGGCGTGGGCAAGGGGTCAGACCCCGGCTTTTCAGTTGGGGGGCTGACCCCGGTTGAGCTGCGGGCCGCACACCGGGGTCAGACCCCCTAAAAGAAGAACCGGGGTCTGACCCCTGAGGCTAGTGCTTCAGGCCGCGCCAGCCGATGTCGCGGCGGAACTGGGCGCCGGCGAAGTGGATCTTGTCGACCGTTTCGTAGGCCTGCTTCTGCGCCATCTTGACGCTGTCGCCCA
This sequence comes from Burkholderiales bacterium, assembly GCA_038248405.1. GTDB lineage: Bacteria > Pseudomonadota > Gammaproteobacteria > Burkholderiales > Burkholderiaceae_D > JAFCUW01. The sequence goes on from JBBRXM010000037.1 coordinate 5,193, forward strand.
GCCCCACCACGCACAGCACGCGCCCGCCGTTGGTCACCAGGGCGCCGTCGGCGATTGCCGTGCCGGCGTGGAAGGTGACGCACTCCGGCGTCTCCGGCGGAATGCCTTCGATGACGTCGCCCTTGACCGGATCGTCCGGATAGCCGGCCGCCGCCATCACCACGCCGACCGCCGTGCGGCGGTCCCACTCCAGCTCCACCGTGTCGAGCGTGCCGGCCACCGCGTGCTCCATCACGCCTACCAGGTCGCTCTTGAGGCGCGCCATGATCGGCTGCGTTTCAGGGTCGCCCATGCGGCAGTTGAATTCCAGCGTCTTCGGATTGCCGGCGGCGTCGATCATCAGGCCGGCATACAGAAAGCCGGTGAAGACGATGCCGTCGCGCGCCATGCCGGCGATGGTCGGGTTGATCACCTCGCGCATGACGCGCGCATGCATCGCGGGCGTCACGATCGGCGCCGGCGAATACGCGCCCATGCCGCCGGTGTTGGGGCCTTCGTCGTGGTCCTTCAGGCGCTTGTGGTCCTGGCTGGTGGCCAGCGGCAGTACGTTCTTGCCGTCGCACATGACGATGAAGCTGGCCTCTTCGCCGGCTAAAAATTCTTCGACGACGACGCGCGCGCCGGCGTCGCCGAAACGGTTATCGAGCAGCATCAGGTCGACGGCGTCGTGCGCTTCCTGCAGCGTCATCGCCACCACCACGCCTTTGCCGGCAGCCAGGCCGTCGGCCTTGACGACGATCGGCGCGCCTTGCTCGTCGATGTAGGCGTGGGCCTCACGCGCTTCCGAGAAGGTGCGGTAAGCCGCGGTCGGGATGCCGTGGCGCTGCATGAAGGACTTGGCGAAGTCCTTCGAGCTCTCGAGCTGCGCCGCTTCTTTGGTGGGCCCGAAAATCTTCAGGCCGCGCGCGCGGAACAGGTTGACGATGCCGGCCGCCAGCGGCGTCTCGGGCCCGACCACGGTCAGGGCGACGTTCTCGGTCTGGACAAAATCGGCCAGCTGCTGCGGGTCCGTCAGCGGCACGTTGACCAGCCGGCTGTCGCGGGCGGTGCCGCCATTGCCGGGGGCGACGTAGATCATCTGGATGCGTTCGGATTGGGCCAGCTTCCAGGCCAGTGCGTGTTCACGGCCACCGGAGCCGACTACCAGGATTTTCATAGGAGCCTTACTCTTCGATCAGGGCGTTGGTATAGACTTCCTGCACGTCGTCGAGGTTTTCGAGCGCGTCGAGGATCTTCTGCATTTTGATGGCGTCTTCGCCCGTCATGACGATTTCGGCGTCCGGCTTCATGATGATCTCGGCCACTTCGGCCTTGAAGCCGGCCTTTTCGAGCGCCTCCTTGACGGCCGGGAAGGCGAACGGGTCGCACAGCACTTCGAAGCCGCCTTCTTCATCCTGCACGACGTCGTCGGCGCCGGCTTCGAGGGCCGCTTCCATCAGCTTGTTTTCATCGACGCCGGGGGCGAACAGCAACTGGCCGAGGTGCTTGAACATGAAGGCGACCGAGCCTTCGTTGCCCATGTTGCCGCCATGCTTGTTGAAGGCGTGGCGTACTTCGGCCACGGTGCGCACGCGGTTGTCGGTCATGCAGTCGACGATGATGGCGGCGCCGCCGATGCCGTAGCCTTCGTAGCGCACTTCTTCGTAGTTGACACCTTCGAGGCCGCCCGAGCCGCGCTGGATCGCGCGGGTGACGTTTTCCTTCGGCATGTTGGCGTCGGCGGCCTTGTCGACAGCCAGGCGCAGGCGCGGATTGGTGGCGATATCGGGCCCGCCCATGCGCGCACCGACGGTGATTTCCTTGATCAGGCGCGTCCAGACTTTGCCGCGCTTGGCGTCGGTGGCGGCCTTCTTATGCTTGATGTTGGCCCATTTGCTGTGTCCAGCCATGTCGAATGTTCCTTAGACGGTGTGCGAGTTTGGCCAACATTTTACCATAGGGGGTTGGGGTAAAACTGCGCTGGTCAAGGGCATGGCGCGGCCCGTGGCGGTGTCTTGGCCACCGCCGCCAGAATGTCGTCCTCGCGCACGCGGGGACCCAATATCCGCGAATTCCCACCGACTGGTTCATGAGCCAACAATATTTGTGCGAAATTGGATCCCCGCGTTCGCAAGGATGACGGTCTGAAGGCCGCTGGTGGTTTTGGGTGCGAGGGCCTGCCGACTTTGTTTTTGGTTTCGTTCTACAATTGTCCAATGAGCAAAATCGCAGCGGCCGGGCCGCACCCCACCATCGCGCGGCCGGCCCTGATCGCCGGCCTGTCCATCGCCATCGGCGGCGCCGTGCTGTTCTCGACCAAGGCGATCGTCGCCAAGCTGCTCTACCGCTACCACCTCGACGCCGTCACCGTGATCGCGTTCCGCATGCTGTTTTCGCTGCCGGTATTCGCCGCCGTCGCCATCTGGAAAATGCGCACCGAGGCGCCGCTGTCGGTGGCCGACCGCTGGCGCCTGGTCGCGCTGGGCCTGGTCGGCTACTACGTGTCGAGCTTCCTCGACTTCCTCGGCCTGCAATACATCAGCGTCGGCCTCGAACGGCTGATCCTGTTCCTCACGCCCACCTTCGTGCTGATCATTACCGCGCTGTTCCTGAAGCGCCGCATCGGCCGCTGGGAGTGGATGGCGCTGGCGCTGTCGTACTGCGGCATCATCCTGGTGTTCGTGCACGACCTCGGCGAGGGCAAGGGCGACGCCGTCACCGGCTCGCTGCTGGTGCTGGGCTCGGCCATCTGCTATGCCATTTACCTGCTCGGCTCGGGCGAACTGGTGAAGCGGATAGGATCGCTGCGGCTGGTGTCCTACGCCATGTGCGTCTCCAGCGCTGCCTGCATCGCGCAGTTCTTCTTGCTGCGCCCGGCCGCGCTGCTGATCCAGCCGGCCGAGGTCTACGGTCTGTCGCTGGTGAACGGGGTATTCTGTACCATCATGCCGGTGTTTATGACGATGATCGCGGTGCAGCGCATCGGCGCGGCCACGGCGTCGCAGGCGGGCATGATCGGGCCGGTGTCGACGCTGTTTCTCGGCGCGCTGGTGCTGGGCGAGCCGATCACCGTCGTCCAGCTGTGCGGAACCGGCCTGGTGTTTGCCGGCATCTATTTGCTTTCGAAGAAAAAATAACCGGATCCCATCATGAAGCCACGCATCGCCCTCATCGCCCATGACAAGAAGAAAGACGACATGGTCACGCTGGCCGCCGAGTATCTCGATTTCCTGCGCGGCTGCCACCTGACCGCCACCGGCACGACGGGGGCGCGGCTGGCCAACGAGCTCGGCCTGACCGTCGAGCGCAAGCATTCCGGACCGTTCGGCGGCGACCTGCAGATCGGCGCCGAGCTGGTCGAAGGGCGCATCGACGCCGTCATCTTCCTGCGCGACCCGATGACGCCGCAGCCGCACGAGCCGGACATCAATGCGCTGGTGCGCGTCTGCGACGTCCACAACGTGGCCTGCGCGACCAATATGTCAACGGCACACCTGGTGCTGTCCCAGCTCAAGCTCACCTCCCACAAACGATAACCGGAGAACACGATGGCAAAAGCAATTCGCATCCACCGCACAGGCGGCCCCGAGGTACTCGAATATGTCGACGTCGACGTCGGCGCGCCGGGCCCGGGCGAGGCGCGCGTGCGCCACGAGGCGATCGGCGTCAACTTTATCGACGTCTATTTCCGCACCGGCCTGTATGCGCAGCCTTTGCCCGGGGGCATAGGCAAGGAAGCGGCCGGCGTGGTCGAGGCGGTTGGCGAAGGCGTCACCGAAGTGAAGGTCGGCGACCGCGTGGCGTATGCCGGCGGGCCGACCGGCGCCTATTCGGAGGTGCGCAACATCGCGGCCTCAGTGCTGCTGCGCCTGCCTGACGAGATCGGGTTCGATACCGCCGCGGCGATGATGTTGCAGGGAATGACGGTGCAGTACTTGTTTAACCGCACCCACAAGCTCAAGGCCGGCGACACGATCCTTTTCCATGCCGCCGCCGGCGGCGTGGGGCTGATCGCGTGCCAGTGGGCAAGGGCGATTGGCGTGAACCTGATCGGCACCGTGGGGTCGGAGGAAAAGGCGGCGATGGCCAAGGCAGCGGGCGCGGCGCACGTGATCAATTACAACACCGAGAATTTTACCGAGCGGGTGCTGGAAATTACGGGCGGGAAGAAGGTGCCCGTGGTGTACGACTCGATCGGCAAGGACACCTTCATCGGCTCGCTCGACTGCCTGCAGCCGCTGGGGCTGATGGTCAGCTTCGGCAATGCGTCCGGGCCGGTGCCGCCGTTTTCGCTGAGCGAGCTGGCATCGCGCGGTTCGCTGTTCATTACGCGGCCGTCACTGTTCAATTATGTGGCCAAGCGCGAGGACCTGGAGGCCACCGCGGCCGATCTGTTCCAGATGGTCGCGAGCGGCAAGGTCAAGATCGACATCCACCAGCGCTACAAGCTGGCCGATGCGGCGCAGGCGGCGATCGACCTGGAGGCGCGCAAGACGACGGGGTCGTCGATTCTGTTGCCAGGGGTCTGACCCCGGTTTTTCAGTTGGGGGTCTGACCCCGGTTGAGTTGGCGGGTGCACACCGGGGTCAGACCCTTTAAGAGCAAAACCGGGTCTGACCCCTCAGCCTTTCTGCTTCAGTTCGATGCGCCGCGCCGCGCCGTTCGGGCCCGGGAAGCCTTCGAACGCGCTTTGCACCAGCGCCGGCATCAGCGCCGGCGTCGACGGCTGGCTGCTCTGGTTGTGCACCGTCACGTCGAACAGCCGGCGACCGTCGCTGGCCGACTTGATCGACACCTGCACCTCGCGCTGGTAAGCGTGCTTCTCCACCACCTCATAGCGTGGAATGCCCCAGAACGGATCGTAGAACGGACTGTAGAAGCTGCCGCCCCAGAACCGGCGGTGGTAGCGTCCGGCAAAGCCGAAGTGCGCGTACGGCGTCATGAACGGGTCGATCGCCTGCACCACGCGGATCGGCACGTCGGTGGTGGAAAAGCGCATCGACACCTTCAGCGCCGGCGCCGCGCTGGCCTCGTGAAAGCCCAGCTTGCCCAGCTGCGCGCGCACCAGGTTCTGGTAGCTGCGCAGCTCGAGCGTATCTTCCTGCGGCGGCGGCGCCTCGAATACGTAGCTCTTGTCGGGCAGCTGCTGCGGCCACTGGTGAAAGGTCGTCACATCGCTGCGGATGGTGGTGGCACAGCCACCGAGCAGCAACGTCAGCGCGGCAAGGCCTGTGATTACGGTGCGTTTCATCGCATTCTCCAACTGTTCGTTTTTTCCCAATTTCAGTGTAAGAGTCCTGCTGCAATATAGCAAAAGATTTACCAAATGTTACTGAGCGCGACACAGTGATACATGGAATTGACTGGGGCGCGCCGGCGGAGGTATTGGTAAAATAGGCCTTCACCCCTTCGTACCCTCCGGATTCCTATGCGCACAGACACTTCCCAGACCATCTACCGGAGCGATTACACGCCGCCGGGTTACCTGGTAGAGACGGTCGAACTGGGCTTCGACCTCGACCCGGCCCGCACCGTCGTCGCCAGCCGGCTGACGATGCGGCGCAATCCGGACGCCGTGCGCGCCGACATCGAGCTGTACGGCGAAAACCTGGAGCTGGTCGCCCTGCGCATGAACGGCAAGACGCTCGACAAGCGCGACTACCGCATCGACGGCAACCTGCTGCGCATCGCCAATCCGCCGCAGGACGTCACGCTCGAAATCGAGACGGTCACGGCACCGGACCAGAACACCACGCTGAACGGCCTGTACGTCTCGAACGGCAACTTCTTCACGCAATGCGAGGCCGAGGGCTTCCGCAACATCACCTACTTCCCCGACCGTCCCGACGTGATGGCCAAGTACACCGTGATGCTGCGTGCGGACAAGCAGAAGTATCCGGTGCTGCTGTCGAACGGCAACCTGGTGGAAGAGGGCGAGCTCGACGATGGTCGCCACTTCGCCAAGTGGGAAGACCCGTTCAAGAAGCCGTCCTACCTGTTCGCGCTGGTCGCCGCCAGGCTGGTCTGCCAGGAAGAAACGTTCCGCCTGAAGGATGGCCGCGACGCCCTGCTGCAGGTGTGGGTGGAAGAGGGCAACCTCGACAAGACCGATTACGCGATGCAGTCGCTCAAGAACAGCATCCGCTGGGACGAGGAGCGCTTCGGGCTCGAACTGGACCTCGACCGCTTCATGATCGTCGCCGTCGGCGACTTCAACATGGGTGCGATGGAAAACAAGGGCCTGAACATATTCAACACCAAGTTCGTGCTGGCCAACCCGCGCGTGGCGACCGACGTCGACTACGCCGGCATCGAGGCGGTGGTCGGCCACGAATACTTCCACAACTGGACCGGCAACCGCGTCACCTGCCGCGACTGGTTCCAGCTGTCGCTGAAGGAAGGCCTGACCGTGTTCCGCGACCAGGAGTTCTCGGCCGACATGATCGGTACCGACAGCGGCCGCGCGGTGACCCGCATCGACCAGGTGCGCACCTTGCGCCAGGCCCAGTTCCCGGAAGACGCCGGCCCGATGGCGCACCCGGTGCGGCCCGATTCCTTCGTCGAGATCAACAATTTCTACACCGTCACCGTCTACGAAAAAGGCGCGGAAGTGGTGCGCATGCTGCAGACGCTGGTGGGCCGCGAAGGCTTCCGCAAGGGCATGGACCTGTATTTCGAGCGGCATGACGGCCAGGCCGTTACCTGCGACGACTTCCGCAATGCCATGGCCGACGCCAACGACCGCGACCTCGGCCTGTTCGAGCGCTGGTACAGCCAGGCCGGCACGCCGGTGGTCAAAGCCACCACGCGCTACGATGCCGACGCCAGGACCTACGCCATCACGCTGACGCAGAGCTGTCCGCCGACGCCGGGCCAGCCGAAGAAACTGCCTTTCCATATTCCCATCGCGGTGGGCCTGCTGGGCGCCGACGGCAAGGACATGCCGCTGGGCCAGGATGGCGCCAACGGCAACACGGCCGTGCTCGAACTGACCGAGGCGTCGCAGACTTTCAATTTCACGGGCGTGAACGAAGCGCCGACGCCGTCGCTGCTGCGCGATTTTTCCGCGCCGGTGGTGCTGGAGTACGCGTACACCGACACCGAGCTGCTGCACCTGTTCAGCCACGACAGCGATCCGGTCAACCGCTGGGAAGCCGGGCAGCGCCTGGCGATGGAGCGCCTGGTGGCGCTGACGGCGGCGGTCGCCGGCGGCGGCAAGCTCGAGCTCGACGCCACTTTCATCGATGCCATGAGCAAGATGCTCACCGATGAATCGCTCGACCCTGCGTTTCGCGAGCAGGCCCTGCTGCTGCCGTCGGAAACGATGATCGCCGAGCAGATGAGCGTGGTCAATCCGCAAGCCATCCACGGCGCCCGCCAGTTCGTGCGCGCCACCATCGGCGAGCGCCTGCGGGCGGAGCTGGTAGCGCAGTACCACGCCAACCTGACGCCGGGCGAGTACAGTCCGGACGCCTTGTCGGCCGGCCGCCGTGGTCTGAAGAACCTGGCGCTGTCTTACCTGGCTGCGGCGCCCGCCGCCGACGGCGTCACGCTGGCGCAGGCGCAGTTCGACGATGCCGGCAACATGACCGACCGCGTGGCCGCGCTGGCCGCGCTGATCCACGCCGGCGCCGCTGGCGCCGCGCCCGCGCTGCAGGCGTTTTACCGCGACTTCGACAAGGAAGCGCTGGTGATCGACAAGTGGTTCGCGCTGCAGGCTGCCGCGCCCACCACCGACGTGCAGGCGGTGCGCGCGCTGATGAAGCACCCCGCCTTTACGCTGAAAAATCCCAACCGTGCGCGCAGCCTGATATTCAGCTTCTGCGCGGCCAACCCGTCGCAGTTTCATGCGCCCGACGGCAGCGGCTATGCGTTCTGGGCCGAGCAGGTGATCGCGCTCGACGCCATCAACCCGCAGGTGGCGAGCCGGCTGGCGCGCTCGATGGACCGCTGGCGCCGCTACGCGCCGGCGCTGCAGTCGCACATGAAGAAGGCGCTGCAGAAAGTCGCCGGCGGCAAGAAGCTGTCGAACGACGTGCGCGAAGTGGTGAGCAAGGCGCTCTCGAATTAATAAGAAATCGAATTTAAATAAATAAAGGAAGTACATGAAACGCGTCAGTCTCACGCAGCACCTGGTTGAAGAACAACGGCTCCACAATTCCATTCCCGCAGAACTGCGCCTGCTGATCGAAGTGGTCGCGCGCGCCTGCAAGACGATCAGCCACTCGGTCGGCAAGGGCGCCCTCGGCGACATCCTCGGCAGCGCCCACACCGAGAACATCCAGGGCGAAGTGCAGAAGAAGCTGGACGTGATTTCCAACGAAATCCTGCTCGAAGCGAACGAGTGGGGCGGCCACCTTGCCGCCATGGCCTCGGAAGAGATGGAGTCGATCCACCCGATTCCGAACCGCTACCCGATGGGCGAGTACATGCTGCTGTTCGACCCGCTCGACGGCTCGTCCAACATCGACGTCAACGTCTCGATCGGCACCATCTTCTCGGTGCTGAAGGCACCGGAAGGCATGGGCACCCCGACCGAGGCCGACTTCATGCAGGCCGGCAGCATGCAGGTCGCCGCCGGCTACGCCGTGTATGGCCCGCAGACGATGTTAGTGCTCACTACGGGCAATGGCGTCAACTGTTTCACGCTGGACCGCGAGATGGGTTCATGGGTGCTGACGCAGCGCCACATGATGATTCCGGAGAACACGAAAGAGTTCGCCATCAACATGTCGAACCAGCGCCACTGGCATCCGCCGGTGCAGCGTTACGTGGGCGAGCTGCTCGACGGCGTGACCGGGCCGCGCCAGAAGGACTTCAACATGCGCTGGGTGGCCTCGATGGTGGCCGACGTGCACCGGATCCTGAACCGCGGCGGCATCTTCATGTACCCGGCCGACACGCGCGACACGGCGATGCCGGGCAAGCTGCGCCTGATGTACGAGGCCAATCCGATGGCGTTGATCGTCGAGCAGGCCGGCGGCGCCGCCACCGACGGACGCGGCCGCATCCTCGATATCGCCCCGCACAAGCTGCACCAGCGGGTGCCGGTGTTCCTGGGTTCGAAGAAAGAAGTGGAGCTGGTGACCAGCTACCACGCTGCGTAGAAAGCAGGCGTTTCGAGGATAATTCGAACGATTCTCAATTCGCACTAGCAAGTTTGGGTCAATCCTTGCTAGAATACGGGTCGTCGCCGATGTAGCTCAGTTGGTAGAGCAGCACATTCGTAATGTGAAGGTCCCCAGTTCGATTCCGGGCATCGGCACCAAGAAATTTGCAGTGGTCAACGAACCCGCACGCCTTTCAGGTGATGCGGGTTTTTTGTATCCTGCGCGTTGGCCAGCGTGGTCTCCGCATCGGCGATGGCACTGTGCGGCGACTGTCTGAGCTGGTTGGCGATGCCCTGGATTGAGCCTCGAGCAGCTGAGGTGCGATAAGCATGCCCAAGGAAGGATCAGATAGAGTCAGCGATCTGGAGAGATACTTCATTGGACGCAGATTTTTTCACAATCGTTACTCATCTCGTGGGGGCACTGATCGCCGGCGGCGCCATCGGCCTGGAGCGCAGCGTGCATGGTCGCCCGGCCGGGTTTCGCACCCATGCCCTGGTGTGCCTTGCTTCGAGCTTGCTGATGCTCGTTACCCTATATCAATCCAAATGGCTGCCCGGCATGGCCGCGGACACCATCAGTACCGATCCGACGCGCCTGGCGCAAGGCATCATGACGGGTATCGGCTTTCTTGGCGCCGGGGTGATATTCAAGGAGGGCCTGTCCGTTCGCGGCCTGACAACCGCGGCGTCGATCTGGATCACGGCCGCCATCGGCATATTGATCGGCGTGGGTTTTTACCAGCCGGCCATTCTCGCCACCATTCTGACACTGGGAACGCTATCGGTATTTCGATGGATCGAGGAAAAGCTGCCCAGGCATTATTATGCCCACCACACCATTCGGTTTGACCGCACCGATGTCATGCCGGAACAGGAACTGAGGCATTTTTTAAAAGCGCATCAATTTACCGTTGCGAACATGAATTACCTGCTATCGGACGACGGCCTCGCTTTCGTGTACCACATGGTGCTCAGTACCAAGAACCCGCAAAACTTCGCAAATCTCGCCGTCGCCCTGCGACAGGATCAGCAGGTCCGGGCGTTCCAGATTTCTCCAGCGGGCGATTGATCGGCGACCATCGGCACGCGTCTTCGCACCGGCGCCCGGCGTTTCTGCCGAGGACACCATTCGCAGCGAAGACGCTCAGGCGGCCCGGCTGGTGACCGGCGTGCCCAGCCCGATCGGCGCCGGCGTGATATTGGCGATCATGGAGAACAGCTGCTCGAAGCTCGCATTCTCCGCACTGGCCTCGTTGGCGGCGAAGGCCCGGTCCACTTCGTCCCAGTCCTCGGGCGCCAGGAATTTGTCGATGGCCGGCAGGATGATTTCTTCCTCCATCCGCATGTGACTGAAGTAGAAGGCCGCATAGTCCTCCACCGCCTTGAAAAAAGTGCCGGCCGCGGCGCCGCCCTGCAGTTCGTAGCGGGTCAGCTGGTGCTCGAGGTTGCGCACCAGCGCCTCACCCTGCTCATGTTGAATTTCCAGATCGGTGATGGTGTCATCCACCGTGCCGGTGCGCCTTTTCAGCAGCGTGAACAGTCGGTCTTCCTTCGGGTGGTGCATTTTTTCCGGGAAGTCGGCGATATAGAGCAGCATCGCCCGGAATACCTTGAGCGGCGGCGGATTGTCGCCCTCGCCGACGCCGCGCACGAAGTGCAGCATGCCGCGGATGATGGCGCCAAGGCGCTGGTGTTCCTGTTGAATGATGCGGGTAGTCGGGTGCAGCGCAGGTGTTTTCATTTTTATTGGCCGGTGGTGTGGGATCAGTTTTGATCCTAGGCTTACGGCTTGCCAATTTCCTTGATCTGCATCATGCACTTCCCAACCGGGAAAATACGCGGGATTCGCTGCCTTTCGGGCAATTCGCTTAACGCCGGTCGTGTTGTCGAAAAATCACTAAAAAGAGCATAATCTTCCAGACTGGTCAGGACAACATATCGAGGAGCCATCATGAGCAAGCTGGATCAGGAAGACCGGGACGACATCTCCGGCAAACAATTCGCTTTTCCCAAGCAGCGCAAGGAACCGCTGGAAGACGCCAGCCACGTCCGCAGCGCCATCGCCCGCTTCAACCAGGTGAAGGACGTGACGGACCACGAGCGCGACGAGGCGTGGACGCGTATCCGCGCGGCGGCAAAGAAATTTGACGTCGAGGTCAACGAGAGCGACTGGCGCGAGATTGGTGCGGGCGGGAAGGGCAAGCGCTGAGCCGCTCCTTTCGCCCTCCATCTCTCCCCCGGTAGTCGAAAATAGCAGGGGCATTGGATGCTATGTCCGTTGCCGCACTGAACAGTTTCATCCCCGGCCGTAAGCTGAGGGTGTCATTGCTGCTATTTATCGAATATGAACACGACTACTTCCGCTACCTCCCCCGCGGCGACCGATGAGGTTGCCGCAGCACCCAAGAAAAGACGCCGCAGCGCTCCCCTGTCGCTCGCCGCATGGAAGCAATTCGTCAATGTCGCAAAACCCTATTGGCTGGGAGAAGAAAAGCGGCAGGCCTGGAGCCTGCTGTTGCTCCTGATCGTACTGATGCTCGTCGAGACCAAGTTTGCCGTCATGCTGAACAACCAGGCCGGCGAGATGACTTCGGCCCTGGCAGCGAAGAGCGGCGACCGCTTCTGGAAATCGGTGCGCGCCTGTCTGTTCATCCTGGCGTTCGCGGTGCCCATCTACGCGTTTTATTACTATATGCGTGACCTGTTCGCCAACCAGTGGCGGCGCTGGCTTACCAGCCGTTTCCTCGACGGCTATCTGAGCGGGCGCAAGTACTACGAGCTGGGATCCGAAAGCGAGATCGACAATCCCGATCAGCGCATCAGCGAAGACATCAGCACTTTCACCGGCCGGTCGATCCACTTCCTGCTGATCTTCATCGGCTCGCTGATGCAGCTGGTCGCATTCAGCACGGTGCTGTGGTCGATTTCGCATCTGTTGGTCGGCGTGCTGGTGGTCTACGCGTTGATGGGCACCGTGCTCGCCCTCTACCTGTTCGGCAACCCGCTGATCCAGCTCAATTTCTGGCAGCTGCGGCGCGAGGCGGATTTCCGCTTCAGCCTGATGCGCCTGCGCGAAAATGCCGAATCGATCGCCTTCTATCGCGGCGAGGCACAGGAACGCGCCAACATCGACAGCAAGTTCGACAAGGTGATCCATAATTTTGCGAAACTGATCAAAAAGCAGCGCTCTCTGAACCTGTTGCAGCGAACCTTCAGTCAGCTCACTCTCGTGCTGCCGACCGTGATCCTGGCCGAAGGCGTCTTGTCGGGCCGGCTGGAAGTGGGCCGCGCGATCCAGGCCGGCGGCGCCTTTGCAGCGGTGCTCGGCGCCGTGGGCGTCATCGTCGATAACTTCGAGAGCCTCAGCCGCTTCGTCGCCGGCATCGACCGCCTGCAGGCCTTGTCCAACCTGGTGCTGCCCGGCGCCGAGCCGCAGGCGGTCGCCGACGACAAGCACCCGCGCATCCAGACCCGCCCAGGCAAACACCTCGCGCTCGAATCGCTGACGCTGCATCCGCCGCAGTCCGATCGCGTGCTCATCAAGGAGCTGAACCTGGTCGTCAAGCCGGGCGAGGCGCTGCTCATCACCGGCGACAGCGGCTGCGGCAAGAGCTCGCTGTTGCGCGCGATTGCCGGGTTGTGGCACACCGGCAGCGGTGTGATTCAACGTCCACCGCTGGAAGATTTCTTCTTTCTGCCCCAGCAGCCTTATTTGCAGTCGGGCACGCTGCGCAGCCAGCTGATCTACCCGAGCGCGCAGTCAAGCCTGTCCGACGAGCGGCTACTGGAAATATTGGAGCAGGTTCATCTGCCGCTCCTGGCCGAGCGTGTCGGCGGCCTCGGCGTCGTGCATGACTGGGAAAAGTTGTTGTCGGTAGGAGAACAGCAGCGCCTGGCCTTCGGCCGCGTGCTGGTGCATGCGCCGCGCATCCTGATCCTGGACGAAGCGACCAGCGCGCTCGACAGTGGCAACGAAGCGTCGCTGTATGCGCGCTTGCGCGACAGCGGCATTACCCTCATCAGCATCGCCCACCGCGCCGCGGTGCTGCGTCACCATACCCATGTGCTGCGATTGATGGGCGAGGGCGCATGGGAGGTGCATGAAGCAAGCGGCTACCAGTTCGATGGCGCTGTTGCCACGCTGTGCAGCAGCGCCGACGCCGCGCCGCCGGCGCCGCCGGCGTGCACGGTGGCGGCGGCAGCGTAACCGGGAAAAGAGTCTGCCGGCCGGCTGCTAGCGGCTGCGCCTGGCCGACGGCGCCCGGCTTTGCTCGTTGTTGTCGTGCACCAGCCGTGCCAGCAAGTGCATGAACTGCTTCTGCTCGCTTTCCGTCAGGGGCGCCAGCAGCCGGTCGCGCAGCCGCTGGGTGGCCGGCACCAGGCTGGCCAGCAGTTGCTCGCCCTCGGGTGCAATGGTCAGCGCGCGCTGGCGCCGGTTATGCGGGATTACCTTGCGTTCGATCAGCCCCTTTTCCTCCAGCCGCGCGCACACCGTGGCGCCGGTCGACGTGTCGATGGCGGCGATGCCCGACAGCGACACCTGGTCGATGCCCGGATGCTCGGCCAGGTAGCGCAGGATCGCAAACTGTACCGGCGTCAGGTCGCCGCCGACCTCGTCGTGGAACATCGATACCGAGATCTGCTGCGCGCGGCGCAACAGGTGGCCCGGGTGCTCGTCGAGCCCGCTCAGGTCGCTCTTGGCGGCTTCATGGGGAAGAGGGGAGTTGGCAGTCATCGGCTTGTGCATCGCAACATAAAAAATTTGAATCGGTGGTTTACTTCGGCGTCCAACGCAGTATACTTGGGCCCACATTCAGTGTACTGAATATCCAGAAAACTGCAAGGAGGAGACCAGCATGTTCCCGAAAAATACGTGGTATGTGGCATGCACGCCAGATGAAATCGCCGAGAAGCCGCTCGGCCGCCAGATCTGCGGCGAGAAGATCGTGTTCTACCGCGGCGCCGAAGGCAAGGTCGCCGCCGTCGAGGATTTCTGCCCGCACCGCGGCGCGCCGCTGTCGCTCGGCTTTGTTCGCGACGGCAACCTGGTGTGCGGCTACCACGGCCTGGAAATGGGCTGCGACGGCAAGGTCGTCAGCATGCCCGGCCAGCGCGTGCGCGGCTTTCCCTGCATCCGCAGCTACCCGGTGGAAGAGCGCTACGGCTTCATCTGGGTCTGGACCGGCGACAAGGAACTGGCCAACCCGGCCGACATCCACCACCTCGAGTGGGCCGACAATCCCGAGTGGGCGTATGGCGGCGGCATGTTCCACATTAACTGCGACTACCGCCTGATGATCGACAACCTGATGGACCTGACGCACGAAACCTACGTGCACGCGTCTTCCATCGGCCAGAAGGAGATCGACGAGTCGCCGGTGTCGACCAAGGTCGAGGGCGAACAGGTCGTCACCAGCCGCTACATGGACAACATCACGGCGCCGCCGTTCTGGCGCGGCGCGCTGCGCGGCAACGGCCTGGCCGACGACGTCCCGGTCGACCGCTGGCAGGTGTGCCGCTTCTCGCCGCCTTCCCACGTGATGATCGAAGTGGGCGTCGCCCACGCCGGCAACGGCGGCTACGACGCGCCGCCGGCCGTGAAGGCCTCGTCCATCGTGGTCGACTTCATCACGCCGGAAACGGAAACCTCGCACTGGTACTTCTGGGGCATGGCGCGCAACTTCAAGCCCGACGACGTCGAACTGACCGCGGCGATCCGCGCCGGCCAGCACCAGATCTTCAGCGAAGACCGCGAAATGCTCGAATTGCAGCAGCAGAACATGCTGCGCCACCCGGACCGCAAGTTGTTGATGCTGAACATCGATGCCGGCGGCGTGCAGTCGCGCCGCATGCTCGACAAGATGATGGCCAAGGAGGTGTCATGAGCGAGCTGAAAGTACGCGTCTCGCGCAAGGTGAGCGAAGCGGACGGCATCAGCAGCTTCGAGCTGGTGCCCGTCGCCGGCACCGAGTTGCCGCCGTTCGAAGCCGGCGCCCACATCGACGTCCATCTGAAGGACGGCCTGGTGCGCCAGTACTCGCTGTGCAATCCGCCCACCGAGCGGCACCGCTACCAGATCGCCGTGCTGCGCGATCCGTCCTCGCGCGGCGGCTCGACCGCCATGCACGACGACATCGAGGCCGGCCACGTCATCACCATCAGCGCCCCGAAAAACCACTTTCCGCTCGAGCCGGCCACGCGCAGCGTGCTCTTTGCCGGCGGCATCGGCGTCACGCCCATCCTGGCGATGGCCGAAGCGCTGTCCGGCGCCGGCGCCGACTTCGAGATGCACTACAACGTGCGCTCGCCCGAACGCACCGCCTTTCGCGAACGCATCGCCGCCGCGCCGTATGCCGACCGGGTGCACTTTCACTTCGACAGCGGCGACATCACGCAGAAACTGGACGTCGCCAGCGTGCTCGGCGCCCCCACGCCGGGCAGCCACATCTACGTGTGCGGCCCCGGCGGCTACATCGACCATGTGCTCAATACGGCCAACGCGCTCGGCTGGCCGTCGGCGCAGGTGCACCGCGAGTACTTCAATGCCGTACCGGTCGACGAGTCGGGCGACACCGCTTTCGACGTCAAGATCGCCTCCAGCGGCCAGGTATTGACCATCCCGGTCGGCCGCACGGTGGTGGAAGTGCTGGAAGAAAACGGCATCGACGTTCCGGTATCGTGCGAGCAGGGTGTCTGTGGCACCTGCCTCACCCGCGTGTTAGATGGCATCCCGGACCACCGCGACGTCTACCTGACGGACGAGGAACGCGCCGCCAACGACCAGTTCACGCCCTGCTGTTCGCGCTCGAAGAGCCCGGTTCTTTCGCTCGACCTTTAGCATCAATAAGCAAATTCGAATGCGCTCCTGCCGACAAAGCAATCCGCTTTCCGGCTGATTCATCGATACTTCCATCAACCCGCCACTTGATGGAAGCATGATGGACACTGCGCACGATTCGGATCTACTCGCCATACCCTGCATGCTGATGCGCGGCGGTACATCGCGCGGACCGTTCTTCCTGGAGTCCGACCTGCCGGCCGATATTGCCGAGCGCGACCGCGTCCTGCTGGCGGTAATGGGTTCGCCCGACCGCCGCCAGATCGACGGCCTCGGCGGCGCCCACACGCTCACCAGCAAGGCCGGCATCGTTCGCCGCAGCAGCGTGCCCGGCGTCGCGCTCGACTTCCTGTTCCTGCAGCTGCAGCCCGACAACGACACCGTCGACACCACCCCCAACTGCGGCAACATGCTCGCCGCGGTGGTGCCGTTCGCGCTCGAGCGCGGCCTGATCGAGGCGCAGGGCGACACCACCACCGTGCGCGTGCTGACCCTCAACACCGACATGCAGTGCGACATCACCGTGCAGACGCCGGGCGGGCGCGTGCGCTACGGCGGCGACGCCGCCATCGACGGCGTACCCGGCACCGCCGCGCCGATCGCGATCAACTTTCTCGATACCGCCGGCTCGGTGTGCGCGTCGCTCCTGCCGACGGGCAATGTACGCGACGTCGTCGAAGTGACCGGCGAGGGCATCGCGCCGTTTTCGATCGCCGTCACCTGCATCGACAACGGCATGCCGATGGTGCTGATGCATGCGGCCGACATGGGCCGCACCGGCGACGAGTCCGTGGCCGAGATGAATGCCGACACCGGCCTGAAGGCCCGCCTGGAAGCGCTGCGCCTGCAGGCCGGCGTGCTGATGGGCCTGGGCGACATCAGCCGCAAGAACTATCCCAAGATGTGCCTGCTCGCGGCGCCCCGCCACGGCGGCAGCATCGGCACCCGCTGCTTCATCCCGCACACCTGCCACGACGCCATCGGCGTGCTGGCGGCGGTGACGGTGGCCACCGCCTGCGTGCTCGACGGCACGGTGGCGCGCCCGCTGGTGGCAGCACTCGATAACGACAATCCGACCATTTCGGTCGAACATCCGAGCGGCGCATTTTCCGTCGCCCTCGGGCTCGACCCGGCCAACCCGCAGCGGGTGGTGCGCGCGGCGCTGCTGCGCACCGCGCGCCTGATCATGCGTGGCGAAGTGATGGTCCCCGCCTCAGCCTGGAAAAGGAAACAAGCATGAACAAGCCCCTCGTCATCGACTGCCACGGCCACTACACGACGGCGCCGCCGGCGCTGGAGCAGTGGCGCAAGCTGCAGGTCGCCAACCTGAACACGCCGGAGCTGGGACCGAAGGTGTCCGACCTGCGCATCAGCGACGACGAACTGCGCGAGTCGATCGAAACGAACCAGCTGCGCCTGATGCGCGAACGCGGATCCGACCTGACCATCTTCTCGCCGCGCGCCAGCTTCATGGCCCACCACATCGGCGACTTCAACGTGTCGTCGACCTGGGCGGCCATCTGCAACGAACTCTGTTACCGGGTGTCGCAGCTGTTCCCGGATCACTTCATCGGCGCGGCCATGCTGCCGCAGTCGCCGGGAGTCGATCCGGCCACCTGCATCCCCGAGCTGGAAAAGTGCGTCAGGGAGTACGGCAACGTCGGCATCAACCTGAACCCGGATCCGTCCGGCGGCTTCTGGACCTCGCCGCCGCTCTCCGACCGCCACTGGTATCCGATCTACGAAAAGATGGTGGAATACGACATCCCGGCGATGATCCACGTCTCCACCAGCTGCAACGCATGCTTTCACACGACCGGCGCGCACTACCTCAATGCCGATACCACCGCCTTCATGCAGTGCCTGACGTCCGACCTGTTCAGCGATTTCCCGACGCTTAAGTTCCTGATCCCGCATGGCGGCGGCGCCGTGCCTTACCACTGGGGGCGCTTCCGCGGCCTGGCCCAGGAGATGAAGAAGCCGCTGCTGCAGGACCACCTGCTGAAAAACATCTTCTTCGACACCTGCGTGTACCATCAGCCGGGCATCGACCTGCTGACCAAGGTAATCCCGGTCGATAACATCCTGTTCGCCTCCGAGATGATCGGCGCCGTGCGCGGCATCGACCCCGAGACGGGTCATTATTACGACGACACCAGGCGCTACATCGAGGCCTCGACCCAGCTGACGGACGCCGAAAAATACCAGATCTACGAAGGTAACGCGCGCCGCGTGTTCCCGCGCCTGGACGCCGCGCTGAACCCGAAGAACCAATAAGGAGAAGTGATGGACATGAATAAGCTGGGCATCTGCAAGCGCGGCATCGTCCGCGCCGATGCCGCCGCGGTGGCGCAGCTGGCGAAGTTTGGCGTGGCCACCATCCATGAAGCGATGGGCCGGGTGGGCCTGATGCGGCCTGTTCTCAAGCCCATCTACGCCGGCGCGCACTGCTGCGGCACGGCGATCACCGTGCTGCTGCAGCCGGGCGACAACTGGATGATGCACGTCGCGGCCGAACAGATCGAGCCGGGCGACATTGTCGTCGCCGCCTGCACGACGGACAACACCGACGGCTTTTTCGGCGACCTTCTGGCCACCTCGTTCCGCGCTCGCGGCGCCGTCGGCCTGGTCATCGACGGCGGCGTGCGCGACGTCAAGGACCTCACTGCCATGCAGTTCCCGGTGTTCGCCAAGGCGGTTTGTGCCAAGGGCACGGTCAAGGCGACGCTCGGCTCGGTCAATATCGACGTCGTCTGCGCCGGCGCGCTGGTGCACCCGGGCGACGTGGTGATTGCCGACGACGACGGCGTGGTGGTGGTGCCGGCCGCGCTCGCGCAGCAGGTGGCCGACGCCGCCGCCGCGCGCGAGGCGAACGAAGCGGGCAAGCGCGACAAGCTGGCCTCCGGCGTGCTGGGCCTGGACATGTACGCCATGCGCGAGCCGCTGGCCAAGCTGGGCCTGCGCTATGTCGACTGAGCGTTCCTGCCTGTACCTGCTGTGTGGCCTCTTGTGCGACGACGTCGTGTGGGAAGCGCAGGCGCAGGCCTTGCGCGCGAACTACGACGTGCGCGTGGTCAGTTTCACCGGAGAAGACTCGATGCAGGCGATGGCCGCCAAGGTCTTGGCCGACGCGCCGGCGCGCTTTGCTTTGGCCGGCCATTCGATGGGTGGCCGCGTGGCGCTGGAGGTGTATCGCAGCGCGCGCGAGCGCGTCGAGCGCCTGGCCTTGCTCGACACCGGCTATGAAGCCGCAGCCGAGGGCGAGGCCGAACGGCGCGCGCCACTGGTGACGCGGGCGCAGGAAGAGGGCATCGACTCGATCGCGCGCGCATGGGCGCTGCCGATGCTGGCGCCGTCGCGGCGGCGCGACGAGGCGTTGGTGGGCACCATCCTGGCGATGGTCGGGCGCATGAGCGGCGCGATCTACGCGGCGCAAACGCGCGCCTTGCTGACGCGCCCCGACGCCACCGCGCTGCTGGGCGAAATCGGCTGCCCGACAATGGTGCTGTGCGGCCAGCAGGACGGCTGGAGCCCGCCGGATCGCCACCGCGCCATGGCGGCGCTGATCCCCGGCAGCGAACTGCGGCTGATCGACGACTGCGGCCACATGTCGATGATGGAGCAGCCGGCGGCGGTGCTGGACGCGCTGGAAGAGTGGCTTAACTGAGCGCACAGCCGCGAACGCGGATATCCGAGTTAGCTTTCAGACCGTCGTTCCTGCCATTGGCAGGCCCGACTCCTCGCGAACGCGGGGACCCAGTTTCGTCGAGCTATTGTTGGCTCAAAACCGATATTGGCTGCGCGCGCAAATGGGGTCCCCGCGTTCGCGAGGACGACGTCAAGCAGGTTCAGGAGGTGGGGAGCTTGCGATTTCTGCTGCCGCCGCAAACCGCTTGGCCGGCACTTTTGCGGACGGAAATCGCAACGCCAGGTGAACGCGAAAACCAGAACACGTCGTCCTCGCGAAGCGGGGACCCATACTGAATTCGCTCAGCATGGGTCCCCGCTTTCGCGAGGATGACGTTGATTTTGCTAGAGTATTTCCGAATTCATCGACTTCGGCGACTTTGCCAGCGCATGCGATATGCCACACCCGGATTGAGGATGAGTACGCCTTTCGCGACAACCACGTTCGCGAGGACGACGTCAAGTAGTAATCGGGTGCGCCCCGTTTGCGATTTCCGCAGCCGCGGCAAACCGCCTGATCGCCGCCATCAGCTCCAGCGCCCCCGGCGACGGGTGGCTGTCGGCGCGCTGCGTGATGCCGATCACCCGGTTCGCCTCCGGCAGCTCCACATCGAGGATGGTCAACAGACCGGCGTCGATCTCGTAGCGCAGCTGCTGCGCCGAGATGGCGGTGATCGCGTCGCTGTGCATCAGCATCCCGCGCAGGATCGCCAGGTCGCTCGTTTCCACCGCTTCTACCGGCGCCACCAGTCCCTGCGACACGAACGACTGCTCGAACAGCCGGCGCGCGGGCGTCGCCGGATTCGACAGCACCCACTGCGCCTCCAGCAGGTCACCCATGGCCAGGCCAGCGCGCTGCGTCAGCGGATGGCCGCTGCGCACTACCAGCGCCATTCGGTCGGAGAGCAGCGGCTCGCCCACCAGGTCGCTGGCATAGTCGGCCGGGCGCAGCGCCCCCAGCACGAAGTCGATGTCGCCGGCGCGCAGCTGCGCGGCGAGCTTGTCGAACGGCCCCTCGACGGTGGCAAAGCGCAGCCGCGGATGGCGCGCCAGCACGTCGCTGATGGCGCGCGGCAGAATCGCCGTGCGCCCCAGCGGTAGTGCGCCGATCACCACCCGGCCCTCGGTGGAGCCGGACAGCGCCGCCAGGTCGGCCTCGATGTGGCGCAGTTCGGCCAGCGCGCGCTTGATGCGAAACACCAGCAGCTCGCCGACCGCGGTCAGCATCATCCCTTTCGACGAACGCTCGAACAGGCTCGCCCCCAGGCTCGCTTCGAGGTCGTTGATCGCGCTGCTGACGGCCGGCTGGCTGATGCCGAGCTCCTTTGCCACCGTCGGCATGTGGCCCGAATCGGCCAGCCGCACGAAACTGAGCAGCCGGCGCTGGTTGTACAGCGCGATCGGCACGCGCGCGTGGCCCGGCGCGGTGCCACCGCTGCGTGCCACCTCGTCGCAGCCGAGCGCGAATTCGTCCATCACGCGGCGCGCGCGAAACAGCACGATGTTGCCGAACGCGGTGCACAGCATGCCGCTGGCCTTGCGTTCGAACAGGTCGACGCCGAGCGCCAGCTCGAGCTGGTGCACCGAACGCGTCACGGCCGACTGCGCCCGGTACAGCGCGTCGGCCGCTTTGGTCACGCTGCCCAGCTCGGCGACGGCGATGAAGGCGCGCAGGTGGCGCAGGCTGACAAGAAGGCTCATGGGTGGGGGCGTCGTGCGTAAGGGGCTGGGGTCCAAATGTATACAGAGAAAGCGCCGCTGTCGAGGGGAGATTGTGTCGCCGCACCCCCATCAGCCGCAAGCGGCGATAAGTAATTTTGATAGCTCCCCGCAGCGATTGAATATTGCGCAACGCCCCGCTCACGCATAATGACTCCCGGCAGAACGACCTCATCGCTGCCGGGCGAACGACCAGCTTGCCGTCCAGCGCGGAGCTGTTGCCCAAAAAAATATACAGGAGACAGACCATGTTGAAACGATTCAAAAACGTAGTGATGCCGGTAGCCGCCCTGGCGCTGGCCGGCGCGATGGGTGCGGCCAGCGCCGACGAGATTCGGATCGGCGTGATCGCCTCCTTCAGCGGCCCCTACAGCAACTGGGGCAAGCACATCCAGGAAGCCAGCGACCTCTACCTGGCCGAGCAAAATGGCAAGGCCGGCAACCACACGGTCAAGCTGATCTACCGCGACGTCGGCGGCAACAACCCGGCGCGCGCCCGCCAGCTGGCCGAAGAACTGGTCGTGCGCGACAAGGTCCAGTACATCGCCGGCCTCGAATTCACGCCGACCGCGCTGGCGGTGTCCGACGTCGCCACCCAGGCCAAGGTCCCGACCGTCATCAACAACGCCGGCACCTCCGGCATCCTGGCGCGCTCGCCCTACCTGCTGCGCGCCGGCTATACCCAGTGGATGGTGGCCACTCCGCTGGCCAAGTGGACCGCCGAGCAGGGCGGCAAGAAAGTGTTCCTCGCCGCCGCCGACTATGCGCCGGGCCTGGACGCCATCACTGCCTTCCGCAACTCCTTCACCGAAGCCGGCGGCACCATCGTCGGTGAACTCAAGATCCCCCTCAACACCACCGACTTCTCGCCCTACATGCAGAAGATCAAGGAAGCCAATCCGGAATACCTGTACATGTTCATGCCGCTGGGCCCTTCCGCGGTATCGTTCATCAAGACCTTCGGCGCCCGCGGGCTCGACAAGGCCGGCATCAAGCTGATGGCCACCGCCGAGACCGAAGAGAGCGAAATGGGTGCCTACGGCGACGCTGCCGCCGGCATCGTCACCGCGCTGCACTATTCGCCGGCCAGCACCTCCCCGGCCAACCAGGCCTTCGTCGCCGCCATGCACAAGAAGTATGGCAACGACAGCATCCCGAACGTCGCCTCCGTCAGCGCCTACGACTCGATGAAGATGATCTTCGAGATGATCCGCGCCACCGACGGCAAGCAGGACGGCGACAAGGCGATGGCCGCCATCAAGGGCTACAAGTGGGAAAGCCCGCGCGGGCCGGTCACGGTCGACCCGCAAACGCGCGAGCTGATACAGAACGTCTACATCCGCCGCATCGAGAAGGTGGGCGGCGTGTACGTCAACAAGCCGTTCAAGACCTATCCGGCGATCCGCGATGCCGGCGTCAAGGTTCAATAAGTAAAGGGAAGGAACGCACGATGTCACCGACAGAGCGCATGGCGCAGCAGAAGATCGCCGACTACACCACGCCGCTGGTACGCAATTGCTGGTACGTCGCCGCGCTGGCCGACGAGGTCACGCGCGAACTGAAGGAGCGTACGCTGCTGGGGAAAACCCTGCTGATGTACCGCACCATGGACGGCGCACCGGTGTTCATGCAGAACCGCTGCGCGCATCGTTCGTTCCCTCTCTCCAAAGGGCGCCTCGACGGCGACCGCGTCGTCTGCGGCTACCACGGCATGGAATACAACCCGCAGGGCCAGTGCGTGTTCATGCCCTCGCTGGCCAAGCCGCCGATCCACGCCCGGGTGCAGTCCTACCCGGTGGTCGAACAGGGCCCCTTGATCTGGATCTGGATGGGCGACGCCTTGCTGGCCGACCCCGCGCTGATCCCGGCCACGCCGTGGCTGAGCGACCCGGCCTGGCGCACCGTGCGCGGCCAGTTCCACATCAAGTCGAACTACGTCGCCATGCACGAGAACCTGCTCGACCAGACCCACTTTTCGGTGCTGCACTCGACCACGGTCGGCACCCCGGACTACGCGCGTTCGACGCTCGACGTCAAGGTCGAAGGCGACGTCGTGGCGCTGAACCGCACGCTGCGCGACTCGCCGCCGCCGCCGATCTACGGCATCCCGATGAAGCTGATGGGGCGCCAGGTCGACCGCTTCTCCGACAGCCGCTTCGCTTCGCCCGCCCTGCACATCGCGCACGCAAAAATCGTCAACCTGGCGCCGCAAGAGGGCGAACTACAAGAATACCGCGTCAACATCGTCCACTTCTTCACGCCGGAGCAGCAGGGCTCGATCCACTACTGGTGGTTCAACAGCCGCGACTTCGCGCTGGACGACGAAGCGGCCAGCGACTACCTTGCGGCCACCTCCAACCAGGCCTACCAGGAGGACGTCGACGCGCTCGGCTGGATCCAGCAGGAGCTGGAAAAGGAAAGCGCGGCGCCGGAAGAACTCAGTTTCGGGCCGGACCGACCGGGCCTGGCGATGCGCAAGATCCTGCTGCGCCTGGCGCGCCAGGAAGTGAGCGCGGCCGCCGACGCAGCCGCCGTATGAACACATCGACAAGGAGCCATGATGGCTAGGATTATCGGCGGCATCGGCACCTCGCACGTGCCCACTATCGGCCTGGCGTACGACCGCAAGCGCCAGCAGGACCCGGCCTGGGCGCCGCTGTTCGAAGGCTACCTGCCGGTGGCAGAATGGCTGGCCGAGAAGAAGCCGGACGTGCTGGTGTTCTTCTACAACGACCACGCCAACAGCTTTTTCTTCGACTGCTACCCGACCTTCGCGCTGGGCGTCTCGCCCCGTTTCGAGATGGCCGACGAGGGCGCCGGCCGGCGGCCGCTGCCCGACATCGACGGCCACCCGGCGCTGGCGGCCCACATGGCCGACTCGCTCGTCAACGACGAATTCGACATGACGATGTTCCAGGACCGCCCGCTCGACCACGGCTGCAATTCGCCGCTCGGCCTGATGTGGCCGCACCAGCCGGCGTGGCCCGGCAAGATCGTGCCGATCGCGATCAACGTGCTGCAGTATCCGCTGCCCACGCCTGCGCGCTGCTACAAGCTGGGCCAGGCGGTGCGCCGCGCGATCGAATCCTTCCCGGAGGACCTGTCGGTGGTGGTGGTCGGCACCGGCGGGCTGTCGCACCAGATCCACGGCGAGCGCACCGGCTTCAATAACCTCGAGTGGGACGACGAATTCCTGCGCCTGATCGTCGACCAGCCGGAAAGCCTGACCGCGCTGCGCCACGCCGACTACATCCGCCGCGGCGGCGCCGAAAGCGTCGAAGTGATCATGTGGCTGGCGATGCGCGGTGCGCTCGACGACAAGATCCGCTGCATCCACCAGAACCAGTACCTGGCCACCACCACCAACATGGCCGTGGCCGTCTACGAACCGCAGGAGGCAGCGTGAACCCGCAACTCGAAGGCATCGACGACATCGAAGGCACCTACGTGTTCGACGTCACCGCCAGCGTGCGCGCGGTGCGCCTGAACCGCTTCTTCTGGCGCCACCGCGAGCCGGCCTTTCGCGCGCTGGTCGAGCGCGACCTGCACGCGGCCTTCGACGAACTGGGGCTGAGCAAAGAAGAGCGCCGGCTCACCGAGCAGTGCGACTGGCTGGGCCTGGTGCAGTACGGCGTCAGCTTCTTCGTGCTGGAAAAATTCGCCCGCGTGAAGAAGACCTCGAACCTGGCGGTGTACGCCTCCATGCGTGGCGAGACGCTCGAGGCCTTCCTGCAGACGCGCCAGGTGCCGGCGTCGGCCTGACCAAAAAAACAAGCGCCGGCCCGACCGGCGCCATCGGAGAGTATCTATCATGCAATCCCTCCTGGCGGGATCCCTGCCCACCCTGCTGTTCGACGGCGTCGCCTTCGGCATGGTGCTGTTCCTGATCTCGGTCGGCCTGTCGATCACCATGGGCGTCATGCGCGTGGTAAACCTGGCCCACTGCGGCTTCGCCATGATCGGCGGCTACCTCACCTTCATGCTGACCGGCCAGGGCGTGCCCTTCTTCGCCGCCATCGCGCTGGCGGTGCTGGGCACGATGATCATCGGCGCGGTGCTCGAACGCACCGTCTATTCGTGGGTGTACGGCCAAAGCGAATTGGGCCAGGTCCTGATGACTATGGGCCTGACCTTCGTCATGATCGCCAGCGCCAACGCGCTGTTCGGCTCCTCGGTGCAGAACATCGCGCTGCCGGAAGGCCTGCGCGGCACCGTGCACGTCGGCTCGCTGGGCCTGCCGCAGTACCGCGTGTTCCTCATTGCGGTCAGCGCCGTCTGCGCGCTGGCCATCTGGCTGGCGCTGGAACGCACCGAAGCGGGCGCACGCCTGCGCGCAGCCGTCGACAACGCCAGCATGGCCGCCTGCGTCGGCATCAACGTCAAGCGCATGTTCGCGCTGACCTTCGCGATCGGCTGCGGGTTTGCCGGCCTGGGGGGCGCGCTCGGC
Source organism: Burkholderiales bacterium (assembly GCA_038248405.1). Taxonomy (GTDB): domain Bacteria; phylum Pseudomonadota; class Gammaproteobacteria; order Burkholderiales; family Burkholderiaceae_D; genus JAFCUW01. Next base: position 30,975 of record JBBRXM010000037.1, read on the forward strand.
TCCGAGATGTTCCCGCTCGAGCCCTTCTACGCCTTGCAGTACCTGGTGCTGGTGCTGATCGTCGTCTCCATCGGCGGCCTGGGCAGCATCAAGGGCACGCTGGTGGCGGCCCTGCTGCTGGGGATCTGCGACACCTTCGGGCGCTACTACCTGCCGACCGGCGGCGGCATCGTCATTTACATGGTCACGCTGGTGCTGCTGCTGGCGCGACCGCAAGGCCTGTTTGGGAGAAATGCATGAATCTGGAACCCGTTCGCGTGCTGCCTGCCGGCGCGCTTCCCTATCACCGCATCACGCCGATGGACGTACTGCCGTGGGTGGTGGCGCTGGCCGCGTTCTTCATGTTCGACACCTATCTGTCGCTCGGCGCCCAGATCCTGCTGATGGTGGTGTTCGGCCTGTCGCTCGACCTGGCGCTCGGTTTCGCCGGCATCAACACGCTCGGCCACGCCGCATTCTTCGGCGTCGGCGCCTACACCGCGGGCTGGTACTCGCTGCACGTGTCGCCCGAGCCGCTGGCCGGCCTCGCGCTGGCGGCGCTGGCTGCGGCGCTGGTGGGAGCGCTGTCCGGCGCTCTGTTGCTGCGCACCCGCGGCCTGGCGCTGCTGATGCTGACGATGGTGATCACTGTGCTGCTGCACGAAGTGGCCAATACCTGGACCAGCGTCACCGGCGGCGCCGACGGCCTGTCCGGCATGAGCGCATCGCCGCTGTTCGGCATGTTCGCCTTCGACCTGTACGGCAAGACCGCCTACCTGTACGCGCTCGGCGTGCTGTTCGCGGTGTTCCTGGTGATCCGGATGGTGACCAATTCGCCGTTCGGCCTGTCGTTGCGCGGCATCCGCGAGAACCCGCGGCGCATGGAGCTGGTCGGCACCTCGGTGCACCTGCGCCTGGTCGCCGCCTACACGCTGGCCGCGGCGATCGCCGGCATCGCCGGCGCCTTGAGCGCGCAGATCACCAAGACGGTGGGGCTGGACCTGCTGGCATTCCAGTTGTCGGGCAATATCCTGATCATGCTGATCGTCGGCGGGGTGGGGCGGCTGTACGGCGCCTTCATCGGCATCCCGCTGTACATGCTGCTGCTCGACCGCGCTGCCGCCGTCAACCCCTTCCATTGGATGTTTTTCGTCGGCCTGGCGCTGATCCTGCTGGTGCGTTTCGCGCCTGGCGGCATGCTGCAGCTGGTGCAGACTGCATGGCTGCGGCTGGCCGGCAAACGCGAGGGGGCGCAGCGATGAGCGACTACGCCCTCGAGACGCGCAAGCTGAGTATGCGTTTCGGCGCCATCCACGTCACCCGCGACGTCGACATCCGCATTGCCCACGGCGCCCGCCATGCGCTGATCGGGCCTAACGGCGCCGGCAAGACCACCTTCGTCAACCTCGTCACCGGCATGTTCGCACCGACCGGCGGCGCCGTTCTCCTCAACGGCAAGGAGATCACCCGCAGTTCGCCGCAGCACCGCGTGGCCGGCGGCATGGCGCGCACCTTCCAGTTGAATACCCTGTTCAACGACCTGACGGTGGCCGAGAACATCGCTATTCCGGTGGCGCAGCGGCTCGGCGCCAGCTGGCGCCCGTGGGGCCGCAGCGGCGCCGACCGCGCCGTGATGGAAGAAGTGGCCATCCTGATGGACGACCTGGGCATCCTGCCGCTGGCGGCGCGCCGCGTCGCCGACCTGGCGTACGGCCAGCGCCGCCTGATCGAGATGGCGATCGCGCTGGCCCTGAAACCGCGCCTGCTGCTGCTCGACGAACCGGCCGCCGGCATCCCCAACGGGGAGAGCGGCATCATCCTCGACCTGCTCGAACGGCTGCCGAAGGACATCGCCATCGTCCTCATCGAGCACGACATGAACCTGGTGTTTCGCTTCGCCTCGCACATCACCGTGCTGGTCGAAGGCGCGGTACTGACCGAAGGGACCACGGCGCAGGTGCGCGCCGACGAACGGGTCCGCAACGTTTATCTGGGAAGGCGCCACCATGACTGACCTGCTGGTAATGGAAGGCCTGCGCGCCGGCTACAAGGACGCGGTGGTGATCGACGGCCTGTCGCTGTCGCTGGCCAGGGGCGAGGCGCTGGCGCTGTTAGGGCGCAACGGCGTCGGCAAGAGCACCTTGCTGGCCACGCTGATGGGACTGACGCGCGTCTCGGCCGGCACGCTGCGCCTCGATGGCGCCGACATCGGCGCGCTGGCGCCGCATCAGCGCAATGCGCGTGGCCTCGGCTATGTGCCGCAGGAGCGCGAGATTTTCGCTTCGCTGACGGTGGACCAGAACCTGCGCGTGGCGCAGCGTCCCGGCAGCTGGGACGCGCAGGCGGTGTACCGGCTGTTTCCGCGCCTGCTGGAGCGGCGCACCAACTTCGGCAACCAGCTCTCCGGCGGCGAGCAGCAGATGCTGTCGATGGGCCGCGCGCTGGTCGGCAACCCCACCGTGCTGCTGCTCGACGAACCGCTCGAGGGCCTTTCGCCCCTCATCATGGAGGTGCTGCTCGATGCCATCAAGGCGCTCAAGGAGTCCGGCCTCACGCTGATCCTGGTGGAGCAGCACGCCCACCTGGCGCTGGAAGTGACCGACAAGGTGGTGGTGCTCGAGCGCGGCCGCATCGTCCACCAGGGCGCCAGCGCCGCGCTGCTGGTCGACGAGGCGCGCATGCACCAGTTGCTTGGCCTGGCCGAAGCCGACGAGGAGTCTGCGGCATGACCGATTCGGACCGCATGCTGATCGAACACGCCTGCGCGCGCCTGGTCGCCGCCTACGGCTACTTCAACGACGAGCGCAATTTCGATGCGCTGGCCGACCTGTTCGCCGATGACGCCATGCTGTACCGGCCGGCGGCGCCGGACCAGCCGATCGGCGGTCGCGAGGCGATCCTGGGTTCGTTCGCGTCGCGGCCCGCCAGCCGCATCACCTTCCACGTCTGCACCGATGTGCTGATCGACGTCGACGATGCGACGCACGCGACCGGCCGCTCGCGCATCCTGCTGCTGAGCGGCGGCGCGGCGGCGCCGGTGCCGGGCATGTTTCGCGACCGCTTCATCCTGACCGACACGGGCTGGAAATTTGCCGAGCGGCGCGGCACCCTGTCGCTGCAGCCTTGATGGGCGTGCGCGCCGCGCAACGATAAACAGATTCGATGGAAGCGCGCCGCGATTGGTCTGGTTGACGCCAGCAGGATGCATGACAATGAGTCTGTCGCTACCCGATTCGTTGATGCCATGACCGCTGCAACTGACACCCATTCATCTGCGCAGCATGCGCTCGCGATCACGCTGATCGGCTACGGCGAAGTAGGGCAGATCTTCGGCGCGCAGCTGGCCGCGCTGCCTTCCTTTCGCGTCACCGCGCACGACATCCTGTTCGAGCAGCCGCAGGCACGCGCCGTGCTGGCACCTGTCGCACAAGGCGCCGGTGTCGCGCTGGCCGCAACGCTTGAAGACGCGGTAGCCAACGCCGACGTGGTGATTTCGGCCGTTACCGCCAGCGCCGCCGCCGAGGTGGCGCGGCAGGCCAGCGCGCTGCTGCGGCCGGGCCAGTTCTTCGTCGACCTTAATTCCATTTCACCGAAGGCCAAGCAGCAGGGCGCTGCCCTGTTCGCCGCGCGCGGCGTCGCCTACGTCGAAGCTGCGGTGATGGCGTCGGTGCCGCCGTATGGCCTGCGCGTGCCGATGCTGCTGGGCGGACCCGATGCCGCCGCGCTGCAGGCGCTGATGGCGCCGGCCGGCATGGCCATGGCGCTGCATTCGACCGCCATCGGCGGGGCATCGGCCATCAAGATGTGCCGCAGCGTGATCATCAAGGGCCTCGAGGCGCTGACCGTCGAGAGCATGCTGTGCGCGCGCCATTACGGCGTCGAGGACGAAGTGCTCGCTTCGCTCGACGAGACCTTCCCGTCGATGGACTGGCAAAGCCAGGCCGATTACCTGGTCTCGCGCGTGGTGCAGCATGGCCGCCGCCGCGCCGCCGAGGTGCGCGAGGTGGCGCACACGGTGGCCGACGCCGGCCTGGCGCCGCTGATGGCCACCGCCATCGCCCAGCGCCAGGACTGGCTGGCCGACCAGGTCGCCGCCGGCGTCGTGCCGCGCGGCGAAAAAGAATGGCGCAAGGTCGCCGACGCGATTGCCAGGCAAGCCTGAGCTGCGCGCCAACTGCGCCGGCCGCCACGCGGTGGCCGGCGCTTCCGATTCACTTCAATTTCACCAGTGGAGCAATCACATGTCTGACAATCGCGGCGTCGTCTATATCGGCCAGGGCACGGTCGAAGTGCAAGCCATTCCCTTCCCGAAAATGCAGGACCCCAAAGGGCGCAAGATCGAACATGGCGTCATCCTGAAAGTGGTGACCACCAATATCTGCGGCTCGGACCAGCACATGGTGCGCGGCCGTACCACCGCGTCGGCCGGCCTGGTGCTCGGCCACGAGATCACCGGTGAAGTCATCGAACTGGGCAAGGACGTCGAGACGCTCAAGCTGGGCGACCTGGTGTCGGTGCCGTTCAACGTCGCCTGCGGGCGCTGCCGCAGCTGCAAGGAGCAGCACACCGGCGTGTGCCTGTCGGTCAATCCGTCGCGCGCCGGCGGCGCCTACGGCTACGTCGACATGGGCGGCTGGATCGGCGGCCAGGCCGAATACGTGATGGTGCCGTATGCCGACTTCAACCTGCTGCGCTTTCCCGACCGCGACCGCGCGATGGCCAAGATCACCGACCTGACCTGCCTGTCCGATATCCTGCCGACCGGCTACCACGGCGCCGTGACGGCCGGCGTCGGCCCCGGCACCACCGTCTACATCGCCGGCGCGGGGCCGGTCGGCATGGCCGCGGCGGCGTCCGCGCGCCTCCTGGGCGCGGCCGTCATCATCGTCGGCGACGTCAATCCGGTACGCCTCGAGCACGCCCGCGCGGTCGGCTTCGAGACGGTCGACCTGTCGCTCGACGTCACGCTGGCCGAGCAGATCAGCGCGATCCTCGGCGACGCCGAAGTCGACTGCGCGGTCGACTGCGTCGGCTTCGAGGCGCGCGGCCACGGCCATGGCGGCTCGCAGGTGGAGGCGCCGGCCACGGTGCTCAATTCGCTGATGGAGATCACCCGCGCGGCGGGCCGCATCGGCATTCCCGGCCTGTACGTGACGGAAGACCCTGGCGCGGTGGACGCCGCCGCCAGGCGCGGCAGCCTCAGCCTGCGCCTGGGCCTGGGCTGGGCCAAGTCGCACAGCCTGCACACCGGCCAGACGCCGGTCATGAAATACAACCGGCAACTGATGCAGGCGATTCTGTGGGACAAGATCAAGATCGCCGAGATCGTCGGCGTGCAGGTGATCACGCTCGACCAGGCGCCGGAAGGCTACGGCGCGTTCGATGCCGGCGCGCCGAAGAAATTCGTGATCGACCCGCACCGGGTGCTGGCAAAGGCGGCCTGATCCGTCTTGGCCGCCATTTTTTTGCAGACCCTGCACGCCGTTCCGGCGTTGCAGGTGTTGCCTGTCGCCGTGAGGGCAGGCCCGAACGGCAAACCAGGGTGGAAAAAATGCGCTAAAGTTGCGCGTTTCTCAAGAATAGTGCCGCATCCGCGACATCGACAGGCGCCGAATTGGTATATCGTAGTGCTTTTGATGCCACTCCCTCGCATCGAGCCGGATTTAGCACATGCCAACTGCCTCTTCTCCCTCCTTCAGCGCCGCCGCCGACCGCTTCCGCATGTTCGTCGACGGCGTGACCGACTATGCCATCTACATGCTGTCCCCCGAGGGCATCGTCAACAGCTGGAATGCCGGCGCCCAACGTTTCAAGGGATACAGCGCAGACGAAATCATCGGCCGGCATTTTTCCACTTTCTATAGCGAGTACGACCGCGCAGATGGCCTGCCGGAGCGGGCGCTGGCGACGGCGCGCGCCAACGGCAAGTTCGAAGACGAGGGCTGGCGCGTGCGCAAGGACGGCACCACCTTCTGGGCCAGCGTCGTCATCGACCCGATCTACGATCCGGCCGGCGCGCTGCTCGGCTACGCCAAGATCACGCGCGACATCACCGAACGCAAGAAGGCGGCCGAACAGCTGCACGCCAGCGAAGAGCGTTTCCGCCTGCTGGTGCAGGGCGTCACCGACTATGCGATCTACATGCTTTCGCCCACCGGAATCGTCACCAACTGGAACGCCGGCGCGCGGCGCATCAAGGGCTACGAAGAAGCGGAGGTGCTCAATACGCATTTTTCGCGCTTCTACGTGCCCGACGACGCTGCCGACGGCGCCCCGATGCGGGCGCTGGCGCGCGCCATCAAGGACGGCCGCTACGAGAGCGAAGGCTGGCGCGTGCGCAAGGACGGCACGCGGTTCTGGGCCCACGTGGTGATCGACCCGATTTACGACCAGCTGGGAAAACTGCTCGGTTTCGCCAAGGTTACCCGCGACATCACCGAGCGGCGCGACGCGGCGCAGCAGCTCGAGCGCGCCAACGCGGCGCTGTTCCAGTCGCAAAAACTGGAAGCGATCGGCAAGCTGACCGGCGGCGTGGCCCACGACTTCAACAACCTGCTCAGCGTGATCGTCAACGGCCTGGGCATCCTGCAGCGCCGCCTGGTCGAGCCCGACGACGTGCGCATCCTCGACGCCATGACACGCGCAGCCGCCCGCGGCGCCACGTTGACGCAGCAATTGCTGACGTTCGCGCGGCGCCAGCCGCTCAAGCAGGACAACCTGAACCTGAACGAGGTGATCGCTTCCTTCGAAGCGGTGCTGCGGCGCGCCAGCAAGGGCTCGGTCGAGTTCCAGCTCGACCTTGCCGCGCAGCTGCCGGCGGTACGGATCGACGCCGCCCAGTTCGAAGCGTCCCTGCTGAACCTGATCGTCAACGCGCGCGACGCCACCGCGGACGGCGGCACCATCTGCCTGCGCACCGCCACGGTCGTGCTGACCGACCACCAGGTCGGCACGCTGCCGGCCGGGCGCTATGTGAAGGTGGAGGTGGCCGACACCGGCGAGGGCATGAGCGGCGACATCATCTCGAGGGCGGTGGAACCGTTCTTCACGACCAAGCCGATCGGCAAGGGGACCGGGCTGGGTTTGAGCCAGGCATACGGTCTGGCGCAACAGTCGAATGGCGACCTGGCGATCACGTCGGTCGTCGGCGAGGGTACCCAGGTCGCCTTCTACTTTCCCGCGTTAGCCGATAGCGGCGCACCGGCTGCGCCGGGCAATGCGGCCTTGCTCGAAAAAGCGCTGGTGGTGGACGACCAGGACGATGTGCGCGACATGGCCGCTGCCCTGTTCGGCACGCTCGGCTACCAGGTCATCGCGGCCAAAAGCGGCGCCGACGCGCTCGAGGAATTGAAGAAGGACCCGGCCATCGACGTGATGTTTTCCGATGTCGTGATGCCGGGACTGAGCGGCGTGGCCCTGGCGCGCCAGGCGCGCACGCTGCGCCCGGCACTGAAAATCATCCTCGCGTCGGGCTACGCGGCCGATACCATGGGTGACGAATGGTCCGCCATGGAGGAGTTTTCCTTCATTGCAAAACCGTATTCGCTGGCCCAGATCCTCAAGGAGCTGCGGGCGCCGCGCTAGTGGCTGCGGCGGCCGGCAGGCGCACCGTAAACGTGCTGCCGCGGTTGGCGCCCTCGCTTTCGGCGGTGACGGTGCCGTCGTGCGCTTCGACCAGGTTCTTCACCAGCGCCAATCCAAGGCCGAGGCCGCCGCCCTGGCGGTCCGACGTGCGTTCGGCCTGCACGTACAGGTCGAACAGCTTGGGCAGCAGGTCCGGACGCACGCCGATGCCGTCGTCGACGATGGTGACGGCGACCGAGCCGGCCGTCACGGCCAGCGCCACGTCGATGTTGCCGCCGTCCGGGGTGTAGCGGATCGCATTGGTGAGCAGGTTGCTCACCACTTGCAGCATGCGCGTACGGTCACCCTGGACGATCGCCGGCTGCGGCGGGAGCGACAAGCGGATGGCATGCCCTTTCTGCGCCGCCGCGGTGGCCACCTGCTCGACCGCGCCGCTGATCACTTCACCGATGTCGATCGGCGCCTTCTCGATCCGTACCAGGCCGCGGCTGACGCGCGAGACGTCCAGCAGGTCTTCCACCAGCCGGCTCATGTGGCCCACCTGGCGGATGATCACCTGGCTCATCTTGGCGGTCTTGCCGGGCGCGTCGGGGCCGGCCTCGAGCAGTTGCGCGGCCATGCCGGCGGCCGACAGCGGGCCGCGCAGTTCGTGGCTGAGGATGGCGAGAAACTCGTCCTTGCTGCGGTCCGCGCGCAGCAGCGCGGCGGCCTTTTCGTCGAGCTCGACGTTGAGCGCCTCGACCCGGCGGTTGGTCTCTTCCAGCCGCGCCGTGACGATCAGCAACTCATCCTGGCGGGCCTGCAAGGCGCCCAGCGCGTCGGTCAGTTCGCGGTTCTGCTGGGTCGCCTCCGACAGCGCCACGTTGCTCGGCAAAATGTCCAGCCTGGCCAGGATTGCTTCGATCGAGGCCGCGGTCACTGCGGCGGATCCGGCCGGCAAGGCCTTGCACAGGTGGATCGCGGTGCCGGCGTTGTGGCCGGTGACGATGTCGAAGCGGTCCATCAGCCGGCGCGCCGCCAGGATGCCCAGCCCCGCGCCGGTAGTCGAGCGAAAGCGCCCGTCGAGGATTTCGTCGAGGTTGGCGATGCCCGGCCCCTGGTCCTGCACCACCATCATGAGCTGCTGGCGGCCGTGGTCGTCGGCGATGGAAAAGCCGACTGTTCCCTTGACGGCGTAATTGAAAATGTTCCGGGTCAGCTCAGAGACGACCGTGGCGATGCGCGCCTGGTCGAGCGGGCTGAAGCCGCACAGGCCGGCGATCTGGCGCGCGCGCTGGCGCGATGCAATGACGTCGAACTCGCTCTGTACGGCGAGCGTCAGCATTGCCTGCGTGACAGCAAAGGAAAACTGCGAAGCGGGATTCGGCATGGATCAGTTCGTAAAACGAACGAAAAGTTTCAATCGGAATATGTTGGGCAGCGGCTCACTGTTGGCAAGCGAACTAATGTTTATAGAGGGAATTATAGCGGAGTGCCGCCCCCGAGGTGCGGCGATCTCCGCGTGCCAATCAGGCTTAGCTGATCTCGATGATGAAGTAGGTGTCGGCGTTTTCGCTCGGCTGGCGCCACGCGCTGTCGCGATTGCTCGGCGGCGCGACGAGCGGCCGTACGTTGCCGGCCGAGTCCTGCTTCCACTGGTCGAGGAACCAGCAGCCGTCGGGGTCCTTCTGCAGGATATAGGAATCGTGCTTCCTGGCCGAGCCGTCGGCGTCGCGCGGCTCGATCGGCGTCACCCGGGCGATGTTGGCCCAGAACACGCGGTCACGGTCCGCTTCGCTCTTTATCCAGCGGCCGGTGTGCGGCATGCCCGGGGAAAGCAACTTCCCGAGCGCGCCAAACTGGCGTGAGCCTGCCTGGCACTGATCGTGCGGCTGGGCGACTCTGGAGTAATTGAACGTCATGGCGATTTTCCTATGTGCAGCGACAGTATGGCGATTATTCCACCCGCTTTCCAGTGGAAATTGCGAAGTATCAGACGCTGTAGCCATCCGGGCCACACTTTCCCTGCGGTGCCGTGCTGTGCGGCCTCATCGTGGTATGGCAAACGCCGCCCCCGTATCCCGCGCGCATATTTATGCAATGCGGACACTTATGTCTACGCAGCAATAGTACACGAGCGCTCGCTCCTGCCGGCAGGAATTGCTAATTTCCCGTTAGAAAGGCGAGTTTAGGCCCGTTTTCGGCTCTGTTAGTCAGCGCACAGTGACAAGGTTGCAATTCCTATATTTTTTGGGTTCGATGTAGAGAAACGCAGATGGCGAGGCGAGAGCGGTACAGCCGCTCCCTCTGCTTTGTATGTTGAAGACGCAATCAGGAAAAAATAAGTGAGGGTCAGGTTCGCTCCACGCCGTGCAGTTAAATTAATACTTACAAGGAATACATCATGGAAAACCAGAAATCGAACGATGGCAGCTCGCGCGACACCGGCCGCGAAGGCGCAGGCAGCAGCATGGGCAAGGACATGGGCAAAGGCATGGGCAACGCCGGCACCAGCGGCAACGCCGGCGCCACCAGCGGCGCCAGCGTGATCGACAAGGCCAAGGATATGGCCAAGGACGTGTCGAAAGAGCTGCCGAGCACCGGCGACCTGCACAAGACGATCGACAAGGCGGCCGATGCGGCCCAGCCAGTGGTTGACCGCCTCGCCAGCTCGGCCCACGCCGGCGTCGACAAGGTGTCCGGCGCGCTGGCCGGCGCCACCAGGAGCATGGACGAGAAGTCGCGCCAGCTGACCGATGCGGCCCAGCGCTTTGCCGACACCGGCCGCGAGTACGTGCGCAGCAGCCCGGGCACTTCGGTGCTGGTGGCACTGGGCGCTGGCTACCTGCTGTCGAAAATCCTGGGCGGCCGCCGCTAATCATTCGCCGGTTTTTCAGGTAACGATTCCGGTCGGCCCGCGGTCGGCCGGAAGCGTTTGCGCGCAAAAAACATCCAACAAAAAAAATTCGGGGAGAAATCATGCAGGCTCAATCGGTCAATTCTGACGCGTCGCCACGCGCCGCCTTCGATGCGAGCGAAGCGCGCTCGGGCGTGTCCTGGGGAGCGGTCTTCGCGGGCGCGGCTGCCGCCGCGGCGCTGTCGCTGGTGTTGTTCATCCTCGGTACCGGCCTCGGCCTGGCATCGGTGTCGCCGTGGTCGTATAACAGCGCCGCCGCCATCGGCGTCGCGACCATCCTGTGGATTACGTTTACCCAGCTCGCCGCCTCCGCCGTCGGCGGCTACATGGCCGGGCGGCTGCGCACCAGGTGGGCCGGCGTCCATACCGATGAAGTCTATTTCCGCGATACCGCGCACGGCCTGCTGGCCTGGGCGGTCGCCACCCTGCTTGCCGCCATGCTGGTCGGCGGCACCGTGCGCGCCGCCATGAGCGGTGCAATCGATGCCGGCGCCGGTGTCGCCAAGGTCACTGCCGCCGCCGGCGGCGCGGCCGCCGCCGGCGCCGTCAAGGAGGGCGCGGAGGGCAGCAACCTCAATCCGGTCGACTATTTCTCCGACATGCTGCTGCGTTCCGACAAGGCGCCCGCCGACGCCGGCGCCAACCCGCGTGCGGAAGTGGTGCGCATTTTCGCCACCTCGGTGCAGGCAGGCAGCCTGTCGGCCGATGACCGCGCCTATCTCGCCAAGGTCGTTGCCGGCCGCACCGGCATGGCCCAGGCGGACGCCGAAAAGCGTGTCGACGAGGTCTACAGCAAGGTCAGTACCACCGCGGCCAATGCCAGCAACAAGGCGAAGGAAGCGGCCGACACGGCGCGCAAGGCCACCGCCGGCGCCGCCCTGTGGATGACCGTTGCGCTGCTGCTCGGCGCGTTCGTCGCCAGCATGGCTGCAACCTTCGGCGGCAGGCTGCGCGACAACGTTGCCAGGCCGCTCGCTGGGCGCCGCTAATCACCTGCTCAATTTACTCAATCGCACCGAATAAGGAGATGTCCATGCGTTCGATCCTCTTGTGGCTGGTTGGTATTCCGATTCCGATCATCATTCTGATTGCTCTTTTCGCCCACTGACGGGTGACAACCGATTCATCAATATGTCTGAGGTGTTCAATGGTTACACGCAAGAAAAACGGTCAGTCAGTCGACGGCGCCGGTTCCATCCTGAGTACTGTGTCCGGCCCGTCGGCCGCGCAGCCGCCGTCCAGCCTCGGTAACAAGAATCCGGTGGCGGAACAGCTTTTGCAAAAGACCGTCGCCGGCCAGCAGCTGGCCGCCCAAATGCCATTTAACCCGACCAAGCCGGGCGAGCACGGCGCGGCCGCCTACACGCCGCAGCCGGGCGACACGCACGAGCCATCGACGCCTGCCGCCACCGGCAGCACGTCCACCGAAACCATCGCCTCGTCGAAGGTCGGCAGCGGCGTGCCGCCGGCCGGCGTCAATCCGACCGTCGAGCCGCTTGACCGCGTGCGCGTCGACGCCGGCGGCCAGCGCCTGACCACCAACCAGGGCGTGCCGATCGCCGACAACCAGAATTCGCTGAAGGTCGGCCTGCGCGGGCCGACCGCGCTGGAAGACTTCATCCTGCGCGAAAAGATCACCCACTTCGACCACGAGCGCATCCCTGAGCGCGTGGTGCACGCGCGCGGTTCGGCCGCGCACGGCTACTTCGAAGCCTACAAGGACCTCTCCGACCTGACCCGCGCCTCGCTGTTCGGCCAGGCCGGCAAGCGCACGCCCGTGTTCACCCGCTTTTCCACCGTCGCCGGCGAGCGCGGCTCGGCCGACACCGTGCGCGACGTGCGCGGCTTCGCCGTCAAGTTCTACACTGACGAAGGCAACTGGGACCTGGTGGGCAACAACATGCCGGTCTTCTTCATCCAGGACGCGATGAAGTTCCCCGACCTGGTGCACTCGGTCAAGCCGGAGCCGCATCACCAGATGCCGCAGGCCTCCAGCGCCCACGACACCTTCTGGGACTTCGTCTCGCTGATGCCCGAATCGACCCACATGCTGATGTGGCTGATGTCGGACCGCGCCATCCCGCGCAGCTACCGCACGATGCAGGGTTTCGGCGTGCATACCTTCCGCCTGGTCAACGCGGCCGGCGAGTCGCGCTTCGTCAAGTTCCACTGGAACCCGGTGCAGGGCACCCACTCGCTGGTGTGGGACGAGGCGGCCAAGATCATCGGCGCCGATCCCGACTACCACCGCCGCGACCTGTGGGAAGCGATCGAAGCGGGCGCCTTTCCCGAGTGGGAACTGAACCTGCAGGTGTTTACCGAAGAGCAGGCCGAGGCGTTCGACTTCGACGTGCTCGATGCGACCAAGATCATCCCGGAGGAAATGGTGCCGCTGATCCCGGTCGGCAAGATGGTGCTCAACCGCAATCCGGACAACTTCTTCGCCGAAACCGAGCAGGTTGCGTTCTGCACGGCGCATATCGTGCCGGGCATCGATTTCACCAACGATCCGCTGCTGCAGGGCCGTATCCATTCTTACCTGGACACCCAGATCAGCCGTCTCGGCGGGCCGAACTTCCACGAGATCCCGATCAATGCGCCGGTCGCCCAGGTGCAGAACAACCAGCGCGACGGCATGCACCGCCAGGCGATCCACCGCGGCCGCGTCAATTACGAGCCGAACTCGCTGGGTGGCGGCTACCCGGCGCAGGCCGGCACGCAGGGCTTTTCCAGCTTTCCCGAGCGGGCCGCCGAAGACAAGGTGCGCGGCAAGCCGGAGCTGTTCGCCGATCATTACTCGCAGGCCCGCCTGTTCTGGAACAGCCAGACGCCGATCGAGCAGGCGCACATTGCCGGCGCCTACCGGTTCGAGCTGACCCGGGTGCAGACCCCGGCCATCCGCGAACGCGTCGTCGCCACCCTCGTCAACGTCAATCCGGTGCTGGCCGCCGCCGTCGCCCATGGGCTCGGCATTGAAGTGCCGGCGCCGCTGCCGCTGGCGACCGACCGGCCCATTCCCGAGTTCGAGCCGTCGCCGCCGTTGTCGCTGCTGGCCCGTCCGGGCGAAACCGGCATCAACACGCGCAAGGTCGCGATCCTGGTGGCCGCCGGCGTCGACGGCGCCGGCGTGCGCGCGATCTACGCGTCGCTGCTGGCCGACGGTGCGGTGCCGCGCGTGGTGTCCAGCCAGCTAGGCAAGGTGGCGACGTCCGACAAGGGCACGCTGGACGTCGAGATCACGCTGGAGGCGGGCCCTTCGGTACTGTACGACGCCGTGGTCGTGCCCGACGGCGAAGCATCGGTCGCCGCGCTTGGCCGCGACGCCAATGCACTCGACTTCGTGCGACTGCAGTATCGCCACTGCAAGCCGATCATGGTGGTCGGCGCCGGCGCGGCGCTGCTGCAGGCCGCCGGCGTGCCAGCGACCTTGCCGGACGGCTCGGATGACCCGGCGCTGATCGGTACCCACAGCGAGACCGCCGCGAGTGCATTGGCAGCGTTCAAGACTGCGCTGGCTGGCCACCGCTCGTTCGCCCGCGAGACCGATCCGCCGCAGGTGTAAGCGTTTCACCGCGTCGCCAACGCCAGCCTCGTGCTGGCGTTTTTTTTGGCTCTGTGCGCGTTAAGTCGGGGATTTTGAACTAGCTCGTATGGCTGAGGTCTCAACCAGACCAGATCGCCATGGGAGTGAGCGTGATAGCCTTGCCCGAGTTCGAGCAGCTTCTCGAGACAGTGCGCGGGCTGTCTGCGCGCCAGCGCGCCGAACTGGCCGCGGCGCTCAATGGCGTCTCGCAACTGGAGCAGACAGTTGCGGTGATCGAAGCGGCGCGCGCCCCGCATGCCTGTCCGCGCTGCCGCTCGCTGCGCGTGCA
>JBBRXM010000038.1:0-45119 GCA_038248405.1 Burkholderiales bacterium
CCGCCGGGAAAGAATTCTGGAGCGCCGCTTGTGTAATGATTAACACGTTACGATAAAGTGAATTATGCATTCACGGCAAGTTGTTCTCGCAGAAAATGCCGATGGCTTTTCAGCGCGCCTTGATCTATTGTGAATGCTGGATTCTGGAGGTCGTGCAATGAGTTGATCAAGCGCTACTTCATAACTTGTCGATGTTGGATGAGTGACGCAGCAAAATATAAGTAATTCAATCTGACTTGATCTATATCAAAAATTTGTTTTGTGGTTAAAATAACAACGTTAGCGATGCGGTTTCAGGGGCGCTAAAAAGCGGCTTGGTTTGTATCGGGTGTTCTCAATAAAAAGCGAGGTGGGTCCATGTCGGAAACTCAATCTACGTACAACTACAAGGTTGTGCGCCAATTTACCGTGATGTCAGTGATCTGGGGCATTGTCGGCATGCTGGTCGGTGTCATCATTGCCGCGCAGCTTGTCTGGCCAGAACTGAACTTTGGCTTCCTGCACTTTGGGCGTTTGCGGCCCTTGCATACCAACGCGGTCATTTTTGCGTTCGGTGGTTGTGCGCTGATGGGGAGTTCGCTTTACGTGGTTCAGCGAACCTGCCATACCCGCCTTTTCTCCGATGGTCTGGCCGCCTTTGTCTTTTGGGGTTGGCAACTGGTCATTGTCCTGGCCGCCATCACCTTGCCGCTGGGTTTCACGCAGGGCAAGGAATACGCCGAGCTTGAATGGCCGATCGATATCCTGATCGCGCTCGTCTGGGTGGCTTATGCGGTCGTCTTCTTCGGCACGATCGCCAAGCGCAAGGTGACACATATCTATGTCGCCAACTGGTTCTACGGCAGCTTCATCCTGGCCGTTGCGCTGTTGCATATCATCAATAGCGCCGCCATTCCGGTATCGCTGACCAAGTCCTATTCGGCCTACGCCGGTGTTCAGGATGCGATGGTCCAGTGGTGGTATGGCCACAACGCTGTGGGCTTCTTCCTGACGGCCGGTTTCCTCGGCATGATGTACTACTTCGTGCCGAAACAGGCCGAGCGTCCGGTGTATTCGTACCGCTTGTCCGTGGTGCACTTCTGGGCGCTGATCTTTACCTACATGTGGGCGGGCCCGCACCACCTGCACTACACGGCGCTGCCGGACTGGACGCAATCGGTCGGCATGATCTTCTCGCTGATCCTGCTGGCGCCGTCGTGGGGCGGCATGATCAACGGCATCATGACGCTGTCGGGCGCCTGGCACAAGCTGCGCTCGGACCCGATCCTCAAGTTCCTGATCGTGTCGCTGTCGTTCTACGGCATGGCCACCTTCGAAGGACCGATGATGTCGATCAAGACCATCAACTCGCTGTCGCACTACACCGACTGGGGCATCGCCCACGTCCACGCCGGCGCGCTCGGCTGGGTCGGCTTCATCACGATGGGCTCGATCTACTACCTGATCCCGCGCCTGGCGGGCAAGAAGGAAATGTGGAGCGTCTCGCTGATCGACACCCACTTCTGGGTCGCCACCATCGGCATCGTGCTGTACATCGCCTCGATGTGGATCGCCGGCGTGATGCAGGGCCTGATGTGGCGCGCGGTCAACGCCGACGGCACCCTGACCTACACCTTCGTCGAAGGCGTCAAGGCGACCTACCCGTACTACGTGATCCGCTTCAGCGGCGGCCTGCTGTACCTGTCGGGCATGCTGATGATGGCTTACAACACGTACATGACGCTGCGCCAGACGGTCGTCGTCGACCCGCGCATCCCGTCCCTTAATCCCGCACACCCTGGAGCTGCAAATGAAGTTTTCGCATGAATGGATCGAAAAGAATCCGTGGCTGCTGATCGGCCTGGTGCTGCTGGTGGTGTCCATCGGCGGCCTGGTCGAGATCGTGCCGCTGTTCTTCCAGAAGTCGACCACCGAGCCGATCGCCGGCCTCAAACCGTACTCGCCGCTGCGGCTGGTCGGCCGCGACATCTACGTGCGCGAGGGCTGCTACAACTGCCATTCGCAGATGATCCGGCCGTTCCGCGCCGAGACCGAGCGCTATGGCCACTATTCGGTGGCCGGCGAATTCGTCTACGACCGGCCGTTCCAGTGGGGCTCGAAGCGCACCGGCCCGGACCTGGCGCGGGTGGGCGGGCGCTACAGCGACGAATGGCACCGCACCCACCTCGACAACCCGCGCGCGCTGGTGCCCGAGTCGAACATGCCGAACTACCCGTGGCTGGCAACGACGGCGCTGGTGCCGGCGGAAGTGGTGCCGAAGATGCGCGCCCTGAAGCGCCTGGCCGTGCCCTACAGCGAGCAGGAAATCAAGGACGCGCCGGCAGCGCTCGAGGGCAAGACCGAACAGGATGCGCTGGTCGCCTACCTGCAGGGCCTGGGCACACTGATCAAGACGAGGAACTGAGATGGCTATCGAACACATTTTTGACAGCGCCAGCAGCGTGATGACGGTGGTCAGCTTCGCCACCTTCATCGGCATCGTGCTGTGGACCTTCATCGTCAAGCGCGGCGCCGACTTCGAGGCCGCCGCCGCGCTGCCGTTCGCCGACGAGGAGGACTTCGAACATGGCTGATTTCACCAACGGCTTCTGGGACTACTACATCGCCGCCATTACGCTGCTGTCGATCGCCGGCTGCGGCCTGCTGTTATGGTCGCAGTCGAAGCACCGGGTGCGGCTGGCCGCCGACGGCTCGGTGGCCGACAACGGCACCACCGGCCACGTCTGGGACGGCGACCTGACGGAACTCAATACGCCGATGCCGCGCTGGTGGATGTGGCTGTTCTACATCACCATCGTCTTCGCGCTGGCCTACCTGGTGCTCTATCCGGGCCTGGGCAGCTACGCCGGCCAGCTGGGCTGGAAGTCGTCCGGCCAGTACCAGGCCGAGCTCAAGAAAGCGGAGGCCGACTACGGCCCCCTGTTCGAGAAGTACGCCAAGCAGGACCTGAAGGTGGTGGCGGCCGACCCGCAGGCGCACGCGATCGGCGAGCGGCTGTTCCTGACCTACTGCGCGCAGTGCCACGGCTCCGACGCCCGCGGCAACAAGGGCTTCCCGAACCTGACCGACAGCGACTGGCTGCACGGCGGCGAGCCGGCCGTGATCAAGCAGACCATCCTGCACGGGCGCACCGGCATGATGCCGCCGATGGCGGCGGCGCTGGGCACCGACAAGGACGTCGAGAACGTCGCCCATTACGTCAGGAGCCTGTCGGACATGCCGGCCGACCCGATCAAGGTCGCCTTCGGCCGCACCAAGTTCGGCGCCTGCGCCGCCTGCCACGGCGCCGGCGGCATCGGCAACCAGGCGCTGGGCGCGCCCAACCTGTCCGACAAGGTGTGGCTCTACGGCGGCAGCGCCGAGACCATCGCCGAGACCATCACGCGCGGGCGCACCAACACCATGCCGGCCTTCGACGCCTTCCTCGGCGAACCGAAGGTGCACGTGCTGGCAGCCTACGTCTGGAGCCTGTCGCGCCAGGGTGCTGAAGGCGTCGCCAAATGAGCCAGGCAGCGCCGCGCGAAGCGGTCATCCGCATGTACGCCGCGCGCGAGGAAATCTACCCGCGCGAGGCGAAGGGGCGCTACGCCACGCTGCGCTGGATCTGCGTGTGGCTGACCCAGGCCGTGTTCTACGGCCTGCCGTGGCTCTCCTGGAACGGCCGCCAGGCGGTGCTGTTCGACCTCGGCGCGCGCAAGTTCTTCATCTTCGGCGTGGTGCTGTGGCCGCAGGACTTCATCTACCTGGCGGCGTTGCTGATCGTCTGCGCCTACGCGCTGTTCCTGGTCACCGCGGTGGCGGGGCGGGTGTGGTGCGGCTTTGCCTGCCCGCAGACGGTGTACACCGAGATCTTCCTGTGGATCGAGCGGCGCATCGAAGGCGCGCGCAGCGCCCGCATCCGCCTCGACCGCCAGCCGTGGACGCTGGAAAAGGTGGCGCGCAAGAGCGCCAAGCACGCCGCCTGGGGCGCTGTGGCGCTGTGGACCGGCTTTACCTTCGTCGGCTACTTCACGCCGGTGGCCAGCCTGGCCGGCGCGATCGGCGCGTTCAGCCTGGGGCCGTGGGAGACGTTCTGGATCCTGTTCTATGCGCTGGCCACTTACGGCAACGCCGGCTGGCTGCGCGAGCAGGTGTGCAAGTACATGTGCCCGTACGCGCGCTTCCAGAGCGCCATGTTCGACAACGACACGCTGATCGTCACCTATGACGGCGCCCGCGGCGAGCCGCGCGCCAAGCCGGCAGCCAGGAGCGCGCTGAGCGCCGACGGCCCCGCGCCGCCCAAGGGCGACTGCATCGACTGCAACATGTGCGTGCAGGTGTGCCCGACCGGGATCGACATCCGCAAGGGCCTGCAGTACGAGTGCATCGGCTGCGCCGCCTGCATCGACGCCTGCAATTCGGTGATGGCGCATGTCGAGCTGCCGCCGGGGCTGATCCGCTATGCGACCGTCAATGCGCTGGCCGGCCGCTGGAGCGTGGCGCAGATACGCCGGCGCGTGCTGCGTCCGCGCGTGCTCATCTACAGCGCCTTGCTGGCCCTGATCGTGGCCGCGCTGGGCACCACGATGGCGCTGCGCACGCCGCTCAAGCTCGACGTCATGCGCGACCGCGGCGCCATGGGCCGCGAAGTGGAGGACGGCATCATCGAAAACGTCTACCGGCTGCAGGTGATGAACACGGCCGAAAAGGCGCACACCTTCCGCATCGGCGTGGCCGGACTGCCGGCGATCGCGCTGGCCACCGCCGACACGGCCACGCTCGACGGCGCCAGCGCGCGCGCGGTGCCGGTGCGGGTGCGGGTGCCGCGCGACGCGGCGCGGCCCGGCTCGAACCGCATCGAATTCACCCTGACGGCGCTGGACGACCCGGCGCTCAAGGTCAGCGAAAAAGCCGTATTCATCGTGCCGAGATAATGAACAAAGACGAGGACAAGGAGACAGTCATGCATGCTTTTCCCCAACCGGCGGGCGCCGGCGAGGGGCCCTGGTACAAGCAGCGCTGGCCGTGGCTGCTGATGTTCGGGCCGCTGTTCGTCATTGTCGGCGGCGCCTTTGCCGGCTACCTCGCCATCAGCCGGCCCGATGCGATGGTGGTGGACGACTACTACAAGCAGGGCAAGGCGATCAACCAGGACCTGCGGCGCGACCGCGCGGCGGCGGCGCTGGCGCTGTCGTTCGAGGCGTCCTACGACGCCGGCCGCGCGACGCTGTCGGGCAGCATGCGCGGCGCCGACGGCCCGCTGTCGGCGCCGCTGCACATTTACCTGGCCCATCCGACGCAGCCGGACAAGGACATCAAGCTGCTGGTGCAGCCGGACGCCGAGGGCCGCTTTTCCGCGCCGCTGGCCGCGCTCGAGCACACCCACTGGCAGGTGGTGGTGGAAGGCGCGCGCCGC
Organism: Burkholderiales bacterium; assembly: GCA_038248405.1. Taxonomy (GTDB): domain Bacteria; phylum Pseudomonadota; class Gammaproteobacteria; order Burkholderiales; family Burkholderiaceae_D; genus JAFCUW01. The sequence continues at coordinate 5,396 of JBBRXM010000038.1, forward strand.
GAATGGCGGCTGGCGCGCAGCTGGAGCTGGCCGCGCCAGCACCAGCTGGCGATCCGCGCCGATGCGCCGGCGGAGGCGCCATGAGGCGGCGCGCGCTGACGGTGCTGTGGCCGTCGTTCGTGGCGGCCTCGCTTGCCGAGGGAGTGTTCTTTTCGCTGTTCGACCCGGAAGAGCTGGCCCACCTGGGCGGCACCGGGCTCTCGTCGATGGCGGTCTACAGCATCGGCTTCTTCCTGCTCTGGACGCTGTGTTCGCTGGCGAGCATGCTCACCTACTACATGATCGCGGTGCCGGCCGGCGACCAGCCGCCGTTCTGAGGCAGGGTCAGGACATCGGCCGGCACTGCTCGGTGCCGGCCGCCATCGCCCGCAGCAGCACCGGCTCGAGCAGCGTGACCTCGCGTTTGTCGATCGTCAGCAGGCCCTGCTTCTTGAAGCGCGACAGCAGGCGGCTGATGCTTTCGATGGTCAGGCCGAGGTAGTTGCCGATGTCCTCGCGCGACATGCGCAACTGGAAGCTGGTGGGCGAGTAGCCGCGCGCGGCGTAGCGCGACGACAGGTTTACCAGGAACACGGCGAAACGCTGCTCGGCGCGCATATTGCCAAGCAACAGCATGACGTTCTGCTCGCGCGTGATTTCCTGGCTCATGATGCGGTGGAAGTGGCGCAGCAACATCGGCACGTGGCCGAACAGCTCTTCCAGTCCGGCGAACGGGATTTCGCACACTTCGGCGTCTTCCAGCGCCACCGCGTCGCAGTGGTGGCGGTCGCCGCTGATGGCGTCCATGCCGAGCAGTTCGCCGGCCATCTGGAAGCCGGTGATCTGCTGCTCGCCGGCGGCGTTGACCTGGTAGGTCTTGAAGTGGCCGAAGCGGATCGCGTACAGGTTGCGGAACGGCTCGTCCATCTGGTACAGGCGCTCGTCGCGGGCGACGCGCCGGCGCCGGCCGATCACTTCGTCGAGGCGGCGAATGTCGCCGGCGTCGAGCCCCATCGGCAGGCATAGCTGATGCATGCTGCATTGGGCGCAACTGGCCTTGAGCAAGGGCACGTTCAGATGGGGCATGGCAGCGGATGGCAAAGGTGGTTCATCGATTCCGGTCTTAAGGTGCGGCTGGCTCCGCGAAGCGGCGCTCAGTGGCTATTATATACGCCGGGCAGACTCAACCGATCGGCTGGCTTTGTTCGGTGCCCGCCGCCATCGCTTCGAGCACGGCCGGTTCGACCAGGGTCAGCTCGCGCTTGTCCACTTTCAGCAGGCCCTGCTTCTTGAAGCGCGACAGCAGGCGGCTGATGCTCTCGATGGTCAGGCCGAGGTAGTTGCCGATCTCCTCGCGCGACATGCGCAGCTGGAAGCAGGTGGAGGAGTAGCCGCGGGCGGCGTAGCGGGCCGACAGGTTGATCAGGAACACGGCGAAGCGCTGTTCGGCGCGCATGTTCGCCAATAGCAGCACCAGGTCCTGTTCGCGGGTGATTTCCTGGCCGAGGATGCGGTGGAAGCGGTGCAGCAGGGCCGGTTCGCGCGCGAACATGCGCTCCAGGCTGGCGAATGGAATCTCGCACACTTCGCTGTCTTCCAGCGCGGCGGCGTCGCACTGGTGGCGTTCGCCGCTGATGGCGTCGAGGCCGAGCAGTTCGCCGGCCATCTGGAAACCGGTGATCTGTTGCGCGCCGTCATGGACCACCCGGAAGGTCTTGAAGTGGCCGAAGCGCACCGCATACAGGTTGCGAAAGGGCTGGCCCGCCCGGTACAGCCGCTCGTCGCGCGCCACGCGGCGCCGGCATCCGGTGGCGTGGTCGAGCCAGCCGATGTCGGCCTGTTCCACGCCCAGCTGCAGGCAGCGGGCGTAGGTGCCGTCGCTGGCGCAGAGCGCGCCGGGCGGGAGCGATGCGTGGAGTTCCCGGGAATCGAAGATCATGGCGTGCCTCGGGTTGCTGCGGCTTGCCTCGGTATTATAGTTCCGTCATTGGCGCCCTGCCAGTTCCGGCCGCTGATAGCTAGCGCCGCCTGCGTGCTTCGCCGATTTCGCACACTGGTCGACCACCGGGGTCAGACCACGGGGTCAGACCAGCTGGTCGGACCAGCTGGTCTGACCCCGGTGTGCTCGCTGACCAGCTGGTCTGACCCCGGTGTGCTCGCTGGCGTCAGCGCCTTGCGAAGCGCACGTCCACCTGCGACACCGGCGCGTCGCCCTTCGGCTTCTTGGGTTTCTTCGGCTTCTTGACCACTTCGCCGCGGGTGTTGGTGACCGGCACGCGGTGGTCCGGCTCGAAGCCGGGCTCGTCGATGCGCTCGAGCGTCTGCCCGGTCAGCACTTCGATCGCCGCCAGCTGCACCACCTCGTCGGCGCAGACCAGCGACACCGCTTCGCCGGAAGCGCCGGCGCGGCCGGTGCGGCCGGTGCGGTGGATGTAATCCTCGGCCACGATCGGCAGGTCGAAATTGACTACCAGCGGCAGGTCGTCGATGTCGAGGCCGCGCGCGGCGACGTCGGTGGCGACCAGGATGCTGGCGTGGCCGGCCTTGAAGCGCTCGAGCGCGCGCTGGCGCGCCGGCTGCGGCTTGTCGCCGTGGATCGAATCGGCCGCCACGCCGTGCGCCTGCAAGGTCTCGACCAGCTGGTCGACGCCCTTGCGCGTCTTGACGAACACCAGCACCTGGCCCCAGCGCTGCTTGTTGAGCAGGTGCATGAACAGCTCGGGCTTCCTCTTCTTGTCGACCGGGACGATCCACTGGGCGATCGCCTTGACGGTGGTGTTGCGCGGGCTCACTTCGATGCTGAGCGGCTCGCGCAGCAACTTGCCGGCCAGCGCACGGATGTCGTCGGAGAAGGTGGCTGAAAACAACAATGTCTGGCGGCGCGCGGGCAGGGCGGCGAACACCGCGTCGAGCTCGCGCGAAAAGCCCAGGTCGAGCATGCGGTCCGCTTCGTCGAGCACCAGCGTCTGCAGCTGGTCGAACTTGACGGCGTTCTGGCGATACAGGTCGAGCAGCCGGCCGGGGGTGGCGACGATCAGGTCGAGTCCCTTGCGCAGCTTCATCATCTGCGGGTTGATGCTGACGCCGCCGTAGGCGACCATGGTGCGCAGCGGCAGGCCGGCGCCGTAGGCGAGGAAGCTCTGGTGCACCTGTTCGGCCAGCTCGCGGGTCGGCACCAGCACCAGCGCGCGCACCGAGTTGGGGCTGGCCTGGCCGGCCATGGTCAGCTGCTGCAGGATCGGCAGCGCGAAGCCGGCGGTCTTGCCGGTGCCGGTCTGGGCGGCGGCCATGACGTCGCGCCCGGCAAGCACGGCGGGAATGGCCTGGGCCTGCACCGGAGTGGGGTCCTGGTAGCCGAGCGCGTTCAACGTGCGCACGAGCGGATCGATCAGACCGAGGGAAACAAACGACATGGGCAGCACCTGCTTAGGGAAGAATGGAAAGGAAAGGGCAGCAGTTTACCCTGTCGCGCCGCGACAAGTGCCAAAACCGCACCGCGCGCTCAGGCGGCCGGAGCGGGGGCGACGCTGACGGCCGCGGCAACAGTCGGCTTGAGCGGCTCGTGCTTGTCCTTGCAGGCGGCCAGCGACAGGCAGGCGAGCATCAGGACCAGGAGGTTTTTCATCGGATTTCCCTGGGTGAAAGCGCCATGATACCCAAAACGGCGGCGCGGCGGCGCAACGCAGCGTCCGGCTAGCCGCCGCCCGGGTGCGCTGCGGGCACGACGACGAAGTCGCGGCCGTTGATGCTGGCGCCGTCGGCCGCCATCGTCACCGCATGGGTGGCGGTGCTCGCCAGGGCGAGCCGGCTGAGCTGTTCCGGCGAAATGCGCAGCAGGTATTTGCCGGGCCGCACGTAAGGGATCACGTAGTAGCCATCGGCGCTGGAGGCGATCGAGGCGGCGACCTTGCCGCCGGCATCGACCAGTTCGAGCAGCAGGTCGCCGATGCCGCGCCTGGCGCCGCCGGCCAGCAGGTAGGTGGTGCCGTCGATTTCGCCGGTGATGCTGACGGCGAAATCGAGCTCGCTGACCTTGCCGGCGCGCGCGGCAACGCGAAAGCCCTTCTGCTGCGCCGCCAGCTGCGGGTCCTCGAGGGTGGAAACGTCGAAGCCGATGTCGACATTCTGCCGGGCCGGCAGGCGGTTCAGGTAGGCGATGCCGTCGGCGCCGGTGCGCGCCAGGGTACCGCCACCGTTGACGGTGAAGCCGGCGCCGGGCAGCGGTTCGTCGCCGGCATCCATCACGCCGTTCTCGTTCTTGTCGAGAAATACGCGGATGGAGGCGGCGCCGCTGCCGGCCATCGGCTGCGCGTCGGCCCGCCAGTGCCCGCTGCGCGGCTCGCGGCCGAGCGCGACGAACAGCCGCGCGCCGACGCCGTAACCGCCGCGCGCCGAATAGAAAGCATTCACGCCGAGGCCGAAACTGCCCAGGCTCTTGTTGAGGGCGGCGGTGAAGCGCTGCTCGCCGCTGGCCATGGCGCGGGTGACGCCAACATTGAGCAGGTAGCCGTCGGCCACCATCTTGTCGGCCGACAACGCCACGCTGGACGTCGAAAAATGCGGCTTGACGGCGTACAGCAGCTGGCCGCTGATGCCGATGCCGGTCACCCGGCGGCTCGCCTGCAGCACGCCGTCGGCCGTTCTGGCGCCGCGCAGCGATTGCCAGTGCAGCGTGTTGCTGACGGCGGTGCCCAGCTGATAGGTCGATACCCGGCCCAGCAGCTCGATGCTGCGCTCGGCCGAGGCGAACCGGTCGTGCCGGACCTGCAGCGATACCGGCACCTGCAGCGCGGCGGGCATCGGCAGCAGGCCATCGATGCTGAGCTCGTCGCGCGCGCGCACCGGGTCGGCCGCCTGCGGGTAGATTTCGCTGGTGAAGTCGCGCAACTGGGCGTGGCTGGCGGCCAGCGACAGCCCCAGCACGCGCGTCTTCATTCCCGCCTGCGCCAGGACGCCGCCCTGGTCGGAGCGCGCCAGCTCGGCCGAAATGATCAGCGACGGCAGATAGGCGCGCAGGCCGAGGTTGGCATAGCGCCGCTCGGCGGCGCCATGCGGCAAGCGAACCAGGCCGCCGGTGACGTTCAGGTGCTTGCCGAGCCCCCATTCGAACTGGGCGACGCTGCGCTCGCGCAACTGGTCGTCGCGCTGGCGCGTCAGGTGGTAATGCAGCTGGCCGGGCGCGAGCATCGATTGCTCCAGCAGGAAAAGCTGGCGTTCGATGCGCAACTGTCCCAGCGGGCCGTGGAAGACCAGGCGGAACTCATTGGCGCCGTATACCAGCGGCAAGTCGTCGAAACTGTACGTGCCGTCGGGCCGCGCCTGCTGGAACGCCACCAGCGCCTCGTTGAAATACAGTTCCACGTCCCAGCCCGGCGGCAGCGGGCCCTGCAGGCTGTGGCGGTCGAACGCGGCCGGCTGGTTCAACGGCCGGTTCGACAGGGTGACGCCGCGGCCGTTGCTGTACGACTGGCTGATATTGGGTACGGCCGGCGCCGCCACGCTGCCCACCAGCGCGGTACGCGCCTGCAGCGGGCCGAGCAGCCCGGCGTCGGGGTCGTTGCGGCCCAGCGTCCAGCGCACGCTGGCGCGCCCGTCCGGCCAGCCGCGGTTGGCGAACAGCTGCGCTTCCATGCCGGCCACGTCGGCGGTGAGGTAGACGGTGTACGCAGCCTGGCGGCTGGCTTGCCCGCCCTGGCGGACATCGACGCCGAAGGTCTGGTCGATGAAGGGCACGCCGAGCAGGCGGTAGGGCGAGGGCGCGCGCGGGAAGCCGGGATCGACGTACTGCCCGCGCAGGCCGCCGCGCCTGCCGTTGGCGCGGTCCAGCCTGGCCTGCAGCGGCAGCTTTTCGCGCGGCTGCACCCGCAACGTCAGGCTGGGCAGGTCGACCTTGAGCTCTGCCGGCAGCCAGCGCGACAGCAGCTTGCTGGCGACGTAGATGTCGTCGGCGCGCACGTCGACCAGCGCCGGATCGACCGTTTCGCGCGTGTTGTTCAGCGTGGCCGAATGGCCGGCGACATCGAGGCTGAAGCCGCGCTGCTCGTCGAGGATGTAGCCGCTGGCGCGCCCTTCGGCGGGCTGGGCGCGGATGGCGACGGTGAGCAGCTTGGACAGTTCGCCGAGCGGCAGCAGGACGTCGTCGCCGGCCTGGTAGCCGGTGATGGCGTCGGCCAGCACGTGCTGGTCGAGCCGCACTTCGAGGAAGACCTGGCTGGCCGCATCGTCCTGCGCCGCCGCGCGCGCCGTCAGCAGCAGCGCCAGCAGTGCGGCGGCGATGCTGCCGAGCCACCTGCGGCGGGCGGCCGCGGCGTTCACGGCAGCACGAGCGTACCCTCGGCCAGCATGGCGCCGCCCGCTTCGGGGCGGTCGCGGTAGGCCACCCGCAGGGTGCCCTGCGCCAGCGCCACGCCGTTCGGCACAGAGAGCGGCAGCTGGGCGCGCCGCACGCTGTTGGGGCTGTAGACGGCGACGCCGTTGGCGCGCCCGACCACCTGTTCGGCGCCGCCGCGCGGGGTGAAGCTGATGGCCAGGTCGCCGTACACCGAGCGGTTGCCGGTGCGGTCGAACTGGAGCGCCAGCACCGGCGCCGCGCTGCCGGCAGAACGCTGCAATTGGAGGTTGGACAGGCTGACGCTGGCGCTGGTCGCATCGTGCCGCACGATGACGGGAATCGACGCGCCGACCAGGGCGTTGAGGAAGATGCCGATCTGCGTCGGGTCGGATGGCGCCGACTCGACGCTGCTGGCGCCTTTGCTGTCGGGCAGGCGCTGGAACTGCAGGTGCGAGCGGTATTCGCCCGGCGCCAGGTCGGCCGGTTTGCGCACCATCACGCGCACGGTCTGGCTGGTGCCCGGCTGCAGCGTGACCTGGCGCGGCGAAAACTGCACCAGGTCGGCCGCGAACAGTTCGCCGGGCAGCGCGGCGTCGGCCGGCTGCAGCTCGCCGCTGTCGCTCATGCGCCGGTTCACCAGGGTGATGCGGTAGGTGGCCGCTTCGGCGCCGTTGTTGACGAGGTCGACCTGGGTGGTGCGCTGGTTCTTTTCGAACACCACGCGGGTGGGGAACAGCATCAGGTCGGCCATCGCCGCCTGCGGCAGCAGCAGCGCGGCCAGCAGGGCGAGGGCGGCCCTGGAGGCGGACCGGGAGAACGGGAAACTGGGCATGGTGGCTCCTTTGACTGCGGCGGCGAGGCCGGATCTATTCGTAATTGACGGAAACGGCGAAGCTGCCGGTGTAGTTGCCGGCAGGCTGGTTCGGGCTGACCACGAGGGTGGCGCCGACCGACAGCATCTGGGCGCCGGCGCTGATGTTGCGGTCGGGATTGCTGGTGAAGCCGGTCAGCGTCATGCTGGCGCCGGCGCTGTCGAGGGTGGCGCTGGCCGGCAGCGTGATCGAGGTCCAGGTGAGGGCGGTGCCGGTGCCGCTTTCGGCCAGGCTGAACGAGGCCGAGGTGGCGCTGCCGCCGGCCAGCAGGATGATGCCGCCGCTGCTGCTGCGCACGCCGTCGGGGGTGATCGTGATGGTGCCGCCGGTGGTCGCGACAAAGCGGCCCAGCGCAAGGTTGCGCGTGGCGGTGACGAGGCCGACCTTGTTGTCCGGCCGTGCCGGCAAAGTCAGCAGCATGAGTAGCGGCAGCAGTCGCCGCAGCGTTTTTGCAGACATCAGTCCTGGTCCATGCGCCCGCCGGCGTGGCGGGCGCGTTTGCCGCTCGCTACTGGTAGTTGACGGTGGCGGTGATGTTGGCGGTATAGGCGCCGGCGGTCTGGCTGGCGCCGACGGCCAGCGTGCCGCCGATGTAGATCGACTGGGCGCCGCCGGTCAGGGTGCCGCTGGCGACCAGCGAGCTGGCGCCGCCGGCGCCGCTCAGGTCGCTGATCTGGGTCAGCGCCATCGCGGTGCCCGGCCCGGTCAGGGTGACGCCGCTGCTGTAGGTGATGTCGTAGATCAGGCCGGACTGGCCGGTGACGTCGAACTTGGCGGCGGTGGCGGTGCCGCCGGCGGCGGTGACGCCGCCGGTCACCGAGCGGGTGCCGTTGGTATCGACCTTGACGGTGCCGGCGCTGGCGCCGGACGCGATATTGCCGAATGCCAGGTCGGCCGACTTCACGACCGCGATCGGCGTGACCACGGTGGTGGTGGCGGTGGCCGTATCCGTGTTGGCGGCGGCGGCGCTGCCGCCGATGGCTGCGGCGCCCAGGGCGAACGCGGAAACCAGCGCGAGTTGGAGGCGGCGTTGCTTGACGTGGGCGCTCATGTTCATGGGTGACTCCTTGGTTGAGGGAAGGGCGGTTGCCCGTTTTTCGAGTCTTAAGTGTGCAACCGATTGCCCAGAGTCACTTTGTTGCTTGTCAGTATTTAGTTGGTTTTCGTAATTATTCATGGCAGCAGCGGTAACGTCCGATCGGCGAAATCGGGGTTTTGCCGCCGGATCGGCCGGTTCCGTCGGATAATGCGTTTTGACAACGGTGGCGCTTGCTAAAGTCCTTCCAAGCTCATTGACCTTCAGGAACCAACATGATCTCCAGCCTCTTTTTCGTCGCCCGCCTGACCGTCGCCTGGCAGCTGGTCTATTTGCTGCTGTGCATCAACCTGCACGAGTTGTTCTTCCGCGGGGACAGTGGCGGTGAAGGCTTGATGGTGATCAGCGGCTTTCTGCTGGCCGCCATCACCATCACCGGCGCCTTTTCGCACGTGCGGCGGGTGCGCCTGATCGCCGGCCGCGTCAACGCCGCCAGCCTGTCGCGCCGCCAGCGCCGCCAGATCGAGCTGCCGCTCGAGGCCGGCGAAGCCTTCGACCTGGTCGACGCCGCCCTGCGCGAGCTGCCCGGCGCCTACGACGTCGAAGCGGCACGCGACAGCCTGCAGGTGCGCGCCCGCGTCCACCGTCTCAATCCCTATCCGGGCGAGTCGGCGTCCAAGCGGCTGGCCGCCATGCATACGCTGCGCAACCAGGTCTCCATCACGGTCACCCCGAATGGCGACGCCGGCAGCGTCACCCTGATCTGCGAGCCCGAGCGGGCCGCCTGGACCGACTGGTTCTGCGTCGACTACGGCACCAACCTGGAAAACGCCGAAGCGCTCGGCCGCGCCATCGCGCGCCGGGTTGCCGAGCGGCGCCGCGAGGAACAGGTCAGCGCACGCCAGAGCGCGACCGAGAAGGAGCTCACCGTCGCCAAGCTGAGCCTGCTGCATGCCCAGGTCGAGCCGCACTTCCTGTACAACACGCTCGCCAGCGCCCAGTTGCTCACCCGCAGCGACCCGGCCCGCGCCGACGAGATGCTGGGCAACCTGATCACCTACCTGCGCCACTCGCTGCCGCGCACCGAGGATGCGTTGTCGAACCTGGGCGAAGAACTCGAACGGGCCCGCGCCTACCTCGACATCCTGAAGATCCGCATGGGTTCCCGCCTGCACCTGCAGATCGACGTGCCGGAAGCGCTGCGCGCGGTGCCGTTCCCCACCATGATGCTGCAGACGCTGGTGGAAAACGCCATCAAGCACGGCCTCGAGCCGCAATCGGGCGGCGGCACCGTGTGGATCCTGGCGCGCAGCGAGGGCGCCGCCATCGCGGTGACGGTGGCCGACGACGGCCGCGGCTTCTCGGCCGAAGGGGGCGGCACCGGCATCGGCCTGCGCAACGTGCGCGAGCGGCTGCGCCTCGCTTACGGCGGCGCCGCCGGCTTTTCGATCGTCGCCAATTTCCCGGCCGGCGTCGCCGCCACCATCACGGTGCCGGTCGCCGTCCGCAGCGGAGTCCAGCATGCCTAGTTGCGTCATCGCCGAAGACGAAACCCTGCTGCGCGAGGCCCTGGTGGCGCTGCTGGCCACTGCCTGGCCCGAGCTGCAGGTGGCCGCCGGCTGCGAGGACGGCGCCGCCGCGCTGGAGGCGATCGCCGCCCACCAGCCCGACGTCGCTTTCCTCGACATCCGCATGCCGGGCCTGTCCGGGCTGGAGGTGGCGGCGGCGCTGGCCGACTGCAGCCCGCGCACCCAGGTCGTGTTCGTCACCGCCTACGACCAGTACGCCATCGACGCGTTCGAGCGCGGCGCCGTCGACTACCTGCAAAAGCCGGTGGCGCCGGAGCGGCTGGCGGCAACCGTGCGCCGACTGAAGGCCCGCACGGCGGGGCCGGACGGGGCGGCGCTGGCGCTGCTGCTGCGCCAGCTGGGCAGCGCGCCGGCCGCCGGACGGGCGCCGCCGCTGGTGTGGCTGACCGCCAGCGCCGGCAGCGAGACGCGCCTGATCATGGTCGACGACATCGCCTACTTCCAGTCCGACACCAAGTACACGGTGGTGATGACGGCCGAGGGCGAGGCGCTGCTGCGCAAGCCGATCCGCGACCTGCTGGAAGTGCTCGATCCGGACGTGTTCAGGCAGATCCACCGCTCCACCATCGTCAACCTGAAGGCGATCGCCTCGATCGCGCGCGACGACATGGGCCGCGGCGTGGTGCGCCTGAAAAACCGGCCCGAAACGCTGGCGGTGAGCCAGCCGTTCATGGCGCTGTTTCGCAACATGTGAGCGGGTGTAAGTTATGTAAAGTTGGTGGGCTGCCGCACAGACTTCGATGTTGCACCTGATAAACTCAGTTTCAGTTAAGGCATTTGCCTTGAAAACAAACGAAACGAGGTTCCCATGAAAGCGCTGATCATCGCCGCCACCATCTTCGCCGCCGCCGCTCCCGCGATGGCCCAGACCAACGTCAGCATCAGTATCGGCCAGCCTGGCTTTTACGGCCGCATCGACACCGGCGGCTACTCGCAGCCGCAGGTCTACTTCAACCAGCCCGTCATCGTCGAGCGCAACGTGCGCTACGTCGGCCAGCCGGTCTACCTGCGCGTGCCCGAAGGCCACCGCAAGCACTGGGACAAGAACTGCCGCAAATACAATGCTTGCGGCCAGCAGGTGTTCTTCGTGCAGGACGGCTGGTATAACAACACCTATGCGCCGCGCTACCGCGAAAACCACGGCCGCGGCGACGCCCGCGCAGCCTACCGCGACGAGCGCCGCGATGACGGCCGCGGCGACGACCGCGGCGACGACCGCGGCCATGGCAAAGGCCACGACAAGCACGACAAGCATGACAAGCACGACAACGGCCATGGCAACGGCCATGGCAAGCACGGCAACTGATCCGGCGCGGCGCGCAGGAATTCGCGCCGCATAGTAGACTATGGCGTGTTCGGCAACTGTCGGGCGCGCCATTTTATGTTTACCGGGAGAATCGATTGCGTAGCGAAATTGTGGTGGTGGGCGGCGGTGCGGGCGGACTCGAACTGGCCTGCAAACTGGGCCGCAAGCTCGGCCCGACCAGGGTGATGCTGGTCGACAGCCGCCTGTATCACATCTGGAAGCCGTCGCTGCACGAGGTGGCCGCCGGCACCCTCGACATCCACCAGGAGGGGCTGTCCTACCAGATGCTGGCGCACGACAACGGCTTTACCTTCGCCTACGGGCCGCTGCTGGCGCTCGAGGGCGGCGGGCGCCGGCTGCGGGTGGGCGCCGTCGCCACCGCTAGCGGCGAGGAAGTGCTGCCCGAACGCACCATCGAGTTCAGCTCGCTGGTGCTGTCGGTGGGCAGCACCTCCAACTATTTCGGCGTGCCCGGCGCCCAGCAGCACACCATTTCGCTCAACGCCACCGAGGACGCCGAACGCTTCCGCCTCAAGCTGCTGCGCCTGTTGGCGGTGGCCGACCAGGACATGAGCGAGGGCAGGGCGGCGGCGATCGACATCGTCATCATCGGCGGCGGCGCCACCGGCGTCGAGCTGGCCGCCGAGCTGCGCGAAGCGAGCGGCGTCTACGCCAGCTACGGCTTCGAGCGCCTCGACGCCCTGCGCGACGTCCACATCACGCTGCTCGAAGGGGCGCCGCGCATCCTCGCGCCACTGCCCGAGCGGGTGTCGGACGCCGCGCTGGCGCTGCTCAAGCAGCGCGCCATCGACGTCGTCACCAACTGCAAGGTGACCGCGATCGCGCCGGGCAAGGTCGAGGACAGCGCCGGCAACACCTATCGGGCCGACCTGTGCGTGTGGGCGGCCGGTATCCGCGCCCCCGAAATGCTGTCGACGCTGGGGCTGCCCACCAACCGCGGCGGCCAGCTCGAGGTCGACGCCTTCCTGCGCGTCAAAGGCAGCGAACACATCTATGCGCTGGGCGACTGCGCCGCCTGCGTCGACCGCAACGGCAAGCCGGTGCCGCCGCGCGCCCAGGCCGCGCACCAGCAGGCCGATTTCCTGCTCAAGACTTTCCTGCTGCAGGCGGCCGGCAAGCCGGCGCAGCAGCAGGGCTATGCGTATACCGACTACGGCTCGCTGGTGTCGATGGGCAGCACCACCTCGGTGGGCAGCCTGATGGGGGCGCTACGGGGATTTAACTGGTTCGTCGAGGGATTTTTCGCCCGCATGATGTACCTCAGCCTGCACCTGATGCATCACCGCGCGGTGCTCGGCACGGTGCGCACCGGCGTACTGGCGCTGGCGCGCTTCCTGATCCGCCGCACCACGCCGCTGGTCAAGCTGCACTGAGCTCGCGCGGCAATATCAATGTCAGCACGGTACCGCCGCCGGCGCCGGCAACGGCGCTGAAGCTGCCGCCCAGGTAGACGGCGCGTTCGCGCAGCAGGCGCAGGCCGTGGTGGCCGGCGCCAAATGGCGCGGCGCCGATGCCGACGCCATTGTCGCGCACCGTCAGCATGGCCTGCTCGCCGTCGTCGTCGAGGATGACGTCGACCTCGGAGGCGCCGGCGTGGGCGGCGATATTGCGCAATCCCTCCTCGACGCAGCGCAGCATCGCCACCGCCTGCAGGCGCGGATAGGCGCAATCGTGCTCCGGAACGCTGGCACGCGCGCTGACCTGGTGGGTTTCGCGGAACTCGGCCACCAGTTCGCCGATCGCCGCCTTGATGCCGAGGAACTCGAGCTTGTCGTTCCACAGTGCCAGCTGCATGTCGCGGTTGGTGCTGATGATGTTGGCCAGCAGCTGCTTCATCTGCGCGCTGCGCTCCTGCAGGGCTTTCTCGGCCGGCAGTTGCTGGGTCAGCATTGCCAGGTGCATCGTCAGCGCCGTCATCGACGAGCCTAGGCTGTCGTGCAGCTGGCGCGCGAGCAGGCGGCGCTGGTCGTCCCAGCTGGTGGTGACATGGCCGAGCAGCTCGGCAAGGTCAGCGGCGCGCGCGCCGGCCGGGTCCGCTGGCGTGTCGGAAGTGTGCGGTGCCGGAACAGTCATGGTTGGCCTGTGAAATGTTTCAAAGATCATACATCAGCTTGCAAGGCGGTGTCGCCGTGGTGCCGGGCGCGCCGTAGTGTGAAGTGCCGTACATACCAGTTCGTCTTTTGGCCCCATCCTGAACTCTTGGCATTTAGCCACCATTTTCTAATAAATAACAGGGAGCACTCATGAGCAAGCAAAACGATGCAATTTCCATGCTGACCGCCGATCACCGCGAAGTGTCGACGATGTTCAAGCAGTACGAAGAGCTCGGTGACCGCGCCAAGGCGTCGAAGAAGAAGCTTGCCGACCAGATTTGCACCGCGCTGACGCTGCATGCGACGATCGAAGAGGAAATCTTCTACCCGGCCCTGCGCGAAAAAAGCAAGGAAGCGGCCGACCTGCTCGACGAAGCGCTGGTCGAACACGCCGGCGCCAAGGACCTGATCGCCCAACTGCAGGAAATGGATCCGGAAGATGACCTGTACGACGCCAAGGTCAAGGTGCTCGGCGAGCAGATCGAGCACCACGTCGGCGAAGAAGAGGGCGAAATGTTCCCGATGGCGAAAAAGGCCGGCCTCGACATGGTGGCGCTGGGAGAAGAGATGGCGATGCGCAAGGATGAGCTGGCTGCGACGATGTAATGTAGTTTGCCACTGCGCAAGCTAGATGGGGTTCCCGCGTGCGCGGGGACCCCATTTCTATTTAGTAGCCACCGCCTGCGTGCAGCTGCCGATCGCTTCGAGCAGGTGGTTGATGTCGACCGGTTTGACCAGGTGCATGTCGAACCCCGCCTCCAGCACCCGGCGCTGGTCTTCGGCCAGGCCGTAGCCGGTCAGCGCGATCAGCTTGATGTTGCGGGTGGCCGCTTCCAGGCGCAGGCGGCGCGCCACTTCATAGCCGTCGATGCCGGGCAGGCCGATGTCGACCAGCGCCACGTCCGGGGCGCCGGCATGCGCCATCTGCACCACCTGCAGGCCGTCGGCGGCCTGCTGCACCGAATAGCCGTACACGCCCAGCATGGTGGCCATCATTTCGCGGCCATCCTCGTTGTCTTCGATCAGCAGCACGGTCGGCTTGCCGCTGTCGATGCCGGTCGTCGTGCGCGGCTCGTTCGACACGCCGGCGACGGTGCGCGGCAGGCGGATGATGAAGGTGCTGCCGTTGCCGGTGCCGTCGCTGCGGGCGTCGACGCTGCCGCCGTGCAGCTCGACGAGCCGGCGCACCAGCGCCAGGCCGATGCCCAGCCCGCCCTGCGAACGGTCGATCGTGATTGAACCCTGGACGAACACGTCGAACACGTGCGGCAACAGGTCCGGCGCGATGCCCACGCCGGTGTCGCGCACCGTCAGCACCACCTGGCCGAGCTCGTCGTCGTGGGCGACCGAGATGTCGATCCTGCCGCCCGGCGGCGTGTATTTCAGGGCGTTGTCGATCAGGTTGGTGGCGATCTGCTCGAGGCGGGTGGGGTCGCCGTCGACCCAGCCGGCGGCCAGCTCGACGTTGATGAGGTAGCTGCCGGTGCGGCCGGTCGCCTTGAAGGTATCGAGGCAGGCCGACACCAGCGCCGACACTTCCAGCGGCTGGCGCGACAGCAAGATCTTGCCCGACATCGCGCGCGACAGGTCGAGCAGGTCGTCGACGATGCGCGACAGGTGCTGGCTCTGGCGCTGGATGATGGCCTTGGCGCGCGCCACCGTGTCGGGCCCGGCCCCGGCCAGGCCGATCAGCGAGGCGGCGCTGCTGATGGCCGACAGCGGGTTGCGCAGCTCATGGCCGAGCATGGCGAGGAATTCGTCTTTCGCATGGCTCTTGCGTTCGGCCGCCTGGCGCTCTTCCATCTCGCGCGTGAGGCGCTTGTTGGTGGCGGTCAGTTCGGTGGTGCGCTGGCTCAGCTTGTGGGTCTGGCGCTTGAGTTCTTCGTTCTTCATCGCCAGCGCCACGAACACCGACACCTTGGCGTGCAGGATCTGCGGGATCACCGGCGTAAACAGGAAGTCGGCGGCGCCGCGCTGGTAGGCTTTGAGGCGGTCGATCTCGTCGGCGAGGAAGGCGGTGACGAAGATGATCGGGATGTCGGCCGAGCGCGCGCGCTGGTGGATCGCCTCGGCGGTCTCGAAGCCGTCCATGCCGGGCATGTTAACGTCGAGCAGGATCACGGCGAAGTCGTGCAGCAGTACCTGGCGCAGCGCATCCTGGCCGGAGCGCGCCGCCATCACTTCGTAGTTGGTCTCGTCTGCCCACTGGTCGAGCAAGCTGGTCAAAGCCAGCAGGCTCGCCGCGTCGTCATTGACGACAAGGATCTTCTGTTTTTCGGTTTTAGGCACGTCGTTCCTGCGCTACTGGGTCTAGGTAGTTATGAGCCATATGCTGCCCGCGGACAGGATAGCAGAAACGGTGTTTCCGGCACGCACGTATCAACGGCAGCGGCCTCAGCCATGATAACAATGCCGATTGCCACTGTCAAAACGTGGCCGCTCCTATGTGTGCTGATTGTTCGCTGGCGCACATACCCTCGGCGGGGGCTGTGACATAGTGAGGCATGTCCAGTTCGACCGTGTAAATGGGGAACCGGCTTCCCAACCAGAAAGGACAAGTATGAATATCGAATCAATTGTAGACGCCCAGTTCACCAACAAGTGCTTCCGCGAACTGGCCGAAGCGCCCATCAGCGCACTGCGCGGCATCAGCGCTTCCGATGCGCGCGCCCTCAGCCAGGCGTTCGGCGTCAACACCATCGCCGAGCTGGCTGATCTGCGCTTCATCAAGTGGGCCTGCGCCATCAAGACCCTGGCCGAAGAAGAAAACGACACCAAGGAACAGAAGGCCAAGGAAACGCTGCTCGACGACGCTGTCGAGATGACGTTCCCGGCCAGCGACCCGATCTCGGTCGATGCCGGCATCACCCGCATCGAAGTCGCGCCCGAGAAGGTCGACGCCGCCCGCGATCACCAGGCCGCAGCCAGCGTCGAGTCCGAGGCCGGCAACGGCAAGGGCGCCAAGGCGTAAGCGGCCGTGACGTCGTCCCCGCATGCGGGGGACCTGGCGGCGCCGGGCAGCCGGTAAGGCCCGCCAACAAAAAAGCCAGCTGAGCAGCTGGCTTTTTTTCGTGCGGACGCTCGCTTACCCGCGCCGCGTGACCAGCTCGACCTTCCCGGCCGGCGCCTTGGCCGCCGGTTGCGCCGACGTCGCGCAGAAGCGGTTCTTGCCGCCGCGCTTGGCTTCGTAGAGGGCGTAGTCGGCAATGCTGATCAGGGCGTCGACCGTTTCGGCGTCGTCCGGATAAATGCTGATGCCGATACTGGTCGACAGCTGCAAGGTCAGGTCGTTGACGAAGATCGGTTCCGACACCGCCTCGACCAGCTTGGCGGCGGGGCCGTGGGCGTCGGCCAGCCCGCCCACTTCGCTCAGCACCACCATGAACTCGTCGCCGCCCAGGCGGGCGACGGTATCTTCCTTGCGCGAATTGGCCAGCAGCCGCTGCGCCACGGTCTTGAGCACTTCGTCGCCGTAGGCGTGGCCGTAGGTGTCGTTGATGGCCTTGAAACCGTCCAGGTCCAGGTACATGATGGCCGCCTTGTGGTGATTGCGGCTGGCATGCTGCAAGGTGGTTTCGATGCGGTCTTCCAGCAGGCGCCGGTTCGGCAGGCCGGTCAGCGCGTCGTGCAGCGCCAGTTCCTGCTGCGCCTTGCTGTATTGCGCCAGTTCGCGGTACAGCAGGCGCACTTCCAGCATGTTGTGGATGCGCTTGTGCACTTCGAGCAGGTCGAACGGCTTGCTGATGAAGTCGCGCGCGCCCGCTTCCAGCGCGGCGATCTTGAAGCTGGGCTGGGCGGTGAGGGCGAGCACCGGCAGGTAGCCGCCGTGTTCAATTTCCTTCAGGCCCTTCATGACCTGGAAGCCGTTCAGGCCGGGCATCTGCAGGTCGAGCAGGATCAGGTCGTAGTTGTGCTGCCGGTGCAGCGGGCACACCTGTTCAGGCAGCATGGTCGAGCTGACGCTGGTGTAGCCTTCTTCGCGCAATATCTCTTCCATCAACTCGATATTGTCGGGCGAATCGTCTACCACCAAAATCTTCGCGTTTAAAATGTCTTCTCTGCTCGGCATGCGTGTTCTCGGTCAAAGCACAAAATCTAATCCCGGATCGGGGTCAAGGGCCCGGGCGGCGTGTCTGGCTGCAGCGGATCATGTTTCTCTTGCGGATCCGCTTCAAAATCCGGCATCACTCCTGCTTTTTCTGTCGACAGTGTATCAAACTTCTGATTGTTTCTTGTAGGACAGTCGCTTGCGCGCCGGTAGGAACAGGAAATCGGTATTTCACAGCGGTGGCGGCCCCATCATGTTGGCCACGGTGGCGATCAGCTGGGACGGCTCGACCGGTTTCGAAATGTGGGCGGCGAAGCCCGCTTCGAGGGCGCGCAGCCGGTCTTCCGAGCGGGCGAACGCGGTCAGCGCGACGGCCGGCACGTTGCCGCCGGCAGCGGCGCCCAGGGCGCGCACCTGCGCCAGCAGTTCGAAGCCGTCCATCGCCGGCATGCCGAGGTCGCTGATCAGCACGTCCGGCACCTCGTTGCGGAAGGCGTCGAGGGCGGCGCGCGCGCTGGCGGCGGTGGTGACGCTGGCGTTGCAGTCCGACAGGATGCGCTTGATCAGGTCGCGCGCGTCCGGCTCGTCGTCGACCACCAGCACCTTCAGGCGCGACAGGTCGCGCAGCACGATGTCGGGCGTCAATGGCGACGGCGGGCTGTAGGGCGCGCGGTCGGGCCGCGCCGCCACCAGCTGCGGCGTTGCCGCCGGCAGCTCGACGGTGAAGCAGGCGCCGCGCTGTTCGCCTTCGCTGGAGACGCGCACGGTGCCGCCGTGCTGCTCGATGAGGTGCTTGACGATCGACAGGCCCAGCCCCAGCCCGCCGTGCTGGCGCGTGGTCGAGGCGTCGCCCTGGCGGAAGCGCTCGAACACGTGGGTGATGAATTCGGGCGCGATGCCGGCGCCGCTGTCGCGCACGGCGATCTCGACGCTGGCGCCGGCCGGGCGCAGCGTCACGCGCACCAGGCCGTCGCGCGGGGTGAACTTGATGGCGTTCGACAGCAGGTTCCAGATCACCTGCTGCAGCCGCGCCGGGTCGCCGGCGATCAGGCCGGCGTCGGCATCGTATTCTTTCTCGAGCCGGATGTTCTTCGCTTCGGCCGCCGGCCGCAGCGTTTCGATGGCGGCGTCGATGAACACCGTCGGCGCCAGCGTCTGGATGTCCAGCAGCACCTTGCCGGAGGTGATGCGGCTCATGTCGAGCAAGTCTTCGATCAGCTGCGCCTGGGCGCGGGCGTTGCGCTCGATGGTCTGCAGGCCGCGCTGCAGGTCGGCGGTGTCGCGGGTGCCGCGCCGCAGCACCTGGGCCCAGCCGAGAATGGCCGACAGCGGCGTGCGCAGCTCGTGCGACAGGGTGGCCAGGAATTCGTCCTTCATCTGGCTGGTGCGCTCGGCTTCGGCGCGCGCCAGGCGCTCGCTCTCGAGCAGGTCCTTGCGCTCTTCGGCGGCGCGCTGGGCCGCTTCGTACAGCCGGGTGTTGTCGATCGCCACCGCCGCCTGCGCGGCGATGCCGCCGACGATGCGCTCGGTGCGCTCGCTGAAAATGCCCGGCTCGGGGTGGCCGAACAGCAGCCGCCCCAGCACTTCGCCGGAGCGCGCCACCACCGGCACCGCCAGGTAGCTGCGCAGGCCGGGATGGCCCGGCGGCAGGCCGAAATCGGGCGCCGGGTCGCGAAAGCGCGGATCGGCGCCGACGTCGGCCACCCGTACCACGCCTTCGCCGCCCGCAACGGGGGCGAAGGCGGGGCCGCGGCCGCCCTGGCCGAAACGGGCGAACTCGTCGCTGCCGGCGCCGGAGACGGCGTGCAGGGTGAACGGCTCGCCGGCGCCATCAAGGCCGTTGTAGACAAAGGCGCCGAAGCGCGCGCCGCTGATGCCGGTGGCCGCGTCCGACACGGTCTGCAGCAGCGAGCGCAGGTCGCGCTGGCGCGACAGCGCGCTGCCGGTGCTGTTGAGCAGTTCAAGCACGTTCGATTCGTCGCGCAGCGCCTGCTGCACGCGCTTGACCTGGTCGACGTCGGTGCTGGTGCCGAACCAGCGCACCACGTGGCCGAGGCGGTCGCGCACCGCGTTCACGCGCGTGAGGAACCAGCGGTACTGGCCGTCGGCGCCGCGGATCGGGTATTCCATGTCGAACGGCTGGCCGGTGCGGATCGAGTCGTTCCAGCGCTGCAGCATCGCCGGCAGCACCTCCGGGTCGAGCGTCGACTGCCAGCCCCAGCCTTCGACCTGGCCGGCGACCGTGCCGGTGTAGTCGTACCAGCGCTCGTTGAACCAGACGATGGCGCCGTCGGCCTGCGCCATCCAGGCCAGCTGCGGAATCGAGTTGGCCAGCGCGCGCAGCACTTCCTCGCTCTGGCGCAGGGTGTCCTCGGCGCTCTTGCGGGCGCTGATGTCCTGCACCACGCCGGTCATGCCGAGCACGGCGCGCTCGTCCTCGTCGCCGGCATAGTCGATGCGCCCGACCACGGAGATCCAGCGCAGCGGCTGGCCGGGCAGCTCGAGCCGGCATTCGACGTTGACGTCCTGGCGCTGGCCGAAGGCGCGCTTGACTTCCGCGTGCGCCATGTCGCGGTCGGGCCCGTACAGGCGCTCGCGCAGCATGTCGCGCCCGAGCGGCGTTTCGGCCTCCAGCGCGAAGATTTCGGCGGCGCGCGCGCCGAGCGTGACGCAGTCGCTGTGCGCGTCCCAGCGCCAGTCGCCGAGACGGCCGGCGGCCAGCGCCACCTGCAGCCGGTGGCTGCCGTCGATCATCGCCTGCTCGGCGGCCTTGCGCTCGGTGATATCCTGGAACTGGCACGTCATGCCGGTGGCCGACGGGAATACCCGCAGGTCCAGCCAGCGTTGCAGGCGGCCGTGAAAGAAGGGGTGGGCGGCGCCGTCTCCTTGTTCGAGCGCGCCGCGCAGCAGCGCTTCGAAATCGCCGCGCCGCATCTCCGGCAGCGCTTCCCACAGCAGCCGGCCCAGCAGGTCGGCGGCAGTCATGTCCGATGGCTTCATCAAGGCCGCCGCGCGGGTGTTGAGGTAGCTGATCCGCCAGCCATGATCGACGGCGCAGAACGCATCGGCGCTGCTTTCCAGCACGTCCTGCATGCGGGCGGAGGCGCTGGACTTGTTGTCGAGACCGTCGATGTTCATCGCGCGCGGCCCGGTTCAGGTGAGGCGTTGCCGATGGGCTGTGGAGGGGGTGTCATGGAAAGCTTCGTGTTCGTGGGTGGTTGCCGGTTTTGATGAAATGCATCCGGCCGGAACCGATTCTAGCGCAGTCGAGCCGGATCTATTCACACCGTTGGTCTGGCGGCGCCCTGGTTTGCGCCGGACGCGACCTTGCCGGCGACGTCCGCCAGCGCTTTCTGCAGTTGTTCGATCTCGTACGGCTTTTGCAGCGCCAGGTGGGGGAACTCGACCTGGCGCAGCAGCGCGTCGCCGTAGCCGGAGGCGAAGATCACCTGCAGGCGCGGATTGGCCGCCAGCGCGCGCCGGGCCAGCTCGACGCCGGACATGCCGGGCAGGCTGACGTCGGAGAACAGCACGTTGTAGTTGCCGCCGGCGAGCTTTTGCAGGGCGGCGTCGGGATGGGCGACGCCGTCGTTGTCGTGGCCGAAGGCGCTGAGCATTTCGCACACCAGGTATTGCGAGTCGAGGTTGTCTTCGACCACGAGGATGCGCAGTCCGGCCGGGGCGGGGGCGTGCGCGGCCACCGGCCCGCTTGGCGCCAGGGCGCACAGCACGCCGCCGACTTGCTCGCCGTCGCCGACCGGGGTGAAGAACAGGTCGCAGTCGCGCGGGTGGGTGGCACAGCCGGCGATGAAGGTGAGCCGCTGGCGCTGCTGCTGCGACGCCTCGCCGGCCTGGGCGCGCTCGAATGCGGCGCGGGCGGCGGCCAGCGGCGGGGGCCGGATGGCCGGCACGCTGCCGCCCGGCGCCGGCGGGTGCGACGGCCCGGCCAGCGCGGCATATGCCTCGTTGAACAGCACCACCTGCTCGGGACCCCAGCACAGCAGCATCGGCAGCGGCGAATTGAACATGATGTCGAGCGTCAGCCGCAGCGCCTGCGGCCAGAGGGCGGCGTCGCCCAGGGCGGTGCGCCGCCAGTCCACGCTGCCGGCGAGCCCGGAAAACTTGCCAGGTTCAAGCATACGATCCTTGGAGTGATTGTTGTTATGGAATGGACAGGGCGCCATCCTACACCAAAGCGGGGTGGCGGCAAGGAGAACCGGCAGGCGAGGCACACGCTGTGTCGCCTCGTGGGGAAGGTCGGGATGTCGATCAAAAGCCGCGCGCCGGTACCTTTCTTGAAGTGAGTCAATGCCATTGTCAATGTTGCGGCTGCGCTCTTCGCGCATATGAGCAAAAAAAAGCCCGCTGCGAGCAGCGGGCTAAATCTATTTTCTTGGAGGAGAATAGAGGAGACAGGTGCATAATGCTGCATTGCAAAACATTCCGCCAATTTATTATTGTGATGACAGATATTTGATTCGCGAATACTTGCATCGGCGTCACTTTCTGGTCAACATGCCTGTTGCCGACCCGCGGGGGCGGCGTCTTTGGGTTGTTTTATGGCAACAGTAGTTCAGCACAGGAAAGTCAACATTGTCGTGCTCGACGCCGGCGAGCAGATGGCTGCCCATTGCCGGGCGGGCGACATTGCCATCGTCACCGCCGCCGACGGCTGGTGGAATTTTTTTCTTGCCGCCGATGGCAGCGCGGCCGGCTACGACCGCCCGTACGGCAGTTACAACGAAGCCTTGTGGGCCGCCAAGGCCGCCGCCGAATTCGGCTTTTCCTGAAGCGCGCGCTAGCGGCAGCCGGGCGTCACCACCGGCGCCGCCGCGCCGTCGCGCAGGGCGGGCCTGTCGTAAGGGATATATCCCATCCAGAACCATGGCACGCAGGTACGCCCGAGCAGCGCTTCCAGAGCGGGATAGAACATCTGCGCCGCATTTGAGCTGTTGCTCAGCATGACGACGCCGCTGCGCCGGTCCAGCAGTCCGAACGCCAGGTTGCCGGTGCCGTCGTCGCTGCCTTCCTTGAAAAATGCGCGGCCCGTGGGCGCCTCGAACACCACCCAGCCCAGCCCGGCGGCCAGGCCGATCGCGCGGTTGGTGTCGGTGCTGCCCGGCCAGTGCGACGGAAACTGGCGCGGCGACACGATCGCCAGCTGCGGCGACAGCATGGCCGCGTGGCTGGCGGCGGACAGGCCGTCGCCGCGCAGCACGCCGGCAAAAAAAGCCGCGTAGTCGGCCAGGGTGGTGTCCATCGAGCCGGCCGCACGCGCGCGGCTGCGCCTGGTATGGGCGATCGGCTCGCCGGCGGCGCCGTAATGCTGCGTCGCGCGGCCGGCGAAATCGGCGCGCCACACCATGCTGCTGTCCTTCATGCCGAAGCGGTCGAACACGCGCCGCTGCATCAGCTCGGCAAGGGGGCGGCCGCTGCGTTCCTCCACCACCAGCTGCAGCAACTGCATTCCCTCTCCCGAATACACATAGCGGCTGCCCGGCGCAAACTTGAGGTCGATCTTCTTGTCGGGATTGATCCAGCGCCAGTTCGGTAGTCCGGACGAATGCGACAGCAGCATGCGCGGGGTGATCTCGCGCCAGCGCGGATCCGCGCCGAGCTCGGCGAACTCGGGATAGCCGGACAAGGGCCTGGCGAGCAGGCGCGGCAGCGGGGCGTCGAGCGCGAGCACGCCCTCGTCGACCAGCTGCATCGTCATATATGCGAACGCGGCTTTGGTAAGCGAGGCGCCATACATGATGGAATCGGTGCGCAGCGGGGTGGCGGCGTCGCGGTCGGCCATCCCGCAGGCAAGCGCGCGCACCACCTTGCCGTCCTCGATCAGCGCCAGCGCCAGTCCCGGCACCGCGGCCCCCGCCATCAGGGGCGCCATGGCGGCGTCGATGTCGGCGGCGCTGCGCGCACGGCCATCGGCGCCATGGAACGCCGGCGGCGCGGCGGCGCAGCCGGCGAGCAGCACGGCGCCGGCACACCTCACCATTGCAGCACGCATTGCGCCTCCTGAAAAGAGCCGGCCAGGCTGTACATGTGGCAAGCTATGATTGCACACATTTCGCGGCGGGCCGGTCGCCGGCTTACAGTATTGGCAACAGTTGCGATAGAGGAAACACGCGGTTCTCCTGCCGTGCGCTCCTTTGTGCTTCATCGAAAATGTTCTACCATAGCAATTATGCCAAAGCCGTCACTCCCGTCGCTGTCGTTTTCGCTTGCCATGGCGGTTCCCGCTTGCCAGGCCGCTGACGCACGCGCGGGTCCGCCGCGGGTCGATGTTTCGCTCGGGCAGCACACCGACATCGTCGACACCCTGGTGTCGCGCCCGGAACCCTCGCTGGCCGAGGCGCCGGCAGCTCTTGATGTCATCAGGGCGGCGGCCCTGCATGCCGAGTTCGGCGCAACCGCGACCGGCCAGCTGGTCGAGCGCGCCGTGCAAGTCAAGATGGCGACGCGATGTTGAGCGCGCCGGTGCAGATGCCCAAGGCGCTGCTGCGCTGCCTGCCTGCATTGACGCTGGCGCTCGTCGCGGCGCTGGCACCGGTGCCGCTGCTGGCCGAGGGCGGCGGCGCGCTCGAGCGCAGCGTCAAGGCAGCCTTCCTGTATAAGTTTCTCGGCTACACAGAGTTTCCCGCCAGTGTCTTCGGCGACGCCAACGCCCCGGTCGTGATCGGCGTGGTCGGCTCGGACGAGATGGCGGCCGAGCTGGCGCGCATCGTTGCCGGCCGCGCCATCGGGATCCGGCCGATCGCGGTGCGCCAGGTGCGCGAGGGCGAGCATGCCGGCGTGCACCTGCTGTTCGTCGCCGGCGCCGACTGCGGCCGCGCCGCGCGCGTGCTGCGCCAGCCGGGCGCGCCGATGCTGCCGGTGACCGAGTGCGGCAACGGCCTGCAGGCCGGCAGCATCATCAACTTCAAGATTGTCGACGAGCGCGTGCGTTTCGATGTGTCGCTCGATGCCGCCGACAGGAACAACATCAAACTTTCTTCGCGTCTGCTCACCGTCGCCAACCACGTCAGCAAAGGAGCACCATAATGCCGACGCACGATACCGGTTCGGTCCGCAGCAAGCTCATCATCATGGCGGTGTCCACTACCTTCGTGGCCCTGTTGTCGGCCTCGATCGCCATGCTGTTGTACGACCTGCGCACCTTCCAGCAATACTGGGTCGATGACCTCACCACCCAGGCCGACATCATCGCCAGCGTCACCGCGCCGGCGCTGGCCTTCAACGACGCCAAGACGGCCCAGCAGAACCTGGCAGTGCTGCGGGTGCGCCCGCAGATCCTGTCCGGCGCCATTTATTCGAACAGCGGCGCCCGCTTCGCCTCCTACGCCCAGCAATCCTCGGCCGACCTGGCCTTCCCGGACAAGCCCGGCAAGCCGGGCTACCGCATCGAGCGCGGCGAACTGGTGGTGGTGCACAACATCGTCGAAAATGGCGAGCTGCTCGGCACCGTGTTCCTGCGCTCGCGCTACGGCCTGGTCGAGCGCCTGATCAGCTACGCCACCATCCTCGGCGCCGTCCTGCTGGGCGCGCTGGTGATCGCCGCGCTGGTCGCCTCGCGCCTGCAGGAAAGCATCACGCGCCCGCTGCTGGCGGTCACCAACGTCGCCCGCGAGGTGATGCAGCGGCGCGATTTCACGTTGCGGGTGCCCGGCAACAACAGCGGCGAGATCGGCGTGCTGGTGGCGGCCTTCAACGACATGCTCGCCGAGATCGGGCGCCGTTCGCACGCGCTGCAGGAGGCGAACCTCACGCTCGAGCACGAGATGCAGGTGCGCCACCGCGCCGAGCAGGCGCTGCTGCTGGCCGACCGCCGCAAGGACGAGTTCCTCGCCACCCTCGCGCACGAACTGCGCAACCCGCTCGCGCCGATCCGCACCGGCCTCGACATCCTGCGCCTGCGCAGCGGCGACGCCCAGGCCACCCAGCGCGCCACCGACATCATGGAGCGCCAGCTGCGCCAGATGGTGCGGCTGGTCGACGACCTGCTCGACGTCTCGCGCATCAACACCGGCAAGTTCGCCATCAAGATGGGCCGCGTCGAACTGAAGGCGGTCGTCAACGACGCCCTCGAAGTGGTGCGTTCCTACATCGAATTGCATGGCCATGACCTCGTCATCGATCTGCCGGACCGTCCTGTCTTCCTCAACGGCGACGCCACCCGGCTGGCGCAGATCCTGTCGAACCTGCTCAACAACGCCGCCAAGTACACCAACCGCGGCGGCCGCGTCACCCTCACCGCGCGGGTCGAGGACAAGAACCTGATCGTCTGCGTCGCCGACAACGGCATCGGCATCGCGCCGGACATGCTGGCCAGCGTGTTCGAGATGTTCGTGCAGGTCGATTCGACCCTCGAGCGCACCAACGCCGGCCTGGGCGTGGGGCTGTCGCTGGCGCGCCGGCTGGTCGAACTGCACCATGGCACCATCGAGGCGCACAGCGACGGCATCGGCCGCGGCAGCGAATTCACGGTGCGCCTGCCGATCGTGGTCGAGCCGGAACTGCCGACCAAGACGATGCCGGCCGCCTTCATCAGTTCGGAAACCTACCGCATCCTGCTGGCCGACGACAACGTCGACTTCGTCAACAGCATCGGCGCGCTGCTCTCCGCAATGGGCCACAGCGTGGTGATCACCCACAACGGCCCCGACGCGCTGACGGCGGCCGCCCGCTTCTGTCCGGACTTCGCTTTCCTCGACATCGGCCTGCCGCAGATGTCCGGCTACGACCTGGCGCGCGGTATCCGGCGCCTGTCGTGCGGGCCGATGACGCTGCTCATCGCCGTCACCGGCTGGGGCCAGGAAAAGGATCGCCAGCTGGCCTTCGAAGCAGGCTTCGACCACCACATGGTCAAGCCGGTGCGCTTCGAGCAGATCGAGGAAATCCTGTCGAACCGCAGCATCATCAAGAAGCTGCGCACCTGATCCGGCCAGGGCAGGGCAGCGCAGATGAAAAAAACGGAAGCACTGCGCTTCCGTTTTTTTTGCTTCACTTGCCCTGCTTACTTCGGTGAGCGCCGGCGCGCCATGAAACCGACCAGGCCCAGGCCTGCCAGCATCATGCCGTAGGTGGCCGGCTCCGGCACCGGTGCGAGCATCACCGCGCCGCCGAAGCTGCCGGACGTATCGGACACCATCGTGCCGCTGACCTGCAGGTAGTAGCTGCCGGTCGCCAGGTTGTCCGCAGTCACCGTCCAGACGTCGATGGCGCCCGACTGCAGCGAGGTGCCGGTGGCCAGCTGGGTGCCGCTGCCGGTGTACAGCGCCAGCCCGGTGATGTCCAGGCCCGTTGCCGCGGTGCGGCTGATCGACGAGACGATCGCATCGAGGTTGGTGGGAAGCGTGCCCGTCACCGAGAACGTGAAGTGGTCGGAGAACGTGTCGCTCATCTGGTCGATGTCGAAGGAATCGCCGAAGAAAGCGCTGGTCCCCACCAGGTTGAGCGCCTGGGGCGGGGTGGTGATGTCGGCAGCGAGCGCGGCCGAGCCGAGCGACGCCGATGCTAACACTACTGCAGCGATCAAGGATTTCGAGTTTTTCATTTTGTTACCTCGCAAGAATCAGCCGCGACATGCAGCCATGGTTATCAAGGACCGGGGGGTAACCTCATGCTATCAAAGCGGCTTCGCGCCGACGCCCTTCGGTGTGGCGCGCGCGCCAGATTGTCAAACGAGTCCCATCGTTAATTGATTGCGCACGGCTTATACGCTGACTTATCTCTTCATAGGAGAAGCGCCGTTTTTTCGATTGCCGCGTTTAAAGAGATGGCTGGGTTGCCGGAAAAGCGTCAGGCCAGTCCTACCCGCACAGAGGTGCGATTCCTCTGCAGAGTTCACAATTGATGAGTTGCCCGCGGCGCTGGCCGACGAGGCCGCGCGCGGCGCAGTTCGCCTGCGCGGCGTCGTTCGCCGGCGATCTGTCATCAGGGTGTCGGGCGCGGTCGCCGGAAGGCGTGCCGACGCCGTCGGCAAAGTCCTGCTGATCGGGATTCAGCCGGCTGGCCTTCAGCGCTCAGGGGGTGATCGCCACTTTCAACACGCCGTCGCGCTGATTGGCGAACAGGTCGTAGGCTTGTTCGATGTCGGCAAGCTTGAAGCGGTGCGTCACCATCGACTCCAGGCTGACGCGCCCTGACGCGACCACGTTCATCAGGCGCCGCATGCGTTCCTTCCCGCCGGGACAAAGCGTGGTGACGATGCGGTGGTCGCCCAGGCCGGCCGCGAACGCGTCGAGCGGCAGCGACAGCTTGCCGGAATAGACGCCCAGGCTCGACAGGGTGCCGCCTGGCTTGAGGGCGCGCAGGCATTGTTCGAACGTGGCCTGGGTGCCGAGCGCTTCGATCGCCACATCGACGCCGCGGCCATGGGTCAGCCGCATGATTTCCGTCAGCGGATCCGTCTTGTTGAAGTCGATGGTGACGTCGGCGCCGAGCGAGCGGGCGACGTCGAGCCGTGCCTGGACGCCGTCGACGGCGATGATCAGGCTGGCGCCGCGCAGCTTGGCGCCGGCGGTGGCGCACAGGCCGATCGGTCCCTGGGCGAAGATGACGACGGTGTCGCCGATTTTGATGCCGCCACTTTCGGCGCCGCCGAAGCCGGTACTCATGATGTCGGGACACATCAGCACCTGTTCATCGGTGAGCCCGTAGGGAATGGGTTCCAGGTTGCCCATGGCGTGCGGGACCAGCAGGTATTCGGCCTGGCAGCCGTCGATGGTGTTGCCGAAGCGCCAGCCGCCGGCCGCTTTGCCGCCGCACTGGGACTGGTGTCCGTCGAGGCAGGTGTGGCACTGCCCGCACGGCGTGATGGCGCCGACGACGACGCGCTGTCCCACCGTGTAACCTTCCACGCCGGCGCCGATTTCAGCGATGACGCCAACCGGTTCATGGCCGATCGTCCGGCCCGCATCGACCGGATACTCGCCTTTCAGGATATGCACGTCGGTGCCGCAGATGGTCGTCGTCGTGATTTTCACCACGACGCTGCCGGGACCGGCCACCGGAACGGGTTTGTCGGCAAGTTCGATCAGGCCTGGCCGGACATAGACGGCCGCTTTCATTGTGCGCATGGGAGCTCCTCTGGATAAGCGACCATGGTATGCCGGGCAAGGGCCGCGCGCGGTCACAGTGATGCGCGCCGGCGATATATTTATGCCATCGGCGATTTTTTGATTCACATCAACGATTTGCGCAGGGCATGAAAAAGGACCCAAGCGGCGTTAGCCACTTGGGTCCTCGATTTCAAACACGAATTTTGGTGCGGCTGGCAGGAATTGAACCCACGACCCCTTGGTTCGTAGCCAAGTACTCTATCCAACTGAGCTACAGCCGCGAAAGACAAAATTATAGCAGGGGATAATGAAATCGCCAAGACGTATAGTTCGAAAGTAATAAGCGTCGGCCCCGGCCGCATGGCCGGCCGTCGTGAAAGGCGGCCTCTGATTGCTTGAAGGCACCGATCATGGCGCCGCCGACACGTATCTTTCAGACCACACCAGCGCTCAAAAAAAGATAATTCCGGCGCAACACTTGTCGGGTTTCTACCGTATAGTAAACCTCCTGTGCAATATCTTTGTCACACTCTTGTTGCTATGCGAGCCACATAGCGCAGGACGCGCAGGCGGTTCGCGGCTCTTACTTGAGGGTCAGGAAGATGCGTCATTTCCCCAGTCGTGAGGTAGTCCCCGCGGGAGCACGTCGATGAGCGCGATCGACGTCGACGTCCTGTTGCAGCCGGTCGATGCGGCCGCCCCGTGCGGCCCCAACCTCGAATACGACCCCTTGTTCGTCGCGCTGGAACGGGAGGTGCTGGGCAAGCCGGAAGTGCAGTACGGCGCCACCGTGACCGCCGCCGTGGGGCCCGACTGGAAAGCCGTGCGCCGCATGGCCGCCGAGCTGATCGCGCGCAGCCGCGACCTGCGCCTGGCCGTGCACCTGCTGCGCGCCGACTTGGCGCTGACGGGCATCGACGGCATGGAGGGCGGCGTGCGCCTGGTCGAGCGGCTGCTCGACGAACGCTGGGACAGCGTCCACCCGCAGCTCGACGCCGAGGACGACATGGACCCGATGCTGCGGATCAATTCCCTGGCGATCTTCACCGACCCGGCGACCATCGTGCGCGACGTCAAGCACGCCACGCTGATCGACTTGCCGGGCCTCGGTCCATTCAGCCTGCGCACGCTCGACATCGCCAGCGGCGAACTGGCGACGCCCGAGGGCGAGGAGCGCGTGGCGCTGGCCTCGATCGACCTGGCGCTGGCCGACGTCGACGCGGCGGCGCTGGCCGCTGCCGTCGAGCGCCTCGGCCGCACGCTCGACAGCGTGGTCAATATCGAAACGCTGCTGGTGCGCAAGGTCGGCAGCTCGCAGGCGCTCAACCTCGACGGCCTGACCCGCCCGCTGCGGCGCGCGCGCGACTTCCTCGCGCAGCGGCTGGCCGCGCGCGACGACGGCGTGCCCGCCATGCCGGCGGCCGTCGGCGCGGGCGCTGCCGCCGCTGTCGCCGTCGCCGGGCAGCCGGCCCCCGCCAGCGGCGAGATCGCCAGCCGCGCCGACGTCCTGCGCATGCTCGACAAGCTGACCCATTACTACGCCCAGCACGAGCCGTCCAGTCCGGTGCCGCTGCTGCTCGAACGGGCCAGGCGCCTGGTCCCGAAGAACTTCCTCGAAATCATGCAAGACCTCGCTCCAGAGGGCATCGCGCAACTGTTGGTGATCAAAGGGCAAGACGGCGCCCAGCAGGAGTAACACCGTTCACGTCATGGCCGGGCAACTCAATCTAGGAGGGTTCAATCGTGGGTAAAGAGAGCAGTCAGAAGTTTATTGCGCGTAACCGCGCGCCGCGCGTGCAGATCGAATACGACGTCGAAGTCTACGGCGCCGAAAAGAAGGTCCAGCTGCCGTTCGTGATGGGCGTGATGGCCGATTTGTCGGGCCAGCCGAAGGATCCGCTGGCGCCCGTGGCCGAGCGCAAGTTCCTCGAAATCGACGTCGACAACTTCGACGAGCGCCTGAAAGCGATGAAGCCGCGCGTGGCCGTGCAGGTGCCCAACACGCTCACCGGCGAAGGCAACCTGTCGGTCGAGATGACCTTCGAGAGCATGGACGACTTCACGCCCGCGGCGGTCGCCCGCAAGGTCGGCTCGCTCAACAAGCTGCTCGAGGCGCGCGGCCAGCTGTCGAACCTGATGACCTACATGGACGGCAAGACCGGCGCCGAAGACCTCATCGCCAAGCTGCTGGCCGAGCCGGCGCTGATGCAGGCGCTCACCTCCGCCCCCAAACCACAAGAATGAACCCCGATCGTCCTGGAGAACATGATGGCTGAACTTCAAGAACAGAACCAGCAGGGCGCAGGCACGCTCGAGATGAGCGAATTCGGCAGCCTGCTGCAAAAGGAATTCAAACCGCAGTCCGACAAGGCCAGGGAAGCGGTCGAAAGCGCGGTGCGCACGCTGGCCGAGCAGGCGCTGGTGGGCGCCAACGTCATTTCCGGCGACGTGCTGGCCACCATCGAAGGCCTCATCGCCGCGCTCGACAAAAAGCTCACCGAGCAGATCAACCTGATTTTGCACACGAGCGAGTTCCAGGCGGTGGAGGGCGCCTGGCGCGGCCTGCACCACCTGGTCAACAACACCGAGACCGACGAGATGCTCAAGATCCGCGTGCTCAACATCTCCAAGAACGACCTGGCCAAGACGGTCAAGAAGTTCAAGGGCACCGCCTGGGACCAGAGCCCGATCTTCAAGAAGATGTACGAAGAGGAGTTCGGCCAGTTCGGCGGCGAGCCGTACGGCGCCATCGTCGCCGACTACTACTTCGATAACAGCGCGCCCGACGTCGAACTGCTGACCGGCATGGCGAAAGTGGCCGCGGCCGCCCACGCGCCGTTCATTTCGGCAGCCGCGCCGTCGGTGATGCTGATGGAATCGTGGCAGGAGCTGGCCAACCCGCGCGACCTGACCAAGATCTTCCAGACGCCGGAGCACGCCGCCTGGCGCTCGTTTCGGGAGTCGGAGGATTCGCGCTACGTCGGCCTGGCCATGCCGCGCTTTTTGGCGCGCCAGCCCTACGGCGCCAAGACCAGTCCGGTCGAAGCCTTCGATTTCGAGGAAGACACCAGTGGCCCCGGCAGCGTCAAGTTCACCTGGGCCAACGCCGCCTACGCGATGGCGGTCAACATCAACCGCTCGTTCAAGGAATTCGGCTGGTGCTCGCGCATCCGCGGCATCGAGTCCGGCGGCGCCGTCGAGGGCCTGCCGGTATACACCTTCCCGACCGACGACGGCGGCGTCGACATGACCTGCCCGACCGAGATCGCCATCAGCGACCGCCGCGAGGCCGAGCTGGCCGCGAACGGCTTCATGCCGCTGGTGCACAAGAAGAACACCGATTTTGCCGCATTCATCGGCGCCCAGTCGCTGCATAAGCCCGCCGAATACGACGACCCGGACGCGACCGCCAACGCCAACCTGGCCGCGCGCCTGCCGTACCTGTTCGCCACCTGCCGCTTCGCCCACTACCTCAAGTGCATCGTGCGCGACAAGATCGGCTCGTTCAAGGAGCGCTCCGACATGCAGACCTGGCTCAATAACTGGGTCGGCCGCTACGTCGAAAACAATCCGGCCACCGCGACCGAGGCGGACAAGGCGCGCAAGCCGCTGGCCGGCGCCGAGGTCATCGTCGAAGAAGTCGAGGGCAATCCGGGGTATTACACCTCCAAGTTCTTCCTGCGGCCCCACTACCAGCTGGAAGGATTGACCGTGTCGCTGCGGCTGGTGTCGAAACTGCCATCGGCCAAGGCGTAACGCGAACCGTGGCCCCGGGGCGGCCGGCCTGCGCCCCGCGTGTTTTTGTCGTTCCACCCACCCGGCCAGCGTGGCCGAAATCAACAGAGGATCATCATGATACTGCTTAAATTTGCCACTGCCATCAACGGTGACTCGGTCGTCGAGGGCCACGAAAAATGGATCACGATCTCGTCGCTGCAGCTCGGCGTCGGCCGCGCGATCTCCGTCAGCGGCGGCGGCGCCGACCGCGAAACGAGCAATCCCTCGTTTTCCGAAATCACGCTGACCAAGTCGACCGACGTCGCCTCGGCCGACCTGTTCATGCAGGCCGTCTGCGGCAAGAGCCTGGGCACGGCCGAGATCCACTTCCTGCAGACCGGCGGCGCCGACAAGAAGCAGCAGGTGTACATGAAGGTCGACCTCACCGATGCCATCGTCAGCTCGTATTCGGCCAGCAGCGGCGGCGACCGCCCGAGCGAATCGTTCTCGCTGAACTTCACCCAGATCAGCTACCAGTACGACGCCTTCAGCGGCGACAAGGTCACCACCGGCACCGCCAAGAAATGGGACCTGACCAAGAACGCTACCTTCTAGGCGGCGACACGGCGGCGCCGGCGACGGCGCCGCCTCCCCGACATCGACCTGACCGAGCATCGACATGTCCGAACTACTGAGTACCTTGAAAGCGGGCCAGCTGGGCCGCACCCTGCAGCTGCTGCAACAGGAGGTGCGCCAGCGTCCCGCCGACGCCGGCTGCCGCGTGTTCCTGTTCCAGCTGCTCGCCGTCATGGGGCAGTGGGAGCGCGCCCTCGGCCAGCTCGAGGTGGCCGGCGAGCTCGATGCCGGCACGCTGGCGATGGTGCACGCCTACCGCGAAGCGATCCGCTGCGAACGCTGGCGCGAGCAGGTGTTCGCAGGCGCGCGCGCGCCGCTGCTGTTCGGCGCACCGCGGCCCTGGATGGCGCAGATGGTCGAGGCGCTGCGGCAGGACGCCGGCGGCGACGAGGCGGGCGCCGCCAGGCTGCGCGCCGCGGCGCTCGAGCGCGCGCCGGCGGTTGCCGGCAGCATCGACGGCGAGCCTTTCAGCTGGCTGGCCGACGCCGATCCGCGCCTCGGCCCCATGCTCGAATGGATCGGCAACGGCAACTACTACTGGATTCCGATGCAGCACGTGGCACGCCTGCAGCTCGAGGCGCCCGCCGACCTGCGCGACCAGGTCTGGATGCCCGCCACGCTCACGCTCGTCAACGGCGGTGAAATGGTGGGCCTGGTGCCGACTCGCTATCCAGGCACCGTCGCCAGCATGGATGACGCATTGCTGCTGGCGCGCCGCACCGACTGGGTAGCCGGCGGCGCCGACAGCCAGGTTGGCGTGGGCCAGCGCCTGTTCGCCACCGACAGCGCCGACCACGCGCTGATGGACACGCGCGAGATCGCGTTCGCGCCACTGCCCGAGGAGGCGCCGCATGGCTGAACTGAGCGCGCGCGACCGGCTGCAGCCCTCGCTGCTGGACCGCCTGACCGACGACGATGCCGGCAGCGACCAGGAGCCGCGCGAAAAGCGCGTGCTCGGCATGCGCGGCCTGCGCCGCGCCGTGCTGCGCGACCTCGGCTGGCTGTTCAATGCGACCGGGCTGGCCAGCCTCCAGTGCCTCGACGACTATCCGCTGGCGGCCCAGTCGGTGCTCAATTTCGGCTTTGTCGATTTTTCCGGCAAGTGCGCCTCCGGCCTCGATGCCGACAGCGTCGCGCGCCGCCTGCGCCAGGCGATCTGGGATTTCGAGCCGCGCGTGCTGCGCGACACCGTGCAGGTGGTGGTCACCACCGGCGCGCTGGCCGGCGGCGCGCCCAACCAGCTGGTGTTCGAAGTGCATGGCCAGCTGTGGGGGCAGCCGCTGCCCGAGCGGCTCTACCTCAAGACCGAACTCGACCTCGAGCTCGGAGAGATCCGCGTCTATGACGAAGATGCGAGGGCGACCTGATGGATACCACGCTGCTGCGCTACTACGAACGCGAGCTGCAGCACCTGCGCGAGATGGGCGGCGAATTCGCGCGCGATTTTCCCAAGGTGGCCGGCCGCCTGGGCCTGGAAACCTATGCCTGCGCCGATCCCTACGTCGAGCGCCTGCTGGAAGGCTTCAGTTTCCTCGCCGCCCGCGTGCAGCTCAAGATCGACGCCGAATTCCCCCGTTTCACCAACCACTTGCTCGAGCAGGTCTACCCCCAATACCTGGCACCGACGCCGTCGATGGCGATCGTGCAGCTGCAGCCGGACCTGTCCGAAGGCAGCCTGGCCGCCGGCTTCAGGGTGCCGCGCCAGAGCTCCCTGCGCAGCCTGCTGGGCAAGGGCGACCAGACCACCTGCGAATACCGCAGCGCGCACGAGGTCACCCTGTGGCCGGTCGAACTGGCTGACGCGCGCTACTTCCCCTGCACCGGCAAGCTGGGCAACCTCGACCTGGCGCGCTTCGGCGCCGTTCGGGCCGGCCTGCGCCTGCGCCTGCGCGCCACGGCCGGCCTGAGCTTCAGGGACATCGCCCTCGACCGGCTGCCGCTGTACCTGCGCGGCAGCGACGCCTTGCCCGCGCGCCTGCTCGAACAGCTGCTCTCGGGCGCGCTCGCCACCGTCGTCATGGCCGCGCGCGAACCGGCCACCCTGTACGCCGCGGCGCCGCGCGGCGCTATTCGGGCGCTCGGCTTCGACGACGACGACGCGCTGGTGCCGGGCGTGCCGCGCGCGTTTCGCGGCTATCGCCTGTTGCAGGAGTATTTCGCCTTCCCGCAGCGCTACCTGTTCGCCGAGCTGGGCGGCCTCGGCGAGGGCGTGGCGCGCTGCTCGGACAAGGAAATCGACATCGTGGTGCTGTTCGACCGCACCGACCCGGTGATCGAGCAGAGCATCGGGGCGGCCAATTTTGCGCTGTTCTGCACGCCGGCCATCAACCTGTTTCCGAAACGGGCCGACCGTGTCCACCTGAGCGAGCGCCAGCACGAATACCACGTGGTGCCGGACCGCACCCGGCCGCTCGACTTCGAAGTGTTCCAGGTCGCCAGCGTCACCGGCTACGGCGCCGGGCCGGACGCCCAGCAGCAGTTCCTGCCCTTCCACAGCGCCAACGACCTGCAGGGCACCGCCGCCAGCCGCGCCTACTACCAGTTGCGGCGCCAGCGGCGCGTGCTGTCGGAGCGCCAGCGGCGCGAGGGCCCGCGCTCGAGCTACATCGGCAGCGAAGCGTTCATCGCGCTGGTCGATGCGCACGAAGCGCCGTTTTCCAGCAGCCTGCGCCAGCTCGGCGTCGACACCCTGTGCACCAACCGCGACTTGCCGCTGACGATGCCGCTGGGCGGCCCCCGGACCGACTTCACGCTCGACTCGGCGGCGCCGGTGCGCGCCGTGCGCTGCCTCGACGGTCCCAGCGCGCCGGCGCCGTCGCACGCGGAAGGCGAAACGGCCTGGCGGCTGGTCAGCCATCTGTCGCTGAACTACCTGTCGCTGGTGGACGACGACCGCCAGCAGGGCGCGGCCGCCCTCAAGGACCTGCTGCGGCTGTACTGCAATGCCGGCGACGCCAACGCAGAGCATCAGATCGACGCGCTGCGCGCCCTGTCGTGCGAACCGATCGCGCGGCGCCTGCCGGTGCCCGGGCCGATCGCGTTCGGGCGCGGCCTGCAGATCACGCTCGAACTCGACGACGCCGCCTTCGAAGGGCTCGGCGTCTTCGTGCTCGGCGCCGTGCTCGAACAATTTTTCGCCCGCTACGCCGGCATCAACAGCTTCACCGAAACGCGCCTCAAGACGCTGCGGCGCGGCCTGGTCATGCAATGGCCGCCGAGGGGAGGCCAATGCAAGACGCTGTGACCCGGCTGGCGGCGCTGCGGCGCGACGCCGGCGCCTTCGACTTTTTCGCCGCCCTGCGGCTGCTCGAATGCGCCCACCCCGAACGGCCCCGCATTGGCCAGTCGCTGCACCCGCGCGACGATGCGGTGCGCTTTGGCCAGCCGCCCTCGCTGGCGTTCGCGCCGTCGATGCTGGCCGGCCTGCGTGCCGGCGCCGACGGCGCCGCCGAGCGCCTGGACGTCAATTTCTTCGGCCTGACGGGCGCCAATGGCCCGCTGCCGCAGCACCTGACCGACTACGTGCGCGACCGCCAGCGCAACGCCGGCGACCCGACCCTGGCGCGCTTCCTCGACATTTTCCACCACCGCATGATCGCGCTGTTCTACCGCGCGTGGGCCAGCGCTCAGCCCACCGTGAGCCTGGACCGCGAACGCGCCGACCGCTTCGCCGACTATCTGGCCTCGCTCATTGGCCTGGGCATGCCGTCGCTGCGCGGGCGTGACGCGGTGCCCGATTTCGCCAAGTTCCACTATGCCGGCCACCTGGCCGCGCACAACCGCAACGCCGACGGCCTGGCGCAGATCCTGGCGGACTACTTCAAGGTGCCGGTGGCGATCGAGCAGCTGGTCGGCCACTGGATGCGCATGCCCGACGACGGCTGCTGCCGCCTGCGCAGCGGCGAGCGGGCGCAGGTGCTGGGCGGCTCGACGGTGCTGGGCACGAGGGTGTGGAACTGCCAGCACAAATTCCGCGTCGTGATCGGCCCGCTGGAGTTCGACGATTACCAGCGCATGCTGCCCGGCGGCGCCAGCTTCGCGCGGCTGCGCGACTGGGTGCGCAACTACGCCGGCATGGCCTACGACTGGGACATCAACCTGCAGCTCAAGCGCGAGGCGGTGCCGCCGCTGGCGCTCGGCCAGGCGCGTGCCGGCTGGACCAGCTGGCTGCACAGCCGCGCGCCCGCCCGCGATGCGCGCCAGGTCTTTTTCCGGCCGCGGCCCGGCCCTGTCGCTTCCGCCTAATTCAAAAGAGGAGTCCACCATGCCCGAAATCAGCCGTGTCGCCTTGTTCGGCAAGCTCAATAGCCTGTGCTACCGCGCCATCGAAAGCAGCACCGTGTTCTGCAAGCTGCGCGGCAACCCGTACGTCGAGGTGGTGCACTGGCTGCACCAGATCCTGCAGCTGCAGGACTCCGACCTGGCGCGCGTGATCCGGCATTTCGAACTGGACCCGGCGGCGCTGGCGCGCGACCTGACCGCCGCGCTCGACCGCCTGCCGCGCGGCGCCAGTTCCGTCACCGACCTGTCATCGCAGGTCGAGGAGACGGTCGAGCGGGCGTGGGTGTTCGGCACGCTGATGTTCGGCGAATCGCAGGTGCGCAGCGGCCACCTGCTGGTCGGCATGCTCAAGACCTCGTCGCTGCGCAACAGCCTGTACGGCATGTCGCGCCAGTTCGAGAAAATCAAGGTCGACGCGCTCGCCGAGCAGTTCGCCGCGCTGCTGGCCGGCTCGCCCGAGTCGGGCATGCAGGCCACCGACGGCTTTCGCGCCGGCGCCGAGCCGGGCGAGGCCAGCGGCGCCATCGCGCCCGCCGCCATGGGCAAGCAGGAGGCGCTCAAGCGCTACACGGTCGACCTGACCGAGCAGGCCAGGAGCGGCAAGCTCGATCCGATCGTCGGCCGCGACGACGAAATCCGCCAGGTGATCGACATCCTCATGCGGCGCCGCCAGAACAATCCGATCCTGACCGGTGAAGCCGGCGTCGGCAAGACCGCGGTGGTCGAGGGCTTCGCCCAGCGCATCGTCGCCGGCGACGTGCCGCCGTCGCTGCGCGACGTCTCGGTGCGCACCCTCGACGTCGGCCTGCTGCAGGCCGGCGCCAGCATGAAGGGAGAATTCGAGAACCGGCTGCGCCAGGTGATCGAGGAGGTGCAAGCATCCGAAAAGCCGGTAATCCTGTTCATCGACGAGGCCCATACGCTGGTCGGCGCCGGCGGCGCGGCCGGCACCGGCGACGCCGCCAATCTGCTCAAGCCCGCGCTGGCGCGCGGCACCCTGCGCACCGTCGCCGCCACCACCTGGGCCGAGTACAAGAAGCACATCGAAAAAGACCCGGCCCTGACGCGCCGCTTCCAGGTGGTGCAGGTGGCCGAGCCGGACGAAGTGAAGGCGGTGCTGATGATGCGCGGGCTGGCCTCGACCATGGAACAGCACCACAAGGTGCAGGTGCTCGACGAGGCGCTGGAGGCGGCGGTGAAGCTGTCGCACCGCTACATCCCGGCGCGCCAGCTGCCCGACAAGGCCGTCAGCCTGCTCGATACCGCCTGCGCGCGGGTGGCGGTGAGCCAGCACGCGACGCCGCCGGCGGTGGACGACAGCCGCAAACGTATTGCCGCGCTGGAAGTGGAACTGTCGATCATCGGGCGCGAGGCTGCGGTCGGCATCGACACCGGCAAGCGCGCCGCCGCCGCCGAAGAGAAATTGGCGGCGGAAACCGCGCGGCTGGCCGAACTCGATGCGCGCTGGCAGACCGAGAAGGGGCTCGTCGGGCAGGTGCTGGCGCTGCGGGCGAAGCTGCGCGCGGCCACCGGCAAGGTCGAAGGCGCCGCCGACGCGGCGGTGGCGCCGGCCACCGAAGGAGCACGCGACGACTGGCTCGTCCAGCTCAGGCATCTGCAGGACGAACTGGCCGGCCACCAGGGCGAATCGCCGCTGATCCTGCCCACCGTCGACCAGCAGGCGGTGGCCTCGGTGGTGCAGGACTGGACCGGCATCCCGGTCGGCCGCATGGTCAAGAACGAGATCGACAATGTGCTGAAGCTGGCCGAAACGCTCGGCAAGCGGATCATCGGCCAGCACCACGCGCTGGAGATGATCAGCAAGCGCATCCAGACGTCGCGCGCGGGCCTCGACAACCCGGGCAAGCCGATCGGCGTATTCATGCTGGCCGGTACCTCCGGCGTCGGCAAGACCGAAACGGCGCTGGCGCTGGCCGAGTCGCTGTACGGCGGCGAGCAGAACGTCATCACCATCAACATGAGCGAGTTCCAGGAAGCGCACACGGTGTCGACGCTGAAGGGCGCGCCGCCAGGCTACGTCGGCTACGGCGAGGGCGGCGTGCTGACCGAGGCGGTGCGCCGCAAGCCCTATAGCGTGGTGCTGCTGGACGAGGTGGAGAAGGCCCACCACGACGTGCACGAGATCTTCTTCCAGGTGTTCGACAAGGGCATCATGGAAGACAGCGAAGGTCGTCTCATCGACTTCAAGAACACCCTCATCATCCTGACCAGCAACGCCGCCCAGGATGTCATCATCAACCTGTGCAAGGATCCCGAGTTGCTCCCCGATGCCGCCGGACTGGAGAAGGCCATGCGTGGACCCCTTACCAAGGTGTTCCCCGACGCGCTCCTGAACCGGTTGGTCGTGGTGCCCTACTATCCGATCAACCAGGAGATGTTGAAGACGATCGTCGAGATGAACCTCAAGCGGGTCGAGAAACGCATCGTGCAGAACCACAAGGTGCCGTTCACCTACGATGCCGACGTTCCCAAGCTCATCGCCCAACGCTGCACCGAGCTCGACCGGGGCGCGCGCCTGGTGGATTCCATTATCACCAACCAACTGCTCCCGGAGATCGGCCGCGAGTTCCTGCATCGGTTGGCCAATGCCCTCCCGATCCGCCGCGTTCATATCCTGGCCAAGGACGGCGGGTTCGCCTTTGCCTTTGATTGATCCTGGAAATCGCAGTTGCTGATCCGCAGATGGCGCAGATTTCACAGATGCGCCCCCCTCAGACCCTCCGGCAGGCTC
>JBBRXM010000039.1:0-44838 GCA_038248405.1 Burkholderiales bacterium
CGTCGTGGGAACGGCCGCTGCTGTCGGCGGCCTTGAAAGGGCCGCTCAGCTGGATGTCGGTATCTGTAGTCATATTTTTAGCATACACCATCGGGAAATTATTTGAGCGCCTTCAGGATCGTGCCCAGCCGGTCGCGGCTGCCGGCGATGCGCTCGAGGTGCGGGTAGCGCAGGCCGCCATGGTAATCGAGCGAAATGGTGCGGTAGTTCGAACCCTGCTTGACGAGCAGTTCGATCGGCGCGGTGCCGGCCTTGGCCGCCTTGACGGCTGCCTTCAGCACCTCGCCCTTGTAGGCGCGGTTGTTGACGGCGACGATGCTGCTGTTGCCGGCCAGGCCAGCGCGGAAGGCGACGCCATCCCATTGCACCGCCGCCACGCCGCCATCCTGCTTGACCGCGAAGCCCAGCGAATAGCTGAAGTCGGTGGCCTTGTTGCGCTCGTCGCTGGCCTTGGAGAAGTCGCTCGGCGTGTCCTTGTAGACCAGCTTCCAGCCGGCGCGCGCCAGGCCGTCGAGCGGCGCGCCGCTGGCGTGGCCGTCGAGCCGGCTGCGCAGGAACGGCGCCCAGTCGAACGGCTGCACCTTGTTGAGCGCGGCGACGACGTCGGCGAAGGTGTAGAAGGCCGGCACGAAGCTGCCGTTGTCGATGCCGTAGAAGGCGCGCGCGAAGTCGTCCAGCGAGCGCGCCTCGCCCGACATCTCGCGAATCTTGGTGTCGACGTCGAGCCAGATGAACATGCCTTCGACGTAATAATCTTCGCTGCGCTGCCAGTTGCTCCAGCCCAGCGCGCGGCGGCCGTTGATGATCGGGTCGTTGACCGTGTCCTGCATCGCCCGCCACGAGCGGCCCTGCACGTTGTCGTACAGCGCCGCCAGCGCGGCGATGCCGTCGCGGGTGCCGGCTTCGGAAATCATGCCGGAACGGGCCGACAATACCTTGCCCCAGTACTGGGTCTGGCCTTCGTACACCCACAGCAATTCGTTTTGCAGCGGCGTGTTGAAGTTCGGCACATCCTGGCCGGCGGGGCGGCGGAACTTGCCGTCCCACGAGTGCGTGTACTCGTGCGCCAGCAGGTCACGCCCGGCTTCGCCCTTGGCCCACTCGGTGAAGTAGCCCGGCTTGACGCCGTTCTCGCTCGACTGGTGGTGTTCGCGGCCGATGCCGCCGAATTCGTCCGACAGCGCGAACAGGAAGTCGTAATGGTTGTAGTGGTGCGAACCGAACAGTTTGGCCGCCTGCTTCACCATCGCCCGGTGCACTTCCACCTGCTCGGGCTTGGCTTCCAGGCTTTCCGGATTGTCGGCAACCATGTTGAGGAACACCGGCACCTTGGCGCCCGGGTCGAGGTCGATGCGCTTGAAGTAGCGGCCGGCGAACAGCGGCGAGTCGATCAGCGTTTCCAGGTCGAGCGGCTTGAAGACGACTTCGTTGCCGTTGCGCGCAGCGGTCTCGAGCGCGGTGCCGAACTGCCAGCCCGCCGGCAAGGTCAGGTTCGGCTGCACCGTGATGCGGCGGCTGTTGTAGCCGGCCGGATAGAGCGTCACCGACGGCCACTGCACCCCGAGGATGTCGCTGGTCATCGTGATGCGCCCCTGCGCGCCGTCCAGCGGCGACAGGAACTGGTACTGCGCTTCGAGCGTGCTGACGCCTTCGGGCACCGTGACGTGGAAAGCATGCACCT
Source organism: Burkholderiales bacterium (assembly GCA_038248405.1). Taxonomy (GTDB): domain Bacteria; phylum Pseudomonadota; class Gammaproteobacteria; order Burkholderiales; family Burkholderiaceae_D; genus JAFCUW01. Next base: position 1,682 of record JBBRXM010000039.1, read on the forward strand.
GGATCGGGTCGCGCACCCACTCGATCGGCTTGCCGTTGCCGGAAAATTTCAGTCCGGCCAGCTGGGTCAGCGGGCCGCTCGGACCGTGGTTGCCGGGCAGCCATTGCGGATAGAGCAGCGTGAGCGGACCGGGCTTGACCGGGATCGACATCGTCATGCGGAAGATCTGCTGGCTCAGGTTGGTCGCGTCCACCTTCAGCACGATCGTGCCCGGATAGGGCTGGTCCTGCGGCGGCGGCACCTCGGCGCGGGCGGGCAGGGCGAAGGCGGCGAGCAGGGCGGCGATAGGCAGGAGGCGGTGCTTGAACGGTGCGGTCATGATGGCGAAAGTGAGGTGTCGGGAATCGGGTTTTGGAGTGTAGCACGGCGGAAATTCGATAGCGCCAGATCCGCCATTTGCCGAATTTTTGATGGCCTATTGGGCAAAAAACCGTGTTTTTCAAGCCCTTGAAAAGCTTCGGACCCATCACTAGATTGGACGCAACGGTTGCTCATCAGAGGACCGTCAACTTATCGCTTAACTCTACAAGGATATTTATCATGCGTACTTTCGACCTTACTCCGCTGTATCGTTCCGCCATTGGTTTCGACCGCCTGGCCAACCTGCTGGAGCAGCGCGCCGACGCCCAGCCGAGCTATCCGCCGTACAACATCGAGCTGGTCAGCGACGACCAGTACCGCATCGTGATGGCGCTGGCCGGCTTCGACCGTTCCGAAGTCGAGATCATCGCCGAGCGCGATTCGCTGCAGATTACCGGGCGCAAGCAGAAGGATGACCAGCAGCGCACCTACCTGCACCGCGGCATTGCAGCGCGCGACTTCGAGCAGCGCTTCCAGCTGGCCAACCACGTCAAGGTCACCACCGCCACCTTCAACAACGGCATGCTGACCATCGAGCTGGTGCGTGAAGTGCCCGAAGCGCTCAAGCCGCGCAAGATCGCCATCGACGGCGATAACGTGCAGGTGCTGGAGCAGCGCGAAGCCGCTTGAGCTGAAAGGGTCTGACCCCGCGGGGGCAGACCCAGGTTTTTACTCGGCCAATCAAACAAGGGGGCGCTCGCATGCACGGGGCGCCCCCTTTCGCACAAGACGCCGCGCGCGCCGGCACAGCTTAAGCAAGCCCTAAGTCTGCAGGCGCACACTGCAAGCATCGACAAACCCTCTACTTCGCAGGAGTACGACAATGCAAAACCAAGGTGCCGTTACTGCTATCTCCGCCAAACGCCTGACCATGGCGCTCGCCGCTGCCGGCGCCATTGGCGGCGCGATAGGTGCGGTCGCAGTCAATCACAATAACGCAGTAGCTTCCGGCGCCGCCGTTGCTGCCGCGCCGTCCAACTACGTGGCGCCGGCACCTGCCGTCGCGCCCGCAGCGCCGGCAGGCTCGCAGGTCACCATGGCGCTGCCCGACTTCACCCAGATCGTCTCGCGCATGGGCCCGGCCGTGGTCAATATCCGCGTCACCGGCAGCACCAAGACCGCATTGTCGGCGCGCGGCCCGCGCGGCCCGCAGTTCGACGAGGACGATCCCTTTTTCGAGTTCTTCCGCCGCTTCCAGGGACCGCAAAATCCCCGCGGCGAGCGGAGTACTCCCGTTATTGGCGCCGGTTCCGGGTTCATCGTCAGCCCGGACGGCGTCATCCTTACCAACGCGCACGTGGTGCGCGACGCCAGCGAAGTCATGGTCAAGCTGCAGGACCGCCGCGAATACCGCGCCAAGGTCCTGGGCTCCGACCCGAAGACCGATGTGGCGGTACTGAAGATCGATGCCAAGAACCTGCCGGTGGTCCCGATCGGCAAATCGAACGACTTGCGCGTGGGCGAATGGGTGCTGGCGATCGGTTCGCCCTTTGGCCTCGACAGCACCGTGACGGCCGGCGTGGTCAGCGCCAAGGGCCGCTCGTTGCCCGACGACAGCGTGCCCTTCATCCAGACCGACGTCGCCGTCAACCCCGGTAACTCGGGCGGGCCGCTGTTTAATACGCGCGGCGAAGTGGTCGGCATCAATTCGCAGATCTACAGCCAGACCGGCGGCTACCAGGGCCTCTCGTTCGCGATCCCGATCGACGTCGCCTACAAGATCAAGGAGCAGCTGGTCGCCACCGGCACCGTCAAGCACGCCCGTCTCGGTGTGACGGTGCAGGAAGTGGGGCAGGGTTTTGCCGACGCCTTCAAACTGGAGTCGCCGGAGGGTGCACTGGTGTCGAACGTGGAGCGCGGCGGGGCAGCTGACAAAGCCGGTATCAAGTCGGGGGACGTGATTCGCAAGCTGAACGGCCAGCCCATCGTCGCCTCCGGTGACCTTCCGGCGATGCTCAGTGTCGCCAGCCCCGGCGACAAGGTCACGCTCGACGTCTGGCGCGACGGCAAGATCGTCCAGCTGGCCGCGCGCCTTGGCGACGCCAGCGAAAAAGCGGCACGCGCCGAGACCGCGGTGGCCGATGCCGGCGACGGCGCCAAGCTCGGCCTGTCGCTGCGTCCGCTGCAGCCGGTCGAACGGCGCCAGTCCGGTATTGCTTCGGGCCTGGTGATCGAAGAAACCGGCGGCGCGGCGGCCAACGCCGGCGTGCAGCCCGGCGACGTGCTACTGTCGATCAATGGCCGGCCGGTGAACAGCGTCGAGCAGGTGCGCGAGGTGGTCGGCAAGTCGAGCAAGTCGGTGGCCTTGCTGATTCAGCGCGGCAGTGACAAAATCTTCATCCCGGTGAGGATCGGTTAAACCGGCTATCTGCCACCGGCTCATGTAAAGACGAGGAAACGATGCGCTTGCTGCTGGTGGAAGATGATGTGATGATCGGTGAAGTGGTGCTCGACCTGCTCAGGGCCGAGCACTACGCCGTCGACTGGGTCAAGGACGGCGAGATGGCCGACACCGCCCTCATGCAAGCGCAGAACTACGACCTGGTGCTGCTCGACCTGGGCCTGCCGCGCAAGGACGGCCTGGAAGTGCTGCGCGCCATGCGCGCCCGCAAGGACCGCACGCCGGTGCTGGTGGCGACCGCGCGCGATGCCGTCGGCCAGCGCGTCGCCGGGCTCGATGCCGGCGCCGACGACTACGTCCTCAAACCCTACGAACTCGATGAACTGCTGGCGCGCATCCGCGCCCTGCTGCGCCGCTCCGCCGGCCGCGGCGAGCCGGTGTTCGACTACAAGAACATCTCGATCAATCCGGCCACGCGCGAAGTGCTGGTCGGCGGCGTGCCGGCCAGCCTGTCGGCGCGCGAGTGGGCCGTGCTCGAAGCGCTGATCGCGCGTCCCGGCGCCGTGCTCTCGCGCGCGCAGCTCGAAGAAAAGCTGTATAGCTGGCGCGACGAAGTGTCCAGCAACGCTGTCGAAGTCTATATCCACGGCCTGCGCAAAAAGCTCGGCAGCGACCTGATACAGAACGTGCGCGGGGTCGGCTACATGGTGCCCAGGTTATGAAGGTAACCCACTCCCTGCGCGGGCGCCTGCTGTGGTTCCTGCTGGCGGCGATCAGCATTGCCGCGCTGGCGCAGGCCTTGATTGCCTACCGCGCGGCGCTTGCTGACGTCGACCAGATCGCGGACTACCACATGCAGCAGATGGCGCTGTCGCTGCGTTCGAGCGCGCCGCTGTCGAACATGGAGGCCGGCGCCGGCGTCGATGCCGGCGCCGAGATCAGCGACCTGGTGGTGCAGGTGTGGACGCCGGACGGGGTGCAGCTGTTTCGCTCGGTGTCGCCGGCGCGCCTGCCGCAGCTGGCGGTGCTGGGCTTTTCCAACGTCGAAGCGAATGGCAAGACCTACCGCATCTTCTCGGTGCAGACCAGCAGCCAGACGGTGCAGGTCGCGCAGGACATGGCGGCGCGCCGCCAGATGGCCGGCAACATGGCGCTGCGCACGGTAGTGCCGATCGCGCTGATGATGCCTATCCTGATGCTGGTGGTGTGGTGGGTGGTGAGCCGCTCGCTCGAACCGGTGGCGCGGGTGAGAAAACAGGTCGCCTCGCGCCAGGCCGACGACCTCTCGCCGGTGTCAGAAAGCGGGCTGCCGGATGAAGTGCGGCCGCTGGTGCAGGAGCTGAACCTGCTGTTCGGCCGCGTGAAGACGGCGTTCGACGCCCAGCAGAACTTCGTCGCCGATGCGGCGCACGAACTGCGCACGCCGCTCGCTGCGCTCAAGCTGCAGGCGCAGGGCCTCGAGCGGGCCGACAATCCCGAAACGCGCCAGGTGGCAGTGGCGCGGCTGACCGCCGGCATCGAGCGCGCCACGCGGCTCGTCGAGCAGCTGCTGGTGCTGGCGCGGCAGGAAGCCAGCGCCGCCGGCGGCGCCGATGTGCAGCAGGTGGCGCTGGCCGACCTGGCGCGGCGCACCGTGGGCGACCTGGTTGGGGCGGCGCAGAACAAGGGCGTCGACCTCGGTCTGCTGCATGCCGACGAGGTGAGCGTGAAGGGGCAGGGCGATGCGCTGATGATCCTGATGCGCAACCTGGTCGACAACGCCATCAAGTACACGCCGGCCGGCGGCACCGTCGACCTGGCGGTGCGTGCGGATGCGGCAGGCGCGCGCATCGTGGTGGAAGACAGCGGACCGGGGATTGCGGCCGAGGAGCGCGAGCGCGTGTTCGACCGCTTCTACCGGATTGCCGGAAGCGAGACGTCGGGCAGTGGACTGGGACTGGCGATCATCAAGGCGATCTCCGAGCGGCATGGCGCGACGCTGACGCTGGGGCAGTCGGAGCGCCTGGGTGGATTGAGTGCGGTGGTGGCGTTTCCGAAGAACGCGTCTGGGGTCTGACCCCGCGGGGACTCGGCGTCCCCGTCAGACCCTGGTGGCGACGTCAGAACTTATGCCACACCCGCGCGAAGTACGACGTGCCGTTCAACCCGAACTGCACGCTCTCGTACTTGAAGCCGTTGTCGGTCTCGTTCGGGTCCTGCGCCGTCGGGTGCGCGTTGAAGATGTTGGCCGCGCCGACCGTGAACTTGGTCTTCGGCGTGAACGCGTACGTGAACGCCAGGTCGGCCGAGGTCTTCGCATCGTAATGCATGCGCGGCGCCGGCGGACCGGAGAAGGTGCCCAGCGTCTGCGGCCCGAAGTGGATGATCTTGAAGTCGGTGCCGAGTTTACCGTAGGTGTAGTCGAAATCGAGCGTGGCCTTGCGGCGCGGGCCGCCCTGTTCGATGAACAGGCGCTCGCGCTCGGACAGCAGCACGTCCTCGAAGCCCTTCAGCGACGCCGGCGCCTTGATGTTGGTGACGTCGGTGGCGCTGAAATTCATCGCCAGGTAGGTGTTGAGCTTGCCGCCCAGCAGATCGCTGCGGTTCGACACCGTCAGGTCCAGGCCCTGGGTGCGGGTGTCGATCGAGTTGACGAAGAACTGCGCCGACGCCACGCCCAGATTCAGCAGCAGGCTGCCCAGCGCCGGGTAGTTACCCGAGTCGAAGCGGCCCGACAGCACGATGCGGTCGTCGATGTCGATGCGGTACAGGTCGGCCGTGACCGAGGTCGACGCCGTCGGCGTCCAGGTCGCGCCCAGCGTGAAGCTCTTCGACTTTTCTTCCTTCAGCTTCGGGATGCCGGCAGCGTTGGTGACCGCGCCGCCATTGGGGGCGAACACCACGTCCTTGGCGACGCCGCCGACGAAGTCGGTGAAGGTCGACGAGAAGTACACCTGCTGCAGCGACGGCGCGCGGAAGCCCGTGCTGGCCGAACCGCGCAGCAGCACCGAGTCGGCCAGGCGGTAGGAGGCGGCGAGCTTGCCCGTCACGGTCGAACCGAAGTCGCTGAATTTCTCGTAGCGCAGCGCCGTCTGCACCTTGGCGCGGTCGGTCAGGTCGGCTTCGAGGTCGATGTAGGCGGCGCTGCTGTGGCGATCCTTGTCGGTGGCGTCGCTCGGCTGGAAGCCGGGGAAGCCCTGGCTGCCGGCATTGCCGCCGAAGCCGAGGCCATCGACGTCGTTGTACGAGCCAGGCTCGCCGGCGAAGATCTTGTAGTTCTCCTTGCGGTACTCGGCGCCCACCGCGACGTTCAGGCCGCCCAGGATGTCGCCGTAAAAGCGGCTGAAGTCGGCGTTGCTGGTCAGCTGCTGGAATTCGAAGCCGCCGGCGTCGAAGCTGGTCGGGCTGATGCCTTTGCCGCCATTGAGCAGGTCCTTGTTGGCGATCGACGCGTTCAGCGTGTGGCTGATGTTGTAGCGCATCTTGTTGTAGCCGTAGGTCTGCGAGAAGTCCGCGTTCCAGTCGCCGGCGCGGGTGCGGTAGCCGATGGTGCCGTAGTGGTCGTCGACGTCGGCGTTGATGAACGGGGCAAAGCCGTCCGGGTACATGGCCGCCGAATTTTTCGACGGGATGTCATCCGAGCCGACGCCGCCGCGGCCCCAGGCCGCGCTGGAACCGTAGCGGTCCTGCACGCCGCCGGTGAAGTACAGCTTGCCTTCCGCGCCCATCGGGATCTCGCCGTTGACGTACAGCGTGCGGTTGCGCACCAGCGAATCGCCGATGATGCGCGGGCTCTCCGCGACTTCGCGGTTCGAGCGGCCGCGGTTGAGCGCTTCGCCGGTGATGCCGATGACGCCCTTGTCGCCGACCTGGAAGCCGCAGTAGGCCGAGCCCATGTAGTTCCTGCCGTCGTGGCGGGAATATTCGCCGGCGCCGACCACGGTCTCGCAGCCGAGGCTCTTCTTCATGTCGATGTTGATCACGCCGGCGATCGCGTCCGAGCCGTACTGGGCGGCGGCGCCGTCGCGCAGCACCTGGACATTCTTGATGGCCAGCAGCGGAATCGCGTTCATGTCGGTGCCGGTGTTGCCGCGGTTGCGCGCGCCGAAGATGTTGACCAGCGCGGTGGTGTGGCGGCGCTTGCCGTTGACCAGTACCAGCGTCTGGTCCGAACCGAGTCCGCGCAGCGCGGCCGAGTCGATCAGGTCGGCGCCGTCGGCACCGGTCTGGCGGGTCGAGTTGAACGAAGGGGAGATGTAGGTCAGCGTCTGCGCCAGGTCGAACTGGCCGCCCTGTTCGGCTGCCTTGCCCATCGAGATGACGTCGACCGGGACCATGGTTTCGGTGGCCGAAGTATTGCTGGCGCGGCGCGAACCGACCACGTTGACGGTCTGCACCTCGGCGGTCGACGTGGCCTGCGCGAACGCGGCCGGCGACAGGGAGGCGAGGGCGGCGCTGCCATACAGGCTCAGCAGAACGGCCTTACGAAGGGTACTTGGCTGGAACACGCGACATCTCCTTAGATGAAAAACTTTCATTCTAAACACTCGACTCCTGCCTCAGCGCCAAGTGTGGAAATGAAGCAACGTTATGAAGATATAAGTTCAGCGACTAGGTTGGCTGACCTAAACCTGCTAGTAGGAGCGGCGTGTCGCGTCACCATCGTTCCAAACCAGGGTCAGAGCCGGTTTTCGTGCGACCTGATGGGCTGCAAGAAGAATATTAACTGGGTCTGACCCCATTCTTATTTGGTGAGCTTGGTCCAGGAACGTAGGTCAGACGGGTTCTTCATTTCGCAATTGTCTGCAGCAATACAAACCCTTCATGGTGGATGGCGTCGTTCGCCTGCGCGATCTCCTTGCTCGCCTTGATGAAGGCCGGGCGCTGCATGTCCTTGCGCTCGTCAGCGGTGGCGACAGGCGCGGCCGGCTCGCCGAAGCCGGCCTTGTGGTTATGCATCTGGTAGACGACTTTCTTGCCGTAGCTGGAAGAATAAAAGCGCGCCATTTCGGCCGCCGTCTCGGCGCTGATGGTGCGCGCCAGCGGATAGGCCAGGCGCGCGTAGATCTGCACCGGCGGCACTTTGTCGAGCTTGGCGTACGCAGCCGCGCGCTGCGCTTCGGTGGGGTAGCGGCTCGAACCGGCAATGGAACGCATCATCTTTTCGGCCTGCATCGCAGCGAGCAGATCGGTCACTGCCTGCACGTGGCCAACCGTGATGACACGGGCCGCCGGCGCGGACGCCGGCGCCGCTGCGAACGACAAGGGCGATGTGGCGATGAGCCCAGCCAAGGCCAGCGTCGTCATGGATTTCATCATGTGCCTTTAATTAATCTTTTCAAGCACACATCATATGACGAGATGTCCTTCAGGGAATGATTTGTTGGGCAATAGATTCCAAAACCGGGGTCAGACCCGGTTTCAGGCGCGCCCGCCGACGAGGATGGCGTCGCCCTCCATGCGCGTGCGGATCAGGCAGCGCCGGTCGGCCTGGTACAGGCTGATGCCCCGTCCCAGCAGTGCCGTCAGCGCGCCGGCCGCCACTCCCGTCGCGCGGTCTTCCCGCGCCGGCTCAAGGTGGTTGAAGTTGCGCCCCTCGTAGAGGCCATCGCCAAGCCGGCAGTACGCGTAGATGCCGTTGACGCCATTGGCCTTGCCCCAGGCAACGATGCGTGCCAGGTCGGGCCGCAAACCTTGCAGCACCGCACGGTCCTTAAGCTCGACCAGCAGCTTGGCGCTGCCCACCGAGGCCACTACCGGCGCCGATTCCGGCACCAGGCCGGGCGATGCCAGCAGTTCCGCCACCACGTCCGCAGCCGGCGCGACCGTTTCGACCGCCTGCCGCTCCAGCGCAATAAAGACGTCGTCACCCGAGCACGTCAGCATCAGCGGCTGGCCCTTCAGCGCCGTCGTCACCCTGATCGGCCGGTCCGATCCTTGCCGCGCAAACAGCACCCGCGCGGCCGCCAGCGTCGCGTGCAGGCACAGGGGACTGCGCATGTGCGGATAATAATAGTCGAGCACGTCGCCATCGATGAACACGCACGCGGCGATGGTGCGTTCGCGCGCGAACGCCTGCCGCGCCGCTTCGCCCACGGGCCCGTCCTGCACCACCAGCGCCGGGTTGCCCTCGCCGGCCTCCACGCCGAAACACTTCAGTTCCTGCACCAACATTGCTTTTCCTTGTCCCGGACCGCCCGTAGGATATACTGTGTTTATATACAGTATTTTGATTCCCTGCCTCAATTCTACAGTTTGCCGCCCCATGCCGTCCCCCTCATCCCCGCCAGCGACCGGGCTGCCCGACTATGCCGAGCTGTTCTGCCTGTCGAACTTCAGCTTCCTGCAGGGCGCCTCGCACGCCGAGGAGCTGGTCGCGCGCGCCGTCCAGCTCGGCTATTCGGCGCTGGCGCTGACCGACGAATGCTCGCTCGCCGGCGTCGTGCGCGCCCACGCCGAGGCGAAAAAGGCGGCGCTGCCGCTGCTGGTCGGTGCCCACTTTCACCTGCACAACGCCGACGGCAGCCCGGCCTTGTCGCTGGTGCTGCTGGCGCAAAACCGCAACGGCTACGGCAACCTGTCCGAACTGATCACCGTCGCCCGCACCCGCAGCGAGAAGGGCACCTACCTGCTGACGCCGGCCGACTTCACGGCGCCGCCCGCCACCCTCGCGCACTTGAAAAACATGCCGGACTGCCTGGCGATCCTGCTGCCGGCCTATCCCGGCCACGACGCCGCCGACGTCGACCGCCTGCACCGCCAGGCGGCGTGGATGGCGGCCACCTTTCCGGGCCGCGCCTGGCTGGGCCTGAACCTGCTGCATCGCGCCTTCGACGACGCCCACCGCGCCACCATCGAGGAAGTGGCCTGGCAGCACGCGCTGCCGATCACCGCCGTCGGCCACGTCGTCATGCACGTGCGCTCGCGCAAGCCCCTGCAGGACACGCTGTCGGCCATCCGCATCGGCAAACCAGTGGCCGAATGCGGCTACCAGCTGGCCCAGAATGCCGAGCAGCACCTGCGCGCGCGGCTGCGCCTGGCCAACATCTACGCGCCCGACGTGCTGGCCGAAACGCTGCGCATCGCCAGCCTGTGTACCTTTTCGCTGGACGAACTGCGCTACGAATATCCGAACGAGGTGGTGCCGGCCGGCCACACCGCGGCCAGCTACCTGCGCAGCGAAACCTATATCGGCGCGCACCGCCGCTTTCGCGACGGCATCCCGGCCAGGGTGCAGGCGCAGGTCGAGCACGAGCTGGCGCTGATCGGCGAGATGCGCTACGAGCAGTATTTCCTCACCGTCTACGACATCGTCCGCTTCGCCCGCTCCAACAACATCCTGTGCCAGGGCCGCGGCTCGGCCGCCAATTCGGCCGTCTGCTATTGCCTCGGCATCACCGAGGTCGACCCGGCGCGCGCCAACCTGCTGTTCGAACGTTTTATTTCGAAGGAGCGCAACGAGCCGCCCGACATCGACGTCGACTTCGAACACCAGCGGCGCGAGGAGGTGATCCAGTACATCTACAACAAGTACGGCCGCACGCGCGCGGCGCTGGCGGCGGTGGTGATCAGCTACCGGCCCAAGAGCGCGCTGCGCGACAGCGGCCGCGCGCTCGGCATCGACCTGGCCATCGTCGAGAAGGTGGCCAAGACCCATCACTGGTTCGACAGCAAGCAGGACCTGGTCAAGCGGCTCGCCGAAAGCGGGCTCGACCCCGAGTCGAAGCTGGCCCAGCAGTGGGCGACGCTGGCGCAGCTGCTGCTCGGCTTTCCGCGCCACCTGTCGCAGCATCCGGGCGGCTTCGTCATCGCCCAGGGCAAGCTGTCGCGGCTGGTGCCGATCGAGAACGCGGCGATGGCCGATCGCAGCGTCATCCAGTGGGACAAGAACGACCTCGAGGAACTGGGCCTGATGAAGGTCGACGTGCTGGCGCTGGGCATGCTGTCGATGCTGCGGCGCGGCCTGGAACTGATCAGCACGCGCCACGGCACCGTGTTCGAGATGCAGGACATTCCGCACGACGACGCTCCCACCTACGACATGATGTGCGCCGCCGACACGGTCGGCGTGTTCCAGATCGAGTCGCGCGCACAGATGAGCATGCTGCCGCGCCTGCTGCCGCGCAAGTTCTACGACCTGGTGATCGAGGTGGCGCTGGTGCGCCCGGGCCCGATCCAGGGCGGCATGGTGCACCCCTACCTGCGCCGGCGCCAGGGCCTGGAACCGGTCCATTACCCGAAGCCGGAGATCCGCCAGGCGCTCGAGCGCACGCTGGGCGTGCCGATCTTCCAGGAGCAGGTGATGCAGGTGGCGATCCTGGCGGCCGGCTTCACGCCGGGGGAGGCGGACCAGCTGCGGCGGGCGATGGCGGCGTGGAAGCGCAAGGGCGGGCTGGAGAAATATTACCAGCGCATCGTCGGCGGCATGCTCGAGCGCGGCTACGAGCTGGCCTTCGCCGAGGCCATCTTCACGCAGATCCAGGGCTTCGGCGAATACGGCTTTCCGGAGTCGCACGCGGCCAGCTTCGCGCTGCTGGCCTACGCCAGCGCCTGGATGAAGCGCCACGAGCCGGGCGCCTTCCTGTGCGCACTGCTCAACAGCCAGCCGATGGGCTTCTACAGCCCGTCGCAGCTGGTGCAGGACGCGCGCCGCCACGGCATCGACGTGCGCCCGGTCGACATCGCCATCAGCGGCTGGGATTCGTCGCTGGAGGAGGTGGACGACACGCGCTTGCGCCAGCCGGCCGTGCGGCTGGGGCTGTCCTTGCAGCGCGGCATGCGGCGCGACGTTGCCGCCCGCATCGAGGACGCGCGCGCGATCCGGCCGTTCGACAGCGTCACCGACCTGGCGCGCCGGGCAGGGCTCGACCGCGGCGACCTGCAGGTGCTGGCAGGGTCGAACGCGCTCGCTTCGCTGGCCGGCAACCGTCGCGAGGCGCTGTGGCAGGCGGTCGGCGCGGTGCCGGACAAGGACTTGCTGCGGCCGACCACGCCGATTGAAGAAGCGCCGCACTTGCTGGCGCCGTCCGAGGGCGACGAGATCGTCGGCGACTACCGCTCGCAGGGGCTGACACTGGGGCGCCATCCGCTGGCGCTGCTCCGGGCGCAATTGCTCAAGCAGCGCTTCATGCCGGCGGCGACGCTGAACGACTACCAGAACGGCCAGCTGGCGCGCGCCTGCGGCATCGTCACCGTGCGCCAGCGCCCCGGCACCGCCAAGGGCGTGCTGTTCATGACGCTGGAAGACGAGACCGGCAACGTCAACGTGATCATCTGGCCGAGCCTGGTGGAACAGCAGCGCCGCGAAGTGCTGAGGGCGCCGCTATTGGGGGTGTACGGCGTGTGGCAGCGGGAGGGGGAGGTGCGCCACCTGGTGGCCAAGCGGCTGGTGGATATGTCGGCCTTGCTGGGGCGGCTGGGCACGCAGAGCCGCGATTTTTGCTGACGAAAACAGGCCGAGATGGCCCTTGCAACATCATGCATAATGCATTTCTAGCAATCAACAAAAGGAAGGCCGTGCCAGTGACCAGTTTAACTAGCCCACCGCACATCAATGAGGCGGGCAATGACGAAGATGTCAGCCGCTGCTGGCCGGTGTTTCATGCATTGCGCCCCCGAGGCTGAATTCCTTCGGCGTTGGCACATACAACGCCAGGAAGGCTACCAGATCGTCTTCATTGAATCAGAGGGCGCTGTGGTTGCCGCAGCCGGTTTCAGATATATGAATACGATGGCATGGGGGAAGATCCTCTACCTCGACGACCTGATTGCATTGCCCGCGCAGCATGGCCGCGGATGGGGAAGCGCTTTGCTGAAGTGGCTGCAGGAGCACGCCAAGGACCGGCAATGCGACGCCGTGCATCTCGACACGGGTTACCAGCGCCACGCTGCCCATCTAGCGTACTTGCGCAACGGCTTCGAATTGAATTGCCATCACCTTGCGTGGAAAGCAAATTAGAAGCGGCACAAAGGGCGCATGCGATGGCGAGGTGGCCGAAGTCGATGAATTCAGAAATAATCTGACGTGTTTCGGTTGCAACAGCCTCGTTCGCGAGCACGACGTGCATGTGCTATCGGCCAATGTTCATGCGTCAGCGGCGCAGGCCCAGCAGGGCGGTGACGCGCTCGCGGCTGATGCCGGCCAGCGCCGAGTGCACGCCCAGCAGCGCCGCATAACCGGGCGCGCCGGCCGCATCGGCGAACTCGCCGGCCAGTTGCGCCATGGCGACGCCCGCATCGGCCGGCCGTGCAGGTTCCGCGCGCTCGGCCGCGGCGGCCAGCGCCTGCCGCCCCTCGTCCTGGGCCTGGCGAAAGCGCGCCAGTCCCTTGACGACCTGCTGCAGGGTCTGGCGGACAGCCTCGGTGTCGCCGATGCGCCAGCCGGCCGGGTCGAACGCCGCCGCGGCGCCGCCGAGCGTGCCGGCGGCCAGTGCCCCGCGCTGCTGCCAGGTGTCGCCGAACTGGCGCACGCGCGCTTCCAGGTGCCCTTCGCGCAAGGGCCGCAAGGCCAGCGCGGCGCTCAGGTCGCCCTTCAGGCTTTGCAGCTGGCTGGCGCCGTGGCCGAGGAAGTCGAGCGCCTGCTGCGCGCCGGCCGCTTCGCGCTGCAGGCCGGTGTCCCAGTTCGACAAGCCGCGCTGGCGCAGTGGCGCCGCCGGCGCCGCTGCCGATGCCGCCGCCAGGCGGGCAACCGGGGCCGCTGCGCGCTCGGTCGCGGCGGCGCTGCCGGCACTGAGGCCGGCGTTGTTGGTCTGAAGCAGTTGCATGGTGATTTAGAGGGCGTCGAACAGCGACAGGCCCGATACCTTGGTATACGCCTTGTAGGTGGCCTGCAGCGCGGTCGAGTAGCCGTTGAGGGACGTGGCGGCGATACTGTAGTCGAGGTCGCCGATGTCGTGGATCGCCATCTTGTTCGACAGGCTGACGTTGCCGTGGTTGCCGTCCAGCGTGGACAGGATGTTCTGGGCGCCGCCGAAGGTGGCAATCTTGCTTGACACCATCGCCATCGTCGCATCCATGCCGTCCAGGCTGGTCGAAAGCTGCGTGCGCACGGCCGGGTCGTTGACGTTCACGCCGGGCGTGGCCAGCGTGGCGATGGTGCTGTCCATCTGGTTGAGCAAGGTCTGCAGGCCGTCGACGTCGGTGTTGGCGGCCTGGATGATGCCGTTGCCGACGGTAACCATCTGCTGGCCGTTGTTGCCGGTGTAGCTGTAGCGCGAGCCCAGCGGCGCGGCCGCGTCGTAGCTCAGCGCCGGGTTGTTGGTCAGCGTGCCGGCAAACACCGAGCGGCCTTCCTGGTCCTTGACGTTGGCGCTGTAGTACAGGCTGTCGCGCAGCGCCGTCATCGAGTTCACCATCGCCGCCAGGTCGGCCGAGGCGTTGCCGCCGTCGGCGGCCCACACCAGCAGGTCGCGCCCCTCCTGCATGTCCGTCACCATGCTCGACAGGTAGGTTTCGTTTTTCTGCAGGCGGATCTTGACGGCGCCGATGTTGTCGCGGTACTGGGTGAGGATCGCTTCCTCGCGGTTCAGGCGCGACAGGCGCACGTTGGCGATCGGATCGTCGGAAGGCAATTCGATGCGGTTGCCGCTGGCGAGCTGCTGCGAAATGTGGCCGATCTTGTCCTGGTTCAGCGTGAGCGAACGGTTCAGGATCGATTCGAACTGGGTGCTGGCGATGCGCATGGGTTTCTCTTTAGTTAAACATGGCCAGGGTGGCGTCGAACAGCGAATTGGCCACCGAGATCACCTTCATGTTGGCCTGGAACATATTCTGGTACTGGACCAGGTTGACCGCTTCCTCGTCCTTGTTGACGCCGCTCGTCGAGGCCCAGTCGTCCTCGGCCTGGTTGCGCAAGGTCGTCGCCGTTTCCAGCAGCGAGCGGTTCTGCTGGCTGTCGATCGCCAGCTTGCCCACCAGCTGGGTGTCGGCGTCGCCCAGCAGCACGCTGCCGATCGAGGTCAGCACCACCGGCTTGGTGTTAATGGCGATCAGCTTTTGCAGGTTGGCGCTGTCGCCGGGGGTGCCGTCGGCCGAGAACGCGAGCGCGTTGGCGTCGATGCCGGCGACGATGCGCAGCATGCCCGTCGAACTGGTCGGGTTGAACTGGAACAGCGGCGCCCCGGCCGCGCCGTTCATGTCGGTGCCGGCCGCCAGTTGCGTGTTGACCTGGCTGGCGATGGCGCCGGCCATGTCGGCCACCGACTGGCGCAGCGGCAGCAGGGTATTGTTTTCGAAGTCGCCCAGCCCGCCCAGCTGGCCGCCGATGGCGCCGCCGCTCAAGGCAAAGGTCGAGCTGGAGAAGCTCAGGTTCAGCGACTGCACCCCGGCCGCGCTGGTGGTGACGCCGATGCGGCCGGCCAGGTTGCCGATCACCAGCGGCTGGCCGCCGCGCAGCGACACGCTGCTGCTGCCGTCGGGCTGCTCCTGCACTTCCAGCGCCACCAGCTTGGCCAGGCCGTCGATGGCGCGGTCGCGCTCGTCGACCAGCGCCGAGCTGTTGCTGCTGCTGCCGTTGAGCGCCGCAATCTTCTGGTTCAGCGTGGCGATATCCTGCACCTTGCTGTTGAGCTGGGGGACGATGGCGCCGCGCTGCTGCTGCACCGACAGCAACTGGCTGCCGAGCACCTTGTAGATGCTGTTGAAGTGCTGCGACATCGAATCGGCCGCGCTGATGACCTGCTGGCGCAGCGGGCTGGACGTCGGATCGGCGCCGGCGGCGTTGAGCGCGGTAAAGAAGATGTCCATGCCATGCGACAGGCTCGACTGGTCGTCGCCCATCAGGCGCTCGATCTGGCTCAGGTAAGGCTGGGTCTGGCTACGCGCGCCGAGGTCGGAGGCGGCGCGCCACATCTGCTGGCTCTTGTAGCCGTCCGAAAAGCGCAGCAGCCGGCTCACTTCGACGCCGTTGCCGCCGGCGCGCGAACCGGTGCCCGGCCCCAGCGCTGCCAGCTGCACGCCCTGGCGCGTGTAGCCGGCGGTCTGCAGGTTGGCGATGTTCTGGCTGGCGGTATTGAGCGCGAATTGCGCCGCCAGCGAGCCCGACAGGGCGTTGTTCATGATGCTCATAATGCAATGGTCTTTCCAGGTGAGGGCGGCGCGCCGTCGCGCCCGGACTGTCCGTTACCAGTACAAGGCGACCGTTTATTTGGGATCATTAAATTTCGGCGCCGGCAGCAGCTGGCGCAGGATGGCGTCGGCCACGCCGAAGGCGCGCTGGCCGGCCAACTTGTCGGCCACCAGGTTGTCGGCCAGGTCGAGCATGTCGCTGTTGACGGGGTCCTTGAAGACGCTGTCTTCGCCGGCCAGCTCGCGCGTGCCCGAGCGCATCTGGTGCAGCATGTGACCGATGAAAAAGCTCTCGAACTTGATGGCCGCTTCGGTGGCCTTGGCGCGGTAGCGCGGATCGGCGGCGGCGACGCTGGCGCTGTCGTCGGGCGTGGCGTCGGGCAGCGAGGAGGAGATTGGTTCCATGGAAAATCCTTAAATGACGACCAGTTCGCCTTCGATGGCGCCGGCCTGGTCGAGCGCCTGCAGGATCGCCATGATGTCGTCCGGGGTGGCGCCGAGGCTGTTGACGACGTCGATGATGGTCTGCAGCTTCGCGCCGGCGGGCCACTTGAACATCTGCGCGGCGCCCTGGTCGACCGCCACCTTCGACAGCGGCGTGACGGTGGTCTTGCCCTGGCTGAGCGGGGCCGGCTGGCTCACCGCGCTGCTTTCGGAAATGACCACCTTGAGGGCGCCGTGGGTGACGGCGGCGGCACGCACGCGCAGGCCCTCGGCGATGACGACGGTGCCGGTGCGCGAGTTGAACACCACTTTCGGCGTCTCGGTGCCCACTTCCACGCTCATCGATTCGAGCTTGGCGACGAAGGCCACGCGCTGGGTCGGGTTGGCCGGCGCCGCCACTTCGATGCTGCTGCCGTCGTCGGTGCTGGCGATGTCGCCGAAGCGGCGGTTGATCGCCTCGACGATGTTGGTGGCGGTCTGGAAGTGCGGGTGGCGCAACGCCAGCCGCACGGTCGGCCTGGTGGCGAAATCGCTGCCGATCTCGCGCTCGATGCTGGCGCCGTTGGGGATGCGGCCGGAAGTGGGGGTGTTGACGGTGACGGAGGAGCCGCTCTTTCCGGCAGCGGCGAGGCCGCCGACCACCAGGTTGCCCTGGGCCATGGCATAGACTTCGTTGTCGGCCGCGCGCAGCGGCGTGAGCAGCAGGGCGCCGCCGCGCAGGCTCTTGGCGTCGCCCAGAGAAGAGACGGTGACGTCGATCGCCTGGCCGCGCCGGTAGCCGGGCGGGAACACCGCGCTGACCATCACGGTGGCGACGTTCTTGCTGGGCGCGTCGGCGCCGTCGGGCAGCTTGACGCCGAACTGCTTGAGCATGTTGGCCACCGACTGGCTGGCGAACTTGACCTGGGTGCTGTCGCCGCTGCCGTTGAGGCCCACCACCAGGCCGTAGCCGACCAGCGGGTTGTCGCGCACGCCTTCGACGCTGACCAGGTTGCGCAGCACTTGCGCGGCCGAAGCGGGCAGGGCGAACGGCGCCAGCAAGACGCAGGCGAGGGCGAGGGAGCGCAGTTTCATTGTTACCTTAGAACGGCATCAGCGGGCCGGCGAAAAATCGCGTCAGCCAGCCTGGTTTGTTGGCTTCGGCCAGGGTGCCCTGGGCCGAATAGGCGATCTGGGCGTTGGCAATGCGCAGCGACGAGACCTGGTTGGAAGCGTCGATGTCGGCGGCGCGCAGGTAGCCCTTGAGGCGCACGAATTCTTCGCCCTGGTTGAGCGTCAGGTTCTTTTCGCCGGCAACGCGCAGCAGGCCGTTGGGCAGCACTTCCTGGACGATGACGGTAATGGCGCCGGTCAGCGCGTTCTGCTGGGTGCTCGAGGAGTCGCCCGTGAAGTCGCGCTGGGCGTCGACTTCGACGCCGCTCTTGAGTTTCTTGCCGAGGATGGTCAGCGGCGCGAACGACGCCGACGAGCCCTTGGAAAAGCTGGTTCCGGCGCGCTTGCTGGCCTGGGTGGTTTCCTGCAGCATCACGGTGACGACGTCGCCGACGCGGAAGGCGCGGCTGTCGGAGGTCAGCGACAGCGTGCTGGCCGGGTTGAACACGCCGCCGCCGACGCCGCTGCGCTGCAGCGCGCGCGCCATCGGCGGCACGTCGTCGATCGGCGCCGGGCGCACCGGCGGCACGGCGACGCTGGCGCAGCCGGCCAGCAGCAGGGCGGCGGCGGCCGCGGCGGCTCGCTTCATCGCGCCGCCTGCGCCAGGTATTGCAGCATGTTGTCGGCGGCCGACAGCACCTTGGTGTTCATCTCGTAGGTGCGCTGGGCGGCGATCATGTCGACCATCTCTTCGACCACCTGCACGTTGGAGCCTTCCAGCGCGCCCTGCTTGAGCTTGCCGAGGGTGCCGTCGCCCGGCTTGCCGTCGTTCGGCGCGCCGCTGGCGCCGCTTTCCTGGAACAGGTTCTCGCCCAGCGCGACCAGGCCGGCCGGGTTCATGAAGCTGGTCAGGGTCAGCTGGCCCAGTTCGGTCGGGGCGGTGTTGCCGGGCATGACAGCCGAGACGACGCCGTTGTCGCCGATGGTGATCGGGCCGGCGTTGGCCGGGATGGTGATCTGCGGCACCAGCGGCAGGCCGCTGGCGTTGACCAGCACGCCGTTCGAGTCCGGTTGCAGCTGGCCGGCGCGGGTGTAGGCCGATTCGCCGTTGGGACGCTTGACCTGCAGGAAGCCGTTGCCGACGATGGCGACGTCGAAGGCCTGGCCGGTGGTCTGCATGCTGCCGGTGGTAAACACCTTCTGGGTGCCGACCACATGGGTGCCGTTACCGAGCTGCACGCCGGTCGGCGAGACGGTGTTGTCGCCGCGCTGGGCGCCCGGCTGCTGCTCGACCTGGTAGAACAGGTCTTCGGTGAGGACGCGGTCGCGCTTGAAGCCGACGGTGTTGACGTTGGCCAGGTTGTTGGCGATCGCCTGCAGCTTGGCGTCCTGCGCCTGGACGCCAGTCTTGCTGATCCACATTGCTGGGTTCATGGTATTTCCTCTTGTATGTGACGGCGCCGGTCAAGGCGCGCCGGTTCAATCGTTTAGGCGCCGAGCAGGCGGTTGCCCACTTCGTTCATCGAATCGCTCGCCTTGAACAGCTTCATCTGCATCTCGAAGGTGCGGTTCAGGCTCATGGTGGCGACCATTTCCTCGACCGCCGAGACGTTGCTCCCCTCGAGGAAGCCGGCGCGCAGCCGCGCCTGCGGGTCGCTGGCCAGGTCGCCGCCGCTGCGCGTGACCAGCATGCCGGCTTCGTTCTTGCGCAGCTCCGAGCCTTCGGCGCGCACCAGCTTGAGCTTGTCGACCGCCTGCATGGCGTCGGCGCCGGGTACCTGCAGCGAAATGGTGCCGTCGGCGCCGATCGACAGCTTGCTGTGCACCGGCAGCACGATCGGCCCGCCTTCGCCCAGCACGGCCTGGCCGTTGATGGTGAGGGCGCCGTCGGCGCCGAGCGTCAGCGCGCCGCCGCGGGTGTAGGACTCGCCGTCCTGCCACTGCACCGCCAGGTAGCCGTCGCCGGCGAAGGCGACGTCGAGGTCGCGCCCGGTCTCCTTGACGGTGCCGCCGCGGGTCGAGACGGTGTTCGCCTGCAGCTGCGCCATGTGGCGGTCGTCGTAGCCGCTGCCGTTTTGCAGCGACACCGCGGTCGACATTTCCATGTCGGCGCGAAAGCCGGGCGTGTCCATGTTGGCCAGGTTGTTGGCGTGTACCTGCTGGGCCTTCAGGGCCCGTTCGGCCCCGCTCATGGCGGTGTAGATCAGCTTGTCCATCGTCGCTCTCCGTTACAGCGCTTGCATCAGCGACTGCAGCATCGCGTTTTCGGTCGACAGGACCTTGGAGTTGGCCTGGTAGTTGCGCTGCGACGTCATCAGGCCCACCAGTTCGGAGGTGATGTCGACGTTCGACTGCTCCAGCGTGCTGGTGGCCAGGCTGCCGGCCATGCCGGTGCCGGGGGCGTCGTACAGCGCGGCGCCGGACTCGTTGGAGGCGATCCAGCTGGTGTCGTTGACCGGGGTCAGCGCGCCTTCGTTGCCGAAGGTGGCCAGCGCGATGGTGCCGACGGTCTGGCGCAGGCCGTTGCTGTAGCGCGCCACCAGCGAGCCGTCGTCGGCCAGCTGGGCGTCGAGGAAGGTGCCCGACGAATTGCCGTCGGCGCTGTTGGTCGAGGTCACCGCCTCGCCGGCGAACTGGGTGGTGCCGGCGTAGCTCAGGTTGATCGCCAGCGGCGCGGCGCCGTTGCCGGGCGTGGCCACCGCCAGCGCGACGGGCGCGGCCGGCGCCGTCAGCTGGCCGCTCGAGTTGAACGTCAGCGTGGAGGTGGTCGCCGCCGGCATTGCCGTGTTGTCGAAGCTGTAGTAGGCCTTCACCGATCCCGGCGCGGCATCCTTGACGAAGTACTGGGTCATGGTGTGCTTGGTACCGAGCGAGTCGTACAGCGCGGTGACCTTGAGCATGTTGTAGGTGGACGGATCGGCGGCGTTGAACGGCGTCGTCGGCGGCAGCGGCCAGTCGGCCGACAGGTTGCCGACGTAGTCGATCTTGGTGCTGGCGACGGCCGGGATCTGCCCGGTCGGCACCGTCAGGTTGCCCATCAGGCCCTGCGCGGTGCTGCCGGCGACCTTGGCGTAGCCCTGCACGTTGCGCCCGGACGAATCGATCAGGCTGCCGTTCTTGTCGACGGCGAAGATGCCGACGCGGGTGTAGTTCATCTGGCCCTGGCCGTCGCGGGTGACGAAGAAGCCGCGGCCGTTGATGGAGGCGTCGAGACCGCGGCCGGTGTTGAGCACGCCACCGTTGAGGCCGATGTTCTGCGTGTGCGAGCCGACTTCGACGCCGGTCGGCTGGCTGCCGGCGTACATCGAGGCGAAGTTGGCGCGGCTCGACTTGAAACCGAAGGTGCCGGCGTTGGCGATGTTGTTACTGGTCGAGGTCAGCTGTTCGTTGATGGCCTGGATGCCGGACAAAGCGATATCGAAACTCATGATGGGTAGCTTTCTTTAAAGGCTGGAAGGGGATTTGCCATTGAAGGCGCTGAGGTCGCCGGGCCCGACTTCGCCCACATGGGTGACATTCAGGACGATGCTGCCGTCGGTGGCGAGGCGCACGCTGGCGAGCTTGCCGGAGATCGAAATGGGCGCCGCCGGCTGCGCCGGCACGGCGTCGACGCGGATCGCGTAGCGCCCCGGCGGCAGGCCGAGGGCGGCCGGGTCGAGCGTGAACGGCACCGTGCCGCCCGACTGCACGCCCAGCGCGACCGGGTGCGGCTGGCCGTCTTCGCCCGTCAGCACCAGCGTGGTGCCGGTGGTCGCGCCCGACAGCGTGAACTGGCCTTCGACCTTGTCGCCGTCCAGCCGCACGCTGCTGCTGGCGACCATCACGTTGCTGCCGACCTGGCTGCCCAGGCCGAGCACCTGCAGGCTTTGCATGGCGCCGGCATTGGCGCCGGCCAGCGTGGCGAGCTTCTGCAGCGCCTCGGTCTGGCTCAGCTGCGAGAGCTGGTTGACGAACTGGCTCGGGTCGGTCGGCGCCAGCGGATCCTGGTTGCGGATCTGCGCCACCAGCAGCTTGGTGAACATGTCGCTGTTCTTGCTGGCGTCGTTGGGGATGGCGGCGGCGCCGCTGGTGGCGGCCGGGGCGGAACTGGAAAACAGGTTGGTCTGCATATCAGCCTTCACCGAGTCTGAGGAGGGAGGCCTGCATCGACTTGACGCGCCCGAGCACTTCGACGTTGGTCTCGAAGGCGCGCGAGGCGGACATCATGTCGGTCATTTCGGCGACCTGGTTGACGTTGGGGTAGAACACCATGCCTTCGGTGTTGGCCATCGGGTGGCCCGGTTCGTAGACCTTGCGCAGCGGTTCGGCGCTGTCGACGACGTCGACGACCTGCACGCGGGCGCCGTTCTCGCTGCTGTTCATGATGGCGGCGAAGACCGGCTTGCGCGCGCGGTAGGTATCGGCCTCGTTGCCCGACACCGAATCGGCGTTGGCGAGGTTGCTGGCGACCGTGTTCAGGCGCACCGACTGGGCGTGCATGGCGGAGCCGGCGATCTGGGAGATGTCTTTGAAGCTCATGGTTATTGCCCGTTGATGGCTTTCGCCAGCCCTTTCAAGGTCAGGTTGATGAACGTCACGCTGGCCTGGAAGTCCGAGGCGTTCTGCGAGAACGCGGCCTGCTCGACGCCGATTTCGACCGTATTGCCATCCTGGCTGGGGTGGTAGGGCACGCGGAACATGGTCTCGCCGCTGCCGCCATCGAGGCCGCCATCGGACCCGGACTGCGATGCCAGCGCCGCGGCGAAGTCGACGTCGCGCGCCTTGAAGCCTGGCGTGGTCTCGTTGGCGATGTTCGACGCCAGCACGCGCGTGCGGTCGGCGCGCACCTGCAGTGCGTCGGCGTGCACCCCGATCGCCTGTTTGAAGTTAATGCTCATGGTCGGTCCCGGGTGAGTGCTGCGGTCTGTAGAATGGAAATCCAATGTCTAGAACGGGTACAACGATGCGAATCGAACGACTGGCGGCCTCTGTGGCCGCCGTATTGATCGCCATGCCGGCCGCCGGCCAGGTGGTGGAGCAGGTGCGGAAAGCGGCCAGCGAAGAACTGGCGCGCAAGGCCGACGGCGCCGGATGGAACGCGCCGCGCTTCGACGTCGAAGTGGTGCGCAGCAGCCGGCCGGTGGCGGCGTGCGCCAAAGCCGTCACGGTCGAGGCGATCGACACGCGCCAGCCCTCGCGCATGCGCTTTGCCGCGGTGTGCGCCGCGCCCGAAGGCTGGCGGCACGAATTCGTCGTGCGCGCCGGCGTGACGGCGATGGTGCTGGTCTCTGCCGCCGAGCTGCCGGCGGCGCGGCCGCTGGAAGCGGCCGACGTCAGGCTCGAACGCAGGGACGTGAGCGCGCTGGCCGACACCATCGGCGCGCCGCAGGCGGCCATCGGGCTGGCGCCGAAACGCCAGCTGCGCGCCGGCGAACTGCTGCGCGCGAGCCAGCTGGCGGCGCTGCCGCTGGTCAGGCGGGGCGACGCGGTGCGCATCATCGCGCGGCGCGAACAGGTCGAGGTCACCATGAGCGGCGAAGCGATGGATGCCGGCGCGCGCGACGCGCCGGTGCGGGTGAAGACGGCCAGCGGCAACGTGCTGCGCACGCGTGTGACCGGCGCCGGCACGGTCGAACCGATCGATTTGCCCGCGTCCATTCAGCCGCCTCCCTGAGCCGTGTGCGGGCGCAGCTGGCCGGCCAGGCGCGCCAGCTTGGCGCCGTAGGCCGGGTCGGTGGCGTAGCCGCCGCGCGCCAGTCCCTGCGCGAACGCGTTGGCGTCGGCGCCGGTATTGAGGGCGCCGCGGTAGCGCGGGTTCGCCAGCAGCATCTGCGCGTAGTCGTCGAAGGCGGCGCCCTGGTCCGGGTAGCTGCGAAAGCGCTCGGTGCGCGCGACCGCCACGCCATGCTCGTATTCGGTGGTGGCGGCAGCGGCAACGTCGCCGCGCCACTGGCCGCCGGCCTTGATGCCGAACAGGTTATGGGTGTCGGCGCCGCCCTGGCGCAGCGGGCGCTGGCCCCAGCCCGACTCCAGCGCCGCGTGCGCCGCCACCAGGTGCGGCGCCACGCCGAGGCGCTCGCCGGCCTGCTGCGCCCATGGCGCGATCGATTCCAGGAACTGCTGGCGGAGGCTGTCCGGGCCCTCGGCGCCGGCTGGCACGGCGGCCAGCGCATGCAGCGCGCGCCCTTCTGCCGACAGGCTGGGCGCGAAGTCGGCCGCGTCGGCGGCGCCATGGGCGATGAAGTCGCCGACGTCGCCCTGCACCTGGTTCATCAGGTCGCCGAAGCCGGCCACGGCGCCGCCCGCCGGCGCGGCAGGGCGCGTCGGCGTGGCGGCGGCCGTCGCCCGCATGGCGGCGATCATGAAATCAGGCTGGTGCATACAGCTGTTCCTCGCCGTGCAGCACGCGCTGCATCAGGCTGAACTGGTCGACCATCAGGTCGCTGTTGCGCTGGCCCAGGCGCCGGCATTCGGTCACCCGCGCCTCCAGCGACTGCCAGGATGCTTCCAGCGCGGCGCGCGCGGCCCCTTTCATCAGCGGGAACACGGCGCCCATGCGGGCGTCCGCTCCGGCCAGGCGCGCGACAAAGCCGACGCGCTGCTGGCGGCGCCCTTCGAGCGCGTCGCACAGCGTGCCGATGGCCTCGGCCAGTTCGGCCAGGCGCGCATTGCGGTGGCGCAGCGCGGCGTCGAACTGCTCGCCGAGCAGTGCTTCGAGCCTGGCGTAGTCGATGACGTCGCCGGCGATGCCCTCGATCAGGCCGCGCATGGCTTCCTGGCGCGTCTGGATCACTTGCCGCTCCCGTGGAAGCGCTGCACCAGGCCGGCCAGGCGGGCCGGGTCGAACGGCAGCTCGCCCTTGGCCAGCGCGTCGCGCAGCGCGGCCACCTTGGCGTGATCGATGTCGGGCATGTCGCGCATGGCCGCCAGCGCCGGCTGCAGCACGGCCGACTGCAGGCCGGCCGGCGCCGCCGGCGCGGCGGCGGCCGGCGCTGCCGCTTCGGTATCGTCGACGCGCTGCAGCGCGGGCGCCTCGATCATCGGGCTGCCGGTCGAAATTCTCATACGTTGGCCTCTGGGCTTGGTTTGCATGTGCGTCATTGTGCCGCACGATGGCTTGCATCGGCGGAATTTCTGTTGTTTGGCACCAACTTTTCTCGTAATTGCTTGAGCGCGTGGACGTCCGGCATGGCCGTATCGATCTCGTCGGTGAGCGCTTCGCGGTTGTGCGGCACGCCGAACATGGCGGCAACGTTGTTCGCCTGACCACGCGTGAGGATCAGCAGCTCGATGCGGCGGTTGACGGCGGCGGCGGTGTTGGCGGCGTCGAACGGGGCGCGGTCGGCCATGCCGACCACCTGCAGCACGCTGTCGACCGGCATCGAGCCGGCCAGCAGGTTGGCGCGCGCGGCCATCGCCCGGTTGCTCGAGAGCGTCCAGTTCGAAAAGGCCGCGTAGTCGCTGCCGGCGTACTGGGAGGAATCGGTGTGGCCGACGATGAGCATCTGGTTTTCCATCTTCGCGAACAGCGGGCCCATGCGGCGCAGCAGGCTGCGGAAGCGGTCGGTCGGCATCGCGCTGCCGCGCACGAACATGCCGCGCTGCTCGGTATCGTGCAGCATCACGCGCAGGCCGTAGGGGGTGACGATCGCTTCCAGGTTGGCAGACAGGCCGCTGTCGCTGCTGATCTCGGCGAGCGCCTTGGCCAGCACGTTGAGGTCGGCCGGGGTGGTGTAGCGCACCCGCGCCGGCTGCGCCGAGGCGGCGGCGGCGGCGTCGCCCGCGCCGGAGGTGCCGGTGCCGGCCGCGCCGCCGCTGCGCGGCAGCGGGAAGCGCTCGATCAGGCTGCCGCGCGGGCCGCCCATCGATTCGGGCATCACGCCCTTGCCCTGGTTGACGCGGTTGCCGGGCGACTCCATCATTTCCTTCATCGCCTGCTGCTCACGGGTGGCCATCAGCCACAGCACCAGGAACAGGGCCAGCAGCGCCAGGCAGAAGTCGGCGAACGCGACTTTCCAGGCGCCGCCGTGGGCTTCTTCATCGTGCTTGCGGCCGGCACGCTTGATGACGGTGCTGTCATGCTTGTCATGCAGCTTTTGCAAGGCGGTCTCCGGAACGGCGGTTGTTGGCAGGCGCGGCTTCGCCGCCGTCGAGCGCGTTGATCCAGCTTTCCAGCTGGGCGAAGCTCGGCTTGATGTTGAGCTGCACGAGGCGGCGGCCGGAGTCGAGCGCCAGCAGCGCCGGCTTGCCGGCGACGTGGGTGACCAGCACCACCTTGACGCATTCCATCGTCGACGCTTCCTCGTTGACCAGCTGCTTCATCATGTTGCTGATCGGGTCGAGCACGCCGTAGCAGAAAAAGATGCCGATAAAGGTGCCGACCATCGCCGCGCCGACCTTTTCGGAAATCTCGGCCGCGCTGGCGCCGTCGCCGACCGAATTCATCGCCATCACGATGCCGAGCACGGCGGCGAGGATGCCGAAGCCGGGCATCGCTTCGGCGATCTTGTGCAGCGACTTCGACGGCTGCACCAGCTCGTCGTGGATCGATTCGAGTTCCTGCTCGAGCACGCCTTCGAGCTCGTGGGCGTTGATCTTGCCCATCGCCATCAGGCGGAAGTTGTCGACGATGAAGGCGAGCAGCTTCGGCTCGTTCAGCACCAGCGGGTAGCGCTGGAACAGCGGGCTGTCCTTGGGCGCCTCGACGTGGGCGTCGAGCGCCTTCAGGCCGCCGGCGGCGGTCTGCAGCAGTTCGTACATCAGCAGCAGCAGCTGGCGCTGGAATTCGGAACCCTGTTTCTTGCGCATGACGATCTTCTTGAGCTGGATCGACATCTCCGACAACACGTGGGTCGGGTTGCCCAGCACCAGGGCGCCGAAGGCGGCGCCGGCGATGATGAGCAATTCGATCGGCTGCCAGATGGCCGCCACCGAGCCGCCCATCAGGGCGAAGCCGCCGAATACACAGCCCAGAACGATAATCATGCCGATAATTTGTTGCATGGTGAATCCTTTTTATGCGTCAACGCGTCACTGCGACTGCAGCATCGCCTTCATTTTTCCGAGCGCCGCCTTGTTCAACTGGCAGACGCGGGCGTCGCTGAGGTCGAGCACGGCGCCGATTTCCTTGAAACTGAGTTCGAATTCGTAATACATCTGCACCACCCGCTGTTCGCGCTCGTCCAGGCCGCACAGCGCCTGCTCCAGGCTGCGCTTGACCATCAGCAGCGCTTCCGGTCCCGGCGTGCTGTCGGCGTGGTCGGCACGTTCCTGCAGCACCTCGTCGAAGCTGGCGATCTGCTCGGCGTTCTCGTCCATCTGGTAGGCCTGCCAGGCTTCGGCGGTGATGCCGAGGCCGCGGATGATGTCCTGCTCGCTCGGCTCGCGGCCGAGCTGGCGGGTGAGGGCGCGCACGGCGTCGCGCAGCTTGTGGCTGTGCTGGCGCACGGCGCGCGGGCGCCAGTCCTGGCGGCGCAGCTCGTCGAGGATGGCGCCGCGGATGCGCAGGCTGGCGAAGCTGCCGAAGCCGCCGTCGACGGGGCCGTAGCGGCGCAGCGCCTCGAGCAGGCCCATCAGGCCGATCTGCTCCATGTCGTCGCGGTCGATGGCGCCGGCCACCTGCGAATTGAGCTGGCGCACGATACGCTTGACCAGCGGCGCGTAGGCGAGCAGCTCGCGCTGCTCCTCGGCGAGCGTGCGCGACGGCGCTTGCGCCTCGGGGGCGGCATAGGCGCTGGCATAGCCGTCTGCGTACTGCTCGATATAGGCCATGGCTTACTCGATGATCAGCTTGCCGATCATGACGCTCGAAAATGGCGCTTCCTTGCCGTCCTTGGCGTAGCTGGCGGCAAAGGCGCGGTTGATCTCGACGGCGAACTGGTCGACCGTCATCGCTTCCGCCTTGGCCATCGGGTAGGCCGACAGCGCCTGCACCGCCACGCTGCGCAGCATCGGCAGCTGTTCCTTGGTTTCCTTTTCCTTCTTTTCGCTGGTGGCGATCACCAGGTCGGCCGACAGGTAGTGCGAGACCGCTTCGCCGGGAGTGCGGCGCAGCATCACGATGACCTTGTCGAGGGTGACGTATTTGTATTCCTTGTGCTCGCCCTGGGCGGGCGCGGCGGCCGATTCGGCGTGGCTGACGGTGCCGGGCACGGCGACGGCCGGCTTGGCCGCCGGGCGCAGGTAGTACCAGGCGGCGCCGCCGGCGGCGGCGGCGCACAGCAGGCAGGCCAGCACGACGGCGAGGATCAGTTTGACGTTCTTCATGAGTAATTCCGTTCAGGCTGCATTGCAAAGGTGGCGGCGGCGTGGCCAGCTTCCGACAGCGCGCGGCCGGGCTGGGCATCGTCCTGACGCTGCTGCTGTTGTTGTTCGGCGCCGCGCTGGCGACCGCCGCCGTCGGCGAACGACGGCGCGGCGCCGGTGCGCGCCGGCGTGATCACCAGCGCGACCTCGGAAATCGATTGCTGTTGCGACAGCTGCTGGCGCACGCTGTCGCCGATGGTATGCAGCTGGCGCAGCACGTCGCCGTGGGTGGCGCTGAGCGTCACCTGCAGCGCGCCGGCGCTGTGGCGGATCGAGATGTCGATGCGGCCCAGCTGCGGCGGATCGAGGCGGATCACGGCCAGCTCGCTGTTGCGGCCGACCTGGGTCTGCAGGCGCTCGCCGAGGGCGTCGCGCAGCGTCTGCTGCCATTGCTGCGGCGCGCCTTCGAGGACGACGCTGGTGGCCGCGAGCGGGGCGGCGAGCGGGGCGGCCGGCGCGGCGATGCCCCAGCTGCCGGCGTCCGCGGCAAAGGCGCGGCCTGCGGTGTCGATCGGCTCGGCGGCCGGCGCCTCGGCCGCAGGCCTGGCGGCGCCTTGCCCGGCGCGCAGCGGCGCGGCGGCGGCGGCCGGCGGCAGGGCGATCGGGCCGGCCGATGCGGTGACGGCCTTGGAAGCGGCCATCGGCGACGCCTCGGGCGCCTTGTCGTGCTCGGCAGCGGCGGGGACGGCCGCGGCGACCGGCGCCGGCACCGGCGCGGACGCCGGGGCCGCGCCGGCGGCGGGCAGTGCGCTCTGCGGCGCGGCGCGGACGGCGGGCGCGGCTGGAGCGACAGCAACCGTGGGCGCAGCGGCGGCAGCGGCGGGCGCGGCAGCGTTGGCGTCCGGTTGGGCAAGCGAAAAATGGGCGGCCAGCGGCATTGCGGGCGGCAGGGCAGGCGGCGGCGGCATCATCAGCATGGCCATGCCGGGCAGGTCGCCGGAAGGCTGCGCCGCTGGGGCGTCGGCCGGTGCGGCGTCGGCCGCCGCTTCCGGGTCGCGGTCCGTTTCAGGCGGCGCCTCGGCACCGGCGGCGGCCTCGACACCGAGGAACTGGGCGAAAAACAGCGGCGCGACCGCCCCCGGCAACGCCTGGCCCGGCACTGGCGGCACCGGCGCGCCGGCCAGCGCGGCAGCCGGCGCCGGGACAGCCGGGGCGGAAGAAGTCGAAATCATGTTCATGCCGGGGTTCCGTCAAGGTTGGAGTTGCTGTCGAGCGCATAGGCGATCCAGCCGTCGCGCCTGGCCTGCATCGTTGCCACCTGGGCGGCGGCGGCGTCGGTGGCGGCGCTGCACAGGCGCAGCGCGGCGGCGTGGGCCGCGTGCAGCGCCGGCAGGCCGGCAGCGTCGTGCGGCGCGGCCAGCGCGGCGGCGATCGCCTTGTCGGCCGCGGCCACGGCCTGCCAGTCGCCGGCGGCGGCTGCGGCGGCGACGTCGTGGGCCAGCTGGCCCAGCTTATCCATGCTGGGCCTGGACGCCGAGCCAGCCCTGGCGAATCGTGGTCAGCAGCGTGGCCACTTCGTCGACGGCGCCCGGGTCGAGCTGCACCCCGGCCGTGTAGAGGCGCCCGGCGCAGTAGTCGTACAGGCGCGCGAGGTTGGCGACGACTTCGCCGCCCTGCTCGAGGTCGAGCGAGCTCGACAGACCGTTGATGATTTCCACGCAGCGGTCAAGGCTGTCGGCCTTGAGCTCGTAGCGCTTGCCGACGATGTGGGCGCGCGCGCGCGCCAGCTCCTCGAGCAGGCCGTCGGTCAGCAGCAGCACCAGTTCCACCGGCGTCGCCCGCGCCACCTGGGCGCCCAGGTTGACCGAGTGGTAACTGCCATAGCCTTCTGTATTCAACATCGCGCTTCCTTGGTTTTTGCTTAATTGTTACTGTTGGTGAACATCGCCGAGAACATCGTCGAGGTCGACGTCATCTGCGCCTGCACGCCCTGCAGCGTCGTAAATTGCGCCAGGTAGCGCTTGTAGGCGTTGTTGTATTGCGTGTCCAGACTGGCCTGGCGTACCACCAGGCTCGTTTGCAGCTTCGACACCGATGCCTTGCGCGACGAGATCTGGCCGTTGACGCTGTTGTTCCACACCGCCACGTACTTGTCGAGCTCGCCCATGACGCCGCTCTTGGCGCCGGCGCTGGCGCTGCCGAACGCCTGGTCCAGGCCGGCCGGGTTGGCCGCCAGTGCCGACTTGAGGGTGGTGCTGTTGACCGACAGCGTGCCGTCGCGCGAGGCGGTGATGCCGTACCTGGCCAGCGTGGCGCCGTTGACCGACGTGCGCAGGCTGGAGGACAGGTGGTCCTTGAGCGCCTTGACGCCGGCGTCGTTGGCAAACGCGCCGCTGGCGAGGCTCTTGGACGAGTCGCCCGGGTAGGTCTGGCCGACGATCAGCTTTTGCAGCTTGTTGTAGGCGTCGACGAAGGACTGCGCGTTCGACACCGAGCCGGCGGCGTCGCTGGCGATGGTCAGCGTGACCGGCGCGGCGCCCGCTGCCTGCGCCTTGGTGAAGTTCATCGTCACGCCGTCGACGACGGTGTAGGTGTTGCTGGCCTGCTGCAGCATGGTGCCGCCGGCGGCAGCGCTGGCGGCGTCGAGCCAGACGATGGCGTCCTGGGCCGGCGTGGTTTGCTTGAAGTTGGCCGGCGCGTCGAGCGCGCCCTTGACCGCGGCATTGGTGATGCTGCTGGTGTCGACCGCCACGGCGCTGCCGGCACCGGTGCTGCCGGACGTCAGCACCAGCCGGGCGACGCCGTTGACGGTCAGGATCGAGGCCGTCACCTTGCCGCCGTTGCCGGCCGCGGTATTGATGGCGGCGGCGATTTCCTTGGGCGAGAGCAGGGTGTCGCCGTCCTTGTTGGCGGCCGAGAGGTCGACGTTGATGGCGGCGCCGCCGCCGACCGTGATCGCCAGCGTGCCGCTGCCCGCCGCGGTGCTGTCGGCCAGGCCGGCGTACGACACCTGGTGGGCGGTGGCGAGCCGTTCGACGAAAAAGGCGTAGCTGCCGGCGGCCGCTTGCGGGCTGGCGGTGGCGGTGCCGACGGTGGCGTCGCTGAAGGCGGCGCTGTTGGCCAGCAGGCTCTTCTTGGCCGACAGCGCCGCCAGGGTGGCGCTGAACTCGGACAGGCCGCTGCCGAGTTTGCCCAGCGCGGTCAAGGTCGCGCTGGCGCGGTCGGTCTGCTGGGTCAGGGTGGCCTGGCGCCCGGACGTGTAGGCGCCGGCAAGCTGGGTGGCGGTGGTGGCGGGGTCGTAGGTGGCGCTGCTGATGGTCGTCATGTCAATTTCCTTGGTGGAGTTGGTGGGCTCTGCCCAGGTAACAGGCGACCGTTGGCGGGCATTCGTGAAATCGGCTCATGGGCGGCCCCGCATCCACAGCTGGGTGGCCACCTCGTCCTGCTGGCGCTGGGCGCGGCGGGTCCGTTCGGCCTGCTGCGCTTGCTGCGTATCGGCCAGCACCTTGCCGAGCGACTCGCGCCGGGCCCAGGCCGCGTGCAGCGCGCGGCGGCTGTGCGCCAGGTCGGCCTCGTGCAGGCCGAGGTCGATGCGGTGGGTGGCGACCAGCTGCATCACCGATTGCTTGTAGTCGCCGCAGTTGGTCGACAGCGCCAGCGGCAGCGCGCCGCTCGAGCCGCTCGCCGCGTACAGGCTGGTGAGCCGGTCGACGCTGCTCTGGAAGCGCGCGCAGAGGGCCGCCTTGGCGGCCACTTCGGTTTCCAGGCGCTCCACTTCGGTGGTGCGCAATTGCACCAGCGAGGTCAGGTTGCGGATCAGGTGCGGCTGGTCGCTCATGCCATCATCGCTTCAAGGCGGGCCAGCGAAGGGGCGAACGGCGCCGCCTCGCGCGTGCCCTGGCGCAGGAAATCCTCGATCGCCGGCTGCAGCGCGACGGCGCGGTCGGTGATCGGGTCGGCGCCGGGCACGTAGGCGCCCAGCGGAATGAGGTCGCGCACGCGGGCGTGGCGCGCCAGCGCCGCCTTGAGCGCGCGGGCGGCCTCCATCTGGCTTTTGCCGATGACCTGGTTCATGCAGCGGCTGATCGAGGCGGCGATGTCGATCGCCGGATAGTGGCCGCGCTCGGCCAGTTCGCGCGTGAGCACGATGTGGCCGTCGAGGATGGCGCGGGCGGTGTCGACCACCGGATCCTGCTGGTCGTCGCCTTCGGCCAGCACGGTGTAGATGGCGCTCATGCTGCCCTCGGCGTGCTCGCCGTTGCCGGCGCTTTCGACCAGTTGCGGCAGGCGCGAAAAGACCGATGGCGGATAGCCCTTGGTGGCCGGCGGCTCGCCCAGCGCCAGGCCGATTTCGCGCAGCGCCATCGCGTAGCGGGTGAGCGAGTCGACCAGCAGCAGCACGTGCTTGCCCTGGTCGCGGTAGTGCGCCGCGATGGCGTGGCACAGGTCGG
The DNA here is from genome assembly GCA_038248405.1 of Burkholderiales bacterium. Lineage (GTDB taxonomy): Bacteria > Pseudomonadota > Gammaproteobacteria > Burkholderiales > Burkholderiaceae_D > JAFCUW01. The sequence goes on from JBBRXM010000039.1 coordinate 33,638, forward strand.
TGGCCATGATGCGCATCAGCGGCGACTCGTCGGCCGGGGCGATCACCAGCACCGCCTTTTTCAGGCCGTCGGCGCCGAGCGACATGTCGACGAACTCGCGCACTTCGCGGCCGCGCTCGCCGATCAGGCCGACCACCACCACGTCGGCCACGGTCTGGCGCGTGATCAGGCCAAGCAGCACGCTCTTGCCGACGCCGCTGCCGGCCATCAGGCCGACGCGCTGGCCCTTGCCGATGGTGAGCATGCCGTTAATGGCGCGCACGCCGACGTCGAGCACTTCGGTGACCGGGGTCTTGCGCAGCGGGTGCACTTTCGGCGGCGTGGTGTCGAGCACGTGCTCGCCGCCCAGTTCGCCCAGTTCGTCGATCGGCTCGCCCAGGCCGTTGACCATGCGGCCCAGCCAGGACGGGCCGATGCGCAGGGTGACCTTGTCGGCCAGCGGCTGCACGCGGGCGCCGGTGGTCAGGCTGGTGGCGGCCTTGAACGGCATCAGGTAGGAAATCTTGTCGCGAAAGCCGACCACCTGGGCGTCGAGCCAGCCGCCGCCGACGGTTTCGATCTGGCAGCGCTGGCCCGTGTGCAGGCGGCAGCCGGCGCTTTCCAGCAGCAGGCCGGAGGCGCCCACCAGCCGCCCGGTCGGGGTGGCCAGCGGCACCGGGTCGAGTTCGACCGTGCGCAGCGCCTGGGCGATCATGCGGCGACCTTGTCGTGGGCGGCGTCGGCGGCGGCAAGCTGGGCGTCGACCTGGTCCATCACGGCGGCCAGGCGCTGGTGGCAGCCGGCGTCGACTTCCTCGTCGCCGGCGCGGATGCGGCATTCGCCGGCGTCGAGGCGGGCGTCGGCCATCAGGTTCCAGCGCTTGGCCCGTTTCGGGTCCAGTTCGACGATGCGCTTGAGTTCTGCGGGATTGAGGTAGACGTCGATTTCCTCGCGCGTGGGCGGCATCGACGCCAGCGTCTCGTCGACCAGCGTGAGCATCTGCGACGGCTGCAGCGCCAGTTCGGCGCGGATCACCTGGCGCGCCACCTTGGCCACCAGGTCGACCACTTCCTTGCGCTGGGCGGCGCGAAAGTCGCTGCGCAGTTTTTTCAGGCCCCTGACGAGGGCGTCGACCGGCTTGGCCAGCTGCTCGAAGTGGGCCTGCGCTTCCAGGCGCGCCATCTCGCGGCCGCGCTGCAGGCCGTCGGCGTGGCCGGCGCCAAAGCCTTCTTCGCGGCCGCTCTCGGCGCCGGCGTCGTAGCCGTCGCGCTGCCCCTGCTCGAAGCCGGCCGACACCGAGGCCTGCCACTGGCCTTCGGTGTCGCCGTGGCCGGAGCCGTCGGCTTCGCCGGCGGCGGTGAACTGCGCCAGCGGCGGGAACCGGTAGGGGCGGAAGACCTTCATTCCACCACCGCTTCGGCGAACAGCTGCACTTCGACTTCGCCGGAATCGGCCAGCGCCTTGACGGTGGCCATGATGTCGCGCCGCACCTGCTCGATGCGCGACAGCGGCATCGGGCCGGCGCGCCGCATCATGTCCTCGAAATTCTGCGCCTGGCGGCGCGGCATGGTTTTCAGCACGGCGTCGCTGACGGCCGGCTCGGCACCCTTGAGGGCGATGGTCCACTGCTCGAGCGGCACTTCCTCGATGATGCGCATCAAGGTCGCCTCGGTCTGGCGCGACAGGATGAAGAAGTCGTACATCGACACTTCGATCGCCGACACCACGTCGGGGTCGTGGGCGCGCAGCAGTTCGACCATCTGGCGGCGGTTGCCGGGCAGGCGGTTGAGGATCTCGGCGGCCTGGCGCACGCCTTCGACGCTGGTGCTTTGCAGGTCGAAGCTGCCCAGGCAGCGGTCGACCAGTTCGTCCAGTTCCTGCAGCAGGTCGCGGTCGATCTCGTCCAGCCGGGCCAGGTTCAGCAGCACCAGTTCGCGGCCGTCGGCGGGCAGCGCGTCGAGCACCTGGCCAGCCAGCGCGGGCGTGAGGAAGGCGAGGAACACGGCCTGCATGCGCACGTGCTCGTTGGCGATGTATTCGGCCAGCCATTTCGGCGCGGCCCACTGCAGGCGCGCCATCTTCGGCCGGATGGCGTTGCCGTAGATGTTGTTGAGCACGCTGTTGGCGATGTCGCTGCCCAGCGCCAGGTCGAGCGAGCGCTTGAGGTAGCTGCGCGAGGCGCCGTGCACGCCGCTTTGCTCGCGGTAGTCGTCGAAGAAGGTCTTCATCGCCTCCTTGACGGCCTCGACCTTGACGCCGGACAGGCGCGACATCACTTGCGTCACTTCCAGCAGTTCCTCGCGCGACAGGCAGCGCAGCACGGCGGCGGCGGGCTCCTCGCCGATGCTCAGCAGGACGATCGCGGCCTGCTCCACCGGCGACATCGACGGTGCGGCGGCCGCTTCGTCAGGGGTGTTAGTCAGTTCGGCCATTTTTCTGCATCCATTGTTTGACCACTTCGGCGACCCGTTCCGGCTCTTTGCCGGCCAGAACCTTCAGGTGTTCGACCATCACGTCGACGGCCGAATCGGCCGGCGGAATTTCGTAGTTTTCCAGCAGCGGCACGCGCGGCGCCGGTTCGGCGGCGGGCAGGGCGGCGACGCCGGCGCCGGCGGCACTGCCGCCAGCGGCGGGCGCGGCGGCCAGTTCAGGCGGGCGCGGCGGCGCCAGGCGCACGCTGGCGATACGCATCAGCGGGCGCACCACCATGAAGAAGGCCAGCAGGATGGCGGCGGCGTAGCCGAGCCAGCTGACGCCGTCGACGACGTTGTCGCGCTGCTGGTACCACTGTTCCGGCGCCGGCCTGGCCGGGAACGGCAGCACCGACACGGCCAGGCTGTCGCCGCGCGCGCTGTCGATGCCGATGCCGCTCTTGAGGATGCGTTCGATATTGGCCAGCTGCTCGGCGGTCCAGCCGGTCTTGGCGGGCGCGGCGGCGCTGTTGAGGACGACGGCGACGGACAGTTTCTGCAGGCGTCCGCGGCTGCGCTTGGTCTGGGTGATGCTGCGGTCGTAGGCGAACTGGCGGGTGCTGGCGTTCTTGCGGTTGGCGCCGTCATCGGCCTTCTCGCCGGGCTTGGCCGGATCCGGCGCCGAGACCGGTTGAGGCGGCCGGTTCGACAGCGTGCCCGGTACCCCGATGGCCATGCGGTTGCGGTCCTGCTCTTCGCGGGTCGCTTCGCTGGTGACCTTCGGCGCTTCGCCGAACTTCTCCACCGTTTCGTCGACGCGGTCGTTGTCGACCTGGGCGGTGACGCTGAGCTTGAAGTTGTCCTCGCCCACGGAAGGCCCCAGCAGTTCCTGCACGTTGCGGCGCACCGCGTCCTGGATGTTCTTGACGTTGTCGTTGCCGCTGCCGGCGTCGAAGCCGTCGGTCAGGTCGACGTGGGCCGACAGCAGCGTGCCGGCCTGGTCGACCAGGCTGACGCGCTGCGGGCTGAGGCTGGCGACGCTGCCGGCGACCATGTTGATGACGGCGGCGATCTGCTCGGGCGCCAGCGTGCGGCCCGGCTTGGTGGCGATCACCACCGACGCCGACGACTTCTCGCCGTCGCTGGAGACGAACGAGGTCGACTTGGCGATCGACAGGTGCACGCGGGCGTGGGCGATGGCGTCGAGCGTGAGGATCGATTGCGCCAGCTCGCCTTCCAGGCCGCGCCGGAAGCGCACGTCCTGCACGAACTGGGACACGCCCAGCGGGTCGTTCTTGTCCATCAGCTCGAGGCCGGCCGGCAGCTGGGCGGTCACGCCCTTGGCGGCGAGCAGCATGCGCACGCGTCCCAGCATCGACTGCGGCACCAGCACCTGGCCGCTGTCGGGATGCAGGCGGTAGGGGATGTGTTCGGCGTCGAGCACCGTCATCATGTCGGCGACGGCGATCTTTTCGCGCGCGCCGAACACCGGCTTGTAGCCGGACTGGTCGCTCCAGGCGAACATCAGCACCACCGCGGTGACGCCGACGGCCAGCAGCAGCAGCGGGTAGAGCGTCTTGAGCAGGGCGGGCGGCAGGGCGGGCACGCCCGCCCCTGCCGGGCGCAGCCGTGCGAAGGCCGATTTGAAGGTACTGATCACGGGAACTCTTTCTTACAGCGGCAGCTTGATCAGGTCGTCGACGGCGCCCATGACCTTGTTGCGTACTTGCATCAACATCGAGAACGACAGGCTCGCTTCCTGGCTGGCCAGCATGGCGCCGGCGAGGTCGTCGCTCTTGCCGCTGTCGACGTCGGCCATGCGCTGGGCGGCCATGCGGTCGTCGTCGTTGACCTTGCCGAAGGCGTCTTTCATGCTCTGCGCGAACGAGCCGGCGTCGGCCGTGCCGCCCAGCTGGGCCGGCGCGGCGACGGCGTTGCCGGCCAGGCCGCTGGCGTCGTTGACCAGCGCGGCGAGGTCGGATTGGATCAGGCGGGCAAATTCGTAAGCCATTACGGGGTCTCTTTCAGTTGCGGCGGACATGGTTGCGGTCGCTGAAGCGGGCGGCGCCGGCAAAAAAATGCAGGCGTGAAACGCATGATCGGGGTGGGAAGGGCCTGCTGATCAAAGCTGCAATATTTCACATTGTTAGTTTCATACTGGTCCATCCAGGCTTCCTGAAAACCGCCCCGGAGGGCTGCGTTTGTAGTATTTTTGCTTACAAATCAGGTAGTAAGCACGCGCGGCCGAATTGCGGCAACGGCCCGGACGAGCTTCCGACCAGATTTTTAGCTTACCGGCCAGCAACATATTTGTAAAGAAAAAATTGGTCTGTGGCAATCCGACTTTCTTTCAGTTATGCTTCATCCGGCATGGCGTTGCTCCGGTTTGCGGCGCCCAAAAAAATCCCGGGAATTCCATGACCGCCTTATCCACCGCTGCGCCGCACCAGGTCCTTGACCCGACCCTGCTGGGCCGGCCGGTCCACCTGTTGCCCACTTTTGCCGCCCAGCTGCGCGACGACCTCGCGCAGGCGCTGCGCCTGCCCGGCAACCGGCGCAACTGGGGGCCTTTCCATGTGGAATCGGCCGCCTTTACGCGTGCCGGCGCCAAGCTGCCCGGCCAGCGCTGGCTGCGCTGCGTCGCCGCCGTCGGCGTGCTCGGCTTTCGCGTCGAACGCGCCTTGCTGCTCGCCGTGCTGAACCACCGCTACGGTCAGAACGCGGTCGTGGCGGCGCCGGCGCCGGACGATGCGCCCGCCGCCAAGGCGGCCGAGCCGCGCGTGACCGCCACCGAAGAGCGCCTGGCACTGTCGCTGGGCCAGCAGCTGGCCGCCGTGCTGGCGCGCCGGGTCAGCCTCAACCTGGGCGACCAGCCCGCCGCCGCCGAAGCGGGCGTCAGCGCCGGTCCCGGCGCCGCGCCGCCCGCCGGCGGCTGGCTGCTGCAGGTGACGCTGGCCGACGCCGGCGGCGCCGAGGCCGGCGCCTTCTGGTTCGCGCTCGACCAGGTATTGATGAGCGCTGTGCTGCGCGGATTGTTGCAGCCGCGCCACACGCCGGCGGTGCCGGCCAGCGTGCGCCCGCTCGCCTCGCGGCTGCAGGTGAGCCTGTCGGGCCGCCTGATGAGCAAGGAAGTATTGCTCGGAAGTCTGTTCGACCTGCGGGTGGGCGACATCATCCCGGTCAGCCTGAGCCGCACCGACGTATTGCTCGACCATTCACGGCTGTTTACCGCCGCCGTGACCGAGCACAAGGGAAAACTGTGTTTAACCGCTTTTGAAGATGCCGACTAATATGATGAACCTCCAGGAAATGAACGCCGCCGATGCGCTGCTCGACGACGGCGCCGAGGAAGTGCTGATCGGCGCCGGCCCGTCGGCCGACGGCGTACGCAGCCGGCGCGACCTGCCGCAGATGATGCGCAAGATCCCGGTGACGCTGACGCTCGAAGTCGGTTCGGCGCGCGTGTCGCTGCAGGAACTGATGGCCATCGGCCCGGACAGCGTGCTCGAACTCGACGCGCTGGCCGGCGCGCCGCTCGTCATCAAGGTCAACGGCACCCCGATCGGCCGCGCCGAAGTGGTGGTGGCCGGCGAAAACTACGGACTGAAGGTGATCGACCTCGACGGCCTGAACCTGGACATGATGACGCCATGACGTGCCGCTTTCCTGGCCGCGGCGCCTGGCGCCTTGCGGCCGGCGCGGCCCTGTTGCTGGCCGCTACCGGGCCGGCCCTGGCTGCCGGCACCGACCTGCTCGCTGCCGTGGTGCCGGGGGTGTCGAAGACCGACCTGACCGTCAAGAGCCAGATCCTGGTCCTGATGACGGTGCTGGGCCTGTTGCCGGTGCTGTTCATGATGATGACCAGCTTCACCCGCTTCGTCATCGTGCTCTCGCTGCTGCGCCAGGCGCTCGGCCTGCAGCAGGGCTTGCCCAACCGCATCGTCACCGGCGTCGCCCTGATCCTCACGCTGCTGGTCATGCGCCCGGTCGGCGAAGCGGTCTGGCGCGACGCCTTCGTGCCCTACGACCAGGACAAGATCAGCCTCGAGCAGGCGCTGAAGGTGGCCGAGGCGCCGCTGTCGCGCTTCATGATGGCGCAAACGAGCAAGGCCGCGCTGCAGCAGATCTCCCACCTGGCGGGCGAACCGGCCGGCACCGCGCCGGCCGCGCACGCCTTCACCGTCAAGCTGGCCGCCTTCGTGCTGAGCGAACTGAAGACCGCGTTCCAGATCGGCTGCATGCTGTTCATCCCGTTCCTGATCATCGACCTGGTGGTGTCGTCGGTGCTGATGGCGATGGGCATGATGATGCTCTCGCCGCTGGTCATTTCGCTGCCGTTCAAGCTCTTGCTGTTCGTGCTGGTGGACGGCTGGACCTTGACCGTCAACACGCTCGTCACCAGCATCCAGGCCTACTGATGCTGACCCCCGACGTCGCCGTCGACGTGATCGCCGAAGCGCTGCGCATCGTCATGCTGCTGGTGCTGGTGCTGGTCGTGCCCGGCCTGATCACCGGCCTGATCGTCGCGCTGGTGCAGGCGGCCACCCAGATCAACGAGCAGACCCTGAGCTTTTTGCCGCGCCTCCTGGTGACGCTGCTGACGCTGATCGTGATGGGGCGCTGGATGTCGGGCTACCTGATGGACTACTGCGTCTCGATCTTCCAGCGCGCCGCGACCCTGGTGGGCTGATGGAGGCGCTCGTGCACCAGTTGCTGCCCACGCTCAACACGCTGTGGTGGCCCTTCGTGCGCATCCTGGCGATGCTGACGGCCGCGCCGGTGATCGGCGACGCGCTGGTGCCGGTGCCGGTGCGCGTGCTGCTGGCGCTGGCGCTGTCGTTCGTGATGCTGCCGCTGGCCGCCGGCGGCGCCGCCATCGACCCGCTCTCGCTGCACGGCCTGGTGTCGACGATCGAGCAGGCGGTCATCGGCGGCGTGCTGGGGCTCGCTTTCCATTTCAGCATGGCGGCGATCGGCATGCTCGGCTTCGTCGTCTCGAGCCAGGTCGGCTTTTCGATGGCGGCCATGAACGACCCGATCAACGGCAGCGCCTCGGACGTCATCTCGACGCTGCTGTCGATGCTGTGCATCATTGTCTTCTTCGCCATCGACGGTCACCTGCTGCTCACGGGCGTGCTCGGCGCCAGCTTCCAGGCCTGGCCGCTGCACGGCGGCTACGGCCCGCTGCTGCTGCAGTCGGTGGCCGCCAACGTCGCCTGGGTGTTCGCCGCCGCCATGCTGCTGGCGCTGCCGGTGGTGTTCTCGACGCTGGTGGTGCAGCTCGGCTTCGGCTTCCTGAACCGGGTGGCGCCGTCGCTGAACCTGTTCGCGCTGGGCTTCTCCGTCATCACCCTGTTCGGCCTCGTGATGCTCACGCAACTCGTGCGCCAACTGCCGGAGCACTACATCGGCATGACCAACCGCGTGCTCGAGCTGATCGGCCAGCAGATGCGGGCGACCGGCCATGTCTGAAGCGGGCAACGGCGACAAGACCGAAAAGGCGTCGCAGCAAAAACTGAAGAAATCGCGCGAGCAGGGCCAGGTGGTGCGCTCGCGCGACCTGTCGACGGCGATCGGCATCCTGGTCAGCCTGAAACTGTTCGTCTGGCTGCTGCCGGCCTACCTGCTCGAATTCAAGCAGCTGTTCCACCAGGGCTTCCTGCCGCTCGACAGCGAGGGGGCGATGCAAAACGCCTTGTCGACCGCTTTCACCAGCGCCATGTTTCTGCTCATCAAGATGGTGGTGCCGCTGTTCGTGGTGCCGCTGGCGGTGGTGCTGGGCGCGCTGATACCGGGCGGCTGGGTCATTTCCACCAGCCACTGGGCACCCAAGTTCGAGCGCATGTCGCCGGCCAAGAACCTGGGCCGGCTGGTGTCGTCCAAGCACGGCTTCGAAACGCTCGCCTCGGTGGCCAAGGCGGCGCTGTTGATGGCGGTGCTGGTGCACGTGGGCCGCTCGACGGTGCGCGACTACGTGCAGCTGCAGGGCATGCCGCTGAACGCGGCGATGCTGCAGGGCGCCGGCCTGATGCTCGACGGCCTGATGTCGCTGTGCATGGTGTTTTTGCTGTTTGCCATCATCGACGTGCCGGCGCAGGCCTTTTTCTTCGCCCGCGGCCAGCGCATGAGCAAGCAGGAGATCAAGGAAGAACACAAGAGCAACGAAGGCCGCCCGGAAGTGAAGCAGCGCATGCGCCAGCTGCAGCGCCAGATGGCGCGGCGCAGCGTGCGCACCACCGTGCCGACGGCCGACGTCGTCATCGTCAACCCCGAGCATTATGCGGTGGCGCTGAAGTACGACGAGGGCCGCGCGGCCGCGCCCTTCGTCGTCGCCAAGGGCGTCGACGAGATGGCGCTGTACATCCGCCAGATCGCCCTGCAGCACAAGATCGAGATCCTGCCGCTGCCGCCGCTGGCGCGCGCGATCTACAACACCAGCCAGGTGCAGCAGCAGATTCCCGTGCAGCTGTACCAGGCGGTGTCGCAGGTGCTCAATTACGTGCTGCAGCTGCAGGCCTTTCGCAGCGGCCAGCGGCGCGCCCATCCCCCATTTCCCCACGAGGTGGCAGTGCCATCCCATCTGAGCGAGGTAACACCCTGATGAATTTCCTGAGCCGCCTGGCCGCCGAAGCGCGCCGCCACAAGTTCGCCACCCCGCTGTTCCTGCTGGTGGTGCTGGGAATGATCATCCTGCCGCTGCCGCCGGTGCTGCTCGACGTGCTGTTTACGTTCAACATCGTGCTGGCGCTGATCGTCATCCTGGTCAGCGTGTCGGCGCGCCGGCCGCTCGACTTCTCGGTGTTCCCGACCGTGATCCTGGCCACCACCATGCTGCGCCTGACGCTCAACGTGGCCTCGACGCGGGTAGTGCTGCTCAAGGGCCACGAAGGCACCCATGCGGCCGGCCAGGTCATCGAGGCGTTCGGCAACGTCGTCATCGGCGGCAATTTCGTCGTCGGCCTGGTGGTGTTCGTGATCCTGATGATCATCAACTTCGCCGTGGTGACCAAGGGCGCCGAGCGGATCTCGGAAGTGTCGGCCCGCTTCACGCTCGACGCGCTGCCGGGCAAGCAGATGGCGATCGACGCCGACCTCAACGCCGGCCTGATCAACCAGGAAAAGGCGCAGGCGCGCCGCCTCGACGTCGCCGCCGAAGCCGACTTCTACGGCGCCATGGACGGCGCCTCCAAGTTCGTGCGCGGCGACGCCGTCGCCTCGATCCTGATTTTGATCATCAACATGGTCGGCGGCGTCGCCATCGGCGCGCTGATGCACGACCTGTCGTTCGGCGACGCCTTCCGCCAGTACGCGCTGCTGACCATCGGCGACGGCCTGGTGGCGCAGATCCCGGCGCTGCTGCTGTCGGCGGCGGCGGCGATCCTGGTCACCCGCATCAGCGATTCGGGCGACTTCGAGCAGCAGGTCAGCGGCCAGCTGCTGGCCTCGCCGGCGGTGCTGTTCAGCGCCTCGGGCATGATGGTGGCGCTGGCGCTCATTCCCGGCATGCCGTGGATGATGTTCATGCTGTTCGCCGCCGTGCTCGGCTACGTCGGCTGGCGCCTGCGCCAGCGGGTAGCGGCGCCGGCGCCGGCGCAGAACCTGGCCGCGATCGAGGCGGCGCTGCAGGAAGCGGCGCCGGAACTGGAGTGGAGCAGCCTGCCGGCGGTGCAGCCGCTGCAGATCGCGCTCGGCTACAAGCTGGTCGGCCTGATCGACCCGGCCCATGGCGAGCCGCTGGCCAAGCGCGTCAAGGGCCTGCGCCAGAATCTGTCGGAAGCGATGGGCATGGTGCTGCCGCCGATCGCGCTGCGCGACGACCTCACGCTCAAACCCTCGCAGTACGCGGTGATGCTCAGCGGCAGCGTGGTGGCGCAGGCGGAAGTGTTTGCCGACCGCCTGATGGCGATTGCCTCGCCCAACGTCTACGGCGACCTCGACGGCATTCCCGGCACCGAGCCGGCCTACGGCATGGCGGTGACCTGGATCGAGCCGGCGGCCAAGGCGCACGCGCTGGGGCAGGGCTACCAGGTGGTGGAGGCGGCCAGTGCGATCGCCACCCACGTGTCGAAGCTGGTGCGCGATTACCTGCCGGAACTGTTCCGCCACGAAGACGTGCCGGCGCTGATGGAGCGGCTGGCGGCGCTGTCGCCCAAGCTGGCCGCCGCGCTCGACAAGGCGCTCACCCACACCCAGCTGCTGCGGGTGTTTCGCGTGCTGCTGCAGGAAAACGTATCGCTGCGCGACATCGTGCCGATCGCCACCACCTTGCTCGACAGTTCGGAAACGACCAAGGATCCGATCCTGCTGGCGGCCGAGGTGCGCTGCGCGCTGCGGCGCCAGATCGTCACCGCCCTGTGCGGGCCGACGGCGGAGCTGCAGGCGTTCAATCTCGGCGGCGAGCTCGAGAACATGCTGCTCGGTTCGCTGAACCAGGCACGCCAGTCCGGCAAGCTCACGCTCGACAATTACCCGATCGACCCGAATTTGCTGTCGCAGCTGCAGACCAACATGCCGCTGGCGCGCGCGCAGATGAAGCAGGCGGCCAGCGCGCCGCTGCTGCTGGTGCTGCCGCAGATACGGCCGCTGCTGGCGCGCTACGCGCGGCTATTCGCGCCCGGCCTGACGGTGCTGTCGTACAACGAGATTCCCGAGAACCGCGCCGTCAGCATCGTCGGCACCGTCGGCTAGGGGGGCCGGGGGGGGGGGCCCCCCCGGGGGGACCCCCCGGGGGGGGAGTAGCGCCCCCCCCCCCCCCCGGGGCCCCCACACACACCCCCCCCCCCCCCCCCCCAAAGACCACCACCCCCCCCC
>JBBRXM010000040.1:0-43715 GCA_038248405.1 Burkholderiales bacterium
GTCGAGGAAGAGGGTGGTGCAGCCTTTGCCGGACAGGTACTGCTTAAGCGCGAGCACCTGGCGGCGGTAGCGCAGCGGGCTTTCGGCCAGCAGCTGCAGTTCCGACAGCGAATCGAGCACGACGCGGGTCGGCGGGTATTTTTCGATGGTGTCGAGGATGCGCTGGGTGGTCATGCCCATCTCGATTTCGGAAGGGTGGAAGATGGTGAACTGCTGCTCGGGGTGGAGGATATCCTCGTCGGGGATGATGTCCTCGACGTGGATGCCCACCATCGACCAGCCGTGCGACGCCGCCACCGAGTTCAGTTCGACGCGCGTTTCGGCCAGCGTGATGTAGATGACGGATTCGCCGCGGCGCACGCCCTCGTACAGGAACTGCAGTGCCAGCGTCGTTTTGCCGGTGCCCGGTTCGCCCTCGATGAGGAAGAGTCGATCGCTCGTGAGGCCGCCCCCGAGGATCGTGTCCAGGCCGGCTACGCCGGTCGAGAGGAAGCGGCCCGTATCACTGTTTTGTTTATCCATCGTAGAGCCGCCCATTGTTCCATTATGCAACTTAATAGGTAGAGGAAATTTATGATAAATGGTACATGATTGGTTCTTGCCATGTGTGTTCGGTTGACGAATTTGCAGCTTTGGTTTGTGTGCAATTGTAATTTTTAAGCAATGACTTGGTGCGGATGCAAAGCAGAGCGATTTGGACAACGAAGAGGGTGACAATGTTGGCAAAACTGGCAGACGCTCTGATATAATTCCGACCTCGTCGGGGCGTAGCGCAGCCTGGTAGCGTACTTGCATGGGGTGCAAGGGGTCGTGTGTTCGAATCACACCGTCCCGACCAATGAAATCAATGACTTAGGCCAGCCTGTGTGCTGGCCTTTTTTCATGGGTTCGGGCCTCGCGGCCGCTTACAGCGCGGTGCCGAATCGATTGGCGTAAGGACATCGGCGCGCCTTCCGGTATGCTGGAGGAAGCCTCTCTTGCTGCGGGCCTGCCTGTCTTGGACCACGCCAACGTTTCGGACGACTACCATGAAACAGTTATGGGGAAACCGCTATACGCCTTCAGCGGTCGCGCTCGATAACTTACTGAAAGCGCACCGCTCGGACCTGGAAACGTCGAGCTCATCTGGCCAAATCGATGGCTTAGGGCTTGTGACGGCTTCGAAATTCATCGAGTACATCCGCGAGGCCGAAGCCATCATCGCCTATGCCTTGGAAGACGGCGGTTCCACGATGTACCAGGAACTTGGCGGGATGCTGATCCAGATCGATTGCTCGCATCTGAAGGTCACCGAGCAGGTTAGAACCTCCATCGCACTAAAGAAAATTAGAGGACTTCGTTTTGAGTACGACCTGAAATCGTGTGTGTTTTCGGATTACGTCAACGTGGTCTGCGACATGGAGCCAGGTGCGATAGTCCATCTAAATCTATCGCGCGCGAAGTTCAATACCCTCGTCGTGCGCGGCCCGGGCTATTCGGTCCATGCGTTCGACGCATCCTTCAAGTTGCTCGGGCTTGGCGGCGCGTTTGACCGCCTCACGCTTAACAACGCGACCATCGATACGGCGCTGTGGTTCGATCACGCGTCCGTGGCTGAAGTGCAACTGATCTCGACGAAAGTTATCGGCTCATTCGAGGCCAAGCACAGCCGTTTCGGCGAGCTTGACTTCGGTATGAGCACGATAAAGAAACGGCTGGTCTTTGATCACTGCCGCTTCATGCAACCGCCCAACGTTCACACCACGATTCTTCCCGGCGACGCCATCTTTGAAAAGAACGTTTTTCTGGCGCCGGAGCTGGTCCAAGAATTCAAACCCAAACTCAGACGCGGCTCCGATGCACTGGTCTACACCAGCCCCGCGGAGCGATTCCGCGCCCTCCGCCTGGCGATGAAGACCGCCGGTTCGCAAGACGAAGAACTGCGCTTCTTCGCGCTCGAAATGCGCAATCGCCGCCAGAACGGCCAGGTCGCTGGCGTCGAACGGATCATCTCCTGGCTTTACGACCTCGTTTCCGTGTACGGTTCATCGACGACCAGGGCGATGCAGGTTTTCTTGTTGTGGAACGTGGGCTTTTGCGCACTGTTTTTTCTGGCGATCACCTTTGGTCCCCGGCTGCACGCGTTGGACATCCCGACCGGCTTCGGCACAGTTCTCGGTGTCGTGTCGACTGTTCCACCCGCCGTCCACAACACCATCGCCGCATTCAAAGGCAACGAGATTATTGCCCTAACACTGCAGAACGCATTGAACCCGTTCGCCGTCTTAAGCGCAAATCCTGGAGTGCGCATCAACAATCTGTCGATTGCGATCCTGTCGATTATTCAAAGCATCGGCTCCATCGCAACCGGGGCGCTTGCGCTGTTGGCGCTACGTTTGAAGTTTCAGCGGGGCGGTGGATAAGTCGGCCTGCGGCTGGGGCGTAGTCCGCGAAATTTGAACACTGGTGTAAGTCGTGCACCCACCCGCGCAGCGTGGCCACGATTTCGACCTCACCGTGTCCTCAGCACTGCTGTCCAGGTTTGCCCAAACGCCGCCACTCGTCACCGTGCTATCATCCAACCGTGAAAAAGCTCCTCCTCATCCTCCTGCTGGCAATCGTGCCGTTCCAGTTTGCCTGGGCGGCAGCGGGCGTGTATTGCCAGCACGAAAACGGGGCGGCGTCGCAGCATTTCGGCCATCACGCCCATCAGCATCACGGCAAGTCCGACGGCGCCGACAGCAAGACCAAAGCCAGCAAGGTCCACCTCGATTGCAGCTCCTGCCATGGCAGCGGTTGCGCGATTTCCCCTGCGGAAGTCGTCGGCGGCCTCACGCTCCCGGCCGAAGCCTACCTCGACCTCGCCCCTCCGTCGTACACCTCCCACATCCCTGACAGCCCCAGGCGGCCCGATCGTTTTCCCGTCGCCTGAGCCGACGGGACTTTTCTCTGTTTTGACCACTTCCTGATATAGGAGGATGGCTGACGTCTCGTCGAATTTCTTCCATATTCCTGGAGTATTCGATGTACAAATCTTTCCTGCCAATTAGCTTGGCAGTGCTCGGCGTTTGCCCGGGCATTTCCATTTCCGCTGACTCTTCCGGCCTGCCACGCGCCATCGGCACGCCGGCATCGTCACCCCCGCTGACGCTGGAACAGGCCTGGCAACTGGCCGATGCTGCCGGCCTCGCCATCCGCCAGGCGCAGTCGCAACGACCCGCGGCAGAGGGCGAAGCGCACGGCGCGGCCGCGCTGTTGCGCAACAATCCCAGACTGTCCGGCGAGCGCATCCGGCGCGACGTTTCCGGCACATCCGGTCCCCTCGACAGCCGCCGCGAATGGAACCTCGCCGTCGAGCAGACTTTCGAGCTTGCCGGCCAACAGCGGCTCCGGCGCCAGGCCGCGCGCCGCGATCTCGACGCGGTCGATGCCGGCATCGACGAGGCGCGCTCTTCCGTGCGCGCGCAGGTCGAACGGCGCTTCATCGAGGTGCTCGCCTTGCAGGAGAAGATCGCCACCGAATCGGCATCCCTCCAGGTCATCGAGGCGACCGCGCGCTCCGTCGACAAGCGCGTGCAGGCGGGCGAGGACAGCCGTCTGGACGGCAACCTGGCCAGGATCGAGGCGGTCCGCGCGAGCAACCAGATCGGCGTGCTGCGAGAGCAGTTGCTGCAGGCACGGGCCGACCTGGCTGAAGTATTGCGACTCCCCGCCGGCCATTTGCCGACAGTGACGGGGGACCTCCGAACGGCGCCCGCGGACGTCACGCTGGAGCAGCTCCAGCACAGCGCCGAAACGCGGCCCGTGCTGCGCGCATTCGAGGGAAAGGAGCTGGCCGCGCGCAGCAGGCTCGCGCTCGAACGCGCCGCGCGCTATCCGGACCTGACCGTAGGGATCTCGACCGGGCGCGAGGGTGCTTACAGGGCGCGCGAGCGTCTCACCGGCGTCTCGCTGTCGCTGCCACTGCCGCTGTTCAACCACAATTCCGGCCCGATCGGGCGCGCGGCGTCCGAGTTGGCGCAGGCGCAGATCGATCGCCAGGTCGCCCAGCGCGATGCGCTCGCCAGCGTGGCGGCCCTGTGGCAGAAGCGCGAGAGCCTCAACACACGGGTGGCAGCCCTCGAGTCGACGGTCCTGCCCGCACTCCAGGAAAACCAGATGCTTTCCACCAGGGCGCGCCAGGCAGGCGAAATCGGCCTCGTGCAGCTGCTGCTCGTCAATCGCCAGCTGCTCGAGGGGCGGCGCGACCTGATCGACGCCCTGGCCGAGCTGCGCCTGACTCAGATCGCACTGGAACATGCCGCCGGCTGGGTTCGCGCCGCAGCCGCCCGCTGACTGCGGCCACACCCACTATCTACGGAATATAAAAATGAAACCAACAACATTACGCGCACTGGGCGCCGTCATCATTGCGGCGACCCTCCTGGCCGGCTGCCAGCGTGGCGCCGCAAAAAACGAAGCATCAGCGCCGCCGGCCGTGCTTGAAAATGCCGCGCTGACGCTCTCCGCCGACGACATCGCATCCGCCGGCATCGTCACCGCGGTGCTGCAGCGACAGGAAGTGAAAGACCAGGTCGCCGTCAGCGCGTCGATCGAGCCAAACCGCGACCGCTACGCCAGCGTGGCGCCGCGCGTGTCGGGCAAAGTGGCGAAGGTGATGGCCAACCTGGGCGACCAGGTCAGGCAAGGTCAGGCACTGGCATCGATCGACAGCATCGAGGCGGGCGAGGCGCAGTCGGCCCACTCGCAGGCGGCGACCGAATACGGCGTCGCCAAGGCCGCGCTCGATCGCGCGACCAGGTTGCGTGCCGACGAGATTATCCCGGAGAAGGATTTCCTGCGCGCCCGTGCGGACAGCGCCAAGGCCGGCGCCGTCCTGCAGGCCGCCACCGAGCGCCGCCGTGCTCTGGGCGTGAGCCCGCGCAGCGGCAACGCAGCCAGGGAGCTGTCCGTCTTCATGATCGCGGCGCCCTTTGCCGGCACGGTGGTGGAGAAGAAGGCGGTCCTGGGCGAACTGGCGCAGCCGGACAAGCCGCTCTTTGCAATCGCCGACCTGTCCACGGTCTGGATCGAAACCCACCTGTTCGAAAAGGATCTCGGCAAGGTCAGGCTCGGTGCGCCGGCGTCGGTGACGGTCGCCGCCTACCCGGACCGGCGCTTCGAGGGCAAGGTCACCTACATCAGCAGCATGATGGACAAGGAAACGCGTACCGTGGTGGCGCGTGTGGAAATGCCGAACCGGGACGGCGCCCTCAAGCTGGGCATGTTCGCCAACGCTGCCATCGCGTCCGGCGGCGCCGGCACTGCGCTGTTGCTGCCCGATGAAGCGGTGGTGCTGATCCAGGGCCAGCCGAGCGCTTTCGTAAAAGATGGCAACGGATTCTCCGCGCGGGCGGTCGAGCTGGGCGAGAAGCTGCGCGGCCAGGTCGTCCTCAAGAATGGCATCCGGCCCGGCGAGACGGTCGTGGTCAAGGGCGCTTATGCGCTCAAGGCCACCATGCTGAAATCGCAGATCAGCGCGGACTAGGAGGCGACCATGCTCAATTACATAGTCGACCTGTCGCTGCGCTACAAGGTGCTCGTCATCGTCGCCTTCCTGATCGTCATCCTGCTGGGCGCGCGCGCCTGGCGCGACCTGCCGGTCGATGCCTTCCCGGACGTAACCCCGGTCCAGGTCAACATCTACACCGAGTCGCAGGGACTGGCGGCCGAGGACGTCGAGAAACTGCTCACCGTGCCGATCGAAACGTCGATGGCCGGCCTGGCCGGCGTCGAGGCGATCCGCTCGGTGTCGGTGTTCGGCCTGTCCTACGTCAGCGTCAACTTCAAGGACAAGGTCGACATCTATTTCGCCCGCCGCCTGGTCGGCGAGAAGCTGATCGAAGCGAAGGAGCGCATCCCGCCGGGCTACGGTGAGCCTTCGATGGGGCCGAACAGTTCGGGACTCGGGCAGGTGTTCTGGTACACCATCGAATCGACCGGGCAGAAGCTGTCGACGATGGACATGCGCACCTTACACGACTGGAACGTGCGCCTGAAGCTGCGCACCGCGCCCGGCGTGGACGACGTCGTCTCATGGGGCGGCGACGAAAAGCAGTACCAGGTGCTGATCAATCCGAACCAGCTGATCAAGTACGGACTCAGCCTCAAAAGCGTGATGGAAACGCTGGCGGCGAACAACCGCCAGGTGGGCGGCCAGTTCCTCAATATCGGCCAGGAGCAGTACCTGGTGCGCGGGCTCGGCCTGGTTGGCAGCGCGCGCGACATCGGCAACGTCGTGCTGGCCACACGCGAAGGCACACCCATCTACGTGCGCGACATTGCCGAGGTGAAGGAGGGCGCGGCGGTGCGCTCGGGCGCGGTGACGCGCGACGGCAAAGAGGTGGTGCTGGGCATGGCGCTGCAGCGGCTGGGGGAAAACGCGAAGAACGTCGTCGCCGAGGTCAAGGCCAGGCTGAAGGTCGCGCAACAGGCGCTGCCGCAGGGCGTCACCATCAATCCCGTGTACGACCGCACCGAGCTCGTGGACAAAGCCATCAGCACGGCCGAAAGTGCGCTGGTCGAAGGGTCGATCCTGGTAGCGTTCATCCTGTTCCTGTTCCTGGGGGAGATCCGTTCGGCGATCGTCGTCATCGTGGCGCTGCCGCTCGCCATGCTGATCAGCTTTATCTTCATGCAGCAGTGGGGCTTGACGGCCAACCTGATGTCGCTGGCCGGGCTGGCCTTGGGCATCGGCATGATGGTCGATGGCGCGGTGGTCATGGTGGAAAACGCCTTCCGGCTGCTGTCTCACCACGCCGGCAAGAACGTCAACAAGACTCACGTCGTGCTGCAGGCCGCGCGCGAGGTGATCAGCCCGGTCGCCTTCGCCATCCTGATCATCATCGTCGTGTTCCTGCCGCTGTTTTCGCTCACCGGCCTGGAGGGAAAGATGTTCAAGCCGATGGCGCTGACGATCACCTTCGCCATGATCGGTTCCCTGGTGCTGACGATGACGCTGGTGCCGGTGCTGTCGGCGCTGGTGCTCAAGCCCAAGCCGGAGAAGGACACCTACCTCGTCGCTAAGGCGAAGCAGTGGTACCTGCCCTTGCTCGACCGTGCCCTTGACAGCAAGAAGAAGGTCGTCGGCGCGGCGCTGCTGGCGCTGGCGGCGTCGCTGGCGTTGATACCGTTCCTCGGCAAGGAGTTCATGCCGGCGCTGCAGGAAGGCGGCATCATGTTTCGCGTCACCAGCATTCCGTCGACCTCGCTGGAGGAGTCGATCCGGATATCGGAAGTGCTCGAATCGACGCTGAAACGCTTTCCGCAGACGGCGTCCTCGCTGGCCATGATCGGCCGCGCGGAGAAGGGCGAAACGGCCGATGTGAACTACATGGAGCTGCTGGTGAACCTGAAACCCCAGGGCCAGTGGACGCGCAAGATCGCCATTCCCGAACTGGCGAAGCAGATGCAGGTGGCGCTGGAGAGAGCGGCGCCCACCGCCGTGATCGCCGCCACCCAGCCGATCCAGATGCGCATCGAGGAATTGATTTCGGGCGTGCGCGCCACGCTGGCGCTGAAAATCTACGGCGAAGACCTGGGCACGCTGGACCGCCTGGCCGGGCAGATGAAAGGCGTGCTCGGCACCGTCGCCGGCGCGGCCGACCTGTCGCTGGAGGCCAACAAGGGCAAGCCGCAGCTGGTGATCAAGGTCGACCGCGACGCGGCGGCGCGCTACGGCATCAACGCCGACGACATCCTCGAGGTGGTGCAGGCGGGCATCGGCGGCAAGACGGTGTCCACGCTGATCGATGGCTCGCGCCGCTTCGATATCCAGGTGTGGATGGCGCCGGAGTTCCGCAACAGTGTTCAGGCTATTTCCGCGATTCCGATTCGCAGCCAGGATGGGGCGCTGGTTCCGCTGAGCAGTGTCGCCAAGGTGGAACTTGACGAGGGGTATTCCTTTGTCCGGCGCGAACAGTTGCAGCGCTACGCGGTCATTCAGCTCGACGTGCAGGGCCGCGACGTCGACAGCTTCGTCAAGGAGGCGGCGGCGAAGATCGGCGCCCAGGTCAAGCTGCCGGAGGGCTACGTGATGGAGTGGGGCGGCGCCTTCGAAAACCAGCAGCGCGCGATGGCCAAGCTGGCGTTCATCGTGCCGCTGACGATCGGGCTCATTTTCATCCTGCTGTACACGGCGTTCAACTCGCTGACGTACGCCACCCTGATCATCGCCAACGTGCCGTTTGCGACCATCGGCGGCGTGGTGGGACTGTTCGTCACCGGCCAGTACCTGTCGGTGCCGTCGGCGATCGGGTTCATCGCCGTTTTCGGGGTGGCGATGTTGAACGGGATCGTGCTCGTCACCTTCCTCAACGAACAGCGCGAGCTGGGATTGTCGGTGCGCGAAGCGGTGCGTCGAGGCGCGGCGTTACGGCTGCGGCCGGTGCTGATGACGGCGTCCATCGCCATCTTCGGCCTGGTTCCGATGCTGCTGTCGTCGGGCGTGGGCGCGGAAACGCAGCGGCCGCTCGCCACGGTGGTGGTCGGCGGCCTGTTCACGTCCACCGTGCTCACCTTGCTGCTGTTGCCGCTGCTGTACGAATGGGTGGAAGACCGCAAGGAGAAGCGGCTGGCGCAAGGCTGAGCCAGGCTCGCGCGCAGGCGCCGGCGCCGTTAATGTTGGTGGCCGGCGTGCGCGCCTTCTTCCTCGTGGTCGTCGTGCGCCGGCTCCGCGGTGCGGAAGTGAAACTCCTCGTCGGCCTGGCTGCACGGCGTCAGTTCGCATTGCACCGTCACGTGGGTGATGCCGAACTGGGTGGAAAGCATGGCATTGATCTCTTTCAGCACCGATGCCGGAGGCGTGCTCGCCGCATGGACCACGTGCACCGTCAGGCTGGTCTTGCCGGTCGTGACGGCCCACACGTGCAGGTCATGAAAGCTTTGCACGGATGGCAGGCCCGCCAGCGCCTGCTTCAGGTCGGGGAGGTCGATCTCTTCGGGAACGCCTTCGAGCAGGATGTTGACGCTCGATTTCAGCAAGGTCCAGGTGCGCGGCAGCACCCAGATGCCGATGGCAACGGCGACGGCAGAGTCTACCCACGCCCAGCCGGTGTAACGGATGATCAGGGCGCCGGCGATGACGCCGATCGAGCCAAGCAGGTCGCTCCAGACTTCCAGGTAGGCGCCTTTGACGTTGAGGCTGTCGTCTTTGCCGCCGCTCAGCACACGGATGCTGATGATATTGGCGACCAGGCCGACTGAGGCGAACGCGAGCATGCTGGTCGACTCGATTTCAGGGACTGTGCCGAGCCGTTGGTAGGCCTCGTAGACGACGTAGAGGGCGACGCCGAACAACATCATCGCGTTGAACGCGGCGGCCAGAATTTCGAAACGGTAGTAACCAAAGCTGCGCTTCCCGTCGGCGGCGCGGCGGCCGATGCGAATGGCCGCCAGCGCGATCGCCAGCGCCGCTGCGTCGGTGAGCATATGAGCGGCGTCGGAAATGAGCGCCAGGCTGCCGGTGACGATGCCGCCGATCGTTTCGGCGATCAGGATGCTGCTTGTTAGCCCCAGCGCGAGCCATAACGCTTTTTCGCTCTTACCGGCGGCATGGTCGTGTCCGTCGCTCATTTGAGTGCCCTAATTTTTTGTGAGATCCAAGCAGTGCGCATGAAGATGTCCTGCGTAAGATCAGCAGCATAACGCAACGGTAGAATATGTCGGTGCGCTGGGTGACATAGGGCAATGCCGCACTGCTTGGCGGCGCAGCCGGCTAGTTAAGAATGCGCACCGCGTTGCCGCAAGCTCGATCCGCCTCCCTACGCGACCTGCCGTGCTTTCACCTGATTGCGACCATTCCCCTTGGCGTGATAAAGCATTTCATCGGCAGCACCGATCAGGCACTGCAAGGTCGCATGTTTCTTCGTTGCGAGATCGAGGGCGGCCACGCCGAAGCTTGCGGTGGCGTTGATCGTCTGATGATCCATGGTCGTCGTGCCAGTCGCGGCGAACTCCGTGCGGAGTCGCTCCGCCATCAGCACGCTGCGCTCCAGGTCAGTTCCGGGAAGGATGATCAGGAACTCCTCGCCCCCGTAACGCACCACACTGTCGATGTGTTGGCGTGTGTTCTTCTTGAGCAACGTCGCAAATGCGAGCAGCACTTCGTCGCCGGCACTGTGCCCGTAAGTGTCGTTCACATTCTTGAAATAGTCGAGATCACACATGATGACCGTCATGCACATGTTGGACGGCTGGGCGTGCAGCATTTCCCCGCTAAAGAGTTGTTCGTGAAGGTAGCGTCGGTTGAAGCATCCCGTCATGTGGTCGCGCATCGAAAGCCTCTTCAGGACCGACTGCGCGCGGAATTCTTCGCGCCACAGCCGCTGATAGCGACGCGCCGCCAGGTAGCCGAATGCATTGCAGAGAGTTAGCAACATTATCATCGTCAGCGCGTCCGACGATTTAAGCGTGCCCAGGTTAAAGGCGATCGACAAAAACGCGGTCGTTGCAAGCAAGGCGATCGCCAGCGAATACGTCAGCCTGTTCGGGATGTGGATATACACGACAATGAGCATGATGGCCATCGACATGGCGTGCCAGTGCAACTCATCGGGGCGATAGACCAGCACCAGCATGAAGGCGGCCATGCCGACGGCCTCCACCGCAGTGGCGGTCAGCCTTGTGACGGCGATCGATTTCTTTCGGCGAAATGTCAGCCAGATCCCCGCGCCGGCAACCAGTGCGACCGCGAGACGTGCAAGGAACAGGATGGCTGCAGGCCTGCCGTAGCCGAGGGTCGCGATATCGGTGAGCGTAAATCCGACATAGAAGAGCGAACAAAAGACCAGGCTGACGCTCAGCTCGGACTGGGTTTTGGTTAGCTGATGTTGAAGAAAACTTGATTCGGTTTGTGGGCTGGAGAACTCACAGGAGGTGGCGGAAATGGCAAGAGAGTCCTGACGCCGTTGTACTTTTTTCATCCGTATATTTTTCAAGACCAGCTGCCTGTTGTTCTAGCACTTAACGGCGTTCGATCTAATTATTATAGCGATATTTCCTTAGGTTATGATGTTTTTTTTCCAATGAGGAAATATTAATTGATTCAGTCCACTTTATCGATGGCGGGCTGCGGAATAGGGCGCTCCCGGGCTCCGCCGGATATCGGTACGAGCCTGCGGTGGATCGGCTAGGCGATCGGTCTCAACCGTTTGCTGCCTGAACAAGGCACGTTGAGAGCCGGTCGAAATGGAGCAGCGCGGCTTGTGTCAGTTCGACCTGCTTGCGGCGCGTGTCTTCTGTGTCGGAAAGCTTAATCCAGCCCTTTTCACGCATCGACTTCAGCCGATTGTGGACCGTCGCTGGCGACCCCAACTCATCCTTGGCCATCACGTCGCGGACAGATAGCCTTTCTCGATCCTGGCCAGCCCTGGCAACCAGCCCCAGGATGCGCTCCTCCAGAGGGTCAAGGCCCGGCAAGGCGGGCAATCCGCGCAATGCTTCCGCCAGGTGCAGAAAACGCAGGTAGATATCGGCTGGTCTGGTCAGTTTGTTGTCCATACGTGCTCGGGTTTGCTGAAAGACTTTCCCTGAAGATATAATCCGGATGCTAGCGCTATCGCTGTAGAAAGTCGCGTGATTATATGCGAGATATTCGAGGCCACCTCACCGATGTCAAAGTACCGCCTTCAGATATCCATGATTGTAGCGACAATGGTGTTTTTCGTGCTGACGCTCATCGTCAACGAATGGCTCTTCACCAGGCTGGAGTTCGCACGCGGCATCAACTGGATTTATCTGCCCGCGGGTATGCGCCTGTTAAGCACGCTGCTGTTTGGCGGGGCCGGCGCGCTCGGCCTCCTGCTGATTTCCTGGATTGTCTGCTTTTTCTATTTCTTTCCTGACGACTACCTGCGCTCCTTCATGGGTGGCATCCTGGCGGCAGCGGCGCCGTATCTGGCCTACCGGATTGCGCAACATTTTTACGGGCTCGATGCGTCGCTGCGCAACCTGTCGCCACGTCGGCTCCTTGCCTGTGTGGTCGGCTACGCGATCGCGAGCCCGCTGTTGCACCATGTCTGGTTTGCGCTTCACGGCGACACCAACGACCTGCTCCGAAGCTTCGCCGTGATGGCCGCCGGAGACCTGATCGGTTCCTTGATCGTCATTTACACCATGAAATTGCTGCTCTCGTTCGTGCCGGTTCGTGCCCCACAGTCCGGCCGGTAGTAGCAACGCGCGCCCAGCGGAAGCTCAGGCCTCTGCAAGCCGCGCCTATAACAATCGA
Source organism: Burkholderiales bacterium (assembly GCA_038248405.1). Classification (GTDB taxonomy): domain Bacteria; phylum Pseudomonadota; class Gammaproteobacteria; order Burkholderiales; family Burkholderiaceae_D; genus JAFCUW01. The sequence continues at coordinate 12,245 of JBBRXM010000040.1, forward strand.
TTGGTGCGTTGACGTTTATTTCGCCTAGACTGAAGGTTGGCACCGGAAGTACCCCCACAACAGCAACGCAAGGAATCATGTCGATCGCCAACCGGAGGAATCGCAATGAAACGACTTGTGGCAGTGGCGGCAATACTGGCTGCGGGAGTGCTGGGCTCCTGCAAAACTCACTATCCTCCTGCTGAAGTGCCGATCTATCCGGCCGTGGTAGGCGAGAAGACCGACCTGTACGAGGTCGTCAGCCCGAAGGAGCTCAAGCTCGCTCCCGGCGTCAGGTTCAAGACGACGGCGGGGCCCACGGGAAAAACCTGCGGCATCATGCTGTTGCGGCCGAACGGCGGCCTGGGCGGGTTCATGTCGTGCGGCTGCATCGGCGCCACCTCCGGCAATTGCGTCACCACGTCGGACAACCCGGATCATCCTTCCTGCAGCGGCGACTGCATCGACAGCGAGGGCAACTCGCGCGGCTGCAGCCTGTTCGGGCCCATCATCGGTCCGCCACGCGATCCCTACATCCTCCGGTACCGCGCGCGGCCCTGAAGCTGAAACGTGGGTCAGGCCGGCAGCAGCAGCCGGTAGCCGACCGCCGTTTCGGTGATCAGGTAGCGCGGCTGCGCGGGATCGTCTTCGAGCTTGTGGCGCAGGTGGCCCATGTAGATGCGCAGGTAGTGACCGTTTTCCGCATGCGATGGCCCCCATACCGCGCGCAGCAACTGCGGGTTGGTGACCACCCGCCCGGCGTTGGCCACGATCACGGCGAGCAGGCGGTACTCGGTCGGCGTCAGGTGCACGTGGCGGCCCGCCTTGGTGACGCGCCGGTCCTTCAGGTCCACCTCGACGTCGCCGAACTGCACCACGCCGGTGGTGTCCGCGGCCGACTGGCGATGGCGCCGCAGCGTGGCGCGCACCCTGGCCAGCAGCTCGCCGACGCCAAACGGCTTGGTCAGGTAGTCGTCGGCGCCGGCGTCGAGCGCGCGGATCTTCTCCGCTTCGTTGATCCGCGCCGACAGCACAATGACCGGTATGCCCGACCATTTGCGCAGGTCCGCGATGAACTCGATGCCGTCGCCATCGGGCAGGCCCAGGTCGAGCACGATCAGGTCCGGCGTGCGCGTCCCCGCCTCGATCAGGCCGCGCTGCATGGTGGCAGCCTCGCAGACGTGCCAGCCTTCTTGCTCCAGCGCAGCGCGCACGAAGCGGCGGATGTGCGGCTCGTCCTCGACCAGCAGGGCCGTCGATGCCTGCTCATTCATTGATTTTCTCCATGCGGTGCTCTTCCGGCTCCGGCATCGCCGGCGGCGTCCCGAGCGGCAGCGACACCACCAATGCGGCGCCACCCGTGGGCGACGCTCCGGCCGTGATCTTGCCGCCGTGCGCTTCGACGATCGCCCGGCAGATGGCAAGGCCAAGGCCGACGCCCGGCTTGGCCGATTCCCGTTCGCCGCGGACGAATTTTTCGAACACCGCCTCTTCGCGCCCCTTAGGCAGGCCCGGCCCGTTGTCGGCCACCTTCAGCGTGACCCAGGCGCCATGCACCCCGGCGCTGATCTCTATTCCCGATCCCGGCGGGGTGTACTTCGCCGCGTTTTCGAACAGGTTGCATAATACCCGCTCGAGCAGGACCGCATCGAAGCGCACCAGCGGCAGGCTGGCGGGGAGGCTGGTACTGACCAGGTGGTCGTGCAACAGGGCCGCACTGGCGCGCAGCGCGCTGCCGACGACTTCCTCCAGTGCGTGCCACTCGAGGTTGAACTTGACTTCGCCGCTCTGGATGCGCGCCATGTCGAGCAGGTTGGTCACCAGCGCGCTCATTCGCAGCGATTCGTCGTGCAGGGAGCGCGCCATGTCCAGCTGGGCGTCCGACAAGGCGGGCCTGGAGCCGGCGAGCGACTCCGACAGCCCGACCAGGTTGGTGAGCGGGGTGCGCAGGTCGTGCGAGAGCGCGGCGAGCAGGGAATTGCGCAAACGCTCAGATTCCATGTTGACCAGGGCGTTCTGCGCCACTTCGATGTAGTGCACCCGTTCGAGCGCGATCGCCGCCAGCGCCGCGAACGTGTCGAGCTGCTGGCGCTGTTCGGGCACCAGCAGCCAGCGCCGCTGTTGCGGCTCGATCGCCAGCACGCCGCGCGTGCGCATCGGCGCCACCAGCGGCAGGTAGAAGATCGGGCTGGCCGGCAGGGTGTCGGTGCCGAGTCCCGCGCTTTCGGCATGGTCGAATGCCCACTGGGCGATGCCGTCGTCGAGCGCCGGCGCGCCGGACGTCGCTGTGGACAAGTGCAGCCGGCCGCCGGCATCGGGCAGCAGCAGGACCGCCCGCGCGCGGAAGGCCCGCTCGATGACGTCGCGGGTGGTCTCGAATACTTGTTCGGTCTGCAGCGCGCCGGACAGGTCGCGCGCGAATTCGTACAGGGCGCGCGCACGCGCTTCACGATGCAGCGCCACCCGCGCCTGGAAGCGCAGGTTGGCGGTCAGGTGCCCGGTGATCAGTCCCACCGCGAGCATTACGCCGAAGGTGATCATGTACTGGAAGTCGGTAATGGCGAACGTGAAGCGCGGCGGCACAAAGAAGAAGTCGAAGCACGCCACGCTCACGCAGGTGGCCAGCACCGATGGGCCGCGTCCGAAACGCACGGCGACCAGCAACACCACCAGCAAAAACATCATGGCGATGTTGGCCAGGTCGAGGTAGGCCAGCAAGGGCGTCGCCAGCAGCGCGGTGGCGATGCTGGCGGCCGCGGCCGCGCCATAGCCCCACAGCCGGCGCCTGGTGCGTTCGCCCGCCGCTTCACTGTCGCCGTCGGCGGCACGGGGCGCTTTCGCCGGCGCGCCGCCATTGGCGGCGCTGCCGATCTCGATCAGGTCGATGTCCGGCGCGTAGTGCGCGAGCTTGCCGATATGCGGCGTGCGCCACGGCCAGGTTGGATGGCCGCGGCCGACGGCGATTTTCGAGAGGTTGTGGTTGCGCGCGTATTCCACGCAGGCCAGCGCAACGTCGGCCGCCGACAGCACCGCCGTCGTCGCCCCGAGATCCTGGGCCAGCTTCAGCGTGCCGAGGATCTGTTCGCGCTGCGCCGCCGGCAGATGCTGCAGCGACGGTGTCTCGACATAGATCGCATGCCAGCCGGTGCCGAGCTGCCCGGCCAGGCGGGCGGTGCTGCGCACCACCTGGTCGCCGCCGGGCCGCGGCCCCACGCACGCCAGCAAAGCCGCGCCGGTCTTCCAGATGGTGTCGATCGACTGCTCGACGCGGTAGGCGCGCACGTCGTCCTCGATGCGGTCGGCAGTGCGCCGCAACGCCAGTTCGCGCAAGGCGATCAGGTTTCCTTTGCGGAAGAAATTCCTGGACGCGCGCTCGGCCTGGTCGCCCTGGTACACCCGGCCGCTCTTGAGCCGGGCCAGCAGTTCTTCCGCCGGGATGTCGACCAGCACCACCTCGTCGGCGCGGTCGAACACGGTGTCGGGCACCGTCTCGGCGACGCGGATGCCGGTGATGCCGCCGACGACGTCGTTCAGGCTTTCGAGGTGCTGCACATTGACGGTGGTGAAGACGTCGATGCCGGCGTCGAGCAGCTCTTCGACATCCTGCCAGCGCTTCGGATGGCGCGATCCCGGCGCGTTCGAATGGGCCAGTTCGTCGACCAGGATCAGGGGCGGATGGCGTGCCAGCGCGCCGTCGAGGTCGAATTCGGAGATCGCCTTGCCGCGCCAGTCGATCGTCTTCAGCTGCAGCACGTCGAGGCCTTCCAGCAGGAGCGCGGTTTCGCTGCGGCCGTGCGTCTCGACCACGCCGACCAGCAGCTCGCGGGCCTCCGCGTGCAGCTTGCGCGCGGCGGCCAGCATGCCGTAGGTTTTGCCGACCCCGGCCGAGGCGCCGAAATAAATGCGCAGCTTGCCGCGCGCCGCCTTGCGCTCCTGGTCCTGCACCCGCGCCAGCAGGGCGTCAGGATCGGGTCGTTGGCTATCGGTAGGAAGCATGCGTGGCGCCGAATCGGGTTGTTTTAGCGAGTATGCGCAGTTTCGGCGTCGAGCGCCAGATTGAGCTCCAGGACGTTGACGCGGTTCTCGCCGAAAAAGCCGAGATACTGCGGCGCCGTGTGCGCCGCCACCAGCGCCAGCACGGGCTCGGCGGCGATGTGGCGTGCGGCGGCCACCCGCCCCGCCTGGTAGCGGGCGGCGGCAACGCTGATGTCGGGATCGAGCCCGCTCGCCGAGGCCGTCACCAGGTCCACCGGGACCGGCGCGGTGTTGGCCGGATCGGCCGCCTTGAGCGCGGCAAGGCGCGACTTCACTGCGTCGAGCAGGGCAGGGTTGGTCGGCCCCTGGTTGGCGCCGCCGGAGCTGGCGCCGTTGTTGGCCATCGGCGTGGTGGCCGACGGCCGGCCCCAGAAGTAGCCAGGGGTCGTGAAAGACTGGCCGATCAGGCGCGAGCCGACCGCGTGGCCGCCGCGTTCGATCATGCTGCCGCCGGCCTGCGCGGGAAAGGCGACCAGCCCGATGCCGGTCACGGCGAGCGGATAGAGGCCGCAGCAAATCAGGGTGAGGGCGCCGAACAGGACGAGCGCGGGACGGAAAGTCGATAGCATTGGAGGCTCCTGTGGTTCAGGCCAGGTGAAGGATGGACAGCAGCATGTCGATCAGCTTGATGCCGGCGAACGGCAGCACGACGCCGCCGACGCCGTAGACCAGCAGGTTGCGGCGCAGTAGCGCGGCGGCGCCGATGGCGCGGTAGCGCACCCCCTTGAGCGCGAGCGGGATCAGCACGACGATGATGAGGGCATTGAAAATCACCGCCGACATGATCGCCGACGACGGGCTGGCCAGGTGCATGACGTCGAGCGCCTTCAGGCTCGGGTAGGTCCCCACGAAAGCGGCCGGGATGATGGCGAAGTACTTGGCGATGTCGTTCGAGATCGAAAAGGTGGTCAGCGAGCCGCGCGTCATCAGCATCTGCTTGCCGATTTCGACGATCTCGAGCAGCTTGGTCGGGTTCGAGTCGAGGTCGACCATGTTGCCCGCTTCCTTGGCGGCCTGGGTGCCCGAGTTCATCGCCACGGAGACGTCGGCCTGCGCCAGCGCCGGCGCGTCGTTGGTGCCGTCGCCGGTCATCGCCACCAGCCGCCCTTCGCCCTGGTAGCTGCGAATGAGCTTGAGCTTGTCCTCCGGCGTCGCCTCGGCGAGGAAGTCGTCGACCCCGGCTTCGGCGGCAATCGCCGCGGCGGTCAGCTTGTTGTCGCCGGTGATCATCACCGTCTTGATGCCCATGCGCCGCAGTTCGGCGAAGCGGTCCTTGATGCCGCCCTTGACGATGTCCTTCAGTTCGACCACGCCCATCACGCGCGCGCCGTCGATCACCACCAGCGGCGTGCTGCCGCGGCGGGCGACGTCGTCGACGGCGCGCGCTACCTCCTGCGGGTAGTCGTAGCCGAGCGCCTCGACGTGCATCTTGATGGTGGCGGCGGCGCCCTTGCGCACTTGGCGCTCGCCCAGGTTGGCGCCGCTCATGCGGGTGTTGGCGCTGAACGGCATGAAATGGGCGTCGAGTGCGGCCAGGTCGCGTTCGCGGATGTTGAAGCGCTGCTTGGCCAGCACGACGATGCTGCGTCCTTCCGGCGTTTCGTCGGCCAGCGATGCCAGCTGCGCCACGTCGGCCAGCTGCTGCTCGCTCACGCCCGGCGCGGGGATGAAGGCGGAGGCCTGGCGGTTGCCGAGCGTGATGGTGCCGGTCTTGTCGAGCAGCAGGACGTCGACGTCGCCGGCCGCTTCCACCGCGCGCCCGGAGGTGGCGATGACGTTGGCCTGCATCATGCGGCTCATGCCGGCCACGCCGATGGCCGACAGCAGGCCGCCGATGGTGGTCGGGATCAGGCATACCAGCAGCGCGATCAGCACCGTGATGGTGACCGGCGTGCCCGCCTTGGCGGCCTCCACCGCGAACAGCGAGAACGGCAGCAGCGTCACCGTCACCACCAGGAAGACGATGGTCAGCGCGACGAGCAGGATGGTGAGGGCGATTTCGTTCGGTGTCTTTTGCCGCTTGGCGCCTTCGACCATGGCGATCATGCGGTCGAGGAAGGTCTCGCCGGGGTTGGCCGTCACGCGCACCACCAGCCAGTCCGACAGCACCCGGGTGCCGCCGGTGACGGCGCAGAAGTCGCCGCCCGACTCGCGGATCACCGGTGCCGATTCGCCCGTGATGGCGCTCTCGTCGACCGAGGCCACGCCTTCGATCACTTCGCCGTCGATCGGCACGACGTCGCCGGCTTCGACGAGGATCGTCATGCCCTTGCGCAGGTCGTTGGCGGGGCACGGCAGCCAGGTGGTGCCGTGTTTGGGCGTAGCCAGCTTCTTGGCGATGGTGGTCTGCTTGAGGCTGCGCAGCGACGCCGCCTGCGCCTTGCTGCGGCCCTCGGCGAGCGCCTCCGCAAAATTGGCGAACAAGACCGTGAACCACAGCCAGATGCTGGTGGCGAGGATGAAGCCGGGCGCCGCTTCGCCCTGGCCGAACAGCGCCTGCGCGTACAGCAGCGTGGTGATGATGCTGCCGACGTAGACGACGAACATCACGGGGCTGCGCAGCTGTACGCGCGGGTTGAGCTTCCTGACGGCGTCCAGCACGGCCGGGCCGATGAGGGTGGTATCGAACAGCGTCAGGCGTTTGCGCGGCGAATGGAGGTGCGACATCGTGAGCTCCTGGTTCATGTTATTTGGCGAACAGCTGCAGGTGCTCGCTGACCGGGCCGAGCGCCAGCGCCGGCACGTAATTGAGCACGCCCACCAGCACCACGACCCCGATCAGCAGGCCAATGAACATCGGCCCGTGGGTCGGCATGGTGCCGGCGTTGGCATCGAGGCGCTGCTTGCGCGCCAGTGCGCCGGCGATCGCCAGGATCGGTACGATCATCGCGAAGCGGCCGAACCACATCGCCACCGCCAGCATGCTGTTGTAGAAGGGCGTGTTGGCGGACAGGCCGGCAAAGGCGCTGCCGTTGTTGTTGGCGGCGGACGTGAAGGCGTACAGGACCTCGGAAAAGCCGTGGGCGCCCGGGTTGGCAATGCCGGCCTTGCCGGCGTCGAGCATGACGGCCAGCGCGGTACCGGCCAGGACCAGCGTCGGCGTGACGAGGATGGCGATCGCCGTCATCTTCATTTCGTAGGCCTGGATCTTCTTGCCCAGGTATTCGGGCGTGCGGCCGATCATCAGGCCGGCGATGAACACCGCCATGATCGCAAACACCAGCATCGTGTAGAGGCCAGTGCCGACGCCGCCGAACACCACTTCGCCCAGCTGCATCAGCACCAGCGGCACCATGCCGCCCAGCGGCGAGAACGAATCGTGCATGGCGTTGACGGCGCCGCACGAGGCAGCGGTGGTGACGGCGGCGAACAGGGCCGACGCGCTGACGCCGAAGCGGGTCTCCTTGCCCTCCATGTTGCCACCCGCCTGCAGCAGGCTCGCCGACTGGTCGACGCCGAGCGCCTGCAGGCCCGGGTGCGCCTGCTGTTCGGCCACCAGCACCACCGCCGTGACGGCGACGAAGATCACGCTCATTGCCGCCAGCAGCGCCCAGCCCTGGCGCGGGTCGCCGACCATGCGGCCGAAAGCGAAGCACAGGCCGGCCGGGATCAGGAAGATCGACACCATCTGTAAGAAGTTGGTCAGCGCGGTGGGGTTTTCGAACGGGTGCGCCGAGTTGGCGTTGAAGAAGCCGCCGCCATTGGTGCCGAGCATCTTGATCGCTTCCTGCGACGCCACCGGGCCCATCGCGATGGTCTGCGTGGTGGCGGCCAGCGTCTCGGTGGCCGGCGTGCCGGTCGCGGGCTGCGTGTAGCTGACCTGGTCGAGCAGCGTCACCTCCTTGTAGGCGGAAAAATTCTGGATCACGCCCTGGCCCATCAGGAAGACGGCAAGCAGCATCGACAGCGGCAGCAGCACGTACAGGGTCGAGCGCGTGAGGTCGACCCAGAAGTTGCCGATCGACTTGGCGGAGCGCGCGGAAAAGCCGCGGATCAGCGCGAACGCGACCGCCATGCCGGTGGCCGCCGAGAAGAAGTTCTGGCCGGCCAGCGCCAGCATCTGGGTCAGGTAGCTCATCGTCTGCTCGCCGCTGTAGCCCTGCCAGTTGGTGTTGCTCACAAAACTGACGGCGGTGTTGAAGGCGGAGTCGGCGCCGACGTTGGGCAGCGCCTGCGGGTTGAACGGCAGCCATGCCTGCATGCGCTGCAGGGCGTACACCACCAGCGCGCCGAGGCCGTTGAACACCAGCAGCGCGATCGCATACGCTTGCCACGACTGCTGCTGCCCGGCCGGGATGCCGGCGGCGCGGTACAGCAGCCGTTCGATACGGCCCATCCAGGCGAAGCCGGGCACGGCGCCGCCATCGCCGACGCGCGCCAGCACGATGCCGAGCGGCCAGGCCAGCGTCAGCAGCACGGCCAGGAAGGCGGCCAGCAACAATAGAGACTGGGTAGTCATCACATGTCCTCCGCGTTGAGCAGGGCGACGAGCAGGTAGATCAGCAGGCCGGCGGCGGTCATCGCGCCAATTGCGTAAAAGAGGTTCATGCCTCACCTCCCAGCCTGGCGCAGCCGGCCACCAGCGCGCAGCACAGCAAGGCGAAGGCGGCCAGTGCCCCGATCCATATCACGTCCATTGATACCCTCGTTCAGGTTTGTTTTGTCAGAGAGAAGAGTAGCGAGGAAGGTCTAAAGATTTTGCAAAGAGTTGATGCCGGGCTGTAAACGCGGTATAAAAATTGTGGGTAGGGCTGCTGAGATTGGCACAGGCACCGCCCCCGAGTTAACGGTGACACAGCCTCGAATTTTGCTATAGTCAACGTTTTATCCTATGCCAGGAGGGTCAGGCTTTCCTGCAGCGAGTGAGCCAATGAGCAACAGCGCTTCATTTTCCAAGGTGACATCGGGCTCCGTGGTGACCGCGACCTGCGTGCTCGGCCTGCTCTATTTCGGCCGCGACGTGCTCGAGCCGCTGGCGCTTTCCCTCGTGCTCAGCCTGGTCCTGGCGCCGCTGGTGCGCGCCATCGCCAGGACGGGACTGGGGCAGTTGCCGGCGACGCTGATCGCCGTCCTGCTCAGCGCCTTCTGCGTGCTCGGCGTCGGCATCATGCTCGCTTCGCAGATGGTGTCCGTGACCGCCGACCTGCCGCAGTACCGCGCCGCCATCCAGGCCAAGGTCGCCAAGGCCAGGGAAATCACCGAGCGCCCCTTCGCGCGCATCCAGGCCGAGTTGCGCGCCGTGGTGCCGGCCGTGCCGGCGCCGGCCATCGCCGTGCGGCGCGGCGCCGCCAGCCTGGCCGCCGGCCAGAACAAGCCGGTCGCCGTCGAAATCCATGCCCCCGAGCTGTCCAGCACCGACACCGTCACGCGGCTGCTGTCGCAGGTCGCCGGCCCGATCGGCAAGGTCGGCCTGATCCTCGTGCTGCTGGTGTTCATCCTGCTCGAACACGAGTCGCTGCGCGACCGCATCGTGCGCCTCGCCGGCAAGGGGGAGGTGAGCCGCACCATGCGCGCGCTGGGCGACGCGACCGAAGGCGTGTCGCGCTTCTTCCTGTCGCAGTTCCTCGTCAACGTCATCTTCGGCGCCGTCGTCGGCGCCGCGCTGTGGGCCGCCGACGTGCCGCACGCCGCCCTGTTCGGCGCCCTGAGCGGCCTGCTGCGCTTCGTCCCTTACCTCGGCGCGCTGGTCGCCGGCGCGGCGATCGCCCTGTTTGCCGCGGCGATCGACCCCGGCTGGACGCTGGCGCTGACCTGCCTGGTGATCTTCGCCGTGCTCGAACTGATCGTTGCCAACGTCGTCGAGCCGAAGGTATACGGCCACAGTTCCGGCTTGTCGCCGCTGGCGGTGATCGTGTCGGCGCTGTTCTGGGGCGCGCTGTGGGGGCCGGTGGGGCTGTTGCTGTCGACGCCGCTCACCTTGTGCCTGGTCGTCGCCGGCCGCCACGTGCGCGCGCTCGAGCCGGTCACGATCCTGTTTGCGGACGCGCCCAACACCAGCGAAGCGCAGCGCTTCTACCACCGCCTGATGTCGGGCGAGGCCGACGCCATCATCCGCGATGCCCACGCCTACCTGCGCAAGTCCAGCTTCGCGCGCTACTGCGACCAGATCCTGCTCCCGGGCCTGGCGCTCGGCGCCGACGAATACGCCACCGGCCGCATCGAGAAAGGCCAGCAGGACAAGGTGCGCGCCACCATCGCCGCGCTCGCCGTAGCGGTGGTGCCGAGCGGCGACAGCCCGCGCAAGAACCGCGAGCGGCGCCGCCTGTCGATGCTCGACGCGAACGTCGGCGCCCATCTGCGCGAAATGCGCCAGGCCCATCTCGGCCGCTGGCAGGGTCCGCTGGACGTGCCGCCGCGTTCCATCGCGCTGTGCGCCGGCCTGCCGAACGAACGCGACGACCTGCTCAACGAACTGTTCGTGCTGTCGCTGCGGGAAGTGGGGCTCGACGCACGCAGCGTCTCGGTCGGCACGCCCGAGGACAGTCCGGGTTCGGACCGCGGCGACCTGGTCTCGACCGTGTTCCTGACCTATCCGCTGAAGGACACCCTCGGTCCCTGGCTGGTGGTGGCCGGGCACTTCCGCACGCGCCTGCCGCGGGCCCTGCTGGTGACGATCCGCCTCAACCCGGACAGCCGCGACGCCGACCAGGCGCTGGTGGAGCAGGGCGTCGACATGGTGCTGCGCACCTTCGAGGAAGGCGTCGCGCTGCTCGGGTCGGACGCGCCGGCGCCGGCGTAAAGGCCGTCAGTCGAGGTCGGCGGCGCTGTGGCGCTCGGCCACCTGGTTGGCCGGGTTGCCGAAGACGCGGTTGACCTTGCGGCCGCGGATGACGGCAGGGCGCGCGGCCACTTCGTCGGCCCAGCGCTTGACATGGGTGTACTCGTGCACCGACAGGAATTCGCCCGCCTCGTACAGCTCTCCGCGCACCATGCCGCCGTACCAGGGCCAGATCGCCATGTCGGCGATGGTGTACTGGTCGCCGGCGACGTAGCGGTTGTTGGCCAGCTGGCGGTCGAGCACGTCGAGCTGGCGCTTCGTTTCCATCGCGTAGCGGTCGATCGGGTATTCGAGCTTTTCCGGCGCATACGCATAGAAGTGGCCGAAGCCGCCGCCCACAAAAGGCGCCGAGCCCATCTGCCAGAACAGCCAGTTGAACGTTTCGGTGCGCGCCGCGATGTCGGTCGGCAGGAAGGCGCCGAACTTTTCCGCGAGGTAGACCAGGATCGAGCCCGATTCGAACACGCGCAGCGGCTGCGCGCCGCTGTGGTCGACCATCGCCGGGATTTTCGAGTTGGGGTTGATGTCGACGAAGCCGCTGGAGAACTGCTCGCCTTCGTTGATCTTGACGAGCCAGGCGTCGTATTCGGCGCCGGCGTGGCCGAGTGCGAGCAGCTCTTCGAGCATGATGGTGACCTTCACCCCGTTGGGCGTGGCCAGCGAATAGAGCTGGAGCGGGTGCTTGCCGACCGGTAGCGCCTTCTCGTGGGTGGGGCCGGCGATAGGCCGGTTGATGCTGGCGAAGGTACCGCCGGAGGACGCTGGGGGCGTCCAGACTTTCGGTGGTACGTATTTTGATTCTTCGGTCATGAAATACTCCTTTTAACTTGTGGCGAGTGATCGCGGTGCGTGCAAACAGAATGAGGTCCCCGCGTGTTAGGACGCTGGCCGTAAGACCGTCGTCCTCGCGAACGCGGGGACCCCATTTCGCATGCAGACTGGTGGCGCCCTTAGCTTACATCTTTTCCGTCTCGCCCGATTTCGGCTGCCACTTCATGAGCCGCTTCTCGATGCGCCCGACCAGCATGTCGAGCAGCAGCGCAAACCCGGTCAGCACCAGTATGCCCGCGAACACGGTATTGATATCGAAGCTGCCCTCGGCCTGCAAGATCAGGTAGCCGACGCCGCGCGCCGATCCCAGGTACTCGCCGACGATGGCGCCGACGAACGCCAGGCCCACCGACGTATGCAGGCTCGAAAACACCCACGACGTCGCCGACGGCAGGTACACGGAGCGCAGCAGCTGGCGCGCGTTCGCGCCCAGCATCCTGGTATTGGCAAGCACCACCGGGCTCACTTCCTTGACGCCCTGGTACACATTGAAGAACACGATAAAGAACACCAGCGTGACGGCCAGCGCCACCTTCGACCAGATGCCCAGGCCAAACCACATCGCAAAGATCGGCGCCAGGATCACGCGCGGCATCGCGTTGGCTGCCTTCACGTACGGATCGAGGATCGCCGATGTCAGCGGCGACAGCGCCAGCCACAGTCCCGCGCCCAGTCCCAGCGAGGTGCCGATCGCGAACGCCAGCACGGTTTCGGTCAGCGTCACCACCAGGTGCGCGTAGATCTCGGCCGGGAAGCGCAGCGTGAACCAGGTCGAATCGCCCAGCCCCACTTCGAGCGTGCCGCTGCCGACCGTAAACCATTGCCACAGGCGCGAGAGCACCTTGAGCGGCTCGCCAAAAAAGAACGCCGTGTCGGGATTGCGCGAGGCCAGGTGCCATGCGCCGAAAAACGCGATCAGCAACAGGATCTGCCAGGCGAGCAGATTGCGGTGATTCGGTTTGATGGCATTCCACATGCTCAGGCCACCTTTTTCTGCTGCTGATAACCCTTGAGCACTTCGTCGCGCAGTACGCTCCAGATCTGCGCATGCAGCTCGACGAAGCGTGGATGGGCGCGAATCTCGGCGACGTCGCGCGGGCGCGGCAGGTCGATGATGAATTCGCCGATCGGATGCGTCGCCGGCCCCGCCGACAAGACGATCACGCGGTCGGACATGGCGATCGCTTCGTCGAGGTCGTGGGTAATGAACAGGACCGCCTTCTTTTTCGCGCTCCATAAATCGAGCACTTCGTTTTCCATCAGCTGCCTGGTCTGGATGTCGAGCGCGGAAAACGGTTCGTCCATCAGCATGATGTCGGGGTCGAGGATCAGCGTCTGCGCCAGCGCCACGCGCTTGCGCATGCCGCCCGACAGCTGGTGCGGATAGCGGTCGCCAAATCCTTGCAGGCCGACCCGCGCCAGCCATTCCTCGCCCAACGCACGCGCCTGCGCTTCCGGCACGCCGCGATAGCCCAGTCCCGCGGTGACGTTCTGCAGCGCGCTGTACCACGGCATCAGCGCCTCGGCCTGGAACATGTAGCCGGCGCGGCGGTTGATGCCCACCAGCGGCTCGCCGAACACGCTGACCGTTCCCGACGAAGGCGCCAGCAGCCCGGCGCCGACGTTGAGCAGGGTCGACTTGCCGCAACCGGTCGGGCCCACCACCGACACGAATTCGCCCGCGGCGATCGACAGCACCGTATCGGCCACCGCGGTGTAACGCTGCGAGCGCTCGCCCCTGGAGAAGAAGGTGCAGCTGATATTGTCGAACGACAGCGCCGGCGCGCTCGCGGTCGTCATTTGAACTTGATGTTGGCCCGCTTGACCAGCTCGTTGGTGTAGGTCTTCGACAGGTCGATGTTCTTGCCGGCCAGTTCGGGTTCGTAGACCTGCAAGGCGCGCAGCGCCGTCGCCGGCCCCGCTTCGGGCACCATGCCGTCGGGCGAGATCGCCTCCCGCACATTCTTGAACGCTTCCAGGTACAGGGCGCGGTCGCCCAGCTGGTAGCTTTCCGGCACCACCTTGACGATATCGCCGGGGCCGGCCTTCTGGATCCACTTCAGCGCCCGCACCATCGCGTTGGCCAGCGCCTGCGAGGTGTTCGGATACTTCTTGAGGAAGGCGTCGGTGGTGTACAGGCTCGCCGCCGGCATCGGCCCGCCGAAGACGGTGGCGGTGTCCTTCAGGGTGCGCGTATCGGCGATGACCTTGATCTCGTTCTTCTGCTGCAGCATGGTGATGACGGGATCGAGGTTGGAGATGGCGTCGATCTGGCCCGAGCGCAGCGCGCTGATGGCGCCGGCCGAGGTGCCCACGCCGATGAACGAGACGTCGGTGGGTTTCAGGCCGCCCTTGGCCAGCACGAAGCTGGCCATCATGTTGGTCGACGAGCCGGGCGCGGTGACGCCGATTTTCTTGCCCTTCAGGTCGGCGATCGATTTGTAGCTGGGCATGGTCCTGGCCGACACGGCGAACACGATCTGCGGCGCGCGCGCCTGCAGCACGAACACGGTGACCGGCTGGCCCTTGGCCTGCATGTTGATGCTGTGCTCGTAGGCGCCCGAGACGACGTCGGCGCTGCCGCCGACCAGCGCCTGCAGCGCCTTGGCGCCGCCGGCGAAGTCGCTGATCTCCACCTGCAGGCCCTCGTCCCTGAAATACCCCAGCTGCTCGGCGATGGTCAGCGGCAGGTAGTACAGCAGGTTCTTGCCGCCTACGGCAATCGATACCTTTTGTTTTTCCAGCGCCTGCGCGCCGGCGTGGCTGCTCAAGCCCGCCGCGCCCAGCAAGAATACGCCCAGCCCGGCGGTGAAAAGTCTCCGATTCGATGTCATGCAGTCTCCAGATTTTTATTGTGTATTGTTAATATATCACTTGGGCGGTGCCACCCAAAGCCGGCATATCCCGGCGGCGGCAGGGCGCCGGGAACCTCTGTTCGGTACCGTACGGATTTACGCCGTCGTATCGTCGACACTGGATTTGGCGAATCTTTCGCCCAATTTGCCGAGGATGTAGAAGTGTTCGGTTAACAAAACGATTTCTACGCAGGAGGCAATGATGATTTTGATAGTCGATGATGATCCGTACCTGGCAGAGATGTGTTCGATGTTGCTCGAGGCGTGCGGATACGACGTGCGGGTGGCGCTGAGCGCGCAAGAGGGCATCGCCGAAGTCGAGGCATGCTGCCCCGAGCTGCTCATCTCGGACTGCTGCATGTCCGGCATGACCGGCCTTGAGCTGAGCCAGTACTTTCGCTCGCCACCGCTCGGTTACCGGTTTCCTATCCTGCTGATGAGCGGTTCGCTCGGGCGCGACGTTGCACACGGAAACAGCTTCGACGCCTTCATAGCGAAACCTTTCCTGGCCGAGACCTTGCTTCGTCACGTGCGCTCGTTGTTGCACGAGGATGGCGCCGCGCCGGTGCTCGCTGCTGCGTAACTGAAGGCAGATCAGCAGGCGCGGCCCCGGGCGCGGCAGCGCGCGCTAAGCTTCCCGCGCTGCCGCGCCGCGGTCTGTGCGCCCCGGTCTGTTTACTTTCCCAGGTATTTTTTCACTGCCGAGACCGATGTGCCGGCCGCCTTCACCGCTTCCTCCAGCTTTTCCCTGGAAACGCCGAGTGCCTCAGTCCAGTGTTTTACTTCCCACGATTCATTGACGTTGATGCGGCTGCGGTCTTGCGAGCCGGCTTTCTGCAAATTGTCTGACATGGTTTTCCTCCGGTTGAAATGACGAACTCGTCAATGTCGGAGGATTGCATGGTTCGCCAGGCGATTCTGTTCGCTGGCTCACCAAGGCGCCGCTTCAGGCGGCGGCGCGCGTCGCGGCCGCGCTGCCCTGGCGCCGGCGCAGCACCAGCAGGGCGCCCATGCCGAGGGCGATCAGCGGCAGGCTGCCCGGGGTCGGCACCATGCTGACGGCGCCTTCGATGACGTCGTTCTGGCACGTCTCGCCCCAGTGCATCGCGAACGAGGAGAACTTCATCAGGTCGGTCGAACCGATGTCGAGCGTGAAGCGCAGTTCCTTGTCGGCCGTGACGGTCCAGTTGCCGGTCACGCCGGTGTTCCTGACGGTCGACGAGGTCGTGTTGACGGCGGTGGCCTCGCCGTTGCGGTAGTAGCAGGCGGTGCCGAGCGCGCACGACATGAAATGTTCCGAATTGTAGATGCTGGTGGCGTTGGTGGCGCCGTTGAGCTGGTACAGCTTGAAGGTGCCGCCGTCGTTGCTCCAGCGGTTATCCAGGCTCAGGCCGTAATTCCACAGGGTGCCGTTGGCGGCATTGTCGTTGGTGTGGTGGGAATCGGTGCCGAACGGGTTCCAGATTTTGGACAGGAACACGTCGCCATAGCCGATGCCACCCGGCGCGCTGCCCGGATCGGCGCCGGCGTGGCCGGCGAAGTTGGTGGCGATCGTTACCGTCAGCACGCTGCCGACGCGGGTAATGGTGGCGCCGTTGATGTCGTAGGTGCTGTTGCCGATGACGTCGCCGTAGCCGTGGCCGTCGGCGCCCCAGTACGCGTTGACGCCGACGTCGCTGATGCCGCCGGCGCGGGCGCCGCCCATCGCCAGTGCCGCCCACACCGTCAGTAGTACGCTGAACAGTTTCTTCATTTGGACCATCCCTTATTCTTTTCGTCCATTTAAGCATTAATCATGCCAAAAATAAACAATTGTTTAGAAACAGTGACTTAGAAATCCGGCCGGCGCGGGCGGGGTGCGACGTGTAAGAATTTCTGACAGCGCGCGGGAGAATTTGCTTGTATCTGGGAAAAATATTGCTTGAGACGTTCTTCCATGCCAACATTCGGAAAGCGTTATCAATCTTTTTCCAAGGGCGGCAATGTCGCGTATCCACAACAAATCTTCCGCCATCGGCGCCTTGCTGCTCGCTGCCTTCCTGTCCGGCTGCCAGGGCGATTCGCCGTCCGTCTTGCTGGCGCAGGCAAAGCAGTTTCACGCCAGGGGTGAACTGAGCGCGGCGGTGATTGTGCTCAAGAATGCCGCCGACGCCGCGCCCGACGACGCCGCCACCCGCTACGAGCTGGCCGCGCTGTACCTCGACACCGGCGACGGCGTCAGCGCCGAAAAGGAAGCGCGCATGGCGCACAAGCTCGGCTACCGCAGCGACGCCGCCTTGCCCTTGCTGGGCCGCGCCTTGCAGATGCAGGGCCAGTACCAGAAGGTGCTCGACGAAACGGCCGCCGAGGCGCGCCTGAAGGATCGTGCCGACCTGCTCAGCGTGCGCGCCGATGCGCTGCTGGCGCTGGGCAAGAACGACGAGGCGAAGCGCTTGTACCAGACGGTGCTCGATGCGCAGCCGGCCTTTCCGCCGGCGCTGATCGGCATGGGGCGGGTGGCGATGCTGGCCGGCGACGTCGAGGCCGCCGGCAAGTACGCCGCGCAGGCGGTGGCGGCGCAGCCGCGCAACACCGACGCGCTGCTGTTCACGGGCGACCTGCTGCGCGCGCAAAACCTGCCCGAGCAGGCGCTCGCCACCTACGACCAGGTGGTCGCCATCGCGCCGCAACACCGCTCGGCGTACATCGAGAAGGCCTACCTGAAAATTGCCCTCGGCAAGTTCGAGTCGGCGCAGGCTGACCTCGACGCCGCCCGCAAGCTCAACCCCGGCAGCGTGCTGGTGAGCTACACCCAGGCCTTGCTCGACTTCTCGCAACGCAAATACTCGGAAGCGCAGGAGTCGATGCAGAAGGTGCTGCGGGTGGCGCCCGAGCACATGCCCAGCGTGCTGCTGGCCGGCGCCATCAGCCTGAACCTCGGCTCGCTGCACCAGGCCGAACACCACCTGCGCCACTACCTCGAGAAAAATCCCGACAACCTGTACGCCCGCAAGATGCTGGCGTCGACCCTGCTGCGCAGCGGCCACTCGCCGGACGCGCTGAGCGTGCTGGCGCCCGCGCTGGGCGACGCGCAGCAGGACGTGCAGGTGCTGGCGCTGGCCGGCGAGTCCTACATGCAGGCGCGCGACTTCAACAAGGCCGCCGAACTGTTCGAAAAGGCCAGCACGCTGGAACCGAAGACGGCCAAGCTGCGCACCTCGCTGGCGTTGAGCAAGCTGGGCAAGGGGCAGCAGGCGCAGGCCGTCAGCGACCTCGAGCTGGCCACCACGCTCGACGCCAGGTCGCCCGCCGCCGGCATCGCGCTGGTGCGCACCGAACTCGGTTTGCAGCATTTCGACCGCGCCTACGCCGCCGTGGTGGCGCTGCAAAAGGCGCAGCCTGACAACGCCGCCGTCGAGGACCTCAAGGGCCTGGTCTACATCGGCAAGGACGAGCTGGGCAAGGCGCGCGCCAGCTTCGCCAGGGCGCTGGCGATGCAGGCCTCTTATTTCCCCGCCGCCGCCAACCTGGCGCAACTGGAACTGCGCGAGAAGAAGCCGGATGCCGCCAGGCAGCACCTGGTCGCCTTCCTCGCCAACAACAAGACCAACATCGACGCGATGACCGCGCTCGCCTCGCTGGCCTCGAGCGCCGGCAAGAAGGAAGAGGCCACCAGGTGGCTGGAAGACGCCAGCGCCGTCCAGCCGGACGCGATCGCCCCCGCCGTCAACCTGATCGGCCAGTACCTGCAGACCGGACAGCACCAGAAGGCGCTCGACACCGCCGCCCGGCTGCAGGTGGTCCACCGCGACAACCCGGACTTGCTGGACTTGCTCGGCAAGGGCCAGCTGGCCAACGGCGAGCGCGAGCAGGCGCTGGAAACGTACAAGAAGCTGGCCGTGGCCTTGCCGCGTTCGGCGCACGCGCAGATGCAGGTGGCGGCCATGCACCTGCTGATGAAGCGCGGCGGCGCCGCCGAGGAATACCTGAAGGCGGCGCTGGCGATGCAGCCGGACTTTCCGGCCGCCCAGCTGGCGCTGGCCGAACTGAACGTGCGCAAGGGATGGCACGAGCTGGCGCTGATGACGGCCTCTAAAATGCAGCGCAACCATCCGAAGGCGGCGGCCGGCTACCAGCTCGAAGGCGACGTCAACATGGCGCAGGGCAAGCCGGCGCTGGCGCTGGCCGCCTACGACCAGGCGCTCTCGTTCGGCAAGTCGAGCGAACTGGCGATCAAGGGCGTCAACGCGCTGCGCGTGGCGGGCAAGGAAGAAGAGGGCGCGCGGCGGCTGGCGGCCTGGCTGCGCCAGCATCCGGACGACGTCCGCGTCCAGCTGTTCAAGGCGGAGACCCTGCTCGCCGACAAGCAGTACAAGCCGGCGGCGGCGCAGCTCGAAGCCACCTTGCAGAAGGCGCCGGACAACGTCGTCGCCCTCAACAACCTGGCGCTGGCCTACCAGCAGCTGCAGGATGCGCGCGCCAGCGACGTCGCCGAGCGCGCCTACCAGCTGGCGAAGGACCAGCCGGTCATCATGGACACGCTCGGCTGGATCCTGGTCGGGCAGGGCGACACCGCGCGCGGGCTGAAGATATTGCAGGAGGCCAGCAGCAGGGCGCCGCTGGCGCGCGACATCCGCTACCACCTGGCGATGGGCCTGTTCAAGGCCGGCGACAAGGCGGCCGCCCGCAAGGAGCTCGAGTCGCTGGTGGCCGGCGACATGCGCTTCGCCCAGGCCGACGACGCCCGCGCCTTGCTGAGGCAGTTGCAGTAAGGCCGGCTTGACGGGCGTCTGGGCTGCAATGTCTGGAATGTGATCTGACGGAGCCTTATGCCATCGTTCCCCTCGTTCGCCGTCGCCCTTCTGCTCGCCACCCTGCGCCTGCCCGCGCTCGCCGGTCCCGACATCGATGTCGTCTACGGCGACGATATCGCCCGGCGCGGCGAACTGGCCACCGAACTGGCGGCGCGCTGGTCGCAGACGTCGCGCCATGGCGATTTCGGCGGGCGCCCCGTATGGCAGGCGGTGGGCGAACTGGCTTACGGCGTCACCGACAACCTCAATGTCGGCATCAGGCTGCCGGTAACCCGCGCCGGCGGCAGCTGGCACGCGCACGGCGCCCTGGCCGAAGTGAAATACCTGGCGCCGCACCGTGCCGGCGGCTTTTACTGGGGCGCGGAAATCGAAGCGGGCGGCATCAAGCCGATCGGCGAACAACGCGCCGCGGTGATCGAAGCCTTCCCGATCCTCGGCTGGCGCGGCGGCCACTTGCACCTGGTCGGCAATCCTGGCGTCGAATACAGTTCGGAGGGCGAAGACAGGGGCTGGGCGTTTGCGCCGAAGATCAAGCTGTCCTACCGCCTGAACGACCGCCACGCCCTCGGCCTCGAATACCACGTCGACGCCGGCAGGGTCGGCGATTTTGCGGCGCGCAGCCAGCGCAGTGAAATGGCCTACCTGACCTGGGATGCCCGGCTCGCCGGCCACCCGGTGAGCGTCGCCCTCGGCCACGGCGTCACGCACGCCTCCGACCGCTGGGCAGCGCGTATCGGTATCGAAATGGGCGACTGAGCCGTTTGCCCGCAGCGGGTTCCTAGACGGGCGTTGCGGCCTCGTCGAGCGCGAACACGCATGCCGGCCAGCTCTCGTCGTCCATGCCGGCCAGTGGGGCGGCGATGCGGCCGGCCAGCGTGCGGTCGATTCCGGCGCCGGCGCCGCCCGCGATGACGAACACGAAAGCGGCGACTACCTGCGTTTCGTCGGCGCCGTCCCCGATCACCAGTTCCAGCCAGTCGAGCACCGCCACGCCCAGTCCCCAGCTGCGCAGGGCCGCGTACGTGTAGTCCGCTGGTGCGGGCGTCGTCGTGCGCAGCCGCTTGCGCAGGCCGGCCGGGCTCAGGCCGCTGTAGCCGTCGGTCGCGATCCATTCCCGCGGCTCGGGATCGGCCGCCTTGCGCAGGAAGGCCGGCAAGTCCCAGCGTACAGCCGGTTCCCTGATCGCGTCGGCGGCCATCGGCGCACCGCGCCGCCACATCGCCGGGATGCGCGGGCCGTCGACCGCCACGCTGACCGAGCCGGTGCCGGCCCAGCCGGCAGGAACCATCGGCCTGATGCTGTGCAGCGCCGGCATGTCGGCCGCTTTGTCCTGGTCGGCGCGTTCGTGAAGGAGCAGGAAATTGGTCTGCGGCGTCACCAGCTGGTAGTCGATCGCCAGCTGTAAGGCGTCCTCGCCGGGCGCTGCCGATCGCGCATGCGCCGCCAGGCGCGCCAGCGTGTCGCCTCCAGTACCGGCCGCACCGATGCTGGCGCGCGCAATCTCTTGTTCGGGCCCTCCGTCCTCGCGGCCGAACAGCACGACCTCGCCTTCCATTGCGGCGCAGCCGAGCGCGAACAGGTTCACGGTGTCGCCGTCGAACACCGCGTCCGGCAGCGGCGACGTCCAGGCCGGGCATTGGGCCGCCGGCCATTCGCTGCGCAGCGCGTGCAGCCTCGGTGAGCGCAGCCGCGCGAACATCCGCAGCACGGCCGGCTCGACGCGTTCGCCGGGCGCGCAGAAGTCGCATGCGCCGCCGCTCGCCTGGGCCAGGCGCCGCAGGTGGCTGCCGGCCGGACTGCTGCCGATGCCGACGATGAAGATGCGGTGGCCGGACGCCTGCGCGGCCGCGATCGCACTGTCGATCGCTTCGATCTGGCCGTCGGTAATGAGCAGTACATCGCCCGGGCCGCCGGCGGCGGCAAAGGTGGAGGTGAGCGCCTCTTCCATTTCGGTGCCGCCCATGTCGGCCTGCAGCGCGTCCACCCAGCGGCTGGCCGCCAGCCGGGTCCGCGCGCCCGCCCGCCACAACCCGCGTCCGCGATGCGCGACCTGCCCGCCGAAACGCGACAGCGAAAAGCGGTCGCCCTCCTGCATGTTGGCGACGATCGCATGCAGCGCGCGCTTGGCCGCGTCGATGGAGTCGCCGGCCATCGAGCCGGAGCAGTCGACCAGCAGCTGGGCGGCGAGCGCACGCGGGGCGGCGGCGGTGCGCGGGCAGAAGCTGGCCAGCGCGGCGCGCTGGCCAGGCGTCACGTCATCCGCGGCAGTCACGGCCACCGAATCGTGCGCCAGCCGGTCCAGCACCAGGATGAAGTCGCGGTCGAGCGCGCCGCTGCGGGCGAGCGACACCGTCACCGCATCGCCCGTTCGTTCGGTCGTGACGGCGTGGCTGGGCGAACCGACGCGGGCATGGGCGAGCGCGCCCGCCAGCGTCAGCGCCAGCGTCAACGGGTACTGCGCCGACACGTCGTGCACGAGCGCCTGGTGCGGCGCCAGGCCGCCATCGCGCACCGGGTCGCCGTAGCGCGGCGCGATCACCATCGGTATGCACAGGCGCAAGCCGCGCTGCTCGAACTGCAGCGTCTGGGCGTAGCGCACGGTCACCACGCACGCCTCGCCGGCGGCCAGGTTGCCGAGGTTGAGGCTGTAGCTGTGGTCGCGGTTTTTTTCGAGCATGATGGCGGCGTCGCCGGCCGCCAGGCTGTCCTCGTAGTCGCGCGCCGCCTGCCGCTTCTCGACCACCGTGCCACGCAGTTGCGCGTCGCCGAGCCGCACGTCGACGCCCAGCAGCACGGCGCCGTCCGGCAAGGGAAAGGTGTAGATCACTTCGATGTGGCGCGCGCCAGGATTGCGGAAGCGCTGCTCGAGCGCCACCTCGAACAGCAGGCCGTCGACGCAGCCGTCGATGCGGACGCCCTCGAAGACGAGGTCGGCGCCTTTGCGCGATTGGAGGCGGGCGGCGGCTGGCAGGGTCATTCGGTTTCTCCGTGGGTGGAATTGGTGATCTGTGCATGCAGCTCGGCCACGCCTCTGGCAAACGCGCGCAGCTGTTCCGGCGTCCAGCCGGCGCGGCCTGGATCGACGACGATCTCGACGCCCTCGGCGACCAGCAGGTGGCTGCACACGGCAATCGAGCCGGGCGAGCGCGGCGGCAAGGCCGGCGGCGCCTCGGCGTCGTGCAGCAGCGCGCGGATGCGTTCCAGCGACAGCCCGGCCGCGCTCCATTTCCTGGTCAGCAGCAGTTGCTCGAGGTGGCGTGCGCCGTAGCGGGCGGAGCGGGTTTCGCCGAGCGGACGGTCGACCAGCCCCACCTGCACGTAATAACGCACCGTGCGCGCCGGGAGTTCCGCCAGCAGGCACAGGTCGTTGAGCGAGTAGCTTGGTTCTGGATTCATACAGTGGATTTAAACACTGATAGTGTATTAAATCAAGCGGCATCGCGCCGCGCTAGAATGTCAGTTCCGCATTGAAATAGAAAAAGGAAGCGCAAGATGGACGATCTGCTGGAAAAATTTCCCGCCACCGGGCTCCGGCCCGCTCTGCTGGGCAGGAACTTCCGCCTGCTGGACGATCCGCAGACTTATACCGTGCTGGGGCTGCTGGGACGCAGTAACAAGGTGATGCTGCAAGTGGCGTCGGGCGAAGACACGCTGAGCCTGTCCGCAGCAGAGTTCCTGCGCCGCGCCACCCGCATCGACGATTAAGCGACCTGCAGCATGATCTTGCCGACGTGCGAACTGGACTCCATCAGCGCGTGCGCCTGCGCCGCCTCGGCCAGTGGGAAGGTACGGTAAATGACCGGCTTGATCGTGCCGGCCTCGAGCAGCGGCCATACCTGTTCGCGCAGCTGCGCGGCGATCTTCGCCTTGAAGGCGAGCGGGCGTGGACGCAATGTCGAGCCGGTCAGGGTCAGCCGGCGCATCAGGATCTGCCCCAGCGGCACGGTCGCCTTGCCGCCGCCCAGCAGCGCGATCAACACCAGCCGGCCGTCGTCGGCCAGGCAGCTGATTTCGCGCGGCACGTAGTCGCCGCCGACCATGTCGAGGATCACGTCGACGCCGCGCCCGCCGGTGGCCGCCCTGATCACCTCGACGAAGTCCTCGGTCTTGTAGTTGATCGCGCGGTCGGCGCCGAGCGCTTCGCAGGCGCGGCATTTTTCGTCCGAGCCGGCGGTGGCGTAGACGGTGTGGCCGCGCGCCTTGGCCAGCTGGATGGCGGTGACGCCGATTCCCGATGAGCCGCCCTGCACCAGCAGCGTTTCCCCTTCGGCCAGCGCGGCGCGGTCGAACACGTTGCTCCACACGGTGAAGAAGGTTTCCGGCAGCGACGCCGCTTCCAGCGCGCTCATGCCGCGCGGGATCGGCAGGCACAGCGCCGCCGGCGCGCTGCAGTACTCGGCGTAGCCGCCGCCCTGCACCAGCGCGCACACCAGCGTGCCGGCCGCCAGGCCGGTGCCGGCGAGGTCGCCGCCGACGATTTCGCCGGCCACTTCCAGCCCGGGAATGTCGGAGGCGCCCGCCGGCACCGGATAGTTGCCGGTCCGCTGCAGCACGTCGGGACGGTTGACGCCGGCCGCGTGCACCTTGATCAGCACGTGGCCGGTCGCCACCTCCGGCATCGGCCGTTCGCACAGTTGCAATACGTCGGGCGGGCCCGGCTGGGTAATCTCGATGGCGCGCATGCTGCTTCTCCTTTGTTCCGTAAGCCTAAGCATACAAGGGCGCGGCGAAATGCGCCGCGCGCCGCGCGATCTGGCTGAACTTGACCGTGGTCAATGAGGAAACAATCGGCGCCTCGCTATGATGGTTTCACCGCATCCTCAATCGGAGACTAGCGCCATGAGCAAAGCATTGGAAGGCATCCGCATCCTGGACTTCACCCATGTACAGTCGGGACCGACCTGCACGCAGCTGCTGGCCTGGTTCGGCGCCGACGTCATCAAGGTCGAGCGCACCGGCGAGGGCGACGCCACCCGCCACCAGCTGCGCGACATTCCCGGCGTCGACAGCCTGTACTTCACCATGCTCAACCATAACAAGCGCTCCATCACCCTCGACGCCAAGAAGCCGGCCGGCAAGGAAGTGCTCGAAGCGCTGATCAGGGATTGCGACGTGCTGGTCGAGAACTTCGCCCCCGGCGCGCTCGACCGCATGGGCTTCACGTGGGAACGCATCCAGCAGCTCAACCCGAAGATGATCGTCGCCTCGGTCAAGGGTTTCGGCCCCGGCCCCTACGAGCACTGCAAGGTGTACGAAAACGTCGCCCAGTGCACCGGCGGCTCGGCGTCCACCACCGGCTTCGACGATGGCCCGCCGACGGTCACCGGCGCCCAGATCGGCGACAGCGGCAGCGGCCTGCACCTGGCGCTCGGCATCGTCACCGCGCTGTTGCAGCGTACCGTCACCGGCCGCGGCCAGATGGTGCAGACGTCGATGCAGGACACGGTGCTCAACCTGTGCCGCGTCAAGCTGCGCGACCAGCAGCGGCTCGCACGCACCGGCGTGATGGAAGAGTACCCGCAGTACCCTTGCGGCAGCTTCGGCGACGCCGTGCCGCGCGCCGGCAATGCCTCCGGCGGCGGCCAGCCCGGCTGGATCCTCAAGTGCAAGGGCTGGGAGACCGATCCCAACGCCTACATCTATTTCGTCGCCCAGGCGCCGGTATGGGGCGTGATCTGCAAGGTGATCGGGCGCGAGGAGTGGATCGACGATCCCGATTACGCCACCGCCGGCGCGCGCCTGCCGCGCCTGATGGAAATCTTCGCCGCGGTCGAGAAATGGACCAAGACCAAGACCAAGTACGAGGCGATGGATGCGATGAACCTGCACCAGATACCGTGCGGGCCGATCCTGTCGATGAAGGAAATCGCCGAGGAGCCTTCGCTGCGCGCCACCGGCGCCATCGTCGAGGTCGACCATCCCGAACGCGGCAAGTACCTCACCGTGGGCAATCCGATCAAGCTGTCGGACAGCCCGACCGACATCACGCGCTCGCCGCTGCTGGGCGAACATACCGACGAAGTGCTCGAGCAGCTCGGCTACCGGTCCGACCAGATCGCCGCGCTGCGGCGCGAGCACGTCATTTAGGGGAAGCCCCATGAACCAGATGATCATTCCGATCAAGCCCGAAGGCGCCTCCCGCCAGCGCAAGCGCCAGGCGCCGCGCGGGCGCCAGGTCGATGCCGCCGCGCTGGCCGAGGTGCGCCTGCTGCTGGGCGAACAGTCGCGCCGCGCCGACATGCTGATCGAACACCTGCACAAGATCCAGGACAGCTTCGGCTGCCTGTCGGCGGCGCACCTGGCGGCGCTCGCCGCCGAGATGCGGCTGGCCCAGGCCGAGGTGTACGAGGTGGCGTCGTTCTACCACCACTTCGACGTCGTCAAGGAAAACGACGCCGCGCCGGCCGCGCTGACCGTGCGCGTGTGCGCCGGCCTGTCCTGCGAGATGGCGGGCGCGCGCGAGCTGCTCGACAAGCTGCCGGCCGTCCTCGGGCGCGACGTGCGCGTGCTGGCCGCTCCCTGCATCGGCCGCTGCGAACAGGCGCCCGCGGCGGTGGTGGGCCGGAACCCGGTGCCGCATGCGACGGCCGAATCGGTGGCGGCCACCGTCGCCGCCAACGACATCGCCCACCGGCCGCAGGGCTTCATCGATTACGCGGCCTACCGCGCCGGCGGCGGCTACAAGCTGCTGGCCGATTGCGTGGCCGGCGCGCGCGACGCCGAATCGGTGATCCGGACGATGGAAGACTCCGGCCTGCGCGGCCTCGGCGGCGCCGGCTTTCCGGCCGGGCGCAAGTGGCGCATTGTCGCCGCCGAGGCCGCGCCGCGCCTGATGGCCATCAACATCGACGAGGGCGAGCCCGGCACCTTCAAGGACCGCTACTATCTCGAGCGCGACCCGCACCGCTTCCTCGAAGGCGCGCTCATTGCCGCGTGGGCGGTCGGCATCGCCGCCATCTACATCTACCTGCGCGACGAATACCACGGCTGCCGCGCCATGCTGGAGGCGGAGCTCAAGCGCATCGCCGCCGATCCGCCGGTGCGCGGCATGCCCGAGCTGATCCTGCGCCGTGGCGCCGGCGCCTACATCTGCGGCGAGGAGTCGGCCATGATCGAATCGATCGAAGGCAAGCGCGGCATGCCGCGCCTGCGTCCGCCGTACGTCGCCCAGGTCGGCCTGTTCGGCCGCCCGACCCTGGAGCACAACTTCGAAACGCTGCACTGGGTGCGCGACATCGTCGACCAGGGTGCCGGCTGGATCGCCGGCTTCGGGCGCAACGGCCGTCACGGCCCGCGCTCGTTTTCGGTGTCCGGGCGCGTGAAGGAGCCGGGCGTCAAGCTGGCGCCGGCCGGCATCACCATCCGCGAACTGATCGACGAATGCTGCGGCGGCATGCTGGAGGGCCACGCCTTCTACGGCTACCTGCCCGGCGGCGCTTCCGGCGGCATCTTGCCGGCGTCGCTGGGCGACATTCCGCTCGACTTCGACACCTTGCAGCCCTACGGCTGCTTCATCGGCGCCGCCGCCGTGATCGTGCTGTCGGACCGCGACAGCGCGGTCGGCGCGGCGCGCAACATGATGCACTTCTTCGCCGACGAGTCGTGCGGCCAGTGCACCCCGTGCCGCGTCGGCACCGCCAAGGCGGCGACGCTGATCGACCGCCCGCGCTGGGACCTGCCGCTGCTGGCCGACCTGTCGCAGGTGATGCGCGACGCCTCGATCTGCGGCCTCGGCCAGGCCGCCCCCAATCCGGTCGACTGCGTCGTCCGCTATTTTCCGCACGAGTTGGAGTGATACCCCATGAACGCAATCACACGCAACGAACTGGCGCAGATGGGCGCCCCCACCGTCACCTTCGAGCTCGACGGCGTCGAAGTGAGCGGCCGCGCCGACGAGACCATCCTCGCCATCGCCGACCGCGAAGGCGTCGCGATACCGCGCTTGTGCTACAAGGAAGGCTACGACGTCGCCGGCAACTGCCGCTCCTGCATGGTGGAGATCGCCGGCGAGCGCGTGCTGGCGCCGTCCTGCTGCCGCTTTCCGTCGGAAGGCATGAAGGTCAGCGCGCACAGCGAACGCGCCGTCGCCGCCCAGAAGATGGTGCTTGAACTGCTGCAGTCCGACATGCCGCAGGCGCAGTACACCCGCCACAACGAATTGACCGAGTGGGCGGAAAAGCTCGCCATCGGCCAGCCGCGCTTCGAACCGCGCGCGCGCGTGCAGCCGGACCATTCGAATGCGGCCATCAGCGTCAACCTCGACGCCTGCATCCAGTGCACCCGCTGCGTGCGCGCCTGCCGCGAGGAGCAGATGAACGACGTCATCGGCTTCGCGCATCGCGGCGAAGCGACCAAGGTCGTTTTCGACATGGACGACCCGATGGGCAACTCCACCTGCGTGACCTGCGGCGAATGCGTGCAGGCCTGCCCGACCGGCGCCCTGATGCCGGCGCGCGAGGTCGCGCTCCACATCCCCGACCGCCAGGTCGACTCGGTCTGCCCCTACTGCGGCGTCGGCTGCCAACTGACCTACAACGTCAAGGACAACAAGATCCTGTACGTGGAAGGGCGCGACGGCCCTTCCAACCACGGCCGCCTGTGCGTCAAGGGCCGCTACGGCTTCGACTACGCCAGCCACCCTCAGCGCCTGACGATCCCGCTGATCCGGCGCGCCGATGCGCCCAAACGCGGCGACTTCGAGATGGACCCGACCCGCGTGATGGACTTCTTCCGCGAAGCGAGCTGGGAAGAAGCGATCGAGCTGGCCGGCGGTACCCTGGCGCGCATCCGCGACACCCACGGCAAGAAGGCCCTGGCCGGCTTCGGCTCGGCCAAGGGCAGCAACGAGGAAGCCTATCTGTTCCAGAAGCTGGTGCGGGTCGGCTTCGGCAGCAACAACGTCGACCACTGCACGCGCCTGTGCCACGCCTCGTCGGTGGCGGCGCTGCTCGAGGGAATCGGCTCCGGCGCCGTCTCGAACCCGGTGATGGATGTGGCCAAGGCCGAAGTGATCGTCATCATCGGCGCCAACCCGACGGTGAACCACCCGGTGGCCGCCACCTGGATCAAGAACGCGGTGGCCAACGGCAGCAAGCTGGTGGTGATCGACCCGCGCCGCTCCGAGCTGGCGCGGTTTGCCCACCGCTACCTGCAGTTCAAGCCCGACACCGACGTCGCCATGCTCAACGCGATGATGCACGTGATCGTCCACGAGAACCTGGTCGACCAGGCCTTCATCGACAGCCGCACCATCGGCTACGAGGAGCTCAAGAAGAATGTCGAAGGCTACAGCCCGGAGCTGATGGCACCCATCTGCGGCATCGACGCCGACACGCTGCGCTACGTGGCGCGCCTGTACGCCACGTCGCGCGCCTCGATCATCCTGTGGGGAATGGGCATCTCGCAGCACGTGCACGGCACCGACAACGCCCGCTGCCTGATCGCGCTGGCGCTGATGACGGGCCAGATCGGGCGCGACGGCACCGGCCTGCATCCGCTGCGCGGCCAGAACAACGTGCAGGGCGCCTCCGACGCCGGCCTCATTCCGATGATGTACCCGGACTACCAGCACGTCGACGATCCCGCGGTGCGCGCCAGGTTCGAGCAGGCCTGGCAGCTGCCGGCCGGCGCGCTCGACCCCGTGCCCGGCCTGACGGTGGTCGAGATCATGAAGGCCATCAAGGCGGGCCAGGTGCGCGGCATGTACATCATGGGCGAGAACCCGGCCATGTCCGACCCCGACGTCAACC
This sequence comes from Burkholderiales bacterium, assembly GCA_038248405.1. Lineage (GTDB taxonomy): Bacteria > Pseudomonadota > Gammaproteobacteria > Burkholderiales > Burkholderiaceae_D > JAFCUW01. The sequence goes on from JBBRXM010000040.1 coordinate 41,265, forward strand.
ACGCGCGCGAGTCGCTCGCCGCGCTCGAGCACCTGGTGGTGCAGGACATCTTCCTGACCGAGACCGCCTACCTGGCCGACGTCATCCTGCCGGCCACCGCCTTCCCGGAAAAGGACGGCACCTTCACCAACACCGACCGGCTGGTGCAGATGGGGCGCAAGGCGATCGACCCGCCGGGCGAGGCGATGCCGGACCTGTGGATCATCCAGCAGATCGCGCGGCGCATCGGCCTTGACTGGCAATACAGCCATGTGTCGCAGGTGTTCGACGAGATGCGCCACGCCATGCCCAGCATTGCCGGCATCACCTGGGAGCGGCTCGAGCGCGACCACGCCGTGACCTATCCGTGCAGGCACGAGGGCGACCCCGGCGAGCCGGTGGTGTTCACCCATTCCTTCCCGCGCGAGTCGGGGCGGGGGCGCTTGGTCCCGGTCGACATCATCCCGGCCGACGAACGGCCCGACCCCGAGTATCCGATGGTGCTCATCACCGGCCGCCAGCTCGAGCACTGGCACACCGGCAGCATGACGCGGCGCACGCTGGTGCTCGACGCGCTCGAGCCCGATCCGGTGGCGCTGATTCATCCGCTCGACCTGGCCGCGCTGGGCGCCAGGCCGGGCGACATCGTCACCATCGAGTCGCGGCGCGGACGGGTAGCACTGTATGCGCGCGCCGACGACAGTTCGCCGCGTGGCGCCGTGTTCGTGCCGTTCTGCTATTACGAGGCGGCCATCAACCGCCTGACCAACCCCGCGCTCGACCCGTTCGCCAAGATCCCCGAGTTCAAGTACTGCGCGATCCGGGTCAAGCTGGGCGGCGAGGCGCCGGTGCAGGGCAGCTTCGGCGGCGGCCAGGTGCTGGCGGCCACCGAGCTGGAACTGGCCGCACAGCTAACGAGTTAATACCGTCATGGATTGCATAAACTGGAGAACGACATGGCTAAGATGACAGCGGCCGAAGCCGCAGTGGCGGTAATGGAAAGGGAAGGGGTGCAGGTCGCGTTCGGCGTGCCCGGCGCGGCCATCAACCCGCTGTACGCGGCGCTGCGCAAGCGTGACAGTATCCGCCACATCCTCGCGCGCCACGTCGAGGGCGCCTCGCACATGGCCGAGGGCTACACCCGCGCCAGGGCCGGCAACCTGGGCGTATGCATCGGCACCTCGGGTCCTGCCGGCACCGACATGATCACCGGGCTCTATTCGGCGCAGGCCGACTCGATACCGATCCTCTGCATCACCGGCCAGGCGCCGCGCGCGCGGCTCTACAAGGAAGACTTCCAGGCGGTCGACATCGAGTCGATCGCCAAGCCGGTCACCAAGTGGGCCGTGACCGTGCGCGAGCCGGCGCTGGTGCCGCGCACCTTCCAGCAGGCCTTCCACCTGATGCGTTCTAGCCGCCCGGGACCGGTGCTGATCGACCTGCCGTTCGACGTGCAGATGGCGACCATCGAGTTCGACCCCGACACCTACGAGCCGATGGAACTGTACAAGCCCAAGGCCACGCGCGCCCAGGCCGAAAAGGCGCTGGCGATGCTGAACGACGCGCGGCGTCCCCTGATCACCGCCGGCGGCGGCATCATCGGCGCCGATGCGTCGCCGCTGCTGGTGCAATTTGCCGAGATCACCGGGGTGCCGGTGATTCCGACCCTGATGGGCTGGGGCTCGATCCCCGACGACCATCCGCAGATGGCCGGCATGGCCGGCCTGCAGACCAGCCACCGCTACGGCAATGCCACGGTGCTGGCGTCCGACTTCATCATGGGCATCGGCAACCGCTGGGCCAACCGCCACACCGGCTCGATCGAGGTGTTCACCAAGGACTGCAAGTTCGTCCACATCGATATCGAGCCGACCCAGATCGGCCGCGTGTTCGGCCCCGACTACGGCATCGTCTCCGACGCCGGCGCCGCGCTGCAGCTGCTGGTGGAGCTGGCCAAAGAGTGGCAAGCGCAGGGCCGGCTGGCCGACCATTCGCAATGGCTGGGCGAATGCCAGGAACGCAAGCGCACCATGCTGCGCAAGACCGACTACGACAACATCCCGGTGCAGCCGATCCGCGTGTACCACGAGATGAACGAGTATTTCGGACCCGACGTGCGCTACGTCGCCAGCATCGGCCTGTCGCAGATCGCCGCCGCCCAGTTCCTGCAGGTGCAGCAGCCGCGCCACTGGATCAACTGCGGCCAGGCCGGGCCGCTCGGCTGGACCATCTCCGCCGCGCTCGGGGTGCGCGCGGCCGATCCCACCGGCGACATCGTCGCCATCTCCGGCGACTACGACTTCCAGTTCATGATCGAGGAACTGGCCGTCGGCGCGCAGTTCAAGCTGCCCTATCTGCACGTGCTGGTCAACAATTCCTACCTCGGCCTGATCCGCCAGTCGCAGCGCGGCTTCGAGATGGACTATTGCGTGCAGCTCGCTTTCGACAACATCAACGAGCACACGCCGGAAC
>JBBRXM010000041.1:0-42898 GCA_038248405.1 Burkholderiales bacterium
CGCGCCGACGTCGAAAACGTCAAGACCGAGAACCTGCAGGCGTTCTACCGCAAGTACTACCAGCCCGACAACGCGGTGCTGGTGGTGACCGGCAAGTTCGATCCCGCCAAGACGCTGGCCATGATCGAGAAAAATTTCGGCGCCATCCCCAAGCCGACCCGCGTCATCGAGCGCACCTACACGCGCGACGAAGCGCGCGACGGCGCCCGCGAGCTGACCGTCAACCGCGTCTCCGACACCCAGATGATAGCCGCGATGTATCCGACCGCGCCTGGGGCGAGCGCCGATTCGGCTGCCATCTCGGCACTGGGCGAAATCCTCGGCGGCACCCCGAGCGGGCGCCTGCACAAGACCATGGTGGAGACCAAGAAGGCGGTGTCCACCGACGCCTGGGCGCTCGACCTGGCCGAACCAGGCTACATCATCTTCTGGGCCACGCTGTCGAAAACGCAGTCGATGGCCGACGCCCGCAAGCTGCTGCTCGACCAGGTCGAAGGCCTCAAGGCCCATCCGATAACGGCGGCGGAACTTGCGCGCGCCAAGGCGAGCCTGCTCAATAACATCGACAAGACCATCAACAATTCGCAGGACCTGGGCGTGCAGCTGTCCGAATCGATCTCCAAGGGCGACTGGCGCCTGTTCTTCATCGACCGCGACCGCATCGAGGCGCTGACGCTGGCCGATGTCCAGCGCGCGGCCGAGAACTACTTCAAGACCACCAACCGCACCTTCGGCCAGTTCGTGCCGACCAGGACGATCGACCGCACCGCGATGCCGGCGCCGGTCGACGTCGCCAAGCTGGTGGCCGGCTACGCCGGCAAGGCGGCAGTGGCGGAAGGTGAAGAGTTCGACGTCACCCCGGCCAACATCGAAAAGCGCACCGCGCGCGTGACGCTCGCCAACGGCATGAAGCTGGCGATGACGCCGAAGAAGACCCGCGCCGGCGCCGTATCGGGCCAGATCGTGCTCGAATTCGGCGACGAAAAGAGCCTGTTCGGCCACAAGGCCGACGCCGACCTTGCCGCCGACATGCTCACCCGCGGCGCGGGCAAACTCAATCGCGCCGAGATCACCGACCGCCTCGATGCGCTCAAGGCCAAGCTGGAGATCGGCGGCGGCGGCCAGAGCGTCGTCGTGCGCTTCGACACCGTGCGCAAGAACCTGCCCGAGCTGCTCTCGCTGGTGCGCGACGTGCTGCGTGCGCCGACCTTCCCGGCGGCCGAATTCGAGCAGCTGCGCAACGAGAACCTGACCCAGATCGAATCGCAGCGCAACGAGCCGATGGGCGTGGGCCCGCGCGAACTGGGACGCGCGATGAACACGCATCCGAAGGGCGACATCCGCAACACCACCAGCTTCGAGGAAGCGCTGGCGGAGTACAGGGCGGCCAAGCTGGTTGACGTCAAGCGCTTCTACGACACCATGTACGGCGCCAACCACGCCAGCATGGCGCTGGTGGGCGACTTCGACGCCGCCGAAATGCAGGCGCAGGTCAAGAGTGCCTTCGGCGACTGGAGCAGCCGCGCGAAGTACGCGCGCCTGGCCAGCCCGGCGCCGGCTCCGATCGCCGAATCCCGCCAGATCGAAACGGCCGACAAGGCCAACGCCTTCTACCTGGCCGCGCTGCCGATCAAGCTGCAGGACAGCGCACCGGACTACGTGGCGCTGGCGGCGGCCAACCAGATCTTCGGCGCCGGCGTGCAGGCACGCCTGATGACGCGCCTGCGCCAGAAGGACGGCATGAGCTACGGCACCGGCAGCAACGTCCAGGCGTCGAGCTTCGAGCCGTCCGGTTCGGTGGTGATGTACGCGATGTACGCGCCGCAGAACCTGGCCCGCGTCAAGCTCGGCGTCAAGGAGGAGATCGAGCGCCTGGTGCAGGACGGCGTCACCGAAGCTGAACTGGCCGACGCCAAGAAGTCGATCATGCAGCAGCGCCAGACCGCGCGTTCGCAGGACGCCAACCTGGCGGCCAGCCAGGTCGGCTATCTGCGCACCGGCCGCACCTTGGCATTTGCCACCGCTGCCGACGCCCAGCTGCAGGCGCTGACGCTGGCCGATGTCAACGCGGCGATCCGCAAGTACATCGATCCGTCGAAGTTCCTGCACGTGTACGCGGGCGACTTTGCCGGCGCCGGGAAAAAGGCGGCCGCGCCGGCTGCACCGGCTGGCCCGGCTGCGAAGTAAGCGCCGCCCAGTGAGTCGAGCGGGCCCGGTGCGAACCGGGCCTTTTTTCGCCTAGCGCAGCCGCACGAACCTGGCCACCGACGGGATACCCTTCCGGTCGACGACGAACAGCATGTAGTAGCCCGGCGGCGTCAGCGCCGTTGTCTTCGGCAAATTGACGAACAGGCGCGGCCCTACCCGGTTGAACTGCAGCTTGACGAAACGCTGGTGCATGTCGTTGGAATGGGTGACGGCAGCCGGCGCGACCAACGCGACGCTGGCGATCTGCGACGAGTCGCTCATCACGACGAACGGCTGGCTCGCCGACACTTCGGCGGGGGCGGCGGTGATTTTCGGGCGCGCACCCTTGAACAGGTAGGGCGGCGAATAGACCTGCACGCGGTGACTGCGGGCGGCGTCCGGATTGCGGTCGTCCTCGGACAGCAGGACGGTGGCGTCGGGTAGCAGCACCGCACTCGAATGGTAGGCGGCGGGGATGGTGTTGGCCGCCACCTGGACCCACTGGCCGCTGGTATCGCTGGCGGCGCGGTTATACAGTTCGCTGTGGAAGAGGGTGCCGTCGTAGGTGGTGGCGGCGCTGTTGCCGCCAGTGGTAAACAGGGTGCCGTCGGGCAGGATGACGGTGCTGGCGTTGTGGCGCGCGCGCAGCCACTGCGGATAGCGGCGCCAGCCTGCGGCGGGATTGGTGCTGTCGAGCCATTCGTTGTTGCTGACGACGACGTCGCCGTCGGTACCGCCGGCGATGACGATGACTTGCTTGAACGGGGTGACCGAGGCGTCGGTATAGCTGATGCCACTGCCGTACGCGTAGTGCGAGCCGCGCATGTTCGGCACCAGCTTGATGTTCCAGACGCCGTCGGTGGGCTTGGGCGCAAATAATACCGAGTTGCCCAGGTAGGGGCCCGCCTGCAGCATCTGGCCGCTCGGCATCAGGTACTGGAACGGGTAATAGCCGGTGGGGTCGTGGAAACCGACCGTCTTGATCGTGCCCACGCCGTCGGCGCTGGCCGACGGCGTGAACACTTCCACGGTGCGGTTCAGCGCGTTCGATCCGGTGGCGTCGTAGCCGCTGGTGATGACGGCGCGGTCGTCGTTCAACTGCGTCACGGTCGGGTACCAGCGCCCGCCGGCCATGTCCGGTTGCCTGGTCCAGGACTTGTTCCTGGGGTTGAAGGTAAAGCTGCTGACCGATCCCTGCCAACCGGCGGTGCCCGGCGGCGCGGCCGGATCGGGATAGCGGAAATTGCCGCCGGCGACGAACACGCGGCCGTCGCCGAGGATGGTCTGCCCGGCGCACCAGATGTTCTCCGGCGGCGTGATGAATTCGCCGCTGCGCGTCGTCGGATCGAACAGGTAGGCCACGCCGGTATTGGCGCCCAGCGGATTGTCGTACTGGGTCGGCTCATATGACCAGAACAGCACCTTGCCCGTATTGAGCACCACCGCGGTGATGCCCATGACCGGGACGACGAACGGTTCGCCCCATGCGCCCACCGCCGAGGCCGGCGACGCGGCGGCCACCGCCAGTGACTGCTGGTCCGGCTTGGGCAGGTCGATCGCCAGGCCTTTGCGGGCCTTGCATTGGTGCGCGCGGGCGACGGCGTGTTCGTCGGCGTGGTGGGCGCCAAGCAGCGACGTTTCGCGCTGCTTGAGGCGGGCCGCCGCCCCCGCGTCGATGCAGGCGTCGCCGGCAAGGCTCACCGGCCCGGCATGGGACGAGGTGGCGCAGGCGAACATCAACAGGCTCGATACCGTCAACGCACTGGCTTTTCTGCAGACTGTCAGGCGCTTCATGGAGGCTCCTCCTTTGTCCGGGCAATATCTCTTGTCATGAAAATAATTTCCAAATCAATATTGCGCGCGCGGCCGCCGTCCCGTATGGACGCTGCCACAGGGAAATCGCCAAACATGGTATGCGTCAACTGATGGCTTACTCGGCAGGTTTTTCTGGAAATTTCTTGATCGCGCAGCGGAACGGGATGGTGCGTGAGGCCAGGCGCTGCGGCGCCGACTCTTCGATGCGCCGCAGGGCCGCCTTGGCCGCCGCCGGCTGCGCGTCGGGACTGCCGTTGCCGAACGGCGGCGCGGGATAGTATTCGATGCCGAACTGGATCAGGCGTGCGGTCGCTTCGCCTGCCAGCAGGCCGGCCAGGAACAGGGCGGCGTCGATGCTGGCCGAGACGCCGGCGCCGGTAATGAGCTTGCCGTCGCGATGGAACCGGGCCGGCTCGATCAGCCCGCCGTACGCCGCCACCTTCTCGCGCGCGAACCAGTTGGTCGTTACGCGCTTGCCCGCCAGCAGGCCGGCCGCGCCCAGCAGTTCGGCGCCATTGCAGATGCTGACCGTCCACTGGCTGCTTGCATCGAGCCGGCGGATGCAGTCGAGGAGCGCCGTGTCCTGCAGCGCCGCAGTCACTCCCGGGCCGCCCGGCACGTACAGGATGTCGGTCGTCGTGAGCTGGTCGAGGCGGCGATAGGCCAGCATCCCGACGCGGCCCGTATCGGTCGCCACCACGCCCTCGGCGCCGGCGGCGAACTCCACCTCCATGCCGGGCACGTTGGCCAGCACCTCGTATCCGCCGACGACATCGAGGGCGGTAAATCCGTCAAACAGCAAAATGGTCAGTCGCATCTGGCTAGTCTCCCTGGGTTGAATGGCCAGTATCGGCTAGCCGCCCCGCCGCATAAATTGGCGATATCGCTAATAAATATGGCAATATCGCCACATCGGTTCACGGGCGAGGCCGAGGCGGGCCTGCTGCGGGCGCGGCTGGCCGAGCCATTCGAGCTGGCGGCGCTGGCCGCCGCGTTCCACGTCAGCGGTCGCACCATGCCGCGGCGCCTGAAGAGCGAAACGGGGCAGACGCCGCTGGGCTACCTGCAGGGCGAGCGCATCAACATGGCCAAGCGCCTGCTCGAGTCGGGCGGGTTCACTGTGGCGCAGGCCACCGGACGGGTCGGCTACCTCGACGTCGCGACCTTCAGCACCCTGTTCAGGCGGCTGGCGGGACAGTCGCCCGCGCAGTACCGGAGCAGCTTCCACAGCCGCGTGCAGCCGTGCTATCTTCCTGATCATGTGGCCATATAAAAAAGTGCTGGCGCACCGGGGCGGCGGCAAGCTGGCGCCGGAAAACACGATCGCGGGGCTGAAAGAAGGCCTGGCGCGCGGCTTTCGTGCGGTCGAGTTCGACGTCATGCTGGCGCGCGACGGCGTGCCGGTGGTGATGCACGACCCCTATCTCGGCCGCACCGTGGCCGGCTCCGGCAACGTGTTCGATTACGACGCGGCGGAACTGGCGGCAATGGATGCCGGCAGCTGGTTCGGCAAGCAGTTCCAGGGCGAGCCGGTGCCGCTGTTCGGCGACTTTGCCGCCTTCTGCAAGGCCAGCGGCATCTGGATGAACATCGAGATCAAGCCGGCGCCCGGCTACGAGGCGGTCACCGGCGAGGTGGTCGCCGCCGCCACGCGCGCCATGTTCGCCTCTGAAATCGCCGCCGGCGACGTCGCGCAGGTGCCGCTGCTGTCGTCGTTCAGCGAAGTGGCGCTGGCCGCGGCGCAGAAGGCCGCTCCCGACCTCGCCCGCGCGGTCCTGTTCGACGCCGTGCCGCGCAACTGGGAGCCGCGCGCCCGCGCGCTGGGCGCGGTTGCCGTCCACACCAACCACAAGCACCTGACGGCGGAGGTTGCGCGTGAAATCCGGCTGGCCGGCTTTGGCCTGTTCTGCTACACCGTCAACAATCCGATCCGCGCGCGTGAACTGCTGGCCTGGGGCGTGCACGGCTTCTGCACCGACCGCATCGACCTGATCGGCCCCGATTTCGGGTTTGGGTCTGGGGTCTGACCCCGCGGGGTCAGACCCGGGTGGGGCCAGCGATTCACCCAGGCATCTACGCTATAATCAGTTTTTTATAGCATGCTGCCTTCCTACGCCCATACCGCCCATGAAATCATCTGAAATTCGCGACAAATTCCTCAAATTCTTCGAATCGAAGGGACACACGATTGTCCGGTCCAGCCCGCTCGTGCCGGGCAACGACCCGACCATGTTGCTGACCAACAGCGGCATGGTGCAATTCAAGGACGTCTTCATCGGCACCGACAGCCGGCCGTTCACGCGCGCCACCTCGGTGCAGCGCTGCGTGCGCGCCGGCGGCAAGCACAACGACCTGGAAAACGTCGGCTACACCGCGCGCCACCACACCTTCTTCGAAATGCTGGGTAATTTCAGCTTCGGCGACTACTTCAAGCGCGACGCCATCAACTACGCGTGGGAGCTATTGACCCGTGTGTACGGCCTGCCGGCCGACAAACTCACCGTCACCGTCTACTTCGAGGACGACGAAGCCTACGACATCTGGGCCAAGGAAATCGGCGTGCCGACCGAGCGCATCATCCGCATCGGCGACAACAAGGGCGCGCGCTACGCGTCGGACAACTTCTGGCAGATGGCCGACACCGGCCCGTGCGGCCCGTGCACCGAGATCTTCTACGACCACGGCGCCGACATCCCGGGCGGCCCGCCAGGTTCGCCCGACGAAGATGGCGACCGCTTCATCGAAATCTGGAACCTGGTGTTCATGCAGTTCAACCGCGACGAAGCGGGCAACATGAACAAGCTGCCCAAGCCTTGCGTCGACACCGGCATGGGCATGGAGCGCCTGGCCGCCGTGCTGCAGCACGTGCACAGCAACTACGAGATCGACCTGTTCCAGAACCTGATCCGCGCCGCCGCGCGCGAGACCGGCGCCACCGACCTGGAAAGCAAATCGCTGCGCGTGATCGCGGACCACATCCGCGCCGCCTCGTTCCTGATCGTCGACGGCATCATCCCCGGCCCGGAAGGCCACGGCTACGTCCTGCGCCGCATCATCCGCCGCGCGCTGCGCCACGGCCACAAGCTTGGCCAGAGCAAGCCGTTCTTCTACAAGCTGGTGGAAGACCTCAACATCGAGATGGGTACCGCCTACCCGGAACTGGCCGAAGCGAAGGACCGCGTCGCCCAGACGCTGCGCCAGGAAGAAGAGCGCTTCGGCGAGACGCTGGAACACGGCATGAAGATCCTCGAGGCGCAGCTGGCCAAGGACAGCCAGAACCTCGACGGCGCCACCGCCTTCACGCTGTACGACACCTACGGCTTCCCGCTCGACCTGACCGCCGACATCTGCCGCGAACGCGGCATCACGCTCGACGAAGCCGGCTTCACCGCGGCGATGGAGCTGCAGAAGAAAACCGCGCGCGCCGCCGGTAAATTCAAGATGGCCGCCAGCGTCGAGTACACCGGCGCCAAGACCAAATTCATCGGCTACGAAGACCTGGTGCACAACGCGGAAATCATCGCGCTGTATGCCGACGGCGCGCCGGTGCAGGAACTCAAGGCCGGCCAGGCCGGCATCGTGGTGCTCGACACCACGCCGTTCTACGCCGAATCGGGCGGGCAGGTGGGCGACCAGGGCGTGCTCAAGTCGGCCGCCGGCGCCTTCGAAGTGGAAGACACGCTCAAGATCCAGGCCGACGTCTTCGGCCACCACGGTGAACTGGTGGCCGGCGTGCTGCGCGTGGGCGACAAGGTCGACGCCATCGTCGACGAGGACAAGCGCGGCCGCACCATCCGCAACCACTCCGCCACCCACCTGATGCACAAGGCGCTGCGCGAAGTACTGGGCAGCCACGTGGCGCAAAAGGGTTCGCTGGTCGACCCGGACAAGACCCGCTTCGACTTCAGCCACAACGCGCCGCTGACGGCCGAGCAGATCGCCAAGGTCGAGACCATCGTCAACCGCGAGATCCTGCAGAACCACGCCACCCGCGCGCAGCACATGTCGTTCGACGACGCCGTCAAGCACGGCGCCATGGCGCTGTTCGGCGAGAAGTACGGCGACGAAGTGCGCGTGCTCGACATCGGCTCGTCGAAAGAGCTGTGCGGCGGCGTCCACGTCGGCCGCACCGGCGACATCGGCTTCTTCAAGATCATCGGCGAAGGCGGCGTCGCCGCCGGCATCCGCCGCCTCGAAGCGGTGACCGGCGAGGGCGCGCTGGCGCTGGTGCAGTCGCTCAACCGCCGCCTGCAGGAAGCGGCCGGCGCGCTCAAAACCAATCCGGAAGAACTGACCACCCGCATCGCCCAGGTGCAGGACCAGGTCAAGTCGCTCGAGAAGGAGCTGGCGCAGCTGAAGTCGAAGCTGGCATCGGGGCAGGGCGATGAACTGGCCGGACAGGCGGTCGACGTCAACGGCATCAAGGTGCTGGCGGCGACGCTGGAAGGGGCCGACGTGGCCACCCTGCGCGAAACCATGGACAAGCTCAAGGACAAGCTGAAAACGGCCGCCATCGTGCTCGCCACCGTCGCCGACGGCAAGGTCAGCCTGATCGCCGGCGTGACGGCCGACGCCACCTCGAAGGTCAAGGCCGGCGAACTGGTCAATTTCGTGGCGCAGCAGGTCGGCGGCAAGGGCGGCGGACGCGCCGACATGGCGCAGGCCGGCGGCACCAATCCGGCCGGCTTGCCGGCCGCGCTGGCAGGCGTGGCGGCCTGGGTCGGACAGCGCGCATCTTAAAGTTTGCATGTTGGATACGGTCGTTGTGCCTTTGCAACGGCCGCGTTTTATTTTGGTGCGGTGCGTCATAATCCTCCAATTGGAGTATATTGAGCACCATGAGCACCGTAACCAACCCAGTGAACCATTCGATGAGCGACCTCTCCTTTGTTAGCGACATCATGGAATACCAGAAAGATCTCGATGCGCGGGGGCTTAACTGCCCGCTGCCCATCCTCAAGGCCAAGAAGGCCTTGGCCGAGATGGAGACCGGACAGGTGCTGCGCATCGTCGCCACCGACTCCGGGTCCGTCCGGGATTTCCAGGCATTCGCCAAGCAGACCGGCAACGCCTTGTTGTCGCATACCCAAAACGGCCTTGAATTCACGTTTTTGATGCGCCGCAAGTAAGTAAATTCCTATAGACTTTCACCGCAGCCGGTTCTGGGGTCTGACCCCGCGGGGTCAGACCCCGGTGGCGCTGCGTGCATTTCGAGGAGTTGTTCTACTTAAAAATCGCACGATCGTGCTTTATTTTCGCCGGGATGCCATTTTTCTCATATAATCTAGGCCACTAGCTCGTCACCAAATTTCAATTCTTCCAAAGGCACCCCATGAAAGTTCTGGTTCCCGTCAAACGTGTGGTCGACTACAACGTCAAGGTCCGCGTCAAGTCCGACGGCAGCGGCGTCGATATCGCCAACGTCAAAATGTCGATGAATCCCTTCGACGAGATCGCGCTTGAAGAGGCGATGCGCCTGAAGGAAGCGGGCAAGGCCACCGAAGTGATCGCGGTGTCGTGCGGCGTGACGCAAGCGCAGGAGACGCTGCGCACCGGCATGGCGATCGGCGCCGACCGCGCCATCCTGGTCGAGACCTCCGCCGACCTCGAGCCGCTGGCCGTGGCCAAGCTGCTCAAGGCAGTAGTCGACAAGGAACAGCCGCAGCTGATCATCCTCGGCAAGCAGGCCATCGACGACGACTCCAACCAGACCGGCCAGATGCTCGCTGCCCTGCTGGGCTGGCCGCAGGCGACGTTCGCCTCGAAAGTGGTGGTCGACGGCGACAAGGTCACGGTCACCCGCGAAGTCGACGGCGGCCTCGAGACGCTGGCGTTGAGCCTGCCGGCCATCGTCACCACCGACCTGCGCCTGAACGAGCCGCGCTACGTGACGCTGCCCAACATCATGAAGGCGAAGAAGAAGCCGCTCGAAGTGGTCAAGCCGGAAGACCTGGGCGTCGACGTCACCCCGCGCCTGAAGACGCTGAAGGTCGTCGAGCCGGCCAAGCGCTCGGCCGGCATCAAGGTGCCAGACGCGGCGACGCTGGTGGCCAAGCTGCGCACCGAAGCCAAAGTCATCTAATCGCGGGCATGTCCCTCACAAGAAAATAGGAAACATCATGGTCGCATTAGTCATCGCCGAACACGACAACGCATCCCTGAAGGGAAGCACCCACCACACCGTCACCGCGGCCGCACAATGCGGCGGCGAAGTGCACCTGCTGGTCGCCGGCAGCAACTGCGGCGCCGCCGCCGCGCAGGCAGCGGCGATTGCCGGCGTCACCAAGGTGCTGGTCGCCGACGCGCCGCATTTTGCCGACGGCCTGGCCGAAAACGTCGCCGAGCAGGTGCTCGCCGTCGCCGCCCCCTACTCGCACATCCTGGCCCCGGCCACCGCCTACGGCAAGAACATCCTGCCGCGCGTGGCCGCCAAGCTGGACGTCGCGCAGATCTCGGAAATCACCAAGGTCGATTCGCCCGACACCTTCGAGCGCCCGATCTACGCCGGTAACGCGATCGCCACCGTGCAGTCGGGCGACAAGGTCAAGGTCATCACCGTGCGCGGCACCGGCTTCGATTCGGCGCCGGCCAGCGGCGGTACTGCCGCGATCGAGAACGTCGCCGCTGTCGCAGATTCGGGCAAGTCGAGCTTTGTCGGCCGCGAGCTGGCCAAGTCGGACCGTCCGGAACTGACGGCCGCCAAGGTCATCGTCTCCGGTGGCCGCGGCATGGGCTCGGGCGACAACTTCAAGATCCTCGAGCCGCTGGCCGACAAGCTCGGCGCGGCCATGGGCGCCTCGCGCGCCGCGGTCGACGCCGGCTTCGTGCCGAACGACTGGCAGGTCGGCCAGACCGGCAAGATCGTCGCGCCCGCGCTGTACATCGCCGTCGGCATCTCCGGCGCGATTCAGCACTTGGCCGGCATGAAGGACTCGAAGACCATCGTCGCCATCAACAAGGATCCGGAAGCGCCGATCTTCTCGGTGGCCGATTACGGCATCGTCGGCGATTTGTTCGACGTCGTGCCCGACCTCGTCAAGCAGCTCGGCTAAACGAAAACTGCCGCAAGACCGCAAACGCGTCGCGTCTGGGGTCTGACCCAGCAGGGTCAGGCCCCGGTTTGGTTAACGGCCCGCGAACAACGTAAATCAAGGAGATCAAGGTGAGCTACAAAGCCCCGCTGAAAGACATGCTGTTCGTGATGAACGAACTGGCCGGACTGTCCACCATCAACCAGCTGCCCGGCTGCGAAGACGCCACCGCCGACACGGTCGAAGCGGTGTTGGAGGAGAACGCCAAATTCTGCGGTAACGTGGTCGCACCGCTGAACCACGCCAGCGACAAGGCGCCGAGCTACTGGCACGACGGCCAGGTCACTACCGCCGGCGGCTTCAAGGAGGCCTTCAAGGGCTTCGCCGAAGCCGGCTGGCAGGGCGTGCAGCATCCGTCCGAATTCGGCGGCCAGGGCTTGCCCAAGCTCGTCGCCACGCCGTGCATCGAGATGCTCAACGCTTCCTCGATCTCGTTCGCGCTGGTGGCGCTGCTGACCGACGGCGCCATCGAAGCGCTGCTCACCGCCGGCACCGACGCGCAGAAGGCGACCTATCTCGAGCCGCTTATCTCCGGCAAGTGGACCGGCACCATGAACCTCACCGAGCCGCAGGCCGGCTCCGACCTGGCCGCGGTGCGCACGCGCGCGGTGCCGCAGGGCGACGGCACCTTCAAGGTGTTCGGCACCAAGATCTTCATCACCTACGGCGAGCATGACATGGCCGAGAACATCATCCACCTGGTGCTCGCGCGTACGCCCGATGCGCCGCCGGGGGTGAAAGGCATCTCGCTGTTCATCGTGCCCAAGTTTATGGTCAACGCCGACGGCACGCTGGGCGAGCGCAACGACGCCCACTGCGTCTCGATCGAGCACAAGCTGGGCATCAAGGCCAGCCCGACCGCGGTGCTGCAGTTCGGCGACCACGGCGGCGCCATCGGCACGCTGGTGGGCGAAGAGAACCGCGGCCTCGAATACATGTTCATCATGATGAACGCCGCGCGTTTCGGCGTCGGCATGCAGGGCATCGGCCTGGCCGACCGCTCCTACCAGCAGGCGGTGGCGTTCGCGAAAGACCGCGTGCAGTCGCGCGACCTGGCCGGCTCGAGCGGTCCGGTGTCGATCATCCACCACCCGGACGTGCGCCGCATGCTGATGTCGATGCGCGCCCAGGTCGAGGCGGCGCGCGCGCTGGCCTACGTCGGCGCCGGCATCAGCGACCTGGCGCACCACCATCCTGACGCGGACACGCGCAAGGCCAACCTGGCCATCTACGAGTACCTGGTCCCGGTGATCAAGGGCTGGTCGACCGAGATGTCGCAGGACGTCACGCGCGACGGCGTGCAGGTCCACGGCGGCATGGGCTTCATCGAGGAGACCGGCGCCGCGCAGCACTACCGCGACGCCAAGATCCTGACCATCTACGAAGGCACCACCGCGATCCAGGCCAATGACCTGGTGGGACGCAAGACGGTGAAGGACGGCGGCGCTGTCGCCGGCGCCATCATCGCCCAGGTGCGCGCCACCGAGGCGCAGCTTGCCGCGGCCGGCGGCGCCGAATTCGGCGCCATCGCCTGCCAGCTGGCCGGCGGCAGCGCGGCGCTGGAGGCGGTGGTCGGCTACATGGTGGCCAACATGAAGACCGACATCAAGGGTGTGTTTGCGGGCAGCGTGCCTTACCTGCGGCTGGCCGGCATCGTGCTGGGAGGCTGGCAGATGGCGCGCGCGGCGCTGGCGGCGCAACAGAAGCTCGACGCCGGCGACGGCGACGCCGCCTTCTACCAGGCCAAGATCGTCACCGCGCGCTTTTTCGCCGACCATTTCCTGTCGCAGGCGCCGGGCCTTGCCAGCGCCATCGTCGACGGCGGCGCCAGCGTGCTGGCACTGGCGGAAGACCAGTTCTGACGGGCCAACCGTCCTGAACCAACCGAGAAAAAGCAGCCGCCGGCTGCTTTTTTTACGCCTGCTGCCGGTGCCCGCCGTCAAAACAGTTGTCAGAATTTTTTTTGTTTCAAATTCTTTTCTGATAATTTCGCCGCACCGAATTCATGTATCTTAGGCGAATTGGCTCCACGGAAATATTGTCCGATGCCATCCTGGAAAAAACAACACAGGGACCCACCTTGAAATTTTCAACTTTGTCGTCCCGCTTGTCGGGTATCTTGTCGTTGGCGGCCTTGCTGGCGTCCTGCGGTGGCGGGGGAGGGGGCGCGTCGACCACGCCGGCCCCGGTGCCGACGCCGGCGCCGGTACCGCTGCCGCTGCCGGAGCCGGCATCGGTGCCGCCGCCGCCGGCCGGCTGCAGCGCCTACGTGGTGGCTGATCCTGGCGTGCAGGCCGGCAAGACGGCCGGCGCCAGTGCGCTCGCCTGCGGCGGCTCGCTGGCCGACGTCAGCTGGACCCAGGTAAGCGGGCCGGCGGTGACCTTGCTGGCCACCCGCAGCGCGACGGTCGCGTTCGAGCCGACCGCCGCCGGCACCGTGCGCCTGCGCGCCGATGTCCGCCTGGCCGACGGCCGCACCGCCAGCGTGACTTCCGACACCATCGTCACGGCGGCGCCCGCCGGCAGCTTCATCACGCTGCGCGCCGACCATTCGGTGCGCCCGGAAACCGATACCTCGGTGCGGGCCTGGACCACGCTGGCGGCCGGCGACACCTTGCGCGACATCGTCTGGACCCAGGTCGCCGGTCCCACCGTCACGCTCGACACGTCCACCACCAAGGTGCTGATGTTCAAGACGCCGAAGGTGGACACCGATACGGTGCTCAAGTTCCGCGCCGTGATGACCACCAGCAGCGGGCGCCAGGACGTCGACGACATCCAGGTAGGGGTCGAAACGGACCTGCCGCTGCCGGACGGCTACCTGTTCGACTCGACCGCCCGGGTGCACCCGTACCGCCCGGTCGGGCTGTACGCGGCCGTGCTGGCCCACTGCACCTACAACAACGGCATGTACTACCTCGATCCGAGCCGCAACAGTTTATGCAGTACGGCGGCCTTGCCGCTGCTGCAGACCGAAGCGGGGCCCGGCGCGGTTCCGACGGTGGCGCAGATCATGGGCCGGGTGCAGGTGTCGCACGATTTTCTCGGCGCCAATTTCGAGCAGTTCCTGCTGACCCAGGACCCGAACGGCGACTTTCGCCGCCTGCTCGGCGGTGTGACCTCGATCGTGATCGGCTCGCACGTGCGGCCAAGTTTTTACTGGGCCGTCAGCGGCGCCATCTACCTCGACGCCAACAACCTGTGGCTCACGCCCGAGCAGCGCGACGTCATCACCGAAGTGCCCGATTACCGGCTCGCCTTCGACGACGCCCTCAATTTCACCAGCTTCAGCCGCCAGGTGCGCAACAACGCCTACGCGCGCCGCAGCTTCCCGTCGACCTCGCGCATTACGCGCACCAACGAGGAGCTGGTGCTCGAGATCGGCCGCCTGCTGTATCACGAGCTCGGCCATGCCAGCGATTTCTTCCCCGTCAGCGACCGCAACCTGGACCCGAACCAGTCGGTGTGGTCCAACCTGTCGAGCCGGCTGGAGGGCAAGATGCTTGCCTCGGACGTGCTTGCCGCGCAATATCCGCTGATGTCGGCGGAAATGAAGGGGCTGGGCCAGGTGCTGTACCAGGGCGCCGCGCCGACCGACGTGCAGAAGGCCTACACGGCGAGCGAGGTCGGCCGCTTCTTCGCCGGCGACCGCGCCTCGGACGATTACGCGTATTCCATCGTCGGAGGCAACAGTTCGCGCGAGGACCTGGCGATGCTGTTCGAGGAATTCATGATGAGCTACCGGCATGGCGTGCGCTACGACAGCGCCTACACCAGCGCCTACAAGGACGGCATGACGGCCGGCGACGTGATTGTCGGCTGGGGCCAACGCGGCCGCATTGCCGAGCCTGCCATCAGGCCGCGCATCAAGCTGGTGCTCTCGCGCATCGCGCCGTGGATCGACCCGGCCGCGGTGGACAGCTTGCCGGCGCCGATCATGATGACGCCCGGGCTGAGCTGGGATGCCAACCTGGTGCTCGGGCCTGCCGCGGCGGCGCAGCCGTCGAGCCTGCGGGCGGGCACGGCGGCGTCAGCGCGCCCCCTGCGCGACGACCTCAAGCTGCGCCGCAGCGGCCGCTAGCGTCCCAGGCGTCCCCGCGCAGGCGTGCTCAACTTTAGGCTATGTCATCGTTAAGTCGGGGACCCCGACTTAACGCGCGCATGGCTAGCCGTAGGCGCCGCCGGTGTACATCAGGTCGAACAGCCGCGCAATGGTGGCGATCAGGGTGGTGGCGCCGACCAGCATGGTCACCACCAGCAGCAACGCCAGCGGCCACTGCGAATCGGTGCGCCCGCCCGAGCCGGCGTTGAAGGCCGCATCGTATTTCTCGTCGGGCATCAGGCCCAGCACCAGCGCCTGCAGGAATGCCGCAAGGTAGGACAGCGTCAAGGGCAGCAGCTTGAAATAGATGTCCGCCTGCGGCGCCAGCAGCGCCACCAGCGCCGCCGCCGGCACGCTGGCCAGGTGCAGCAGCGCCCATTTGTCGCGCGTGCCGCGCAGGTAGAGGCGGTGCGCGCCTACGCCGCCCAGCAACACGGCGAGCAGGGTGGCGAAGGTCTTGTTCTTGTGCGAAGGGCGGGCAGGGGACATGAAAACGGGCAACCTTAAAGCGTGAAAGCAGGCAGTATCGGTCATAAACGCCCGCGCGGCATCTGTTTTCCCCTAAATTCGCTTTGCCGCGGCGAGCCGAAATCGGCGATAATGCTCGACTTCGGCCCGAATTGCGCGCCCTGTTGTCATTACTGCTTGCTGCTGCGCGGCATTGCGCGCTATAATTGTCGGCTTTTTCCGCCCAGCATAACTTTTTGGATTTAATTATGGTCGTTATTCGTTTAGCTCGTGGAGGCGCCAAGAAGCGCCCGTTCTTCAACATCGTTGCAACGGACTCGCGCAATCGCCGCGACGGCCGCTTCATCGAGCGCATCGGTTTCTACAACCCGATGGCAGCTGGTGGCGAAGTCGGCCTGCGCATTACCGCAGACCGTCTGGCTTACTGGCAAGGCGTTGGCGCACAACTGTCGCCAACCGTAGCACGCCTGGTGGCTTCGCAGCCAGCAGTCGCAGCGTAATTTCGCTGAACCAGGTTTGACCGATTCTGCGGCAGCTTTTCCGGCCGACCTGACGCAAGTCGGGTATGTGTCCGGTGCGTTCGGCGTGACCGGTTCGATACGGGTCACCCCGTTTTCGTCCGATGCCGATGCGCTGCAGAGCGTGAAGACCTGGTGGCTGGACAAGCCGGTGCTGCATGCGGTCCAGGTGCGCACGGCAAAACTGCACGGCGGCGACGTCGTGGCCCAGTTGGTGGGCGTGGTGGGGCGCGATGCCGCGGAGGCGCTCAAGGGCGCCGCAGTGTCGATCCCCCGCAGCGACTTTCCGCAACTGCCGGCCGATGAATTCTACTGGTCCGACCTGATCGGGCTGGAAGTAGTGAATCTGCAAGGTGAAGCCCTCGGGCGAGTCACCGACATGATGGACAACGGCGTGCAGTCGATCTTCCGGATCACTCCGGTGGAACCCGATGCCGCGGAACGCTTGATTCCCTACGTTGACCAGTACGTCAAGGCGATCGACCTTGCAGGCAAAAAAATGACGGTGGACTGGGGCCTGGATTATTAAGGCATCCGTCCCGAAGCGACTCATGAAGGGAAAACGCGATGCAATTTGACGTCGTGAGCTTGTTTCCCGAAATGTTCGCCGCGTTGACGCAGTCGGGTGTGACCCGGCGCGCCTTCGAGCAGCAGCGCTGGGGCCTGTCGACGTGGAATCCGCGTGATTTCACCACCGACAGGCACCGCACCGTGGACGACCGCCCGTATGGCGGCGGTCCCGGCATGGTGATGCTGGCAAAGCCGCTGGAAGCGGCGGTCACCGCCGCCAGGGCGCGCCAGGTGGCGCTCGGGCTGGCTGCGCCGCGGGTGGTGTTCATGTCGCCCCAGGGGCGCGCGCTGACCCACGAGCGGGTGATGCAGTTGAAAGACGAGCCGGGACTGGTGCTGCTGTGCGGCCGCTACGAAGCGGTCGATCAGCGCTTGCTGGACCGGGTGGTCGATGAAGAAATCAGCCTTGGCGACTTCGTGCTGTCCGGCGGCGAGTTGCCGGCGATGGCGCTGATGGATGCGGTGGTGCGGCAGTTGCCGGGAGTGCTGGGCGACGAAGCGTCGGCGGTCGAAGACAGCTTCGTCAACGGCCTGCTCGATTCGCCCCATTACACGCGCCCCGAGACGTACGAAGGCGTCAGCGTGCCGCCGGTACTGATGGGCGGCAACCACGCCGAGATCGTCAAGTGGCGGCGCCAGCGGATGCTCGAGGCGACGGCGCGCAAGCGGCCCGATTTGCTGGCCATGGCGCGCCAGGCAGGGCTGTTGAGCAAGGCCGATGAAAAGTTTTTGGCAGGTTTATAAAAACCTGTTGCAGCACCTGGCGGGCATGTTGCCCGTCCGTTTTAACCCCATCCTCTACTGGGCGAATGCAGCGCCAGCACGATGGTATATGGAGTCATAAAATGAACCTGATTCAAATTCTCGAGCAAGAAGAAATTGCCCGTCTGGGCAAGACTATTCCTGACTTCGCACCTGGCGATACCGTCATCGTCAATGTCAACGTCGTCGAAGGCACCCGCAAGCGTGCCCAGGCGTACGAAGGCGTCGTCATCTCCCGTCGCAACCGTGGCCTGAACTCGAACTTCATCGTTCGCAAGATCTCGTCCGGCGAAGGCGTTGAGCGTACGTTCCAGCTGTATTCCCCGCTGATCGCATCGATCGAAGTCAAGCGCCGTGGTGATGTCCGCCGCGCCAAGCTGTACTATCTGCGTGAGCGTTCGGGTAAATCCGCACGTATCAAAGAGAAGTTGCCACAACGTCGCGTTGCAACTCCGGCCGCTGCCAAGTAATAATAGCGACTGCGTTGCGAACGAAGGCATCCTTTCCGGGTGCCTGGAAAAAGGCATCCACTGGGTGCCTTTTTTGCTTGTGGAAGGAAACGCGTTTGGCCAAGCTCCCGTTCGATCCCGAACAGTTACCGATAGAGTCGATCGGCGGCGAAGCGCCGGTGGAAGAGGCGCGCCTGTGCGCCGACTGGCTGCGCCGCCACTTTGCCGCGTCGCCCGAGTGGCAGCCGGAAGCGCTGGACGAGTCGGTCGGGCGGCGGCCGGTGATGATACCGGCGGCGGTGCTCGTTGCGCTGGTGGCCCGTCCGGACGGGCTGACGATGCTGCTGACGCGGCGCACGGCGCACTTGTCGAGCCACGCCGGCCAGATCAGCTTTCCGGGTGGCCGCGCCGAACAGGTCGACGCCTCTCCGGTCGAGACTGCCTTGCGCGAGGCGCAGGAAGAAATCGGGCTTGACCCGCGCCACGTCGAGATCATTGGCCGGCTGCCCGATTACATGACCGGCACCGGCTTCCACGTGACGCCGGTGGTGGCGCTGCTGATGCCGCCGTTCGAGCTGGTGCCCGACCCCAACGAAGTGGCCGAAATCTTCGAAGTGCCGCTGGCGCACCTGATGAACGGGGCGCACCACCAGCGGCTGTCGGTCGATGTGCCCGGCGGCGGGCGGCGCAGCTTCTACGCGATGCCCTACGAGCGCCACTTCATCTGGGGCGCCACGGCCGGCATGCTGCGCAACCTGTTCCATTTCCTGCGCGCCTGAGCCCGCTAAACGCTGGTGCGTAGTAAAAGTCCGAATGTCAGACCTGACACCAGCGTTTGGATCGGCCGCAACGGTCAATAATTTGATTCTGCTACTGCTCTGCGCTATCGTAGCGGGGCTGGACGGTATTGCTTCAATTCACAAAGGACTTCGATGACTTTTCTCTCCATTCTGTGCGCGTTGCTGATCGAGCAACTCAAGCCTTTGCGCGCGGATAACGTAATTTACGCCGAGATCAAAAGCTTCGCGATGCGCATGGAAAGCTGGTTCAACGCCGGCGATCCCGCCCACGGCCGGCTCGGCTGGATCCTGATGATGGCGGCGCTGATGCTGCCCACCGCGCTGATTTACTGGACCTTGCTGCACTTTAACCTGGTGTTCGCCGCCTTCGCCTGGAACGTGCTGATCGTCTACCTCACCCTCGGCTTCCGCCACTACAGCCACTATTTCACGTCGATCCAGCTCGCCCTCAACGCCGGCGACGAGCCCGCCGCCCGCGCCTTGCTGGCCGAATGGACCCGCACCGACACCGTCGGCATGGACGCCACCGAGATCTGCCGCCTGGCCGTCGAGAAGTCGCTCGTCACCACCCACCGCAACGTGTTCGGCGTGTTCTTCTGGTTCCTCATGCCGCTCGGGCCCGCCTGCGCCGTCATGTACCGCGTCTCCGAATACCTGGCGCGCGCCTGGAACGAGCCGGACCACATGCGCGGCGAAGCGTTCGGCCAGTTCGCCGCCCGCGCCTTCTACTGGATCGACTGGCTGCCGGTGCGCCTGACCGCCGTCGCCTTCGCCGTGGTCGGCAACTTCGAGGACGCCATCTACGCCTGGCGTAACTTCGCCCACCGCTGGAGCGACGAAGCCAAGGGCATCATCCTCACCGCCGGCGGCGGCGCCATGGGCGTGCGCCTGGGCACGCCGTACGAGAACGCCTCCGGCGTCGTCATCCCGGCCGACGCCGCCACCGTCGATTCGCTCGACACCGAGGCCGAAGTGCTGCCCGGCGAGGAGCCGAACGTGCGCGCCCTGCAAAGCACCGTCGGACTGGTATGGCGCGCCTTGCTGCTGTGGATGATGCTACTGTTGCTGCTGTCCGGCGCCGTCTGGCTGGGCTGAAGCGGCCGCATGGCGCAGGCCAGGCCGTGCAAAAGACGACTTCGAGTCTTCTATAAGATATAATACTGCGTCCCGTCCGGTGCCTGGCACCGGCCCATCCACGCAGCATCCTTCGAACACGCCGCCAATGGTCGAGTCACCGCAAATCAAGAAGAAACTCGCCGACGAGTTTTTCATTCTTGGCGTCACCAGCGATGGCAGGCAGTTTCGTCCCAGCGACTGGGCCGAACGCCTGTGCGGGGTGATGTCGTGCTTTAAGCCCGGAGGCGCCGGCGGACGCGACGCCCACCTGCAGTTCTCCCCCTACGTGCGGCCGACCATGCTTGACGGCGTCAAGGCCGTCGTCGTCGACAACGCCCTGAAGGGCTTCGAACCGCTGGCCTGGCACTTCGTCCACGACTTCGCCAAGGACAACGACCTGCAAGTGATCGAAGCTTGCATCCTGCCGGATCCAGCGGCTTCCCCGCCGCTTTGAGCAAGATCAAGGCCGCTGCCGAAACGGCGCGTTAGCGTTAGCTTGATGTGCGCCCCTCTGTCGGCGCGCAAAGACAAGCGGCCGTCCGCGGCATAGGAGGAAAGTCATGCGTATTGGCGAAATGTGCACCACCCAGACCATCGTCTGCACCCGCGAGGAGAGCGTCCAGGGCGCCGCGCTGCTGATGCGGACCCACCACGTGGGCGACGTCGTCGTCATCGACCAGCCCAACGGCGAGCGGATTCCCGCCGGCATCCTCACCGACCGCGACATCGTCGTTTCCGTCATCGCCCTCGGGCTCGACCCGGCCAGCCTGCTGGTGGGCGACATCATGAGCGACGACCTGCTCACCTGCAGCGAAAAGGACGACGTCTACGAGACGATCGAACGGATGCGCCTGCGCGGCATCCGCCGCGTGCCCGTCACCAACGCCCAAGGCGGGCTGACCGGCATCGTCAGCGCCGACGACCTGCTCGGCTTCCTGGCCGAGGAGATGGGCGAACTGGCGCGCATCGCGCCGCACCAGCAAACCCAGGAACGGCACGTGCGCCACTGACGCCCGTCATCGCAGGCTCAAATCGCAACACGCACATCGGCGATAACGATCACTACACTGACGCCGTCATCGCGCAAGCGGGGACGACGCAGAGCGATGGGCAGCGAGCGCGGCGCACCGCTCTGCTACTATCTGCGATTCCCCGCCGACCACTTTTTCCGCGAGATCGCATGAATTTCTACAGCTGCCGACTGCGCGCCGGCGCACTCCTGTTTGCCTTCGCCGGCGCCGCCGGCGCCGCCCAGATGACGCTGCCCAGGGGCGTCGTCCAGGGCCCGGCAGTGGAGGGCATCACCGAATACCGCCTGCCCAACGGCCTGAAGGTGCTGCTGTTCCCGGACGCCTCGCGCCCCACCGTCACCGTCAACGTCACCTACCTGGTCGGCTCGCGCCACGAGAACTATGGCGAGACCGGCATGGCGCACCTGCTCGAGCACCTGATGTTCAAGGGCGCCCGCGCCAACCGCGCGATCACCCAGCAGTTTTCCGAGCGCGGCATGCAGTACAACGGCACCACTTCGCTCGACCGCACCAATTACTACGAGGTGTTCCAGGCCGGCGCCGGCAACCTCGAATGGGCGCTGCAGATGGAGGCCGACCGCATGGTCCATTCCTTCATCACCCAAAAAGACCTCGACGCCGAAATGACGGTGGTGCGCAACGAGTACGAGAGCGGCGAGAATTCGCCCGGCGCCGTGCTCACCAAGCGCATGCAAAGCGTCGCCTACGACTGGCACTCGTACGGGCGCGCCACCATCGGCAACCGCAGCGACATCGAGCACGTCGGCATCGCCAACCTGCAGGCGTTCTACCGCACCTGGTACCAGCCGGACAACGCGGTGCTGCTGGTGGCCGGCAAATTCGATCCCGCCGCCACGCTCGGCTTCATCGCCCGGAAGTTCGGCGCCATCCCGAAGCCCTCGCGCGCGCTGCCGAAGTTCTGGACGGTGGAACCGACCCAGGACGGCGAACGGACGTTCTCCGTGCGCCGCCAGGGCGACGTCCAGATCGTCGCCCTCGGCTACAAGGTGCCGTCCGAACTGCATCCCGATGCGGACGTGATGGCGTTCGCCTCCGACATCCTTGGCAGCGGGCCGGCCTCGCGCCTGCACAAGCTGCTCATCGACAGCGGCATGGCGAGCGAAGTGTTCGCCTACGGCCAGACCGGCTACGCGCCCGGCCTGCAGATGTTCGGCGCGGTCGTCAAGAAGGGCGCCCCGGTCGAGCCGGTGCGGGCGGCATTGAGCGCCGCGGTGGAGGAGTTCGCGCGCCACCCGGCGACGCCGGAAGAACTCGAACGCGTGCGCCGCACCATCACCAACGAGCAGGAGAAAAGCCTGAACGACCCGCAGCGGGTCGGCGTGGCGCTGTCGGAGGCGATCGCGCTGGGCGACTGGCGCCTGTACTTCATCGGCCGCGAGCGCATCGCCGCCATCGGCGCCGGCGACGTCGCCGCGGTGGCCGGGCGCTACCTCAAGCGCGACAACCGGGTGACGGGGCTGTTCGTGCCCGACGACGCCCCGCAGCGCGCCGAGATTCCGCCGGCGCCGGCGACGGCGGCGGTGCTGAACGGCTTCAAGCCGCGCGCGGCCACGCTGGTGTCGGAGAACTTCGACCCCAGTCAGGACAACATCATGAGACGCACCCGCCTGGTCACCGCCGGCGGCGTGAAGATGGCGCTGCTGCCCAAGAAGAACCGCGGCGAGGCGGTGTCGGTGGAATTCGTCCAGCACTTCGGCGACGAGAAGAACCTGTTCGGCAAAGGCGCGGTGCCGGCCCTGACCGCCGCCATGCTGATGCGCGGGACGACAAAGTACAGCCGCATCGCGCTGGCCGACGAATTCGACCGCCTCAGGATCACCGGCAGCCCGCACCATTTCGAGACCACCCGCGCCAACCTGCCGGCGGCGCTGCGGCTGATGGCGCACGTGCTGCGCGAGCCGAGCTTCCCGGCGGGCGAATTCGAGCTGCTGCGCCAGCAGGCGCTGGTGGGCATCGAGTCCGGCCGCAGCGACCCGCAGATGCTGGCACAGCGCGCGCTGGCCGAACACTTCGACCTGTACCCGCGCGGCGACCCGCGCGCCGAGACCACCTTCGAGGAAGACATCGCCGACACGCGCGCCGCCACCCTCGACCAGCTGAAGGACTTCCACCGCCAGTTTTATGGCGCGGCGCCGTCGGAACTGGCGATCGTCGGCGACTTCGATGCCGACGCGGTGGCGCCGCTGGTCGACGAGCTGTTTGGCCGCTGGGTGGCGCCGGCGCATGTGGCGCCGCTGCTGCGCCGGCACGCGGACGTGGAGCCGATCCGCCAGGTGCTCGACACGCCGGACAAGGAAAACGGCTTCTATACGGCGCGCGTGAACGTCGACCTGAACATCGACGACGCCGACTATCCGGCGCTGGCGCTGGCCAATTTCATTTTCGGCGAAGGCGGCATGAAGTCGCGCCTGATGGACCGCATCCGCCAGAAGGATGGCCTGTCCTACGGCGGCGGCTCGCAGCTCTCGCCGGGCGAACTCGATCGCGCCGGTTCGTTCGTCATCGGCGCCATCGCCGCGCCGCAGAACCTGCGCAAGCTCGACGCGGCGGTGCGGGAGGAGCTCGGTCGCGCGGTCAGGGGCGGCTTTAACGCGGCGGAACTGGCCGGCGCCAAGTCGGGCATGCTGCAGCAGCGCCTGCAGAACCGCTCGGAAGACGCGGTGCTGGCGGCCGGCTGGACCGGTTACCTGTACCGCGGCAAGACGTTCGAATGGAGCCGGCAGTTCGAGCAGAAACTGGCGGCGGTGACCTTGCCGCAGCTGAACGCGGCCTTCCGCAAGGCGATCGACCCGGCCAAACTGAGCGTGGTGATGGCCGGAGACCCGCAAAAGGCAACACCCGGGCCGAAATAGTAATCTTCTTGCCACCAAAAATCGCACTTATGTTTGATTGATTGTTCACGCGGCGGTATGATGTTGCCATGGGGCAGCATGTACTGCTTTCGTTCAACATATGGAGTGCGTGATGGTCGGCAACAACAAGCAGCAGCGGAATACTTCGTTCGAGGGCAAGGTCGTGTTGGTGACGGGGGCGGCGGGCGGCATCGGCCGCGCCACTGCGCTGGCCTTCGGCCGTGCCGGCGCCTGCGTGGTGGTCGCCGACGTCTCGGTCGATGGCGGCCATGCGACGGCGGCGATGATCGTCGAAGCGGGCGGCAAGGCGCTGTTCGTGCAGACTAACGTCACCCGCGCCGCCGAAGTCGAAGCGCTGATCGACAAGACGGTGTCGTATTACGGCCGCCTGGACTGCGCCTTCAACAACGCCGGCATCGAAGAAGAGCACCTGCTGCTGGCCGACGCCGACGAGGCGCTGTACGACCGCATCATGAACGTCAACGTCAAGGGCACCTGGCTGTGCATGAAGTACCAGATCCGCCAGATGAAGAAGCAGGGCGGCGGCGCGATCGTCAACACCGCTTCGGTGGCCGGCCTGGTCGGTGCGCCGACGCAGGCGATCTACGCGGCGAGCAAGCACGCGGTGGTGGGCATGACCAAGACCGCGGCGGCCGAATACGGGCGCGACGGGATCCGCGTCAACAGCGTCTGCCCTGGCGTGATCAACACGGCGATGCTGGCGCGCGCGCTCGAGCGCGAGCCGGCGCGCGAGAAGAAGCTGCGCAACGTGCATCCGATCGGGCGCTTCGGCGAGCCGGCCGAAATCGCCAACGCCGCATTGTGGCTGTGCTCCGAGCAGGCCTCGTTCGTCACCGGCCACCAGCTCGCCGTCGACGGCGGCCTGACCGCGATCTAGGGGCCAGACCCGGTTCTTCTGTTACCGGTTAAACAGGGTCTGACCCCAGACCCGACACGTCGTCTACTTCGGCCTTGGCGAGCGCAGCCTGCGGTCCGGCGCCGACAGCCTGCCGGCGCGCAGCTCGCTCACCGCCGAACCCAGCGCGCGCGCCACGTTGCGCACCTCTTCCTGGAAACCGGTATCGCGGTCGAGCGCCTCATGGCTCTCGGCGTACGACTCGAAGTACCCGACGTAGCGGTCCAGCCGCGCAAAGCTGCCGGCGTCGATCAGTCCCATCCAGTCGAGCCAGTCCGACAGCCCGCGCCGCGTCCCTTCGATGCCGGCGACGTCGCCATGCACCACCAGGCCGTAGGCGCGGTCGGCCAGGTGTTTCGGATAATCCCACCCCGCCAGCTCGAGCGCCTTCGCTTCCTCCGGTTTCTTGCCGTGCGTGGCGGTCGGATCGGGATTGCCGCCGTCGGCGCACACCAGCCGGTCGATCATCAGCTTGAGCACCGCCGGCGTCTGGTACCAGTACACCGGCGTGACGATCAGCACGCCGTGCGCGGCCACCCACTTCTCGTAGATCTCGTTCATCCAGTCGTTGGTCTGGCGCAGCGCGTGGTTCGGGTAGCAGCTGCACGGCCAGTGGCACAAGGGCATCGCCGTCGACACGCAGCCCTTGCAGGGATGGATGTGGCGGTCGTAGTCGGACGTCAGCAGGCTGAGGTCGAGGATGTCGACCTCGATGCCGTCCGCTTCGAGCACCTCGCGCGCCAGCTGCGTCATGCGGAACGACTTGGAGATCTCGCCGGGACAGGTGCCGTCGTTGCGCGCCGCGCCGTTGATTACCAGCACGCGCGAGCGCGTGGCCGGATCCTTCTGCACCGCTTCGGCCGCCAGCAGCCTGTCGCGCGCCGCGCTCCACTCGACAGAGAGCTCGTAGTCGGGATCGGCGAAGCCGGGGCCGGCCTTGCGCGTCACCGGCGCCTTGTGCGATTCGCTGTAATTGTTCCAGGCCACTTCCTCGACCGCGGCCAGTTCGCCGGCGACCTTGCCGAACGCCGGGTCCATGAAGGAGCGCGAAAACACCAGCCGGAATTCGTCGCGCCCCAGCTTGGCGGGTGCCTGTCCTTTGCGTACGGTCGTCATGCTGAACCTTTCTCGAGAGTAGTTTGAGTATCCGGGAAACGAGCGCCCGCTTATGTACGCCAATTAACCGCCCATGAAAAAAGCGGGCGGGACCGAAGTCCGCGCCCGCCTTCGCGAGGTGGCAGCCCTTATTTCGCGGCGGCCGCAGGGGCAGCGGCGCTTGCCGGCGCGCGGTTGACCCACAGGATCCAGTAGCGCGCGATGTCGGCCAGGCCGTCGGTGCCCTTGATCGATTCGAGCGTCTTGACTGCCTCCGGCTTGCGGCCGGCCTTGGCGTAGGCCATGCCCAGGCGCAGCTTGTACTCGTCCTGCTTCTTGGCGATGCCCTTGGCGATGCCCTGTTCCATCAGCGGGATGCCCTTGTCGAACTGGTCCATCGTGACGTAGGCCCAGCCCAGGTTGACGAGGCCGGCGCCGTCCTTCGCCTTGGCCGCGCCCGCTTCGCCGCTGGCGATGTTCTTGGCATCGTCGGCAGCGCCGCGGGTAGCCTTGTCGCGCAGCTGCTTGTGGGTGGCGGCGCCGCTGCCGGTGCCGAGCACGCCGGCGGCATAGCCGGCGTCGAGGGTCTTCTTCGCTTCGGTCGGGAAGCCGGCCGCCAGCGTCAGTTCGGCCAGCTCGATGTACTCTTCAGGGGCCATCGCCTTTTGCGCCGCCGACTGCAGGCGCAGCACGTCGATCGAGTGGGTCTGGCTGAAGCCGGGCTTGCCCTGCACGCGGTGCAGCAGGTCGGTCCAGTAGTCGTCGCTCGGATAGAGCGTCACCAGCTTTTCCATCGCCATCAGGTAGGTGGCGTTGTCCTTCAGCTTGGAGGCCGCGCTGTAGAGCAGGCGCAGGTCTTCCAGCGACGGCTGCTTGCCGGCCTTTTCGGTGTCGGCAATCAGCGACAGCGCTTCGGTCTTGGCGGCGGCGAAATCGTTGCTCAGGTAGTAGGCGCGGATCAGTGAAGGGCGCACCTTGTCAGGCGTCGCGCCTTCTTTCTGGTAGCGCTTCATCCACTCGATCGCCTTCGGGTAGTTCTTGGCGTTGTAGTAGGTGTTGCCCAGGGCGATCATGAACTCGCCCTGGTCGGTCGGCGCCAGCCGCCCCGAGGCGATCACCGCCTCGAGCGCGGCGGCGGTCATGGCGTCGTTGCCGGTGGCCGAGCCGAGCGCCACTTTCATGCGGTCGATGACGTAGGTCTCGTAGGGCGTCTTGGCCGGGAACGCGTCGGCCTGGGTGATGCGGGCCTGGACTTCGTCGTACTTCTTGTCCGTCATCAGCTGCTTGATCACGGCCGAATCGATCAGCTTGAACAGCTCGGGGCGGACGGTATCCGGTTTTGGCGCATCGGCGGCGGGTGCGGCGGCCTTCTGCGCATGCGCGCCGGTCATCAGTGCCGGGGCTGCATTGAGGCCGATAGCGGCAAGCATCAGGCTGATGCGGGCAAGACGGATATGGGACATGGAAAACCCTTCAATCAAAGGACAAAAAAATAGGCTGAGGCTGGTCTAACGCGCGAGTGCGCCACTGGGTGGACATTCCGTTTCGACAACGACCTGCCGAACAGCGCGTATTGTCCCATAAAACTTGTCATGCTCACTCCGCTATTGTGCACGTCAGAAACCGGCCACCGGGCAATTGCCGTTCGCCTGCAGTTCGCCCGCCAGCCAGGCGTTGACGGCGTCCAGCGCGGGTGCGGCGAAACCGTAGGTCAGCAGGGCGGGGGCGGCGATGTCGAGCGCCTGGTAGGGGTTCCACAGGGCCAGGTGCAGGTCGGGCCGCCAGCTGCGCGCGTTGGCGCCGTAGCGCTTTCGCGAAGTCGACGCCAGGATCGTGAAGCGCCCGTCCGCCGGCAGCGTGTTCCAGTCGAAGGTTTCAGCGTCGGCATAGGTGACGGTGTCGACGTCGTACAGGCGCGCGAGCGAGGCCGCCAGCGCAGCGGCCGACACCCCCGCCTCGGACACGCCGTCGCTGACCACGTCCTGGCGCACTACCAGCCGCACCGGCGCGCCGGCCGGCGGCGGGCAGGCCGCGCCCAGCACCGTCAGCGCGCGCCGCCAGCCCTCGGCCATCAGCGCGCGGTCGGCGCCGTCGTCGTGGTAGTCGCCGCCCTGGCACGGATAGCGCCGCGCCAGCGCGGCCAGGCGCGCCAGGCGTTCCTGCACCGCCTGCGCCGGCAGCGTGCCGGCGTCGATGGCGGCGGCGATCGCGGCGATCGTTTCTTCCTGCACGTCCGGGGTGCCGAGCGCGGTCACCATGTCGGCGCCGGCCGCCAGCGCGTTGACGGCAGCCTGGCCGGCGCCGTAGCGATGGGCGATGGCGTGCATGTCCATCGCGTCGGTGATGATCACGCCGCGGTAGTGCCATTCCTCGCGCAGCAGGCCGGTCAATATGCGGCGCGACATGGTGGCCGGGAACTCGGCATCGAGCGCCGGGTAGACGATGTGGGCCGTCATCATCGCCGGCGCGTGCGGCGCGGCCATGCGGAACGGCGCGAACTCGAACTGCTCCAGTTCGGCGAGCGGCTTGTCGACGGTGGGCAGGTCGCGGTGCGAGTCGACGCTGGTGTCGCCGTGGCCGGGGAAGTGCTTGACGCAGCAGGCCACGCCCTCGGCCTGGCTGCCGTCCATCCACGCCATCGCCAGTTCGGTGGCGCGAAGCGGGTCGGCGCCGAAGGAACGCTCGGCGATCACGGGGTTGTGCGGGTTGTTGTTCAGGTCCAGCACGGGCGCGAAGTTCCAGTTGAAGCCGAGCGCCCTGACCGCGCGCGCGACCGCGGCGCCGGTGGCCTTCGCCAGCGCCAGGTCGTCGCTAGCGCCCAGCGCCATCGCCGACGGCGGCTGCGGCACCCAGGTCGAGCGCACCACCGCGCCGCCTTCCTGGTCGAGCGCGATCAGCGATTCCGGGCCCATCGCCGCGCGCAGGTCGGCCGTCAGGCGCGACAGCTGGGCCGCGTCGACCATGTTCTGGCGGAACAGGCAGACCGCGCGCACGCCGTTTTCCTTCAGGAAGGCGGCGCCGGCGGCATCGAGCTCGGTGCCGGCCAGGCGCACCATCATCAGCTGGCCGGCCAGTATGCGGGAGTCGTTCATCAGTTGGTCCTCGTGACTTTGCTCAGGTGGCGCGGGCGGTCGGGGTCCATGCCGCGCGCTTTCGACAGGTGCGCGGCCATCACGTAAAAGGCCTGCACGGCGACGATCGGGTCGAGGTCCGGGGTGGCGGCGACCGGCAGGGTCAGGTCGCGTTCGGCGATGTCGGCGGGGGCTGCGAGCAGCACGCGCGCGCCGCGCCCGCGCATCTCGGTGGCCAGTTGCACCAGGCCGGCCTGGGTGGGCCCGCGCGTGGCGAAAATGAGCAGCGGGTAGCCGTCTTCGATCAGCGCCATCGGGCCGTGCTTGATTTCGGCGCCGGAAAACGCCTCGGCCTGCAGCGCCGACGTCTCCTTGAATTTCAGCGCCGACTCGAGCGCGATAGGGAAGCTGATGCCGCGCCCGACCACCATGATGTTGCGGGCGGGCGTGAGCACGTCGAGCGCGGCCGACCAGTCGGCGCGCGCCGCTTCAGACAGCGCCTGCGGCAGCGCCGCCAGGGCCTCGATCAGTTCCGGGTCGTTCTGCCAGTGCGCCACCAGGCGCGCGCCGGCCACCAGGCTGGTGATGAAGCTCTTGGTCGCGGCCACGCTGTGCTCTTTGCCGGCATGCAGCGGGATCGCCCATTCGGCCGCCTGCGCCAGCGGCGAGTCGATGTCGTTGACCAGCGCGACGGTGGTGGCGCCGCCGTCGCGGAAGTACTTGATCGGCTCGACCACGTCCGGGCTCTGGCCCGACTGCGAGATGGCGATCGTCAGCGTGTCGCGCGTGACCAGCGGCGACTTGTACAGCGTCACCAGCGACATCGGCAGCGAGGCGACGATGCGGCCCATGCGCGCCATGATCAGGTAGGCGCAGTAGTTGGCGGCGTGGTCGGAACTGCCGCGCGCCACCGTCAGCGCGCTGTTGAAATTGGTCGAGCGCAGCCTGCGTCCCAGTTCGGCGTAACGTTCGACGTCGTTCGACAGCTGCAGCGACACGCATTCGGCCGCCGACAGGGCCTCTTCAAGCATCAGTGAGGTCACACGCTTCTCCTTCTATATATACGGCTTTGATGTTCAGGTTCCGGTCCAGCACGACGATGTCGGCGAAGCAGCCGGCGGCCAGGCGGCCACGTTCGGTTTCGCCCAGATAGTCGGCGGCGTTGGTGGAGACGCGCCGCGAGGCGTCGGCCAGGTCCAGGCCGATCGTGTTGACCAGGTTGCGCAGCGCCTGGTCCATGGTCAGCGTGCTGCCGGCCAGCGTGCCGTCGGACAGGCGCACGCCGCCCATGCACTTGTGGACCAGCTGGCGGCCCAGCATGTACTCGCCGTCCGGCATGCCGGTGGCGGCGGTGGAATCGGTCACGCAGTACAGCTGCGGGATCGCGCGCAGCGCCACCTTGATCGCGCCCGGATGCACGTGCAGTAGGTCGGGGATGATCTCGGCGTACTGCGCGTGCGCCAGCGCCGCGCCGACCATGCCGGGCTGGCGGTGGTGCAGCGGGTTCATGGCGTTGAACAGGTGGGTGAAGCCGGCGGCGCCGGCCGCCAGCGCGGCGACGCCGTCGTCGTAGGTGCCGCTGGTGTGGCCGATCTGCACGCGGATGCCGGCGTCGGCCAGCGCGCGCACCAGCGCCAGGTGGCCGTCGATTTCGGGCGCCACCGTGATCAGGCGCATCGGCGCGTGGGTGCCCAGCTGCTGCACTTCGGCCAGGCTGGCCTCACGCGCGTAGTCGGGCTGCGCGCCCAGTTTGCCGGGGTTGATGTACGGGCCTTCCAGGTGCACGCCGAGGATGCGCGCCGCGCCCGGGCGGCGCGCGGCCGCCGCGGCGCCGATCGCCTTGAGCGCGGCGACGATGTCTTCCGGCGGCGCCGTCATGGTGGTGGCCAGCAGGCAGGTGGTGCCGTGCTTCGCGTGCATCGCCGCGATCACGTGCGGGGCGTCGCCGCCTTCCATGACGTCGCGCCCGCCGCCGCCGTGCACGTGCAGGTCGATAAAGCCGGGCAGGATGAAATCGTCGCCGTTGAGGGCGGGGTCGGCGGCGGGGCCGTCGATGCCGGCCACACGCTCGCCGAAGCGGATCGCGCCATGGATCCAGCCGGCCGGCGTGAGGATATTGCCCTTGATTGCTGCGCTCATCGGCGTCTCCGCGAAGGGGTGAATGGGAAAAGACGCAGGTACGGGGACACTGTCGTCAATGTTGGTCGGCATGCGCGGCGATCATGCGCAGCGCGCCGCTGGCGGCGTCGCCTTCGGGCGCGACGCTGCGCGCGAGCAGGGCAGGCGGCAGGTAGCCGCGCAGCGGCGCGCCAAGGCCGCCGCACAAGGCCAGCGGCAGCGTGCCGGAAGGGTCGAGCGCGTGCGCGATGGCGGCCACTTCGGCGCCGGCGGCAAGCAGGAAGCCGCGCGCGGTGTCGTCGCTGGCGCCGTGGGCAATGACGATCGGCGCCAGTTGCGCGTAGCTGGTCTGGGTGGCCTGGCCGAGCCAGAGCTGGATCGGGTCGCGCGCGCCGCCGCAGGCGTCGATGACGGCCTGGGCGAACGGGCTGGCGCTCTTGCGCCCGTCGAGCACCTGCTCGATGTGGTTGACGGCGCGCAGGCCCAGCCAGCCGCCGCTGGCCTCGTCGCCGGCCGGGAAGCCCCAGCCGCCCACTTCGCGCTGGGTGCCGTCGGCCAGCAGCGCCTGGCCAACGCTGCCGGTGCCGATGGCGACGATGGCGCCCGGCTTGCCGCCGTGCGCGCCCATCAGCGTGGTGAAGGCGTCGGTCTCGAGCCGGATTGCGGCAAAGCCGGGGTTGGCGGCGACGAACTGCGACGCCCACAGCTTGTTGTGCACGCCGGCCAGGCCGAGGCCGATGGCGATGGCGCCGGCGGGCGCCCGGGCGATGCCGGCGTGCGCGAACGCCATCGCGATGGCCGCGTCGATCTGCGACCAGGCGTTGGCGATGCCGTGCGCCAGCGCGGAAGGGCCGCCCTGTCCTTGCGCCAGTTCGACGCCGTCGGCAGTGGCGAGCCGCACGCGGGTGCCGGTGCCGCCGCCGTCGACGCCGATGAAGTATTCGATCATGTGTGCTGTGATGGAGTGTGCTGCGGGGAGGTCAGGGCACTATAGGTATGCCGCTTGTGCTTGTCAACAGGTATTTAATTGGTATTGAATGAAGGCGCTTTTGCATGGGGGATGCGCATGGGCGGCGCGCATAAGCCTTGGGCCAAGTGGTATTGCGGCGGTCTCCTGTGCGAAGTCGCTAGCCGTCGCTGCGCAGCGCCGCGATCGGATCGAGCGCGGCCGCCTGGCGCGCGGGGAATACGCCGAACGCCAGGCCGACGCCGACGCACAGCGTCACCGCCACCAGCAACATCAGGGGCGACCACGCCACCGACCAGGCGGCCAGCGCGGCGATGCCGTAGGCGGCGACCGCGCCCAGCAGCACGCCGATCAGCGCGCCGCTGACGGCAATGAGCAGCGCCTCGGCCAGGAATTGCCTGACGATGTCGCGCCGGCGCGCGCCCAGCGCCCGTTTGAGGCCGATCTCGCGGCGACGCTCCAGCACGTTGGCCAGCATGATGTTCATGATGCCGATGCCGCCGACCAGCAGCGAGACCGCGGCGATCGAACTCATCACGATGGTGAAGATGCGCTGGGTCTGCTGGTGCTGGCGGTACAGGCCCATCGGCACGATCAGGTTGGTGTCGTCGGCGCCGGCGTGGCGCTGGTCGATCAGCCGCTGCAGCACGCGGGCGGCGATGTCGGGCGCGCCCTGGCCATCGAGCCGCAGGCTGACGCCGTCGACCTCGTCTTCGAGCACGCTGAAGCGAAAGCGCGCGCGGCCCGATTCCCACGGCACGAACAGGCGCTCGTCGTCCAGGCCCAGCTTGACCCCCTCGAATTCGGCCTTGTCGGTGGCGCGCTCGCCCAGCACGCCCACCACTTGCAGCCATTGATGATTGAGCTTGATGCGCGCGCCCACCGGTTCGGCGTCGCCGAACAGCGTGCGCGCCAGGCGCGAGCCGAGCACGCACACCGGCGCAAGGGTGGCGCCGTCGGCGGCGGCGAACCAGCGTCCGCGGGCGACCCGTACGCCGCTATGTTCGGCGTACGCGGGCGAGACGGCAAACGCGCGGGCGGTAGCCACGGTGGCGCCGTGGGCCAGCTGTTCGACCTTGATCTCCTTCCTGAACGCCACCGACAGCGCGCCCGGCACCACCGACAGCGCCGCCGCGCCGTCAGCTGCCGACAGGCCGAGCGATCGGGTACGGATTTCCTTGAGCCGGTCGGGGGTCAGGCTTTTCGCTTCCAGCAGCACGTTGTTCAGACCCAGTTCCGACACCAGCCGCAGCGCCTCGCGTTTGCTGCCTTCGCCGACGGCCAGCATGGCCA
The DNA here is from genome assembly GCA_038248405.1 of Burkholderiales bacterium. Classification (GTDB taxonomy): domain Bacteria; phylum Pseudomonadota; class Gammaproteobacteria; order Burkholderiales; family Burkholderiaceae_D; genus JAFCUW01. The sequence continues at coordinate 33,243 of JBBRXM010000041.1, forward strand.
CGATCGCGGCCACGCCGAACACCATGCCGAGCAGGGTCAGGCCGGTGCGCAGCTTGCGCCGCTGCAGTTCGGCCAAGGCTTCCATCATCAGGGCGCGGTTCATGTCGGCTTCTTGTCCTTCTTGTTGTCTTTCTCGGTCTTTTGGCTGTCCGGCACCAGCAGAACCTGCGCGCCGGCGGCCAGGCCCGATTTGATTTCGCTGCGCACCGGGCCGCGCTGGCCCAGTTCGACCGTGTGCTTCACGCCCGGCGCCTTGTCGCCGACGAACACGCTGAAGGCGGCGCCGTCCTGCACCAGCGCCAGGTTGGGCAGGGTAAGGGCGGCGGGCCGGTCGACCAGCCGGACGGTCGCGTGCACGGCCTGGCCGGGCGTCAGGCCCAGCCTGGCGCCGACGGCCGGATCGATCGCCGCTTCCAGTTCGCTGTACTTGACCGGCGACTCGCGCGACTTCGAGCTGGCATTGCTGCCCACCTTGGTGACGGTGAGGTCGAACTCGGTGCCGGTGCCGGCCAGGCGGGCGCGCAGCGGCAGGCCGGGCTTCAAGCCGAACGCGGCGCCTTCGGCCACGCTGAAGGTCGCGATCAAGGCGCTGGCGTCGGGCAACTTGCCGAAATCCTGCCCGGCCCACAGGCTGGCGCCCAGTTGCGGCTTGCTGCCGTCCCAGTTCGTCTTGAGCAGGAACACGCCGTCGTGCGGGGCGATCAGCTCGAGCGTGGCGAGGCTCTTGCGGCGCTGCTCCGCCGTCAGCTTCACACTGTCCTTCTGCGACGCCATCAGCGTGCGCTCGGCCGACGAACGCAACTCGACCTGGCCGCTCTTCCAGCCGATGAAGGCGCGCTTGTTCTTGAGGAAGCCGGTGTCCTGCAGCGCGTCGAGGATCTGGTTGCGCGTCAGGACCCCCGCTTCGACCTTGATGTCGGCGTAGCGCTCGCTGAGGCCAAGGTCGCCGCTGACCTTGGCGGTATCGGCCGACAATTCGGCCCGGCTCATGGCCGAGCGCTCGGTCAGCGACTGCACGCCCAGTTCCTTGCGCAGCAGTTCCAGGTCGGCCTGCGACAGCTCCATGCGCGCCTGCGGTGCGTCGAAGCGCGCCACCACGTCGCCTTTCTTGACGGCGCGGCCATCCTCGACCATCGCCAGCAAGGCGCGATTGTCCCAGCCTTCGCCGGGTACCGTCAGCGGTGTGCTGGCGGCGGCCTTGATCTCGCCGTCGACGTCGAGCGTTTCGACCCACGCGCGCGCGGCCAGCGTTTCGGTCGGCGCGCGCACGGAGGCGTCGTCGCCGCAGCCGGCCAGCGCCAGCAGGGCGAACGCCCCAAGCATCTTGTTCATGGGGCTTTTCCTCGGGTTTTTCCGTCCATCGCGAGCAAGGTCACCTGCACGGCGCCGCCGGGCTTCATGGCGGTCGGCATGCTGTCGAATTCGAGTTCGACGTCGCGCACCACGATCGGCTGGCTGCGCGACTTGCCGTGGAAGGTGCGGCCGAGCCGGCTCACGCGCGCCTTGATGGCGGTGTTGGCGCCGGCGAACGTCACCCGCGCCGCCTGACCGACCTGCACCGCCGAGGCCTGCGCTTCGGGCACCTTGGCCACGACGATAAGCTGGGTGGGATCGGCCACCGTGGCGACCGACAGGCCTTTGAAGACCTGGCTGCCGACGATGAATTTCTCGCCGCTGAACTGGGTGCGGTAGAGGACGATGCCGTCGTGCCCGGCCTTCACCGTCAGCTGCGCCTTGCCCTTGGTGAGTTCGGCGATGGCGCTGGCGTGCTGCGCGATTTCGCTGGCGATCGTCGCCGCCTCGGCCTTGCGGGCCAGCGTCTGAGCGTCGCGCTGGCGCACCGCCAGCGCCTCCAACTCCTCGGCCAGGGCGCGCTCGATGACCAGCTTGTCGTAGTCGACGCGGCGGATCAGCTCCTTCGGCTGGGTGGCCTTGCGCTGGGCGCGCTCGCGGTTCGACTTCGCTTCGGCGACGGCCAGTTCGGCGGTGCGCGCGGCCTCGGCGTGTTCGAGCTTGAGCTTGGCCAGCGCGCTCTGCTTTTCCTTCAGCGCGCTGATGCCCGTGGCCAGGCGCGGATCGACCTCGTTGGCGCCGAAGGTGGCCACCTGCTGGCCGGCCTTGACGGCGGTGCCTTCGGGCGCGAGCTGCATCAGCGTGTACTGCCACACCTCGGGGATGGTGGGCGGCAGCACGGGATAGGCAACGCGCGAGTCGACTTCGCCTTCGATCAGCAGTTCCGCCGGCGCCGGCGCGGACGCGGGCTCCTGCACGGCGGCGCCCGCCTGGCGCGGTTCCACCAGCACGCTCATGCCCGCCACCAGCGGCAGATTGTGTCCGGCGGGCAGGTCGATGTCGAGCCGGAAGTAGCGGCCGTTGCCCCAGCTCGCCCGCGGTTCGGGCGCATTGGCGATCGATGCGATCGTCGCCGGCAGCACCGCGCCGGGCAGGGCGTCGAACTGCAGCCGCACGCCCTGGCCCTCGGCGATCAAGGGCCGGTCCGCTTCCAGCGCCCAGGCGCGCACCCGCATTGTGCCGGTGCCCATCACTTGGCCGACGGTGTTGCCGGGAAAGCCGCTCGAGCCTTCGTCGTAGCGCTCGCCGCGCCACTCGCTGTAGCCGTGCACCACCACGCCGCCTCGCGCCGCGCGCACTTGTGCCAGTTCGCGCCGGGCGATGGTGAAGGCGATCCCGAGCTGCAGCTTTTTCGCCTCCAGCGCGGCGTCCCGGGTGCGCGTGGCCACCGCTTCGGCGGCGATGTCGCTGGCCTTTTGCTTGACTTCCAGGTCGAGCGTGGCGCGATCGTGTTCGACCCGGTAGCGGTCGAAGTCGAGGCCCGAGATTTGCGCGCGCGGCAGGGCGGCGTCGACCTTGGCCTTGGCCAGCGCCGCGCGTCCGTTAGCCAGCGCGCGCGCCGCCTCTACCGCCTTGACGTCGAGCTCGGCGGTCTCCTTTTCGGCGCGCGCTACCGCCTGGTCCGCCTCGGTGCGCTGCTGGTCGAGGCTGGCCGAATCCTGGCCTTCGATGCTGAGCACAATGTCGCCGGCCTTGACGACGACGCCCTCCGGTACGTAATTGCGCAGTACCACCGGCGCCGAGTTCGACGGCGGCACCAGGATGGACTGCGAATCGATCGCGTCGACGACGCCGGTCAGCAGCAGCGGCCGCGCGGCGGGGGGCGCAGTGGTGAACGCGGCAGCGGCCGACTTCGCCTGCGCCTGTGGCGTCACCGGGCCGTAAGCGGCGAACAGCATCCAGCCGAACGGCACCAGCGCCGCGGCGCACAGCAGGGCGCGCTTGTTCATTGCGCCATGCCGATGCGGCCGTCGTGCAGGTGGATGGTGCGGCCGGCGCGCGCGGCGATGTCGGGGTCGTGGGTGACCATCACCAGCGTCTGGCCGCCGGCATTGAGCTCGGTCAGCAGGGTCATCACGTCGATGGCGCTTCTGGAGTCGAGGTTGCCGGTCGGCTCGTCGGCCAGCAGCAAGGCCGGCTGGTTCAGCAGGGCGCGCGCGATCGCCGCGCGCTGCAGCTGGCCGCCGGACAACTCGCCGGGCCGGTGATCGAGGCGGCTGCCCAGGCCAATGCGCTGCAGCAGCTCGAGCGCGCGGGCGGGGGCGCCGGCATCGGCATCGAGGGCGTAGCGCTGCGGCAGCAGGACGTTTTCCAGCACCGTCAGGCGCGGCAGCAGGTGGAAGGACTGGAACACGAAGCCGATGCGGCGGTTGCGCAGCGACGAGGCGGCGTCGTCATCGAGTTCGCCCACTTCGTCGCTGCCGAGGCGGTAGCGGCCGGCGTCGGGCCGGTCGAGCGCGCCGAGGACGTTGAGCAGGGTCGACTTGCCCGATCCGGACGGCCCCATGATGGCGACGAATTCGCCCGGCGCGATTCTCAGGTCGATGCCGTCGAGCGCGTGGATGGTGGCGCCGCCCTGGCGGTAGGTCTTGCGGATGCCGCTCAATTCAACCATGACGGTCTTGCTCACTGTCAACTAGATGGCTGAATGTTACCGGGAAATAAATATTGGTGCAATGACAAATCACGGCCGCGGGGGCCGTGACTTTGCCCGCTTACCGTGCGGCGCCGACCACCGGCAGTTCGACGAAGCTGGTGTGGTAGATGCGCTGCGTCGCCTTCTTGTAGTCCGCCGGTTTCGCCTCGAAGATGCTCGGCACGAAGGTTTGCGGATTGCGGTCGTACAGCGGAAACCAGCTCGACTGGATCTGCACCATGATGCGGTGCCCGGGCAGGAACACGTGATTAGCGGTCGGCAGGGCGAACTTGTAGGCCAGCGCCTGGTTGGCGGCGATCGGCTTGCCGCTCTCGTAGCCTTCGCGGTAGCGGCCGCGGAAGATGTCGGCCGAGATCATCAGCTGGTAGCCGCCCAGCGCGCGCTGGTTCGCCACCTGGTCGGGATAAAGGTCGATCACCTTGACTACCCAGTCGGCGTCGGTGCCGGTGGTGGCGGCGACCAGGTTGGCGACCGGCTCGCCGCTGATCTTGACCGGTGCCGTGAGGACGTCGGAGGTGAAGGTGAGCACGTCGGTGCGGCCGGATGCCTCGCGCTGGTCGTCGGTGAGCCAGCGCGGCCAGCTCTGGCCCTTGCCTTCGTCGTAACCCATCTGCATCGGCCGCGCGCGGTAGGGCACCGGCTTGGCCGGATCGGAAATGTATTCGTCGTAGCCTTGTTCGCCGGCGCCGCCGCCCAGGGTCAGCTTCTGGCCGGCGCCCAGCCGCAGGGCGGTCCGCCGGATCGCGCAGGCGCCAGCGCAGCTCGGCCAGGCGGCCAGGCTGCGCCACTTGTTGGTGCCGGTCTCGAAGGCCGATACCGGCGCCACCGTCATCGCAGGTGCGTCGTCCTTCAGGTAGCGGTCGAGGAAGGGGCGCAGGATCTCCTGGCGAAAGTGCAGCGCGGTGTCGGCGCCGAAGCCGATGGCGCCAAGCTTGCTGCCGTCGCCGATGCCGCCGCCGTGCGACCACGGGCCCATCACCAGGAACAGCTTGTCGCCGGCGCCTTCCTTCGTTTTCAATGCCTTGTAGACGGCGATGGCGCCGTAGATGTCTTCCGCGTCCCACAGGCTGTGCACCAGCATGGTGGGCACCGTCAACGGCTGCCTGGCCAGGATCTTGTCCATCGCCTGGTCCTGCCAGAAGGCGTCGTAGGTCGGGTGGGCGACGATCTTGCGCCAGAAGCCGCTCTGCGCGAGACCCCGCTGGCGCGCCAGCTCGCCCGCCGAGCCGGCGCGCAGGTAGGTGTCGTAGTCGTCGTGGGTGGCGGTGAACCACTTGGCGTCGTTCTTGCGGGTGACTACCTGCTCCATCACGTACGGCAGGTTCACCTGGCGGAAGGCGCCGTGGTGGAACCAGTCGTCGCCCATCCAGCCGTCCACCATCGGGTTCATCGGCACCGCCACTTTCAGGGCCGGGTGCGGGTTCACCAGCGCCATCAGCGGCAGGAAGCCGTCGTACGAGATGCCGATGATGCCGACCTTGCCGTTCGACTCGGGCAGGTTCTTCGTCAGCCACTCGATGGTGTCCCAAGTGTCGGTGGAATGGTCGACCGGCGTCGGGTTCTGCGGCCCGGCCAGCGGCCGGTTCATCACGTAGTCGCCTTCCGAGCCGTGCTTGCCGCGCACGTCCTGCACCACGCGGATGTAGCCGCCTTCGACGATGACGTCGGCGGCGTTGTCGTAGCCCTGCAGGATCGACATCATGTCCGAGCTCTCGGCGTGGCTGGTCAACCCGCCCGCGTCGTACGGGGTGCGCGTGAGCAGCACCGGCGCGCGCTTTGCGTTGCGCGGGACGATGATGACGGTATTGAGCTTGACGCCGTCGCGCATCGGCACCATCACCGTGCGCTTGGTGTAATTGAAGCTGGTGGTGACGGGGGCGAATGCGGCGGGCGTCTCCGACGGCAGCGCGGGATAGGTGGCGGCGGTCTGTGCGTGGGCGATGCTGGCCAGCGCTGCGGCGCATGCGAGCGGGGCGAGCGGCAAGAGGCGGATGAAACCTGACTTCATGTGGCGTCCTTTGGATGTGAGCGCATGTGAGTTGTCGCGGTGCGCCGGCTGCGCGTCGCGGTACCTCACATTATCACAATGCCATGGCCGCCGCAGCCAGGGATTATTGGCCCCCCGCAGGCGCCGCGCCGCGCTCGAACGTGAGCACGCGGACCTTGTCGGCGCCTTTGCCGCGCACGCCCACGACGGCGCTGCCGGCGCCGCGCGCGGCGACGTCGGCGCGCCCGGCCGCCAGCGCGTGGGCGTCGAGGCTGCCCGAACCTGTCAGCTGCGCTGCGATGGCGTCGACCGAGCCGTCGACATGGACGTCGCCGGGGCCGCTCATCTTGAGCAGCAGGCGCTTGCCGGCAAGCGTGGCCGACAGCCCGCCGGAGCCGCGCACTTCGGCGTCGAGCGTATCGGAGATGGTGGCCAGCTGGGCGCCGCCGGGGCCGCGCGTGCGCACGGTGGCATTGCGCGCGCGCAGCTGGTGCGCTGCCAGGTCGCCCGAGCCGCTCAGTTCAGCGGTCAGGGTGCCGACGCTGCCGGCCAGTGTCGCCCCGCCCGCGCCGGTGAGCGTGACGCGCGCGCTTGCAGCCTGCAGGCCGTTCGCTTCGAGATCGCCGGAACCGTGCACCTCGGCGTCGAAGCGCTTGATGGCGCCGGCCACGCAGGCGTTGCCGGCGCCGCGCTGCAGCGTGCTGGCGGCGTCGACCTCCAGCGAGCACGCGTTCAGGTCGCCCGAACCGGCAACGCTGGCGCGCAGTTCTCGGCTGCTGCCCGACAGCGTGGCGCTGCCCGGGCCGCGCAGCGCCGCCGTCAGCCTGGTCAAGCGCAGCGCGTCGGCGTGCAGGTCGCCTGAGCCGCTCACCTCCGCCGACAGTTCGCCGGCAACGCGCGCGAGCCTGACGTCGCCCGGTCCCGACATTGCCAGCGTGACGTCGGTGGCGCCGAGCTGGCGCAGGTCGACGTCGCCGCTGCCGCGCGAGACCACCGCCAGTTCGCGCACGCCGCCCGCCGCGCGCAGGTCGCCCGGTCCGGCCGCGTTCACGGTAAAGCGCTCGCCGCCGATCTGGTCGACGTCGACGTCGCCGCTGCCGCTGGTGGAAAGGCCTGCCAGCATGGCCGCGGTGATGTGGATGGTGAGCTCGTGCCGCCGGGCGATCCCGAAATGGAAGCCGCGCCGTGGCAGCGGCCGCACCACCAAAGTGTCGCCGCGCACGAAGGTCTCCACTTCGGCCAGCTCACGGCTTTCGCCGGCCAGTTGCAGCGACTGCCGGCCCTGGGCCGTGATCAGCACGCGGTAGGGGCCGGCCAGTTCGATCGAGCGGAATGCGCCGACCGTGCGCTGCTCGGTGACGGCAGCGGCCTGGCCGGCGTGGACGGCGCCGAGTCCGAGGGTAATGGCGAGGATGGATTGCTGGAGCGCGAGGTGCATGGCGTATCGATCAGGAAGTGCGGAGACTGAACGATATGACAAGGCATGGCGCAGTGCACGGCAGAAACGACAAGACGCCGAAAACGGCGTCTGGAAGGCAAGAACGGCGGATCAACGGCCGGTCAAGGATGGGGCCGTGTCCGAATGTCGGACCTGACCCCGGGGATTAGTTCTTGTACTGGTCGAGCTGGACGGCCAGGGTCGTCTTGTAGTTCTTGACGAAGTCGACCGCTTCGGCGTGCACGGCGGCGCGGCTTACGCCGGTGTTCTTGCTGATGCTGACGACCGGCAGGTTCAGGTTGGCGGCCAGCACGGCGGAGCCGGCATTGGCGACGGCAGGGGCAGCGGCGGAAGCAGGGGCGGCATCGGCGGCGAAAGCGGTGCCGGCAGCGGCGAAGATGGCGGCGGCGGCGAGGAATTTTTGTACGGTCATGATTTTTCTCCTGTGAAGTGGACACCACTGCCTTCGGCTGCGGCGCTGATGAACGTTGCCGCTCATCGATGTAATGAGTCTACACATTGCTTGTTCCGCAAAAAAGGCGAATAATCGCAATGCATACTTGCGTAAAACGGGATAATTAAAGGAGGCAGATGGACAGGCTGGTATCGATGCGGGTATTTGCCAAGGTGGTCGAGCAGGGCAGTTTTGCCCGCGCGGCCCAGGCGCTGGAGATGTCGGCCACAGTCGTCACGCGCAACGTGGCCGACCTGGAGGCGCACCTGGGCACGCGCCTGCTCAACCGCACCACGCGGCGCCTGTCGCTGACCGAAACCGGGCAGCAGTACCTCGAACGGGTGCGCCAGATCCTCGCCGACATCGACGACGCCGACGCGCTGGCCTCGTCGAGCGCGCGCAAGCCCTCGGGCACGCTGCGCATCTACTGCCATCCGGGTTTCGGCCAGTCGCAGCTGGCGATGCTGCTGCCGCAGTACGCGCAGGCAATGCCGGACGTCGTGCTCGACGTCACGCTGGCCGACCACGCCGTCGACCTGGTCGAGGAGGGCTTCGACGTCGGCATCTTCATCGGCCTGCAGAAATTCGACGCCAGCATGATCGCGCGGCGCCTGGCCAGTTCCAACGTGGTGCTGTGCGCGGCGCCCGACTACCTCGCCCGGCGCGGCACGCCGGCGCTGCCGGGCGATATCTCGCAGCACGACTGCCTCAATTTCGCCTACGAACAGCTGCGCCATTCGTGGCCGGTGGTGTGGGAAGACAAGCACATCAACGTGCCGATCGTCAGCCGCATGGTCTCCAACAGCGGCGCCGTGCTGCGCCAGGCGGCGCTGGCCGGCATGGGCATCATGGTGCGCTCGTCGTTTACGCTGGAGGACGACCTGACCAGCGGCCGGCTGGTCAAGCTGCTGCCCGGGCACCATCTGGGCAACCTGGCGGTGATGATGGTGTACCCGAGCCGGCGCCTGCTGTCGGCCAAGGTGCGCAGCTTCGTCGAATTCATGAACGCGCAGTTTCCGCACCCGGAGCGCGATCCCTGGCTGGCCGAGGGCTGACGGTTTGATGTATTGATGGCGAAACCGCGCCGCCCGGTGTCATAATGCAGCCGATACGCCAACACTGAACCAAGGAGCCTCCCATGACCAAAGCACAAGACAATAAAAAAGAAACCAAGAAAGAGCCGGCCAAGACCATGAAGGAAAAGAAGGAAGCCAAGAAGGTCAAGAAGGAAGAACGCTCGCGCCAGTAAGCGGCAACCCGGCCAGCCTGGATGCGCATCACCGGCGCGCTGTCGACAGCACGCGCGGCGCTCGCCGCGGCGCTGCTGTGGATCGCTGCGCCGGTCGTTCCTGCCGGCGCCGGCCCGATGCCGTCCACTTTCGGCCCGGTGATCGGCAATGCGGTGCTGTGCCGCAGCCATCTCGATAACGCCTATTTCTATTCCTACCTGTCGAGCGCCTTCGGCCCGTCCTACAAGCACGAAGGCGGCGCCTGGTGGTTCAAGGCCGAAGGCACGCTGTGGGGCGCGACGGTGAGCGACATCATCGTCAGCGACGACAGCAGCGAACTGGTGTTCGTCGGCGCCGTGGTCCTCGCCGCCCCCGACAAGCTCGACGACGCCATCCGCGCCGCCGTCGGCGTGCGCCATCGTCCGCAGGACGGCTCGGCCTTCCCGGTGCGCGAGTCCGGACCCGGCAGCCAGATCGTCTACTTCAAGGACAAGTCGAAGATCTACTGCGCCAAATACAAGCCGCTGCCGGCTCCGCCC